>CAVPLC010000069.1:0-146086 GCA_963705835.1 uncultured Actinomycetes bacterium
AGGGCGTAGCAACGTTCCGATCATCATCGTGACGGCGCGCGGCGCAGAGACCGACCGTGTGCTTGGCCTTGAACTCGGCGCCGATGATTACCTGATGAAACCGTTCAGCGGGCCGGAACTGGTGGCGCGCATACGGGCCATCCTGCGCCGCTCCCCCTTGATTGCCGCCGACCGCACGGTGCCGGGCGGTCGACACCTGCATTTTGCCGGTCGGGTACTCGACCTCGCGCGCCGCGAGCTGACCGCTCCCGATGGTTCGGCGGTAGATCTGTCTGCCGCCGAATACGATACCCTCCTGGCGTTTTTGGAACACCCTCAACGTGTACTGGGGCGGGATCAACTGCTGGAGCTGGCGCGTAATCGCCTCGGAGGAGTGTCCGACCGCGCGATCGATGTTCTGGTCAGCCGGCTCCGCCGGAAAATCGAAACCGGGCCCCCAGATCCGCCGATGATCAAGACGGTACGCAGCGCCGGATATATGTTCGTACCCGAAGTCAGCCGATCGTGAGCCTGCGCCGGCTCTGGCCGCTAAGTTGCTGGTAGGTTCTTTCTGCTGCTGCTCGCCACCGCCCTGCTGGTGTACCTGGGTGGCATTCTGGCGTACGGTCTGCTGGCTCTGGAGGCCGCCGACCGCGGCCGTATCTTGCAGATCGCCGATCGGCTGGACACGGCGATCAGCACCCTTGAGGAGCTGCCGCCCGGCGACCGCGCCGCCACCGCGCACGCGCTCTCTTCGTCGAGCTTTCGCGTCATCTTTAGCCCGACCCCGCTGGTGGATGACGCCAGCAGCGGCGACCTCAACCTGTCCAGGATCCGCCGCATGTTTGGACACACCACCGAACTCGCCGGCCGCGAAGTCCGCCTCCTCTGGGATGATCATGCACTATCCGGTCCACGAGCACTGCTTGGCGCAGCGGCATTGGCCGATCATTCCTATGTCATCTTTCTCCAGCCGCCGTCATCCCGACCGCCATTCCCACTACGCCGAGCGTGCTTTTTGATGTCTCCTTCATCTTTGTTAGCATCATTATTATCGCGATATTGCTGTTATATAACATTAACGCCCCGCTCCGCCGCCTTGCGGAGGCGGCCGATCGTTATGGGCGCGGTCGACCGGTCATTCTGCCAGAGCGTGGGCCGGCGGAGATCGTCCAGGTCGAGCACGCATTCAATACCATGCAGCGCCGCATCGACCATTTGATCTCCGATCGGGACGAAGGCGCTCGCCGCTGTCTCGCACGATTTGCGGACGCCTCTCGCGAGGTTGCGGCTGCGCTTTGGATTTCTTGCTGATCGTGCTTTGCGAGCAGATTGCGAGCGCGATCTTGCCGAGATGGAGGCGATGATCGACGCCACGCTCGCCTATCTGCGGGGTGACGAAGATATCGAGCAGCCGCGGCCGACGGATGTCGCCGCGATGCTGGCGACCCTCGTCGATGCCGCCGTCGATGGCGGCAAGAAGGCGATGCTTGCGGCTGCGCTCACGCGGTCCTGCGGCTCCGGCCATTGAACATCAAACGAGCCTTGGCCAATCTGATCGACAATGCCATCAGTTACGGCGGCTGCGCCCGAGTTGCCCTCGATCAGACACCGCAGGGTGTTAGGATCACCATCGACGATGAAGGGTCCGGAATTCCGGACACCGACATCCCCAGTGTGTTCGAGCCATTCCGTCGGCTGGAAACCTCGCGCAACCGCGGCACCGGCGGGGTTGGTCTCGGCCTGACGATCGCCCGGCAGGCGATCGAGCGCGAGGGGGGCGAATTTTATTTGCTGAACCGGCCCGAGGGAGGCCTGCGCTCTGAGGTTTGCCTGCCGGCGGGCAAGCGCCCCTGGCCAGGAGGCTGAGGCGCGGCGGTGACCCATAGTTGTCACGCCGGGGCAGACTATGGGTACCGCGAAGTGGCGAGCGGAATCAGGACCTACCGGGCGCGTCTCCTCGGTGCCGCGCGCGCGACCACGCTCGAGGCCCGCGACGTGCTGCTGGTGACGAGTTCGACCGCCTCTCGCGATCGGCGTGCGACCCTCTAAATGTAAATGGGGTAGCGCGCGGGCCGGGGCCGCCGTCCGATGTTTCGCGGCGGCGCGCCGCCCATTGGTTTAAGCCTTCGACGACGATCGAAAATCCGATCGCTGCGTAGATATAGCCCTTGGCGAACCGGCGCCGTCGGCGATCAACGTCATGCCGATCAACATCAGAAAGCTGAGCGCCAGCATTTTAACGGTCGGGTGGCGCTCGACAAAATCGGCAAGCGCGCAACCCGCAAGCATGATCGCAACCGCGATCACGATTGCCGCTGCCATGACCCACAGCCGGCTGGCCATGCCGATCGCGGTGATCACGCTGTCGAGCGAGAACACGACGTTCATCAGCATGATCTGCGACACGGTGGCGGCAAAGCCGGCCCAGCGCCGCCCCGCGCGGCTCCAGTCTGCTCACCACCTTCGACGGCGCGATGAATTCGCGCGCTCTGTAGAGCAGAAACAGCCCGCCCGCGATCAGCACAACATCGCGCAACGAAACCGCATGACCGAACAAGAAGAACAGCGGCCGGGTCAAGCGGATGACCCAGACGATCGCGGCCAGTAGTGCGAGACGCGTGAGGAGCGCTAACAACAGCCCGATCTGTCGCGCCCGTTTGCGCTGTTCCGCCGGCAAGCGGCGCGCGACAACAGCAAGAAAGACGAAAGATCGTCGATGCCGAGCACGATCTCGGGAGCTGATGAGCCGGTACGGGATGGAGCCCGCCTTGATCCAGCTGGAAATGTCGGTGGGCTGACGTAGGGTCGCAAGTATGCCGATTACCGCATCGGCCGAGGTTAGCCCGGACAAGCTCGAGGAATACCGGCGCGAGCTGACCGGGTACTGCTACCGGATGCTGGGCTCGGGGTTCGAGGCCGACGACGCCGTGCAGGAGACCATGCTGCGGGCCTGGCGGGCGGCCGACGGGTTCGAGGGACGGTCGAGCGTGCGGTCCTGGCTGTACCGGATCGCGACCAACATCTGCCTGGACATGCTGCGCGGCAGGCAGCGCCGGGCGCTTCCGATGGATCTCGGGCCCGCCTCGCCGCCGGTCGAGGCGCTGTTCGGCGAGTGGCGCCCGGACGAGGCCTGGCTGTCGCCGATCGCGGACTCGCGGGTGGTGCCCGAGCATGGCGACCCGGCCGACATCGCGGTGGCCAGGGACACGATCAGGCTGGCGTTCGTCACCGCGCTGCAGCACCTGCCGGCCAGGCAGCGGGCCACGCTGATCCTGTGCGAGGTGCTGCGGATGCCCGCGGCCGAGGCGGCCAGCACGCTCGGCACCAGCGTGCCCGCGGTCAACAGCGCGCTGCAGCGGGCCCGGGCCACGCTGGCCGCGCTGCCGGAGGACCAGCGTCCCGTCGCGGTCGAGGCGGAGCAGGCCGACCTGCTGGCCAGGTACGTGGACGCGTTCCAGCGTTACGACCTGGACCAGCTGGTGACGCTGCTGCACGCGGACGCGGTGATGACCATGCCGCCGTACACCATGTGGCTCAAGGGTGCGGAGAACGTGTGCCGCTGGATGGTCCAGCCGGGGCCGAGCCTGTGCCGGGACTCGATCCTGGTGCCCGCGGGCCAGGTCAACGGCGTGCAGGCGTGGGGCCAGTACAAGCCGGACCCGGCCGGGGGGCGTGCGCCCTGGGCGCTGCTGGTGCACGAGGCGACGGGCGGGCGGTTCAGCCGGCTGACGTTCTTCCTGAACCCCGAGCGGATCTTCGCCGAGCTGGGCCTGCCGCCGCGCCTGCCGTGAACACAGGCGGCATGATTAACCCTTGTGAGCGCTGATCTTTCTGGTGTCGGGCAGCCGGGGTTCGTGTTCCGTTACGGCCTGGGCGGGGCCGAACGGGACGCCAAGGTCGAGGAGATCACGGCCGCGATCCGGTCGATGGGACTGCGGACGGTCCGGCTGGTCGTGGTGGACCAGCACGGCGTGCCGCGGGGCAAGATGCTGGCGGCCGAGGCGGCGATCGCGGCGATGTCGGACGGGCTCGACTTCTCCGGCGCCATCTACAGCCTGGACACCGGCAACCAGGTGTTCGTGCCCGCCTTCGCTCAAGGCGGCGGCTTCGGCATCGAGGAGTTCACCGGGTTCCCCGACGTGGTGCTGGTGCCGGACCCGGCCACGTTCCGCGTGCTGCCGTGGGCGGACAGCACCGGCTGGATGCTGTGCGACGTGTACTTCGGCAACGGGCAGCCCATGCCGCTGGACGGGCGCGGCCTGCTCCGCAGGGTGCTCGGCGGGCTGGCCGACGCTGGGTACGACCTTCTGGCCGGGATCGAGGTCGAGTTCTACATCGTGGTCCGGTCTCCGGAGGTGCTGCTGCCGGAGAACGCCGGGTTCACCCCGCCCCCGCCGCCGGTCAGCGTGTTCGAGCGGGGCTACCAGTACCTGTCCGAGGTGCGGCTGGACAGCATGGGTCCGGTCTTGGAGGCGGTCCGCGACGCGCTGGACGGGGTCGGCCTGCTGCCGCGGTCGATGGAGGACGAGTGGGGGCCCGGGCAGCTCGAGTTCAGCTTCTCTCCTTTGGTCGGCTTGGCGGCCGCTGATGCCGCCGTGCTGTTCCGCTCGGCGGTCAAGCAGGTCTGCCAGCGGCGGGGGCTGCTGGCCACGTTCATGTGCCGGCCCGCGCTGCCGAACTTCTTCTCCTCCGGCTGGCACCTGCACCAGTCGCTGATTTCGCGAGCCGATGGCTCGAACGCGTTCGCCTCGCAGTCCGAGGTGCTGTCCGACGTCGGCCGGACGTACGTGGCCGGGCTGCTCGCGCACACGGCGCCGATGGCGGTGTTCGCGGCGCCGACCGTCAACGGGTACAAGCGGTTCCGGCCCTACTCGTTCGCCCCGGACCGGGTGAGCTGGGCGGTGGAGAATCGCGGCGCGCTGGTCCGGGTGCAGGGCTCGCCGGGAGACGCCAGCAGCCACGTGGAGATGCGGCTCGGCGAGCCGGCCGCGAACCCGTACCTGTACCTGGCGGCCAACGTCGCGGCCGGGCTCGACGGGATCCTGCGCGGCCTGGAGCCGCCTCCCCCGGTGTCGGCCGACCCGTACGCCGCCGAGGCGCCGATGCTGCCGATGTCGCTGGCCGAGGCGGTGGCGGCGCTGGACGCCGACGGGTTCTACCGATCGGCGTTCGGGGCCACGCTGGTCGATTACCTGGTGATGATGAAACGCGCCGAGATCCGCCGGTACGAGGACGCGCTCGCGGCGGCCGCGGCGGCGGGCTACGGGGGCCTGCCCGGCTCGGACGTCAGCGACTGGGAGATGCGGGAGTACTTCGAGTTCTTCTGATGCTTTGTCACCCGGTGTTTACGGTGTACCAGGTCGCGGGGTCGGCCGGGACGGGCTGGAAGTCGTAGCGGAGGCGGCCGGGGCCGAGGGCGACCAGGCTGACCGAGGTGGTACCCCACACCCGGCCGTCGGGAAGTTCCCGGCGGACGACGATCGCCGCCGCGTCGGCGTCGGTCAGGCCGTCGCCGCGGCCGAGGGTGAGCCAGTCGCCCCAGGCGTCCTCGATGGTGGCGGCGGGGTCGCCGGAGGGGCGGTGCGCGGCGAACTTCGGGCCGAAGCGGGCCGCCTTGGCCCAGGGGTCGGGCATGCCCTCGGGTGGCGTTTGCGCGGCGGTCTCCTGCCCGGCGGCCTTTTGCGCGGCGGCCTTTTGCGCGGCGGGCTTTTGCGCGGCGGTCCGCGGGTACAGGTGGCCGGCGTTGGTGAGCAGGTGGGTGGCCGGCTGCAGGTCCTCCAGGTCGGCGTTCCTGCCGTCCCAGCTCAGCAGCAGCGCGGACGACAGGTCGGCGCAGACCAGGAAGAACGGGTCGTAGCTGGCCAGCGCGGCCGGTTCCTTGTGCAGTTCTCGCAGGGCTTCGTGGCCCTGGTCGGCGGCGCGGAGCGGGAGCTCGCCGCGGGACCTGCGGCGGTCGGCCGGGGCTTCCTGACCCCGGGCGTTCAGGATGCAGCTGACCCGCGGGACGGCGGGGTGCACCGCGAGCCAGGTGCCGCCCGCCTGCTCGTCACGCCCGCCGATCAGCGGCGATCCGGGCCAGTGCCGGGCCGGCGGCTGCCACGGGCGGCCGGTGAACTCATCACGGAAGCCCATCAGCAGCAACGGCATCGGGTCCGCTGGCGCGAGGCTGATCACGACGGTGCACACGCAACTGACCTTATCCGCGGCCCGGCTGAGCCGCCTACGGGCGGCCGCGCGCTCGGGCCCGGGCCCGGGCCATACTCCGGGACGGCGATCGCCGACGGCGGTAGCCTCGAAGCCGGGCGAGTGCGCCGGCCCGAGGCCGAGCTTCGTCAACGACGCGCCGTGGCGGATCGAGGTCGAGCCGGTGCACGCCGACTGGGACAGCCCGTCCGGGCGCGAGGGGTTGTAGGCGCTCGGGCTGCGGGGCCTGGAGGCTCGGGCTGCGGGGCTCCTGCATCACGAGCCTCAGCGCAGGACGACGTTGACGATCTTGCCGGGGACGATGATCAGGCGCGCGACGTCGTCGCGGGGATAGCCGGGGTGGCGGGCCAGCAGGTCGGTGATCTCGGCCTCGCCGGCCGCGGCTGGCGCCTCGATGGTGAACCGGACCTTGCCGTTGACCTGGACAGGCAGCGTGACCGTGGTCTCGGCGGCCAGCGCGGGGTCGGGCTGCGGGAACGGCTCGTAGGCCAGGGAGGCCGGGTGGCCCAGCCGCTGCCACAGTTCCTCGGCGATGTGCGGGGCGAGCGGGGCCACCATGAGCACCAGCGGTTCGGCCAGGGCGCGCGGCACGCGGGGCAGCCGGGCGGCGTGCGCGGTCAGCTCGATGATCCGCGCGATGGCCGTGTTGAAGCGCAGGGCGGCGAAATCCGCCCGGACCGTGGCGATCGTCTGGTGCAGCAGCCGGGCGGTGGCTGGGTCCAGGGGGTCGGCGTCGGGCGAGGTCCGCGGGTTGGCGGAGGTCTCGTCCGGCGGCTGGTCCGGCTCGGGCTCGGGCTCGGGCAGCAGCGTCTCGCCGGTGGCTTCGTCGACGATCAGGCGCCACAGGCGCTGCAGGAAACGGTGCATGCCGATGATGTCGTCGGTGCGCCAGGGGCGGTCGGCGTCCAGCGGGCCCATCGCCATCTCGTACAGGCGCAGCGTGTCGGCGCCGTAGGAGTCGTACATGTCATCCGGGCTGACACCGTTCTTCAGGCTCTTGCCCATCTTCCCGGCGCGGCGGGTGACCGGCTGCCCGTGGTACTCCCAGCCGTCCGCCGCCCGCGTCACGTCCGCGGCGGGCACGTACTGGCCGCGGGAATCGGTGAACGCGTCGGCCAGGATGTATCCCTGGTTGAACAGCCTGCCGAACGGCTCCGGCGTGTCCGTAACGCCGTGATCGTAGAGCACCTTGTGCCAGAACCTGGCGTACAGCAGGTGCAGCACGGCATGCTCGACGCCGCCGACGTACAGGTCCACGCCTTGCGGCCGCATCCAGTAACGCTCGATGCCCGGATCGACGGGGGCCTTCTCGTCGAACGGGTCCAGGTAGCGCAGGTAGTACCAGCTGGAGCCGGCCCACTGCGGCATGACGTTGAGCTCGCGCCGGTAGCGCCTCGGGCCCTCGCCCAGGTCCAGCGTGACCTCGGTCCAGCCGGGGACCCGGGCCAGCGCGGGCACCGGGTCGCTGGCCTCGTCCTGGGGCACCGGCCGGAAGTCGGTCATCTCCGGCAGCGTCACGGGCAGCATCTGCTCGGGCAGCGCGACCGGGCGGCCCGTCTCGTCGTAGACGATGGGGAACGGCTCGCCCCAGTACCGCTGCCGGGAGAACAGCCAGTCCCGCAGGCGGTACGGGCCCCCGCTCGGGCCGATCCAGTTCCGCTGCAGGCGCTTGATGTTCTCCGGCCAGTCCACGCCGTCCAGGTCGGCGCGCAGTCGCTCGGCGAACGCGGTGATGCGCAGCATCCACTGCCGCAGCGGCCTGCGGTAGACCGGGTAGTTGCCCACGGCGCTGCGGCCCTCGTCGGTCACCTCCTCGTCGGCCAGAACGGTGCCCAGCCCCGGGCACCAGTTGACGATCTCCTCGGCCAGGTAGGCGAGCCGGTGACCGTCGATGACGTCCCGCTGCTCCCCCGCCGACAGGTCCGCCCAGGCCCGGCCGTCCGGGGTCGCGCGCCGCCCGGTGGCGAACTCGGCGATCAGGTCGCTGACCGGCCGGGCGCGGCCGCGCGGCCTGGCGGCCTGGTCGTACCAGCTGTTGAATATCCGCAGGAAGATCCACTGGGTCCAGCGGTAATAGGAAGGGTCGCTGGTCAGGATCTCCCGCCTGCGGTCGTGACCCAGTCCCAGCCGGCGCAGCTGGCGGCGTATCACGGCCGCGTTCTGCTGGACGGTGACGGCCGGATGCTGGCCGGTGTCGATGGCGTACTGCTCGGCGGGCAGCCCGAACGTGTCGAAACCGAAGGGATGCAGCACATGATGACCGGTCATCCGCAGGTAGCGCCCGTATACGTCGGTGCCGATGTAGCCCACCAGGTGGCCCACGTGCAGCCCGATGCCGCTGGGGTACGGGAAGAAGTCGAGCAGGTAGAACTTGGGCTGCCCGGACACGCGCGCGAAGCCGGCCGAGAGCGCGGCACTCTGTCCGTTGGTGGCGAGGCCGTCCGCGGCGGGCGGATTCGGAGACTGGAACGTGCCCTCGCGTTCCCAGCGATCCTGCCAGCGCAGTTCGATCTCGTTCGCCATCCGCGCGTCGTACCGGAACCCGTCCATCTGGCCCTCCTCGTACATCGTGCCCTGGGACATGAAAAAGCCCCTCACGCGTGAGGGGCTGCCGCACTGACCGGTCGCGTCAGTGCGGCGTCGTAAGGAGCAGGCACATGTGGGCCATGGCGGGAGTGTAGCCCGCTAGCCGACCGGCCTTCCAGTCATTTCGGCTCCGAGGGCAAGGTCCAGCTTCTCGGATAACCCGTTCGGCGGTGTCGCCGACCCGCTGCCGCCCGGGACGAGTTCGGCCTGGCTGGCGAGGAAACGGAGGCGGGCCGCCCGCGCGTCCCAGGCGTAGACGACCGCGGTACCGGCGATCAGGTCGTGCAGGGCGCGGTGCTCCCGCTGCACCAGGATGCCGAGGAACCCCAGCCCAAAGAGCAGGAAGCTGAGCGGGAACACCAGGGCGCGCACCACGCCCTGCCGCGACTCCAGGTTGGATCCGTCGACCCGGACGACGCGGATACCGAGCACGGCCATGCCGAAGGTCCGGCCGCTCACCGCCCACGAGTACCCGAAGTATGCGAACTCCCACAAGACAAAGATGACGGCCACGACGATGGAGGACCGGTTCCAGTGGACCGAATGACCGGTCACGACCTGCGCGACGTAGGAGATGGCCGCGAGAGCGAGGGAGAACACGGCGGAGCTCACGACCAGGTTGATGGCGTAGGCGGTGAACCGGGTGACCGAGCCCGCGTAGTACCCCTGGTAGCTCACCTGGGCCGGACGGGCGGTCACTGCTCGGCCTCAGCTATCAGGTCGGGCGCTATCAGGTCGGGCGCTATCAGGTCGGGCGCGATCAGCAGCGCCGCGGGCGCCGGCGGCGCGGGATGCTTGCGCCGGAGCAGGCGCTGCACCCAGCGGTCGACGAATTGATCGAGCCCGACCGCCTGGCTTCGTATCGCGTCGAGGGCCTCGCTCGCCATGCCACCGGACGACCGGGCGATTACCGCGCCGAGGTCTGTGTGCTCGACCAGAGCGTCCGTGTCTATACGCTGCACCAGGTCATTGACGTCGATGCGGTCGAGGAGCGGTTCGATGTCCACCCGGGCCACGATCGCGTTCACGTCCACCTGATCCAGCAGGACGTTCAGGTCCACTCGTCCCAGCAGGGCGTTCAGGTCGACCTTTTTCATCACCGCGTCGATATCGACGCGGCCGAGCAGCGCGTTCAAGTCGACCAGGGCGGCGATCTCGTTGATGTCCAGCGCGCTGAGCACGATGTCGACGACGCGCTCGGTGACCTGCTGGGCCAGTGCCTCAGCCGGGTCGGACATTCGCCTGCCTACCGACCGCAGCCGGTCGCGCGGATTCACGCTAGCCAGTATCCCGAAGGAGCGGCAGGTCGCGGTCATCCGCAACGGGTGAGGCAACTCCTCCGCGTTGACAGCACACTCACTCCTGAGGCTGGAGGCCGATGCGGAGGAGCGGCAGAAGGCGGCCAGCTTCACCATCGACCAGGCGATGGAGAAGCTCGAGGCGGCGATGACCGCACACCGTTAGGGGCGGCGATGGACGGCATGGCGCGGGTTCCCGGCGCGACCTTCCTGATGGGCTCGGACCGGCACTATCCGGAGGAGGCCCCGGCGCACAAGGTCACGGTCGGCGGATTCTGGATCGATGCCGGCCCGGTGACGAACCGGGAGTTCGGCCGGTTCGTCCGCAAGACCGGATATGTCACCGTGGCCGAGCGGGCGCCCGACCCAGCGGATTACCCGGGCGCCCGGCCGGAACTGCTCGTGCCGTTCTCCACCGTGTTCGTGGCCCCCGGGGAACGGGTCGGCCTGGCCGATCCGTACAACTGGTGGAAGCCCGTCCGCGGCGCGGACTGGCGGCATCCGGTGGGTCCCGGCAGCTCAATCCGGAGCTTGCCGGACCATCCGGTCGTGCATGTGGCCTGGGCCGACGTCTTGGCCTACGCCCGATGGGCGGGCAAGGAGATCCCGACCGAAGCCGAATGGGAACTGGCCGCGCGCGGCGGGATTGACGGCGCCGAGTTCGCCTGGGGCGACGAACTCAACCCGGACGGACGCTGGATGGCCAACACGTGGCAGGGCGAGTTCCCGGTGCGGAACACGCGAGACGACGGCTACGAGAGGACGTCACCGGTCGGCGCGTTCCCGGCCAACGGCTACGGCCTGTACGACATGATCGGCAACGTCTGGGAGTGGACGTCGGACTGGTACGCCGGCCACGCCGCCGACGTCCCCGCCTGCTGCGGTGCCGGCCGCGCGGTTGACGCCCGCGAGCAGAGCGTCGACCGGCGCGATCCCGCGCGCATCCCCCGCAAGGTCATGAAGGGCGGGTCCCACCTGTGCGCGCCGAACTACTGCCGCCGCTACCGCCCCGCCGCGCGGATGGCCCAGCCCATCGACACCTCCACGTCCCACCTGGGCTTCCGCTGCGTCCTGCGGAACACTCGCTGACGGAAGCGACCGGTTCGGCGGGCTTGGTGGCGTTCAGCCACGGGCACGTAACGCTTGGACCTACGTGACCGCTAAACGTGCAGATGCATGACCGCAGGCAGGTATAGTTCCGGTGCCCGGGTCACTATTGTCACTTTGTCCCGGTCACATTTGTCCGTGGGAGGGACGTGCGTACGCACCGCTACCGGATCACCATCGCTGGTGGTCTGGGCCAGATCGGACGCGAGGCGTTCGCAGATTTCGCTGTCGAAGCGAACGGCACCAATACCGTGCTCACCGCCGTTCTGGACCAGGCGGCCCTGTACGGCGCGCTCAACCGAATCCTGGCGCTCGGCCTGGAACTCGTGGAGTTGAGCCGGCTGACCGACAGAACAGGCTGAGGCGGGCAACCAGCACGTGACGGCCGTCATGCCGGCGGCGGAGCCTGCTTGACACCGACGAGTTCCAGGCCCAGCGCACGCACGCGGTCCAGCAGGGCGTGCAGGCCGCCCTGGTCAAGGTCACCGGACAAGACCGTGATGGTCGGCTCCACCTCCACTACCATGTCGGCGAACGCCTCACGCGCCGCCGGGCCGAGGGAGCCGATCACCCTAATCTCGTAGGTGGTCACCGCGGCCTCCTTCGGGGATCGGGTCGCCATCATGCCATCGTGGTAGCGATCCGTCGCGGCGGGATCATCCGCCAGTGATGAGCCTGCGCACCTCACTGCGCCGCGCGGCGCGGGGGGCCGCTGACGCGACGGGCCTCCATCACGTCGAGGCCGAGCAGCCGGATCCTCTCCAGCAGGCCGTGCAGCGCGGCCTGATCGAACTCGCCGGTGATGACCATGACCCCGCCGTGGGACGTCACGTCCAGTCCGGCGAACGCCGCGGCACAGGCCTCGTCGAACTGGCCCGCGACGCGGATCTCGTACATAGGCTGCTGGGCTGTCATCGTGCAACGGCGTCCGATCCTCACGTCAGCTATCACCAGCGATCCTGGCCGTCTGAGCGCGCCGTGGGGTCACCCATGACGGGTGAGGGCAGGTAATGTCGCCGGCGCCGGTGCTCAGATCAGCTCGAGCTGGCGGGCTCGCAGCACTGCTTCGCGCCGACGGCTGGCGGGAAGCTTGCGGTAAATCGCGGCCAGGTGCGACTTGACCGTGTTCACCGACAGGCATAGCTCGTCGGCGATCTCTGAGGTGGACATGCTGGTGGCCAGGAGACGCAGGATCGTCAGTTCGCGCTGGGTGAGCGGAGCCGACAGCTCACGGGAGATCGCCGGCTTCGGGACCTCCTCTGCGGGGGTGCGCGGGCGCGGTACCGGCCACTCGCCGGAAATGGCGGGGTGCCGGGCCAGCAATGCGGCGAACGTGTCCTTCATCCGCAGGAAGGGCAGTACGACCTCGCCACGGGCGACGTCGAGGGCCCGCATGAGGATCTCCAGGGCGCGATCCGGCTCGCCTTTAAGCTGCGCGATCTGCGCATCGCAGAGAAACGCTTCCACAAGCACGAAGCGGCCCGCCTGAGGGCTGGGCGTGGCCAGTACGGTGCGCACGCATTCCTGCGCGCCGCGTATATCGCTCAGCGCCAGGTAAGCCCGCGCGCGCGGCATCGCGGTCGGGATGGCGAATTCGCTGCCCACGTAATTCCGGAGCAGCCGCAGGGCCGCGTGCGGCCGACCCATCGAGGTCTCCAGATCGGCCAGCATGATGTCCCGCAGGACGGCCATCAGCGGCGGGACGTGGCGGCCGGTTTGCTGCAGCATGATCCGGGCCTCGTCCACCCGGCCCAGGGCCAGCATCGCGTTGGCTTGCCCGAGGACGAGAGCCACGGCGAGGGCGGGATCTGAGCCGACGACGTCGGGCAGCAGGACCCGTTGCAGGGGCCGGGTCCAGCCGTCGAGCTCACCGGCTATCAGGGATCGCAGTACCGCGGCAAGTTCCAACGCCGGGGGTAGGGCCAGGCCCTTCTGGTTCTGCAGAGCGCTGGCTCGTTGCGCCGCGTCGGCCGCGCGATTGGTCCGCGACCAGTAGCTGTCGGCGAACGCCATCATGCCGAGCACCTCGAGTTCGATGCCGGACATTCCGTCGCGCTGGGCCTCCGCGAGCGCCTCGTCCAGGAGCGCGCCGACATCCTCATGCCGGCCGTGCCACAGGTGGGTGCTCGCTTGCGCCAGCAGCACGGCCGCTCGCAATCCCGGCATGGCGGGCACCGACAGGTCACCGCTCCGACTGAGGAGGCGATGGGCGGCGGCATCGACGGCGCGGGCATCGGACGCCTTCTGCCCGAGGACCAGTTCCACCAGGTCGGAGGTGACGAGCAGGTCTGGATCGGTCAGGACCTCATCCAATTTCAGGGACGGGCCACGGCCCAGTTCCCGCGCCGCCTTATCGGCGTCGGCGAACACCGCCTCGATCGCGGAACTGGCGACGGCGAACTCCGCGGCCCGGAGGGCGCTGGCCGCCACGGGCCTTCGCAGCGGCAGCAGATCCCGCAGACCCAGACCCGACAGGTCCTGCCGGTGCACGAACGCGTGCGCGAACCCGCCCCGGGCCATGAGCTTGACGACATAGTGCCGATTTCCGGCTCGCACGGCCCAGTAGAGGGCGTTTCCGAGGTCGCCACTGGCCTCGAACCAGGCCGCCGCGCGCTCTTGCAGGACGCGCATGGCCTGGCGCATGTTCCGTCGCAGCAGGTAGTACAGGATCTCCGCGAACAGCTGGTGGTAACGGTAGCGCTCTCGGGCGGCATCGAGCGGTATCACGAACGAGTTCTCCCGCGCGAGGCCGGCGAGCATGTCGCCGCATCCGGCCATGCCGGTGACCGCATCAGCCAGCGGTCCCGTCACCTCCCCGAGAAAGCTGGTCTCGATCAGCAGCTTGCGCTGCCGTTCAGGCTGGCGGTGGAGGACCTCGTTCACCAGGTACTCGCCGATGCTGCCTGGATCTAGCGCCAGTTCGGATACGAAGTCAGCGGGACATTCGGTGCCCTCCATCCGCATGGCTGACAGCCGCACGCCGGCCACCCATCCCTCGGTCCGCGCCACGAACAGGTCGAAGTCTCGCGCCGGCAGGGTGACGCCATGGATGGCGAGCACTTCGGTGATCTCGGCCGGGGTCATCGCCAGGTCCGACGCACGCAACTCGTGTATCTGGCCCGCCAGCCGGTACCGGTGCAGCGGGAGCATGGGATCGCTGCGCGCGGCCAGGATCAGACGCAGCCCCGGGTGCCCGCTGCGTATCAGCCTGTCCAGCCCTTCGAGGACGTCGGAATGGGCGAGCACGTGCGCGTCATCGACGATCACGACGAGCCGCCCCGGATGCGGCATCCGGCTGAGAAAAGTCTGGACCAGATCGACCCCGACCCCCGGCAGCGCGGCGGCCGACGGACCGCGCCCGGCGCCGTGGGCTTCCCGCAGCGCGGACTCGAGCAAGGGCCAGAACCGCCGCGGCTCAGCGTCCGCGGGCGCCGGGCTGAGCCATGCCACTCGAGCGTCGCCGCGGCGGACCCAGTCGGTGAGCAGCACGGTCTTACCTGCCCCGGGCCCGGCAGAGAGCAAGGTCAGCGGGAAGGCCGCAGCCCGGTCGAGTTCGGCAAGCAGGCGGGGACGAGAGACGTGCCGCGGCGGAAGTTGCGGGACCGTCAGCCGCGAGTCACGCACTGCGTTGGACAAAAGTGGGTCCCCTCAGCGCACCCAGGTGCTCGACACGCCAGGCCGTAGCTGCGATATGTAACGCGCTTCTGACTCTAACCCGGCCTGGCCTGGGAAGGAAGCATTCCGCCTGTTCCAGCATGAGACCGGGAAAGGGCCGCGGGTCACGTCAGATCACCCGTGAGGGAGGACTCGCCGCTAGCATCCGGCTGATTGGATCACCAGCGTGGCCATGGAGACCTTCATCGTGTTCGCCGCGAGCTACGACACGCTGGGCGCGGCGGAAGCCGACTACTACGCCGTGCGCGACTTGTACCTGACGTCCGGGCGGCTCGACAGCTACGAGGCAGCTGTCATCAGCAGGGATGACGCCGGCCACGTCACTATCGTCAAGCATGAACTGCCGACGCACCAGGACGCGTGGCTTGGGCGGGTCGGCGCCGCGCTCGTGGCGCTCTTCCCGGCGACGTCCGGTCCGGGCGTGAGCCTTCAGGAGGCGGTGGCGGAGTCGGAGGCCGCGGTCCGGGAGGCCGAGAGGGAGGTCGAGGCCGCGGAGCGAGCCGCCGAGCAATATTCGACCTTCGGCTCGTCGTCGGCGCCCCGCGATGACCTGGCGAGCCAGCTGGACGACCTGGCCCGGCTGCGCGGCAAGGGGGCGCTGAGCGAGGCGGAATTCGAGGCGGCGAAGTCCAGGCTGCTCGGCGGGTGACGGGCGGGGCCCGGGCGGGTCATTCGCGCGGGGTGATGACGGCCGCGCGTCAGTGCGCGATGGTGCTGGCAACTTGGCTCAAGACAGGAGCGCACTCATGGAATCTGGCGACTATGACCCGCCGCTGGCGCCTGGCCTGCTCATGGCGCAGTCGTGGCAGGCGACGGTGGTCCTCGGCGCCGTAACGCTGATCCTCGGGCTCATCGTGAGCTTCCACCCGTCCGGGTCGCTGAACGTCATTGCGGTCCTGCTCGGCATCCTGCTGATCTGTTCCGGGATCTTCGACCTGGTCCGGATATTCGGGCGCGGGGAAGCGCACCGGGTGTGGCTCGGGATCAGCGGGCTGCTGCTGATCGTCATCGGCCTCGTGCTGATCCGCCACCTGCATCTGACCACGGCGCTCATCGGCCTGTACGTGGGCATCAGCTGGGTCGTGCAGGGCGTGACCGCGCTCATCGCGGGCATCCTCGGGGCCGGCCGGGAAGGCAGGGGCTGGTGGATCGCCTTCGGGGCGCTGAGCGTGATCGCCGGGATCGTGGTCACGGCCAGCCCGGTCAGCTCGGTCACCGTCCTGGCCGTCCTGCTCGGCATCTGGTTCGCGGTCATGGGCTTCTTCGAGATCATCGCCGGGTTCATGCTCCGGCGCGCGGTGAACACGGTGGAAGCAACCCTCGCCGGGCCGGCCGGCAGCGCTATAAGCACTGGCTGACGACCGCCAGTCCGGCCCCGCCAGACGTCGCTGGCCGCCGCGACCACATCGCTCTCCGATATGTAATTGAGCGTTCCCCGCCGGTCGTCCGGCCTCCATCTGGACAAGCGCTTCAACCGCCGGTAGAGCGCCTGGAATTCGCTCGCACTGAGGTCGGATTGGCTCATGACCGTTACGTCGCGGTGGCCGCCTGGTCGAGCTGGCGGTCGAGGTTGACCGCGGCGCTGATCAGCGACAGGTGGCTGAACGCCTGCGGGAAGTTGCCCAGCTGCTCACCGGTGCTGCCGATCTCCTCGGAGTACAGGCCCAGGTGGTTGGCGTAGGTGTGCATCTTCTCGAACGTCAGCCTGGCGTCGTCGAGCCGGCCGGCCCGGGCGAGGGCGTCGACGTACCAGAACGTGCACAACGAGAACGTACCCTCGTTGCCTCGCAGACCGTCGGGCGAGGCGCTCGGGTTGTAGCGGTAGACCAGGCTGTCGGAGACCAGCTCGCGGTCCATCGCCGCCAGCGTGGACAGCCACATCGGGTCGCGGGGGGCGATGAAGCCCTGCGTCGGCATCAGCAGCAGCGAGGAGTCCAGCACCTCGGTGTCGTAGTGCTGGGTGAACGCGCCGACCTTGGGGTTCCAGCCACGCTCCATGATCTGGCGGTAGATCGCGTCGCGTTCGGTGGTCCACCGGGCGATGTCGGCCGGCCGGCCGCGCTGCTGCGCCAGCCGGATGGCACGGTCGAGCGCCACCCAGGCCTGGAAGCGGCCGTAGGTGAAGTTCTTCCGGCCGCCGCGGGTCTCCCAGATGCCCTCGTCGGGCTGGTCCCAGTGCTCGCACAGCCAGTCGATGATGTCCGACACCGCCGTCCAGCCCTGGTGCGCGATCTGCACGCCATGGCTGTCGGCGAGGAATATGGCGCCGGCGGCCTCACCGTAGATGTCGAGCTGGAGCTGGTCGGCCGCGCCGTTCCCGATCCGCACCGGCCGTGAGCCACGCCAGCCCTCGAAGTGATCCAGGCTCTCCTCGACCAGGTCCGAGGTGCCGTCCACCCGGTACATGATCTTCAGCGGCCCGGAGCCCTTGCCGGCCTGCTCCTGCACCCGGTCCCTGAGCCAGGCGCCGAACGCGGCGGCCTCCTCCACGTAACCCAGGCCCAGCAGCGCGTAGATGGAGAACGAGCCGTCCCTGATCCAGGTGTAGCGGTAGTCCCAGTTGCGCTCTCCGCCTTCCTGCTCGGGCAGCCCGGTGGTCGGCGCCGCGACCGGGGCGCCGGTCGGCGCGTAGGTCATCAGCTTCAGCGTGATGGCCGAGCGGCTGACCATCTCCCGCCAGCGACCGGTGTAGCTCGAACGGTGCAGCCAAGCCCGCCAGAACCGTTCGGTCTCGTCCTGCAGGTGCTGCGCCTGCGCGGGCGTGACCAGCCGAGGCGCGCCGCCCATTGACTCCAGCACCACCCCGCCGGACTCGCCCTCGCGCAGCGTCCGGGTCCACCGCAGGCCGTTGCTGTCGGGCTGCGCCGTGATGCCCAGGTCCCGGACGGAGGAGCCCTCGGGGGCGATGCCGTGCACGGTCAGTTCCAGCCCGTCGGACCGGAACACCGCACCCTGATCGGCGATCTCCACCGTGTGCGGCTGGCGGCCGTAGTCAAAGCGCGGCTCGATCTCGATCGCGAACCGCATGACGCCCCGGACCACCCGGATGTTCCGCACCAGCCGGTGCCGTCCGGTCGCCGGGCCCTCGATGACCGGCATGAAGTCGTGTACCTCGCCGACGCCGTCGGGGGTCATGAACCGGGTGATCAGGACCGCGGTGTCGGGCAGGTACAGCTGCCTGGCCACGTAGTCGTCCCGGTCCGGCGCGATCCGGTAGAAACCGCCGCGCTCGGCGTCGAGCAGGGACGCGAACACGCTGGGCGAGTCGAACCGGGGACAGCAGAACCAGTCGAGGACGCCATCCGTGGTCACCAGCGCCGCCGTCTGCAGGTCACCGATCAGCCCATGGTCAGCGATATTCGGATAATGAGCCACGCTTCCTCCTCGGCCGAATTCCCTTCTTCACCATCACTTCGCCAGGCAGACGGTGCATCACCCGGTGCGAATGATGCGCGGCGAGCGCCCGGCTGACGACAGTAAGGATCAGGTCGCACGAAAGGGATGGGTCACATGGGCAATGGCGAAGACCGGAGGAACGGGCCGCAGTTCAGGACGGCCCCGCTGATCACCAGCGCGGCGATGGTGGGAGCCGGCACGTTGATCGCCCTGGCCGGCCTGGCCGTAGGCGGCGGGCACCTGCTGTCGGCTACCCGCCAGTGGATCAACGAGATGGAAGTGCCGCCCAGCGAACTCGCCAAGCTGAGGTGGACCCAGGCCAGGGCCGCGATGACCGCCGGAGCGGCCGCCTGGCAGAACGGGGCGCAGTCCCGTCGCGCGCGATCCAGCCCGGCGGCGTGATAGCCGGCAGGAGGCACGCACCCCGCTTCGTTCGGAATCTCATGACTTGATCTGGTCACGGGCGGTCCTGGTGTTTCACCCGTCGCGGGTGGGGCGCGGCCGCGCGCTCATTGATGGACTGCCGGTGACCTAGTCGGCAGAGCGACGAAAGAGAGAAAACTATGGCTGACCTGATCGCGATCGGCTACCCCGACGAGACCACCGCGGACGACGCCGCCGCCGAGGCCCAGCGGCTGGCCCAGGACCTGATCATCCAGCCCGACGCGATCGCGGTGATCGTGCGGGACAAAGAGGGCAAGTACCACACCCACACCAGCCACCACCTGGTCGGCGGCGGGGCCACCTGGGGCATGTTCTGGGGCCTGCTGTTCGGCCTGCTGTTCTTCGTCCCGGTCCTCGGGATGGCGGTCGGCGCCGGGATGGGCGCGCTCATGGGCAAGGTCTCCAAGTCCGGCGTGGACAAGGCGTTCCAGGACCAGGTGCGCGGCATGATCCAGCCGGGTACCTCGGCGCTGTTCCTCATGGTGGAGAAGGTCACCCCGGACAAGGCCGTCGAGGCGATGAGCAAGTACGGCGGCACGGTGATCAAGACCTCGCTGTCCAAGGAGGGCGAGGCGGAGCTCCAGGACGCCCTGCACGGCGGGGGTGCCAGCTGAGCACCTCGTCATCATGCCGACTGGTCCGCCCCGGGCTGACCATGACACCGGCATCACGTTCCGGCTAGCCGGACGGTGGGGCCGCGGCCGTACCGGACCGCCAGGAGGTGGCGGCCGGTACGGCCTGCTGCTTGCGGTCCTCGTCGGGACCTACCTGCTCACCGCGTTCAGCGGCGCGAAGCTGGCTACCGAGTTGCAGGTTGTCCTGTTCGCCGGGGTCCTGCTGATAGCGCTGCGCACGTCGACGCTGCCCGGCCGCTGGCCGGCGGTCATAGGAGCCGTCGCGGTGGCCGGCACCGGCGTGACGTACTGGACATCGCTGTCCGGCGGCGGGACCGGAAAGGCGGCCGAGGATCTGTGGAAGGCCCTGCTACTGCTGACGGCCGTGGTCGTGGTCGTGCGCCGGATCCTGGCCAAGCCCGAGGTCACGATACAGAGCATCTACGGCGCCCTGAGCGCCTACCTGATCATCGGGCTGATGTTCGCCTCCGGCTATACCGCCGCCGAGCACCTGAGTGAGTCTGACTTCTTCGCCGGCCACCAGCCCGCCAACACCCAGACAACCCAGTACTTCAGCTTCACCACCTTGACCACCCTCGGGTACGGGGACTTCACCGCGGCCGAGAGCGGCGGCCGCTCCATCGCCGTCCTGGAGGCGCTGACCGGCCAGGTGTTCATGGCCACCCTGGTCGCCCGCCTCGTCACCGCGTACCGGGGACCGGCGCGCCCGGCGCCGCCTGGCCGCCGGCTACCTGAGGATGTTGACGGCCCTGGAGACGACGAGGATCGCGACTAGCAGCGAGATCACCTCCTCGGCCATCATCATGAGCTTGGCCCAGGGTTTGATGGCCGAGACGTCCGTCGGACTGAACGCCATCGCGGTGGTGAACGAGAGGCTGAGGTAGTCCAGGAACTTCGGATACCAGCCGGGACCCACGTACTCGGTGTTGACCATCTCGGGGAACACGAAGGCGGGCCGAGGGCCCGATCCGCGTGCACGCGCGGCCGCGCCGCCGCGATCGAGATCCCAGTACCACAGGCCGAAGGTGATGACATTGCTGAGCCAGATCGCGCCGCCGCTGGCCAGCAGCAGGTTGGCGTCGGTGCTGAACTTCACCGCGCCGATGATCCCGGCCACCAGGCGCGCCGCGGCGGCGGCGTTCACGGCGGAGATCAGGCCGATCAGCGTTCCCGTCATCACGCGGAGCCAGGTCGAGTCGCGGTCGATCCGGCCCGGGTCGCCGACGACCAGTACGGCCAGCAGCGCGACGACGACCACGATGAACGCCCAGCGGGTATCTCCGTTCCTGAGCTGGGACGGCAGGCCGGCGCGGAGGCCTCCGGCGGCCAGCACGGCCAGCGCCATCGGCCAGCGGCTCTCGCCGGCCTTGGGCGGCTGGCGGACGTCCTGAGCGGTCACACGCCTTGCTCGGCGGTTATCCGGCCGGACTTCACCGCGTCGACCAGGGACTGGTGGTCACGTTCGTTCTGGTCGGCGTACGCGACGGCGAACTGGGCGATGGCGCGGTCGAAGACGTCCGAGCCGCCCAGGTAGGCGGCGATGGCGATGCGGTCGCCGGAGCGGGCGTGCGCCCGGGCCAGGGTCCAGCCGCACATTCCGGCGTAAATCTGCAACCCCTCCGGACGCAAGGTCGCGATCTCGACGGAGAACTTCCAGTCCCGTAGTTGCCTGACGTAGAAGTCTCTGGCCCGGCCGTCCAGCCCCGCCTCGATGTGCTGCCAGCCCAGGAAGATGTCACCCGCCGCCTGCATCAGCCGCTGCCCGGCGACGACCCGCTGGCCCTGGTTGGCGTACTTGCTGGCGCCGACGTACCGGCTGAGCACCGACGCCTCGGCCTCCTTGACCTGCAGGAAGAGGGGATCGGAGTCGTCGCGGCCGAGCATCAGCGCGATCCAGCAGCGCGTTCCGACGCTGCCGACGCCTACGACCTTGCGGGCCATGTCGCAGAACTCGTACTGCTGGAGCAGGTACCGGCGGTCGGTCTCTAGCGTGCGCTGGTACTTGGCGATGAGGCTGGTGACCTCGTCCTGGATACTCAGCCGTTCTTTCCCCGTGGAGAGCAGATCTTCGATCGGGACGACCACGGGCGGGTCGGAGATGATCCGCGGGCGGCCGTCGACGATCTGGGTCAGCTTGCTCAGTTGCTCCATGCTGTCCCTGGTCCGCGCCTTGGCCAGGCCCTTGTCCATCAGCTTGCGCTGCCGCGCCCTGAGCTGGGAGTCCAGGTCGGCGCGCAGCTCGTTGACGTCCATGTGCGCATACCAGACGTCCAGGTTGGTCATCGCGGCGAACTGCCGCATGGCCTGCCGGTAGCGGGCCACGCCGGCCGTGATGATCTCGCGGCGCTGCTTGGCCGGGAGCCCGTTGTCCCGGCCGGCGACTTCCAGGCTGGCCGCGAGCCGCTTGACGTCCCACTCCCACGGGCCGGGCAGGGTCTCGTCGAAGTCGTTGACGTCGAACATCAGGCGCCGTTCGGCCGAGCCGAACAGGCCGAAGTTGGACAGGTGCGCGTCGCCGCAGGCCTGGACGGCCAGGCCGGACACCGGCGTCGTGGCCAGGTCGCTGGCCATCGGCAGGGCCGCGCCGCGGTAGTAGGTGAACGGGGACACCATCATCCGGCCCCACCGGACAGGGACGAGCTCTGGTACCCGGGTTATTGCCTGCTGTTCCAGCAGGCCGATCGGGTCGGGCCGGTCCGGTGGCGGGTCGAACATCGCATGGCTTTCACGCGGCACCTCGGCCCGCGCGGCCTTGCCCCGGGCGGCGCGCTCGGCGGGAGTGAGCCGTCCCGTCTCGGTATCGAGTTGGTACCGCCCCACGTTCCGGGCGGGCGCCTCCGCTGTCAGTCCAGCCATGACCGGCTCCTCTCAGCTATGCACTCGACGATGCCGCTGAGGGCCGGTGGCCGCCTCACCCGGTGAGGATGAGGTGGCCCGGCCATCGGCCAGGCTTATCCTCGGACCGCTGTGGCAATCAAAAGGAACGCGCGGCCGTCGCGGCGGCGGCGCGTCACGCGCGCGCAGATGGCCCAGTTCATCCAGGCCGTCAGGGACAGCGACCAGGCGGCCGTGAACGAGATGGTTCTGCGGCTGAGCCGCGCCCGGCCGTGGCTCGCTCCGCTGGCCTTCGCCGTGGGCGCCTTCGCGATGCTCTTCGACGGAGTGAAGCTGCTGCTCACCAACTGGCGGCTGACCCTGATCCAGGTCCTGCCCGCGATGTGGATCTGGGCCGCCATGTACGACCTGAAGCTTCACGTGCTGCGCGGCAAGTCGTTCCACGTGCTGATGGGGCCGACCGTCGTGATCCCGCTCGTCACCGGCGTGGCCATCCTCACCGCGGCGAGCTTCTACCTGAACGCCGTGTTCGCGTTCGCGATCGTTCAGCCGGGCCGACCACAGATCCGGCCCGCATTTACCCAGACTCGGCCGCATCTGCTCACCGTGCTGGCGTCCGGCGCGGTCGTCGGCATTCTCCTCGGCCTGGCGACGGTGGTCGTGGCGCGCTGGGGGGTGTTCTGGTTCGGATTCTCCCTCAGCATCGTCGTGGGCATCATGATGGTCTCCTACGTCGCCATTCCGTCCCGGCTCATCGGGATGAAGACCACCCTCTCGAAACGTGACAAGCTGGTGGCGAGCGTCGTGGGCGGGGCGGTCGGAGCGGTGGTCTGCACGCCTCCTTACGCCCTGGGTCGCGTCGGGCTGCTCATGCTTGGCTCAAGTACGCTGGCCATCTTCGTCCTCGGCGTCATCTTCTTCGCCGTGGGCCTGACCTTGCAGGCGGGCGCGACGGGCGCGGTCAAGACGGTCAAGATGAGCGCCAAGCTCGTTTCCGGTCGTCAGCTTCCCGACGGGTGATGATCACCCGCCGTGCGCTTCTCCTCCGCCGTGCGCTTCTCCTCCGCCGTGCGCTTCTCCTCCGCCGTGCGCTTTGACCAGCCAGGCCTCGGCGTCGAGGTAGGCCGCCCGGGTGGACTCGCCGACGATCGGCGTCGCCTCGAAGGCGCGGACCGGGCCGTCGACGTGCCCCGTGCGCCGGAGTTGCTCGGTGAGGCTGGGGTCGAGGCCGCTGAGGTACAGCCGGCCACCTGAGGTGTCAAGCTGGCTGGCGTAGTCGGCCATCACCTTGATGAACGTCGCGCCGAGGGAAGTGCGGCCTCTCAGCCTCAGCACGACGACCGGCGAGCGGGCCCCGCCCGGATCGGGCAGGCGCACCTGCAGGGTACGCGCGCCCGCGTAGAGCAGGCTGCCGTAGACGTCGAGAATCGTGGCGTGGCCGCTGGTCAGGACCGCCGGAGGCTTTTGCTCGCGGAAGCGCCCGTCGTCGGTGGGGACGAGCTCGACCACGGCGAGGTCCATGGCTTCCTGGTTGAGCTGGAGCAGCAGGGACAAGGCCACTCCGATGCCGACGGCCGCGGCGACCGGCAGGAACAACGTGACTGTGAACGTCGTGATGACGACGACCTGTGAGATGCGCCCGGTGCGCAAGATGGTGCGTACCTCGGCCAGGCGCAAGGAGCCGACGGCCGCGAAGATGAGGATGGCGCCGAGAACCGGAACCGCGATCTTCGCGACGAGCCCGGAGAAGATCAGGAGAATGATCAGCATCCAGAGGCCGGACCATATCGCGGCCCACCGGGTCTTGGCGCCGGCGGTGACGTTCAGCGCGGTCTGGCCGACCGAGCCGCCGACGGCGATGCCGCGCAGGAAGCCCGAGGCCAGGTTGCCTGCTCCCTGGGCGATGATGTCCTGGTTGGGATTGGGCCTGGCGTCGCCGGGGTTCGGCGCGGCCTCGGCGACCCCGGCGCCCTGGACGAGGATGATGGCCGCGATGGCCAGGGCGCCGGCGACCATGCCGAACGACAGGAACCTGACGTCGGGCAGGTGCGGCAGCGGGACGCCCCGGGGCAGGTCCCCCTGGTCGCCCACCCGGGCCACCCGGTCCGCGCCCGCGAGCGCCACCGCCACGCTGGGGAGCACCAGGGCGAGCAGCGCACTGAGCGCTCTTAGGCGAGTCCGGGACAGACCTACCAGGATCGCGAGCGCGCCCAGCCCGGCCAGCAGGGACGCAGGGACGATGGCCGCCGGGTGGACGAGCACGTCGACGGCCTTGGCCAGCGGGAAGGCGCCGCGCGCGGGAGCCCCGGTGAGGTCGGCGAGCTGGCCGCACACGATGTTGACCGCGATACCGGTCAGGAACCCGATCATGACCGAGTACGAGACGAACCTGACGTAGCGGCCGAGGCGCGCGATCCCGGCGGCGACCAGGGCGATACCGACCATGATCACCAGCAGCGGGACAGCCGCCGGGCGCCGGTCCGCCGGGATGCCCTGCAGGGCCGAGCCCGCGGCCAGCGCGGCCGCGGAGGTCGTGGTGATCACCATCATCCGGGTGTTGGAGCTGAGGCCGCCGACAATGGGCCCGGCGAAGCTCGCGTACAGTCCCTGCGCCGGGTTCACTCCGACCAGGACGGCGGCCGCCATCCCGTCGGGCACGCTGCCGATCGCGCCGGGAAGCCCTGCGATCATGTCCGCGCGCAGATGAGCGCGCTCCGGCCGGACGGAGCGCAGCCAGCGGCCGGACGCGGCCGTAGCCCGGCGAGCGGCCGCAGCCGGGCGAATGGCTAGGTGCATACGGACATGGTGGGCCGCATCCCCGGAGTCGCCCTCACCCAGCGGGGATGGTGCTGACCGCAAAGTCCTCCCTGGCGGATGAGGCCCGGGCGGCGCGGTCAGCGGATCATCGCCAACATGCGGTGCACAAGCAGAGCCTTTCTCCTTATGGTGGCGATCCTGGCCGCCGGATGCCTGGCGGCGGGATGCGGAAGCGCCGCCCAGAGCGCGATCGGCAGCGTGGCCAGCAAGACGGCGGCGAGTTCGGCGACCGCGGGCACGACGACGACCCCGGCTGGTACCACGACTCCCACCGCGGTGCCCTCGACGGCTATCACCACGGTGACCGCCACCGCCACCGCCGCGCCTTCGACCGCGAGTGCCACCGCCGCGCCTTCGACCGCGAGTGCCAGCACCCCGGCGCCGACCACATCGCCGACCGCGGCCCCCTCTGGCGGCTCAGGGACCAACCTCATCTGGCTGTGGGTGCTGCTGGGCGTCCTGGTCCTGGCCGGCCTGATCACCTGGATCGCCCGGTCGGGCCGGCGCCGCTCGGCGACCGCGGCCGGCTGGCAGTCCAAGCTCATCGACGCGTACGCGAAGGGCTCGGCCCTGCACGACGCGATGAGCGTGGCGGAAACGCAGGGTGACCTGGCCGCCGGCGACGCCCGCGCACGGTGGTCTGACATCCAGCGGCGCGCGGACGATCTCGCGCAGACGCTGTACGCGCTGCGCGAGGCGGCCCCGGATCCCGGCGACCAGGCCAGGATCGCGGACGTGCTCGCTTCGCTGCAGGCGGCCCGTTCGGCGATGGATGCCGAACGGGCGCCCGGCGGCGCCGGCCCGCAGCAGGCCGACGTGGTCCGCAGCCGGCTGTCCGCCTTCGAGTCGTCGCTGCGCGCGCTCCGGTCCCGTGACCAGGAATTCAGCTAAGGAGATGTGATCATGTCAGGACTAGGCCTGGCTATTCTCTTGTCCGCCATCTACGTGGTGCTGTTCATTACGCTCGCCCTCCTCAGCTTCCGCAAGGGGCACTGGATCCTGGGCCTGGTCGGCTTCGTGCTCCCGTTCTTGTGGCTGATCGGGGCTGTCCTGCCGTCCCGCCGCTACCGCTGACGGGCACTTTGGCGCAGATCGGCTGGATCGAGCGGCAGGTCCGCCGGGCCGACCGGTTCCAGCAGCGGCACGCCGTCCTCGCCTTCCCGTGGGCCGTGGCCCAGAAGTTCGGCAACGACCAGGCGGGCGGCAAGGCGGCGCTGATGGCCTACTACGGCCTGTTCGCGCTCTTCCCCCTCCTGCTGCTGCTGGCGACCATCCTCGGCTTCGTGCTCTCGGGCGACCCGGCGCTCCGGGAGCAGTTGATCGACTCGGCCCTCGGGAACGTCCCGGTCATCGGGACGGACCTGCGTTCGGAAGTGCATCCGCTCCAGGGCAACGGGGTGGCGCTGGCGATCGGCATCGTCGGCACCCTGTACGGAAGCCTCGGGGTCGGCTTCGCCGCCCAGAACGCGATGAACACCGTCTGGAACATCCCGTACGTCCACTGGCCCAGCCTCTGGACGCGATACGCCCGCACCCTCGCCGTGATCGGCCTGCTCGGGCTGGCCTCGGTGTCCTCGGTGGCGCTGGCCACGTTTGCCACCGCCGTCGCGCACGGCTGGGCCGTCACGGCGGTCGCGGTCGTCGGCGGGGCCCTGGTGAACCTCGGGCTGTTCCTGATCGCCTTCATGGTGCTCACTGCCGAGCCGCTGCGGGCCGGCGAGGTGGCCGTCGGCGCGCTGGTCGCCACGGTGTTCTGGGAGGCCCTGCAGCTGATCGGGACCTGGTACGTCGCCCGGGGGCTGCGGAACGCCAGCCCTACCTACGGTGTCTTCGCCGTGGTCATCACCCTGCTGTCCTGGCTGTACCTCGGCTCGCAGACGGTGCTCTGGGCCGCCGAGATCAACGTGGTGCTGCGCTACCGCCTGTGGCCCCGCTCGGTGACCCAGCCGCCGCTGACCCGGGCGGACCGCCTGGTGCTGCGGCGGCTGGCGGAGATGGAGGTGCGCCGGCCGGAGCAGGAGGTCACCGCGTCGTTCACGGATGCCGCCGACGACGATCCGCTCATCCCCGGTGGGTGATAGGTCATGGGTGAAAATAGCCGGCGTTCAGGTCTTGGACAACGTTGTCGATGGGTTGCCCGCTCACGGTGATCGGGCCTCGCCATGGCGTGCCGAGGGCAAAGAGCAGGGCGTCATTACGGCCACGGACCTGCACGGCCTGGCCGAACTGTGCCGACGGAACGAGTGCTGGCTCGAGCTCGCCGTAGGCGTGGGCGAGTACCTGGCTCACGGCACCCCCGTTGCGCTGGTGCACGGCGGGGACCTCCACGACCGCGATGTCACCGGGTTCTTCCTCATCCGCGGAGAACGCACGTTCGTGCAGGACCCGGCGTTCGGCTTCCGCCAGCTCGTCGATATCGCCATACGCGCGCTGTCGCCGGCCGTGAACGATCCGACCACGGGAGTACAGGCCATCGACCGCATCAGCGACCTCCTGGCCATCACGGGCAACCGGCTCGATCCGACCGGCCTGCGGGTCGACTCCCGCGGCACGGTGCGGGTCAAGCGGAAGCTGCGGAACTTCGACAGCCTGCTCGTGCTCTCCCTGACCGAGATCATCCGTTACGGCGCCGACGCGCCTCAGGTGGTCCGGCGCCTACGCGCGGTACTCGACGAGCTCGAATCCACCCTCCCGGCAGAGCGGCAGGACGCCATCGCCCGTCAGCGAGGTCTTCTGGAGGCGGCGGCCACCTCCGCGCTGCCTGCTCCGTTCACCGCCGTGTCCTCTACGGCAGACCGAGAGGGCCTGGGCTGAAACGGGTTTGCCGGCTTGGCGGCGCACGGACCGGACGGGCTCAGGTACCGAACAGCTTGGCCTTGGCGGCGGTGAATTCGTCGTCGGATAGCACGCCCTGCTGGTGCAGCGTCGCCAGCTGGTTCAGCTGGTCGATCATGGCCGACGATGCCGGAGCAGGGGCCGCCGCCGGAGCAGGGGCCGCTGGCGGGGGCGGCGCCTGCTGCTGTTCCAGATCGCTGATGCGCTGGTCCTGCTCCGCCTCCATCTGGGACTGCTCGGCCTGGCGCCGAGCCGTGCTCTTACCCACCATGTACGCACCGCCGCCCACCGCGGCCGCGCGCAACAACGGGCGTCGCCGAACGAACATCGCTGCCTCCTCGTGGTTGCCGGGCTACATGCCGTCGGGCAGGGTCAGGCCGAGCGCGACCATGATCTCGGGCGCGGCGGCCACGATCCTGGGCCCGCCGACCTGCGGCGCGACGGCGATCAGAATGCCGAGAATGTCTTCCGGGCTGGCTCCTTCTTGGAGCGCGTTGGCCACCTGCCAGACGTACGAGGCGGGGGGCGCGTCCATCGCAATCAGCGCGGCGATCTTGACCAGGGCGTAGCTGCGCGAGTCGAGGCCGCTCCGGACCTGGAACTCGGTCCGCGCTTCGAGCCCGGCCCCCAGAACGTCGGGGTCGCCCGTGGCCAGGGCGACGAACAGGTCTCGGGCGTCGTCGCTGACGTCTACGTTGGCTGGGATGGTCATGGTCAGTATCCTTTCGTGGCAACGCGGACGGGCAGCCGCACCGCACCGCTGAGTCGAACAATGGCGTTGGCTCCGTCCATATGGCGTCACCCGCCGCGGATGAGCCGGGCCTAGGTCTGGCCCGCGGTCTCGGGCACCGCGGCCGGCCTGCCGATCAGCTCGATCAACCCGAGGAGGACCAGCAAGACGACGACGAGGACGATGACGACCACCGCGGTGGGCTGACCCCAGAAGACGAAGATCAGGCCGACGAGGGCCACCGCGGAGACGCGCAGGATCCTGCGGTGCAGGTACGTCCACCGGCCGACCGGGCCGGCCGATACCCCGCGGCGCTCGCCGAAGTTCCTGATCCGCTCCATCCCCGACTTCAGGCCGGAACGCGTGGCGACGGCCGTACGAGAGGGACCGGTGAAGAACGCCCCGAGGGCGACGACGAGGCCGACCGCCAGCACGACACGGAGCCCGACCTTGAGGAAGTGCACGAACGCGTCGTAGGCGGCGGCCGCGGCATCGCTGGGCAGGACGCTGCTGGGGACGCTGCTGAGGTAGATGCTCCTGGCGATCAGCAAGCCGATGGCCAGGACCAGCATGGAAGCGGCGAGGCCGAGCCCGGCTCCGACCAGGGCCCGCCAGGCGGCCCCGGGCCACGAACACCCCGGCGCCGAGGACAACGAGCACCACGATGGGCGCAATGATCGGCAGGTCGCTGACCAGCCGGTAGCCGGACTGTGCCTTCCCGAGATTCTTGGCCTCGAACAGCGCCACGGTCGGATTGATATTCGGGATGCTGTTGGCCAGCGAGAACCCGCGCGCCACCAGATCCTGCTTGGCCACGGTGATGAGGGGCCCCAGGTTGAGCACGATCTGGCCGTTGCTCGTGCTGAGGGCACCGTTGCCCCGCCCGGAGAGCAAATTGACCAGCGACTGATGCGCGACGGTGTTGACCTGCACCCAGGCATTGGCCATGGCCGGGCTGGCGATGACCGAGTGCACGGTGCTGTGGACGAAGCCGGTCACCGAGCTGACGATCTGCGGACCGAACGTGGTGAGCAGCGAGCCGATCCGGGTCAGCCCCTTGCTGTTGAGCTGGGCGGCGGCCTGGTTGATGTTCCCGGTCAGGTTCAGCTGGCTGGTTATCTGGTTCGTGATCTTGTCGGTCAGGACGTTCTGGATCGCCGGGTCGCGGATCAGCGGCTGCACCGTCGCCACCCACTGGCCGGTATCGGAAACCTGGTTGCCGGCCCAGACGCCGAGCACGGCGACCGGAGCCAGCACGCAGCCGAGCACGATCAGCACGATGGCCACGGGGGTCCGCCAGCCGATGCGCCGACGGCGGGCTACGCCCTGGCTGTGGAGTTCGGCTGTCTCAGCGCGCAGGCGTTCTAGTTCGGCTGTCTCAGCGCGCAGGCGTTCTAGTTCGGCTCGCTCGTCCGGGCTGAGCTCGTGGCTCTCGGTTCCCGGTCCAGGCTCACCGCCGATGGCAGACATGGGGCACCTCCTGGGCTGGGCGTCACGAACCCATAGTGGAAGCGCCCGGCGTGCGGGGCCTCACCCATGGCGGATGACGACGGCCGGTGATGGCCGGCGGATTAATGGACTGTGGATCAGACATCGATCACCGCGGCCGGTGCGATCGACACGTTCCTGGTGCTGCTGATCGGCATCGGGCCAAAACTCGCGCTGGTGCCGTTCCTGGAAATCACGGCGGCCCTTGATCGCACCGCCAAGCAGCGCGTGCTGCGCAAGATGCTGGTCACCGCGGCGTCAGTGGCTGTGATACTCATGGTGCTGGGCGAGCTGTTGCGTAAATTGCTGCACTTCACGATCGGATCGCTGTCGATAGCAGGTGGGGTGATCTTGCTCGTGCTGGCGGTGTGGATGGTGCTCGGTCCGCCCGCCAGCAGCCAGCACACCGCTGACAAAGACCCGATGCAGCTGGCGCAGTACCCGCTGGCCGTGCCTTACCTGCTCAACCCGGTGGGCATTGTCGGCCTGATGACGATCTCCGCCGACGCGGAGTCACTGAGTGTTTTCGCCGTGGAGTTCGGCATCCTGGTGTTCGTCCTCCTGCTGGACGTGGTGGTGTTCCGGTTGGCCAACCGGGTGAGTGAGAAGCTGGACGAAAATCGCATGCTGGTCACCGAGAAGGTCTTCGGTTTCTTGATCGCCGCGATCGCCGTGCAGCTGGTCCTCGACGGCTTGGCCCTGGAGGGAATCATCGCGCACGTCCCGCACTGAATATCACCCGGCGGGAGTGAAATGCAGGTGATGCGCTCACGTTAGCCTCCACGCGAGCGATCGTTCGGAGGCCATCGTGTCGCACCTTGAGATGACAGACTGGATCGACGTGTCGGTGACCGTCCGGCATGGCATGCCGCACTGGCCCGACAATCCGCCGATCGTTCTCGAGCGGGTGCTGGACACTGGGCGCGGTGACGCGTGCAATGTCTCCCACCTGGCCATGGGAGTGCATAGTGGTACGCACATGGACGGTCCTGTGCATTTCATTCATGGGGCGGGCGGGTTGGATGAGATGCCGTTGACCGCGACCATGGGCGAGGCCCGGGTGATCGAAATCGAGCATCCTCGCGAGATCACCGCCGATGAGCTAAGAAAACACGTATTGCAGCCCGGCGAGCGCGTGCTGTTCCGGACCTCTAATTCAGTCCTGTGCTGGCAAAGCGGCAGCTTCGTCGAAGATTTCGTGAGCATCTCCGAGCAGGCCGCCATGCTCCTGGCCGAGACGAAGGTGCGGACCGTCGGGATCGACTACTTGTCCGTGGGCGGGTACCTCTCCGACGGGGCCAAGATCCACAAGATCTTGCTCGAAGCCGGAATCTGGATCATCGAGGGACTCGACCTGTCACCGGTCATCGGCGGCCGGTACGAGATGATCTGCCTGCCGGTGAAACTGCATGGGAGCGACGGGGCGCCCGCTCGGGCCATCCTCAGGCCCATCGGCAGCAGCGGCCTCGGCCGGGCCGTCTCCGTCCAGGCGGTGTCATGAGGGTGCTGGTGGTGGGCGGCGGCCCGGCGGGCGCCACGGCCGCGATCCAGGCACGGGAGCTGGGCGCCGACGTCACGCTGCTCGAGGCTGAGCAGATCGGGGGGACCAGCCTGAACCACGGGCCGACGCCGGTCCGCACCCTGGCCCGAGCCGCGCGGCTGGCCAGGGACTGGTCCTCGTGGGAGCGCTTCGGCCTCGAAGGCCCCCGGCCGGTACCTAAACTCGACGCCATCCTGGCCAACTGCGCCCGGGTCGCCCGCTACGCCCACGACAAGAAGGACCTCGCTGGACACCTGCGTCACAACGGGATCGACTTGGCCGAGCACCTCGGCCCGGTACGGTTCACCGATCCGCACACCGTTCACGCCGAGAGCGGGCGCAGCTGGCGCGCGGACCGCATCGTCATCGCGGTCGGCTGCCGGGCGGCCCCGCTGCCGGTCCCTGGCGGCGAGCTCGCACTGACCTACCAGGACATTTGGACCCTCAAAGCCCTGCCGCGCACGGTCACGGTCATCGGCGGAGCCGACACCGGCTGCCAGATCGCCTCGATCTTCGCCGACCTCGGGGCCGATGTCCGGCTCATCGAAGCAGGCCCCCGGCTGGTGCCGACCGCCGACGCCAGCATTTCCGCGGCGCTGGGCCAGGCGTTCGAGGCCAGAGGCATCAAGCTGAACACCGGCGCGACGGTCCAGGCCCTGGAACGCCACGGCGAGCAGGTCACTATCCAGTTCGCCCGCGGCGGCCAGGCCGAACACGCAGAGGCGGACGCCGTGTTCGCCGCAGTCGGCTGGCCTGCCAACCTCCGGCACCTGGACCTCAACGCCGCCGGAGTCAGCAGCAACCCGCGAGCCATCCCGGTCGATGAATACCTGAGGACCAACGTCGAGCACATCTTCGCCGCCGGCGACGTCAACGGCCGCTCCAAGCTGGTCCAGACCGCCAGGCTCGAAGGGCGCATCGCGGCGTGGAACGCCGTCCGCGGATCCACCCGCCAGCTTGAATACGACGTGGTGCCCACCGGCAGCTTCACCGACCCCGAGTACGGCTCGGTCGGCATGACCGAGGACCAAGCCGCCGGTGAGTACGACATCGCCGTGGGGACCGCCTGGTATGACGACCTCGTCCGGCCGGTGGCCGACGGCCATCCCGACGGCTTCTGCAAGCTCATCGCCGACCGGCACAGCCACGCCATTCTCGGCGCCCACGTGCTAGGCGAATACTCAGCGGAAACCGTGCAGGTCGTGGCGACCGCCATGCGCGCGGGCATGAACGTCGAGCGGCTCGCCGAGATGCAATTCGCGTTCCCGACTTTCACCGAGGCGGTCAGCATGGCGGCCCAGAAGGTCTGCCGCACTATAGGCATCGGGCAATTCCCGCCCGCCTGGAGCTACCTCGGCTCCGAGGAATAAGCGGTCACGTGCCCAGGAGGAGGCGGGCCTTGCTCGGTCGAGGCGCGAGCGCGCTCACCCGCGGCTCCGACTCCCAGCGTTGCGCTGACGGCGCAGGTTCTGCTTCTTGTCCCAGGCGGCTAGGCGCGCGAGGCTGCGCGCCTGGCTTTCCCGGGAAAGGCGGGCAAGAGCCGCCAACCCAATCAATCCCGTGATCACATTCCGCTGAAATCGGGGGTTCCGCAGGAGATTTAGCAACGCCTCCAGTCCGATCCCAAGCACGATCAAGCGATGCTCACGACTCGCCCGCGCCTCCCGCGCTTGTCCGTCGCCGCGTTCCGACGAAATGGCTTCCTGTTCGCTGGGATCGTTCCGACGTCGTTCAATATTGGCTGTCATTTCATCTCCTCGCCCGCGGTACCGGGCCGTGGTTATGGAGGCTTACCGCTGATCCCACCTCATGCCGTCTGCGGAAGCATCCTCCCCGGCGGATGAAAGAGACACCCTAGAGCGGGCCCGGCCTGAGCAGGACCATGGTGTCCCCGGCCTCTGGTTCCGGCGGGCCGGACCTGGTGACGGGGGCGAGCCTGCCGTCGGCCCGGACCAGGAACAGCAGGCTGCCGTCGGCCGGGGTTTTGGGGTCCCCTCCGTCGGCGGGCCGCAGGCAGATCCGCGCGCCGTCCGCGTAGCGCCGACCGAGCTCGTACCGGGTCAGCTGCGACGTCGAACAACGTCTCGCCGCCGGTGTAGGGGGCCACCACGCCGTGACTGGGCTGGCGTGCTCCGAGCCGGTAGACCGGCCCCGCCACGCTGCCCTCCAGCACGGTGGACCCCAGCGCGTTGAAGTCGTCCTCGCCGGTGAGAAGCAGGACCGCGGTGATGCCCTCGAGTTGCGCGCCCCGGCCGGTGGCCGCGGCCAGCATCTCGCCGGGCGCCAGTTCCAGGCCCGCCTGCTTGATCTGCTGCCGCTGCTCGTCGAAGCCGGCCCACATCAGGACCTCCAGGCCCAGCGACCGGAGCGCCCGGCCGAGGTCGACGACCCAGTCGTCGCCGCCCACCAGCAGCGGCCGGGTGCGGGCCGGACGGGTGACGCCGAGCCGCCTGGCCACCGGCACCGCGGTCAGGCCGTACACGGCCACGGTGACGACGATGACCAGGAACGTGACCGGCAGGATCTTGGCCGCGCCCCCGATGTGCCGGGCGATGAGCCCGGCGGAGAACGTCGAGGCGGTCGCCGCCGCGACGATGCCGCGCGGGGCCATCCACCCGGTGAACAGGCGCTCCCCCGTGCTCATGTCGGTCCGGGCCGTGGCCAGCCAGCCCACCAGCGGCCGGGTGATCAGCACCAGGACCGCGGCCAGCCCCAGCGTCGGCAGCACCAGATGGCGCAGCGACGCCGGGGTGACGGTGGCCGAGATGGCGACGAAGAGCACGCCGATGACCAGCTGGACCAGGGTCTCGAAGAACGGCCGCCGGGCCGAGACGTCGAACCCGTGCAGGTTGGCGACGGCCAGGCCCATGACGATGGCGGCGATGAGCCCGGCGTCATCGCGGACGATGTCGCACCCGGCGGCCACGGCGACCACCGACGCCAGCTGAGCGCTGGTGCCGAGCACCTCACCGAGCCGTAGCTTGCGCAGCAGGAGCCACAGCAGGGCGATGCCGACGACGCCGCCCGCCAGGCCCACGCTGATACCGAGGAGGAACTGCCCCAGCTGGTAGCCGAGACCCGCGCCGGGTGCTCGCCACCACGGCGTGGAAGACGACCGCGCCGAGGATGCCGCCCACCGGGTCGATCAGTGACCCTTCCCAGGAGAGCACGCGCTGGAGTCGTTCGGTAGGACGAATGAACCCCAGCAGCGGCCCGACTACGGTCGGACCCGACACCACCAGGATGGCCCCCGTCATCACGGCCGCCTGCCTCGACATGCCCAGCAGCAGGCTCGCGAATACGGCCCCGAAGACCAGGGTGACAGGCACGCCCATCGCGATCAGCCGGACCACGACCCGCCGCGTGTGCCCGTGCAGCTTGCGCAGGTCCAGCGATATGCCCGCGTCGTAGAGGATGACGGCCACCGCCAGCGACACCAGCGGCTGGAATGTGGCTCCCAGCAGGCGCTGGGGGTTGACGTCGGTGGTGATCGCGCCCGCGGTGAAGCCGACCGGCAGCAGGATGATGATGGCGGGGATCTTCAGGCGGCTGGCGAGTACCTGCGACCCGACCGCGAGCGCGACGATGAGGCCCACGCCGAGCAAGACCTGGTTGGTCGTCATGGATCCGTCCAGTTCTCGGCGCACCAGTCCTTCATCCGCTCGGCCAGCGTCCGCTGGCGTCGCCGGCCGAACAGCAGGAACCGCTTGCGGCCGACCTTTTCCACCCAGGACATGTCGCAGCCGCCGGTACACCGGGCGAACGACCGGAAGAGCGCGTCCAGGCCCGGATCGGAACCGGCCAGGTCGTGTTCGATTCCCCGGAGGGTACGCAGCCACGACGGCGCGGTCACGAGGGCATGCTCACCCCGCCGCACCCTGGCCGGCACCACCCGGCACGGATGAGGCCCGGTCGGCGGCGAGGCCGCATGATCGGTGGCTATGACGAGTACCGACCTCGCCCGGGTGCAGTTCGCGTTCACTTCGATCAACCATTTCTTCTTCGTCCCGGTCACGATCGGGCTGGCCTTCTTGACCGCGCTGCTGCAGACCGCGTGGTACCGCAGCAAGAACGATGAGTACCTGCGGCTGACCAGGTTCTTCGGCACGCTGCTGGTGATCAACATCGCGATCGGCGTGGTGACGGGCATCGTGCAGGAGTTCGAGTTCGGGATGAACTGGGGGGCCTACTCGCGGCTGGTCGGTAACGTCTTCGGCGCGCCGCTGGCGATGGAGGGGCTGGCCGCGTTCTTCCTGGAGTCGACGTTCCTGGGGTTGTGGCTGTTCGGCTGGGACAAGCTGCCGCGCCGGGTGCACCTGGCGACGATCTGGGCGGTCTTCTTCGGCAGCGTGCTGTCGGGGGCGTTCATCATGGCGGCCAACTCCTGGATGCAGCATCCGGTCGGCTATGTCATGGTCAACGGCAAGCCGCAGCTGAACGACATCTGGGCGCTGTTCACCAACCCGGTGTTCGTCTGGGGCTACGCCAAGGTCTTGTTTGTCGCGCTGGTCACCGGCGCGGCGGTCATGCTCGCGGTCTCCGCGTGGCAGCTGCGGCACGGCGGGGACCGGGCGGTGTTCACCCGGTCGGCGCGGCTGGCGCTGATCGTCCTGGTCCCGGCGATCTTGTTCACCCTGCTGGTCGGCGATGAGCTCGGTGTCATCGAGGGCAGATACCAGCCGATGAAGATCGCGGCGGCCGAGGCGCAGTGGACCACCTGCCAGCCGTGCTCGTTCTCGCTGTTCCAGATCGGCGGGGGGAACAACGACCAGACCCCGACGCAGATCATCGCGATCCCGCACCTGCTGTCGCTGCTGGCCACCAACCACTGGAACGGGCAGGTGGTCGGGCTGGACCCGCTGCAGGCCCAGTACAGCAAGCAGTACGGGCCCGGCAACTACGTGCCGAACGTGTTCATCCAGTACTGGTCGATGCGGGCGATGGCCTACCTGGGGGCCCTGGTCCTGCTGATATCGCTGTGGGGGCTGTGGCTGATCCGGCGGAAGAAACTTGCCACCTCCCGGGTGTTCTTGTGGGTGGCGGTCTGGGGGGCGGTGCTGCCGTTCGTGATGAACACCGCGGGGTGGCTGCTGACCGAAAGCGGCCGGCAGCCGTGGATCGTCCAAGGCATCATGCTCACCAAGAACGGCATCTCCCCGACGGTCAGCGTCACCTGGCTGTGGATCAGCCTGATCGGGTTCATCCTGCTGTACGGCACCTTGGGCACCGTCGACCTGATCTTGATGCTGCGGTACTCCCGCCAGCAGCTCCCGCCCCCGCGCCCGGCGGCCGACGCGGACGCGCCGGTGGCCGCCGTCCAGTACTAAAAAGGGGTCACGATGAGTCTCGTCCCGTTCTGGTTCATCGTCATCGCCATCTTGTGGACCGGCTTTTTCATCCTGGAGGGCTTCGACTTCGGCGTCGGCATGCTGCACAGCCTGGTCGGCCAGGACGACGCCGGCCGCCGGGCCGCCATCAACACGATCGGGCCGCTGTGGGACGGCAACGAGGTCTGGCTGATCGTGGCCGGGGCCGCGATGTTCGCCGCGTTCCCCGGCTGGTACGCCACCATGTTCTCCGGCCTGTACCTGGCCATCGTGCTGCTGCTGGCCTCGCTCATCGTCCGCGGGGTGGCCTTTGAGTACCGCGGCAAGCGCGACGCGGCCCGCTGGCGCCGCACCTGGGATGCCCTGCTGACCACCGGCAGCCTGCTGGCCCCGCTGCTGATCGGCGTGGCCCTGGGCGACCTGCTGCACGGGCTCCCGATCAACGCCGCCCAGAACTACACCGGGTCGTTCTGGGACCTGCTCCAGCCCTACGCCGTGTTCACCGGGGTCACGTTCGTCCTGATCTGCCTGCTGCACGGCGCCACCTTCCTGTGCCTGAAGACCACCGGCGCCATCCGCGACCGGTCCTGGCAGCTCGCCCGCCGGGTGGCCCCCGTCACCGCCGCCGCCGTCACCGGCTTCATCATCTGGACCCACGTGACGGCCGGCACCACCTTCTTCCTCAACGTGATCGAACTACTCGCCATCCTCGCCGCCATCGCCGCCGTCTGGCTGGTCTACGACCGCCGCGACGGCTTCGCCTTCACCGCCACCGCGGTCACCATCGCGGCCTGCATCCTGTCGATCTTCGTGGACCTGTACCCCAACGTGATGGTCTCGTCCACCAGCAAGGCCTACAACCTCACCGTGCACAACACGGCGTCCGGCGCGTACTCGCTCAAGGCGATGACCGTCGTCGTCATCGTCTTCCTGCCGCTGGTCCTGCTCTACCAGGCCTGGACCTACTACGTGTTCCGCAAGCGGGTCAGCGTCAGCGATTTCCAGGCGGCCGCGCCGCCCTCCGGAGCCGAATCGCCCGCCGCGGACGATGTCAGCCCAAGCCGCGGCGCGATCTAATGAGGACGATCCGTCAGGAGGGATGACATGTCTGACAAAGTGGACGCGCTGGTGATCTTCGGCGCCACCGGGGACCTGGCCAAGCTGGAGACCTTCCCCGCGCTGGTGGGACTGGTCAAGCGCGGCGTGCTGGACGTCCCGGTGATCGGGGTGGCCAAGAGCGGGTGGGGTCTGGAGCAGTTCCGGGATTACGCCACAGCGTCGCTGAAGCTCAACGGCATGGACCCGGCCGACCCGGATGCCGTAAAGATGCTCGGCCTGCTCCGCTACGTGGACGGCGACCTGGGCGACGAGGCCACCTACAAGGCCATGTCCGATCAGGTCGGCGCCGGCCAGGGGATCTTGTATTACATGGAGGTGCCGGCCCAGCTGTTCGGCCGGATCGCCGAGGGGATCGCCGCCGCGGGCCGGGCCCGGGGCGCCCGGGTCATGGTGGAAAAGCCGTTCGGCATCGACCTGGCCAGCTCCCGGCAGCTCAACGACACCATGCACCAGTACTTCCCCGAGGAGGCCATCTTCCGGGTCGACGACTGGCTGGCCTTCGACCCGGTGGAGAACGTGCTGTTCGTCCGGTTCGCCAACTCGGTGATCGAGCCGCTGCTCAACCGCAACTACGTGCACAGCATCCAGATCACCATGTCCGAGGCGTTCGACGTCTCCGACCGTGGCCGGTTCTACGACCGGACCGGCGCCATCCGTGACGTGCTGCAGAACCACATGCTGCAGGTGCTGGCCACCGTGCTGGCCGAACCGCCGACCGGGACCGGCCTGGCCGGCTGGCGGGACGCCAAGCAGCAGGTGGTGAACGCGCTGAGCCCGATGACCCCGGAGAATACGGTACGCGGCCAGTACGAGGGTTACCTCGACGTGGACGGCGTTGACCCGAAGTCGACGGTGGAAACCTACGTCGCGGTCCGGCTGGCCGCCGACACCTGGCGCTGGGCCGGCGTGCCGATCCTGATCCGCGCGGGTAAGTGCATGCCGGTCACCGCCACCGATGTCACCATCACCTTCAAGGCGCCACCGCAGGACGTGTTCGGGGTCGAGCCCATGGCTCCCGAGGACAGGCTGAGATTCCGGATCTGGCCGGAGACGGCGGTCAGCCTCACGCTACACGGCAAGAAGCCGGGTGCCGGGTGGGAGCCGCAGGCCCAGGAGCTTTCGTTCGCCCAGGAGCCCGGATCGGACATCCGACCCTACGACCGGCTCATCGGCGCCGCCCTCGACGGCGACCGGTGGCTGTTCGCCCGCCAGGACACCGTCGAGGCCGCCTGGCGGATCGTCGATCCGGTGCTCGGCAACGCGGTCCCGGTGCACCCCTACGCCAGGGACAGCTGGGGCCCCGGCGAGGCGGCGCGGCTGCTGCCCGGCCGGGACACCTGGTACGACCCGGCAGGCTGAGCCATGACCCAGGCATCCAGCCCCCGTCAGGTCGTGATCGTCGGCGGCGGCTTCGCCGGGTTGTTCGCCGCGCGGGCACTGGGGCGCGCGCCGGTTCAGGTGACCCTGCTCGACCGGGCCGAGCATCACCTGTTCCAGCCGATGCTGTACCAGTGCGCGACCGGCATCTTGTCCGAGGGGAAGATCGCCGCCCCGCTGCGGGAGCTGCTCAAGAAGCACGCCAACGTCGAGTTCGTCATCGCCGAGGCGAACGGCATCGATCCGGACCGGCGGCGCGTGCAGGCCCGGCGGCCGCTGGGCGGGCAGGTCGAGTTCGGTTACGACTACCTCATCCTGGCCGCCGGCGTCCGGCAGTCCTATTTCGGGCACGACGAGTACGCCCCGATCGCGCCCGGGATGAAGACCATCGAGGACGCCATGAAGATCCGGCGGCGGGTGTTCGGCGCGTTCGAGATGGCCGAGTCCGAGGAGGACCCCGCCGAACGCCAACGCTGGCTCACCTTCGCCCTGGTGGGGGCGGGACCGACCGGCGTGGAACTGGCCGGGCAGATCCGCGAGGTCGCGACCAAGACGCTGCGCAGCGAGTACCGGCACATCAAGCCGGAGGACGCCCGGGTGCTGCTGTTCGACGGCGGGAGCGCCCCGCTGGCCGCGTTCGGCCCCAAGCTGTCCGCCCTGGCCGCCCGCGACCTGGGCAAGCTCGGGCGTCGAGCTGCACATGGGCTCGATCGTCACCCACGTGGACCGCAACGGCCTGGAGGTCAAGGATCACGACGGCAAGGTGACCCGGTACGACACGTGGAACGTGTTGTGGACCGCGGGCGTCGAGGCGCCGCCGCTGGCCACGGCGGTGGCCAAGGCCACCGGCGCGGAGCAGGACCGGGCCGGGCGGATCGTGCCCGGCAAGGATCTGTCCATCCCCGGCCACCCGGAGATCCTGGTCGCCGGGGACATGATGTGCCTGGACAAGCTGCCCGGGGTGGCCGAGGTCGCCATGCAGACCGGGCTGTACGCCGGGCGCAAGGTCGGCCATCTGGCTCGGGGGGAGAGCTTCGACAAGCCGTTCCGCTACCATGACCTGGGCTCGGCCGCCTACATCTCCCGCGGGCGCGCCGTGGTCTCCGCGGGCAGGATGCACTTCGGCGGCTTCGTGGGCTGGTGGGTCTGGCTGTTCATCCACATCGGCTTCCTCACCGGCTACCGCAACCGGATCGGCGCGGTGCTCGGCTGGTGGTTCGCGTTCACCCGCGACATCCGCCGGGAACGGACCTTCACCATCGACGACATGCCGCTGGTGCGCGCGTACGCCGCAGAGCAAGCTGGCCCCACGGAGGGCGCTCCCGCGACGGCGCCGACCAGCTCCCCGGCGGAGTCAAATAGAGATCACCCCTGAGGTGACCGCAACGGACCAGGCGACCCAGGCAGCAACCGTCACCCCCATCATCAGCGGGACCGCCTGATCGCGGGCTGGCCCGGTCTGGAAAGGAACTCGGCATGGACGGACACTACGACGTCATCATCATCGGGACCGGGGCGGGCGGCGGCACGCTGGCCCGTCACCTGGCCCCCTCGGGCAAGCGGATCCTGCTGCTCGAGCGTGGCGACTGGCTTCCCCGCGAGCCGGAGAACTGGTCCACCGTGGACGTGTTCGTCGACGGCCGCTACATCTCCCCGGACAGCTGGTATGACCCGAAGGCCAAGTCGTTCTTCCAGCCGCAGGTGCATTACTTCGTGGGAGGCGCCACCAAGCTGTACGGAGCTGCGCTGTACCGGATGCGCGCCGAGGACTTCGGCGAACTGCGCCACCATGACGGCCTGTCGCCGGCCTGGCCCATCTCCTACCAGGACATGGAGCCGTACTACACCGCGGCCGAGACGATGTACCAGGTGCACGGCGCGCGGGGCGAGGATCCGACCGAGCCGCCGGCCAGCGCGCCCTATCCGTACCCGGCGGTCTCCCACGAGCCCCGGATCCAGCAGCTCTCCGACGACCTGGCCGCGGAGGGCTTTCACCCGTTCCACGCGCCGTGCGGCATCAGGGTCAACGAGGCGAACATGCCCTACAGCATCTGCGTGCGCTGCGGGGACTGCGACGGCTTCCCGTGCCCGCTGCACGCCAAGTCCGACGCCGAGGTGGCCGGCGTCCGCCCCGCCCTGGAGCACGCCAACGTCACCCTGGTCCGGAACGCACGGGTGGTGAAGCTGGAGACCAACCCGGCCGGCACCGCGGTCACCCAGGTGGTGGCCGAGCACCACGGCGAAACCGAGCGGTATCAGGGCGACATCGTGGTCGTCTCCTGCGGCGCGGCCAACTCCGCCAAGCTGCTGCTGGCCTCCGCCAGCGACACGCACCCCAAGGGGCTAGCCAACGGCTCCGATCAGGTCGGCCGCAACTTCATGTACCACGACAGCCAGGCCGTGCTCGCCCTGTCCAAAGAACCGAACCCGACCGTGTTCCAGAAGACCCTCGCCTTCAATGACTTCTACTTCCGCGGCCCGGACTTCGACTACCCGATGGGCAACATCCAGATGATCGGCAAGTCGCAGGCGGCGATGTTCCGCGGCGAGAAGCCCCTGGAGACCAAGTTCGCGCCGAACTGGGCGCTGCGCGACGTCGCCGAGCACGCCGTGGACTTCTGGCTGTCCACCGAGGACCTGCCGCAGCCCGATAACCGGGTCACCCTCGGCCCGGACGGAGGCGTCCACCTGGCGTACACGCCGAGCAACCCCACCGCCGCCAAGCAGCTGTTCGGCCAGCTCCACTCGATGCTCGACTCGCTCCGCATGCAGTCCGGCCACCTGGCCCACCGGTTCGCGTACATGAAAACCGACATCCCGGTCGCCGGCTGCGCGCACCAGGCCGGGACCGTACGGTTCGGCTCGGACCCGGCCACATCCGTGCTCAACCCCGACTGCCGGGCCCACGAACTCGACAACCTCTACGTCGTCGACACCAGCTTCTTCCCGAGCATCAGCGCGGTCAACCCCGCCCTTACCGCGATGGCCAACGCCGTCCGGGTCGGCGATCACCTGCTCCAGCGACTCAGCTGAGGACGAGAGAACGTAGGGTTCGCCCAGGGCAAACGGCGCTAAACGGCTGGCCTACAGTCGGGTCTTACCTCGCCGACCGTCCCGTCGCCTTCAGAATATGGCGATGGGGTTGACGGGCGAGCCGGTCCCGGTGCTGAGGCGGAGCGGCGCGACGACGCAGAAGAACGACCACCGGTTCAGCTCCTCGCATACCGCGGCGAGGTCATCGAGCTGCAGCCAGTCCATGAGGTGCAAGCCCATCGCGTTGATCGCTAGCACGTGCACGGGAAAGTCGACGCCCTCGGCCGCGCTTGGGGCCGTGTCGTTGTTGCCATCGCTGCCAAGGACCGCGATCCGGCGTTCGGCGAGCAGTTCCAGAGCCGGCGGATGCAGTCCTGCGCGTCCGTTCGCGGAATCCCAGGGCCCGAGGGCCCGGCGGCGGCTGCGGTGGCCGACCCTGATGAACAGCAGATCGCCCTGCTCGATCCGGACCTCCTGCGCCGCCTCCGCCGTGATCAGGTCGTCAGCGGTCACGTGATCACCCGGCTCCAGCCAGGACACCCCGCGCACTCGCGGGATGTCGAGCAGCAGGCCACGGCCGACGATCCCGTTGCCGGCCACCTCGATGGACAGCTCAGTCGCCCCCGCCGAGGTGACGGCGTCGGCACTGATGTCGTTGTAGAGGGTCCCGTCGAACATCACGTGAGACAGGGCATCGATGTGGCTGTCGACATTGCCGTGGATATTCATGGCCACCCGGTCCGTCGCGAACGAGAGTCCCGAACTGGTCCCCGTGTGGGTCATCTCGTGCACGGCGGGATCAGGATTGTCGGGCGCCACCTCGCTACCGATCGGCGCCGCCAGGGATACAGCGCGGCCACGCCAGACGTCACTGGCCGCCGCGACGACGCCGGAAGCCGAGATGTTGTTCAGCGCTCCCTGCCGATCGGCTGGTCCCCACCGCGACATGCGCTTCACCCGAACGTAAAGCGCTCGAAACTCGGCCGCGCTCAGCTCGAAATCACCCATCCCAGGCATCGCCATCCCCTTCCGGCCGCGCGAGATCAGCGGTTATCCCGGCCCGGATCACCAGGCGCGAGCGCACGCCAGGTTCCCGTCTCCGGATCGTATTCCTCCCGGTCGAACAGCAACATGTCATCACCCAGCAGGATCAGCGAGTAGGGGCTGGGACCCGAGCCAACGACGTGGCCGTGGTTGTGCACGTCCCGGGGCGGGACTAGGGTCGCCACGTCGCCATGGACAAGGGCGCGCTCGTTCGCGAGGTGCAGCTCGGCCACGCCGCCGGCGTGGCGAACCACATCCCATCGCTGGTGGGTCTCCACCCCGCGGACAGGGGCGATGCCAACCCAGCAGTGGTGAGAGTGGGTGTAGCCCATGACTCCTTCCGGACGATGGACAAGCACTAGCCTGGGACCTCGTTCGGGCCTCATGAGCCACCGGTTCCCAGGCGAACCGGACGGGATCTGCGCGATCAGCGGACCGAAAAACTCGTCATCGGCGGCCAGATCCACCAGAACCCGCCCCACCTGGTGCATGTCGATCACATCAGCCGAACGGAGCGCATCGAGCCGACCTACAAAGTGGCGGAGCGGACCTGGCAACGCGCTAGTACCCGTCTGCCCTCCAGCTGGATGCCGTTTCTCCTGGTATCTCGGGCCCATGCCGCCTCCGCTCGCCGCCAGGTGCCATTGCACCGCCGGTACGGGCGGATTTCATCACCCGAGCGAGGTGAAAGAACCAGCCTGACGGGTAACCGCTGCCTGGCCTCGAGCCGACGCCAGAGGGCGCGCTGAGCGCTGAGTCCGCCCGCGCCGACCGCGATCAGCAGGATCACGTTCAGCAGCAACTGCAGGGCGGAGCCGCCGGCTTCATGCCAGCTGCCGAAGGCAAGGGAGAGGCCGATGTCGGCGGCCGCGGGAATCGTGGTGACCGAGATGAACACCCCGATGAGCGCACCGGCGCGCGCCTCGGTCAGGGACACCACGCCCACGATCCCGGCCAGGATCGCGACCACGACGGAGAACACGTTCGGGCTGTTGATGAGGGCGGAAACGGGCCTGATGCCGTGCAGGAACAGTTCCGGGGCCTTGCCGGCCGCCCGGACGGCCACGCCGAACGCGAGCGTGAGCACGATCGCCGCGGAGAACCCGAAAACCAGGGCGAGCAGGCCGTCACGCACGGCGCCGCGGTCCCGTTTGCTGATCCCGAGCGCCGCGGCGATGATCGCGTTGTACTCGGGGCCGACCACCATCGCCCCCACGATGAGGATCTGCGAGTTGGTCAGGATGCCCACGGCGGCGATCACCCCGGCGATGGCCAGCAGGATGAAGAAGCTCGGGGAATAGACCGCGCCCCCGCGGATGGTGGCTTCCACCATTTCCCACACGGGGGCAATCTCGCTGGCGGGAGAACCGATCCTGCCGCCGGGGCGGGAAGAGGGGTCGGTACCGAGGGAGGCGGCTACCTGGTCCACGGTGATCGCGCTGTCGCGATCAAGGCCGAGACCGCGTAGCGCGCGGAACACGGCGTTGGCGGCACCGCCCCGCACGTCGAACAGAATTGCGTCGCCGGCTGGCCGGCGTCCGGCTCCCTGGAGCACGATCAGGTTCTGGACACCGGGAAGATCCGCGAGCCTGTCGAGCAGCCGCGCGGTGACGCTCGGCGGGCTCACCACGCGGACGTGCAGCATCACGATCCCGCCTTAGCTCAGGAGCCACGTGAGAAGGTCATGAACGAGGCTGTCATGTTGCCGCATCACCCCTGCGAGGTGACGGTGGGATCAGGCGCCGGAGCGGGCCCGGCCGTGACAGCGGAGCCCGCTTGAGCCTCGCCGGCCGCCTCGGTTGCTGGCGCAGGCGCAAGCCTGGCCGCGGCAACGTAGGCCACCACGACCGCCACGATCACCAGCGGCATCACGGCCACGCCGTCCGAGAACAGCAGGATCGTCGCTATCAGCACCGACGTCAGCGGGAGGTCGAGCATCACCACGCACATCGCTCCTATGCCCGTGGCCACGCCCACGACCAGCGGCAAGCCGGGAAGGTGCGACAACGCCATGCCGCCCGCCCCGCCGATGAACAGCGCCGGGAACGTGGGGCCGCCGCGGAAGCTGCTCAGCGATACGCCGTAGGCCAGGCTCTTGCACACCATGAGCAGCAGCAGGGCCCCGACGGTGTACGAGGCACTGTGCGTTACGAGCGGCCCCAGCGCGGTCTGCCCGTCGAACAGGACCTCCGAGGAGTTCTTGCCCGCGCCTTCGGCGTAGGCGATGGCAAGTCCCCCGATGACCAGGCCCGCCACCAGGGCGGCGAGCGGAGGCGAGCGCAGCGAATACGGCTGCAGCCGCAGGCCCAGCCACCGGATGCCCGAGCCGACCAGGGCCGCAGCCAGCCCGATGACCACGGCCCAGCCGAACTCCGCCGCGGTCGGCGAGCCGAGATGCGGCAGACCGGGAATGGCCAGGGAGAAGGTGCCCAGGCCGGTCCAGGCGTTCAGCCCGGTGAAGATGAGCGAGCCGATGCCCGCGGCGAGCAGGCCGGGCACGAGCACCAGCCCGAGCATCGGGCCGCCGAGCCCGGACGCCTCCATCAGGAGGAACGCGCCGATGAGGGGCGAACCCAGCAGCGTGCTGATGGCCGCGAAGCTGCCCGCCGAGGCGAGGACGGCGGTCGCCTGGTCGGGTACGTCACGGCGGGCCGCCCGCAGGGCGAGCACGACCAGCCCGCCGCCGATGGCGATGAGGGGCGCCTCCGGCCCGAGCACCGCGCCGAAGATCAACGTGGCCAGGGCCGCCAGGATGACGCCGGGCAGCTGGGCCGGGCCCGGGGGGCGGTGGGTCTTGAATCCTTCCGCCGGGGACGCGCCGCCGCTGCCGGGCAGGTACCGGATGGCCAGCCCGGTCAGCACGCCGCCCACCGCCAGCACGGGCAGTGGCCACCACACCGGCTCGGCGTGGAAGCCCAGGCCGTGCGGAAGATGGGTGAAGATCTCCGGTTGGAGGTAGTTGACCAGCGCGAGGAAGCCGTAAGCGGCGGCGGAGACCGGAACCCCGAAAGCCGCCGCGATGACCAGCAGCCGGAGGTAACTCCGGCTGCGCAGCAGAGCGCGCGGATCCGACGGCATGGTCACCGGTCCATCGTGAGCCGGACCGGCCCGCGGCGGCTCACCTGCCGTGGGTGAGCGTGGGACGGTTCACGCGGGCTTGGCGCACGCCAGCCAGATCCGGTCCGCGCCGTTCTGGTCGACGGAGTTGCCGTCGCCGCCGATGACCTCGATGCCGGTGAACCGGCGGCGTAGCGCGGCCTTGATCTCGCCGACCGGGAACGATCTCATCCGGACGACCTGCGTGAGCAGCCGGTATCGTCCGTCTCGCTGGAGCTCGAATACCTCAATGTGCCACTCGAACATCACCCCGTTAGGTGTCCGTACTGTTATCAGCAGATAATGGCCGGCGAATGGCTGCACGATCTTCGGGGTGCTGGCCATCGTCATGAGGTATCTGACGGTGGCGATGTCGAACACGAAGACGCCTCCCGGGTTGAGGTGCCGGTACGCGCAGCCGAAAAAGCTCTTCCAGGCCGAGAGGCTGAGCAGGTGATTGACGCCCTGATAGGCGCAGACGATGGCGTCAAATCTGGCGCTGAGCGTGAAGCTGGTCATATCGGCCAGATAGAGCGGGGTTCCGGCGGCGAGCTTCTCCCGGGCCGCGGCCAGCATGCCAGGTGAGATATCCAGGCCGCTGACCTGGTAGGCGGGCGAGAGCAGCGCGGTGATGGCGCCGGTTCCGCAGGCGACATCAAGCAGGGTCGTAACCCCGCCGTGACGCCGCTCGAGGATCTCGCGGATAAGTGCCGCCTCGGTGGCGGAATCGCCCGTCACGGCGTCGTAGTGCGGGGCCAGCACGTCGTAATCCGCCATCATCTGAGCTTCGGCAGGCGAACCGGCGGGCGGCATCATGCGCGGCGGGTGACGACGCGGGAATGCGCCGCCGTCAGCATCGAGGTCATGCGGGTACACGATTTGCCGGCGATCCCCCGCCGACCGTGAGGGCGGTCGATCCGCGGCTGCTGCGGCAGGCCGGGCCGGCCCGCCGGTACCTGGCGGTCACGGTCACGCTCGGCCTGGCCGGCGCGGTGCTGATCCTGCTGCAGGCGGATCTGCTGTCGCGGGCCCTCGCGGGGGCGGCGCGCGGCACCGGGCTCGGCGCGCTGTCCGTGGTACTGGCCTGGCTCGCCGTGGTAGTGGCCGGGCGGGCCGTCGCGGCGGCCGGAGGGTGAGGCCGCGGCGCTGCGCGCGGCGGCCGCGGTGCAGTCGGGACTGCGGCGACGGCTCTGCGCCCACGTCCTGCGGCTGGGCCCGCGGTGGCTCGGCGGCCAGCAGGCCGGGGAGATCACGACGCTCGCGACCAAGGGGCTCGACAGCCTTGACGCCTACTTCGCCCGGTACCTGCCGCGCCTGGTAATGGCGGTGGCGGTCCCGCTGGCCGTGCTGGTCCGGGTGGGGTTCGCGGACTGGATCTCCGCGGTGATCATCGCGGTGACGTTGCCGCTGATACCGATATTCGCCGTTCTCATCGGATGGCACACCCGGGCTCAGGCCCAGCGGCAGTGGCAACTGCTGTCCCGGCTGGGGGGGCATTTCCTCGACGTGGTGGCGGGCCTGCCGACCCTGAAGCTGTTCGGCCGCGCCCGGGCCCAGGCCGAGGTGATCAAGACCGTCACCGACGCGCACCGCAAGGCGACCATGGCGACGCTACGGGTGGCGTTCTTGTCCGCCCTCGCCCTGGAGCTCATCGCGGCGCTGGCTACCGCGCTGGTCGCCGTCGAGATCGGCCTGCGGCTGCTGGCCGGCCACGTCGGCTATCAGACGGCGCTGCTGGTCCTGCTGCTCACCCCCGAGGCCTACCTGCCGCTGCGCAGTGCGGGCGCCGAGTTCCACGCCAGCGCGGACGGTACCGCGGCGGCGCGGCGCGTCTTCGAGATCCTCGACACCCCGCTGCCCGGTCCGCCGGTCGCCGCGGGCGCCGAGGTCGACCTGAGCCGCGAAGATATCGCGCTCCGGGCGGTGAACCTGACGTACCCGAGCCGGGGACGGCCGGTGATCGACGGCATCAACCTGACCATCCGGCCTGGGGAGCACATCGTCCTGACGGGCCCGAGCGGCGCGGGAAAAAGCTCGCTGCTGGCCCTGCTGCTCCGTTTCGTCGTCCCGGCCAGCGGGACCATCACGGCAGGCGGCGTCGAGCTGGCTCAGATCCCGGCCGATCGCTGGCGGGCGCAGATCGCCTGGGTTCCGCAGCACCCGCACCTGTTCGCCACGACCGTGGCCCGCAACATCGCCCTGGGCCAGCCCGGGGCCCGGCGGCCGGAGATCGTGGCGGCCGCGCGCCTGGCCGGGGCGGACGACTTCATCCGGCGGCTGCCGCGCGGCTACGACACCCCGCTGACCGAGGGCGCCCGCGACCTCTCGGCCGGGCAGCGGCAGAAGATCGCGCTGGCCAGGGCGTTCCTGCGGCAGGCCCCGGTCCTGCTGCTCGATGAGCCCACCGCCCATCTCGACCCGGCCAGCGCCGAGGCGGTCATGGCCGCCATCGAGACCCAGATGGCCGAACGAACCGTCATCCTCGTGACCCACCGGCCGCCGCCTCAGGCGGACGGCGCCGCCCGGATCCTGGTGCTCGACCAGGGTCGGCTCGGCCGCCCGGACGATCCGGGCGAGGCACGGGACCAGCAGGCCGGGCTGGCGGTGGTGCCATGACCGCCGGGCGCGATCCGTTGCTCCGGCTGCTCGCGCTGGCCTTCGGGATCCCGGCCGCTGCGCGGCCGGCTGCTGCTCGCGGTCGCGGCGGGCGCCGCCGCCACCGGCTGCGGCGTCGCGCTGCTGGCGGTGTCGGGGTTCCTGCTCGCCCGGGCGTCGCAGCATCCCGGCATCCTGGCGATCTCGGCGGCCGTGGTGGCCGTCCGGGCGCTGAGCGCCGGCCGGGGAGTCTCCCGCTATCTCGAGCGCCTCGCGTCACACGACGCCGCGTTCCGGATCCTGGCCGACGTCCGGGTCCGCATCTACCGGCGGCTGGAGCGCCTCGCCCCGGCCGGGCTGGCCGCCTTCTCCTCCGGTGACCTGCTCACACGGCTGGTCAGCGACGTCGACGCGACCCAGGACCTGTTCATCAGGGGCATCGCCCCGCCGCTCGCGGCCGCTCTCGTCGGCGCCGGCGCGGTCGTCGCCTGCCTGCTGATCCTCGCGCCCGCCGGGGCCGCGCTCGCGGCCGGACTGCTGGCGGCGGGGATCGGCATCCCGGTCCTGGCCGCCAGGGCCGCGCGCGGCGCGGCACGGCGCATCGCCCCGTCGCGGGGGCACCTGGCCGCGACGTTCACCGACCTGCTGGCGGGCGCGGGCGAGTTGCACGCCTATGGCGCCCAGGAGGCGGCGCTGGCCTCGGTGACGGCGGCCGACGCCGACCTGACCAGGCAGGCCCGCCGGAACGCCGCGGTGTCCGGGCTCAGCGCGGGCCTGAGTTCGGCCGTCGCCGGGCTGACCGTGTGGGGCGTCCTGCTGCTCGGCGTCGCGGCCACCGGAGGCGGGGCGCTGACCAGGGTTCCGCTGGCGGTCCTGACGCTGACCGCGCTCGCCTCCTTCGAGGCCGTCATCGCCCTGCCCGCCGCGGCGGTCCAGCTCGGCCAGGCCCGCGTGTCGGCCCGCCGGATCGCGGCGGTCCTGGACGCGCCGGACCCGGTGCGCGAGCCCGCCATGCCGCGGCCAGTGCCGACCGGCCCGGTATCGGTCAGCCTGCGCGGCGTTCAGGTCCGGTACCGGCCCGACGGCCCGGCCGCCCTCGACGGGGTCGACCTCGACCTGCCGCCGGGACGACGGGTAGCCCTGATCGGCCCGAACGGGGCGGGGAAATCCACGGTCGCCAATGTGCTGCTCCGCTTCGTCGACGTGACCGCGGGCACGGTCACGCTCAACGGCCAGGACCTGGCCAGCTACTCCGCAGACGACGTTCCGGACCAGAATCGGCGGCTGCCCGCAGGATCCGCACATCTTCGACGCATCCCTGCGGGACAACCTCCGGCTGGCCCGGCCCGGGGCCACCGACGAACAGCTGGCCGAGGCCGCGGCCCAGGTCAGGCTGCTGGACTGGATCGAGTCGCTGCCGCTCGGCTGGGATACGCCGGTCGGCTCTCACGGGGCCGCGCTGTCCGGCGGCCAGCGCCAGCGGCTGGCCCTGGCCCGGGCCTTGCTGGCCGATCCCGCGCTGCTCATCCTCGACGAGCCCACCGCCCACCTCGATCGCCGAACGCGCCACGCGCTGCTCAGCGACCTCCTGTCCGCGGCGGCCGGGCGCACGGTGCTGCTCATCACCCACGACCTCGACGGGCTCGATCAGGTCGACCAGGTCATCGCGCTCGACGGCGGGAAGGTCGCCGGGTCTTACCCCGCCCGGGTGAGTTGACGCGGGCCGCGGCCGCCCGGGGTCAGATCAGCTCGAGCTGGCGGGCCCGGCGGACCGCCTCGTTGCGGTGCGCCGCCGCCAGCTTGCGGTAGATGTTCCGCAGGTGCGTCTTGACGGTGTTGACGGAGATGTACATCTCCTCGGCGACCTCGGCCGTGTTCAGCATGCCCGAGACGTGCACGAGCACCTCCCGCTCGCGCTCGGTGAGCGGCTCGATGATCAGGGCCGACGGCTGGCCGACGGTGCCCAGGGGCGCCGGAAGCTGGTCCTGGCCCAGAGCCGGGGCGAGCAGGACCCGGTGGCTGTCGGCTAGTTCGGGGTCACGCCGGAGCACCGCGCCAAGCCAGCCACGCTCCAGCACCAACGGCAGCCTGAACTGCTCACATTCGGCCAACCGCAGGGCGGAAGCCAGCGACCGGCGACCGCGCCCGTCGTCGCCGCTGTCGTAGCCGAGCCGGGCGTCCACCAGCCACGCTTGCAGGCGTACCGGGTCCGGTGCCTCGCCGTCGGCCGCGAGGACGGGAGCCAGGGCCCGTTGTGCGGCCTCGCCGTCTCCGGCGAGCGCCCAGGCACGGGCGCGCGTGACCGCCGCCTCCAGGGAGATGCCGGCCCGTTCGGCTGCGGTCAGCGCGGCCCGGATGTCGCCGGCCGCCGCGTATGCTCGCGACTCGACCAGGCTCAGCTGATGGTCCAGCCAGGCCGGAACGGACCAGCCGGACCGGGCCCGGGCGATGATCTGCGCGGCCACCGCGGGGCGTCCCTCGGCCAGGGCGCCGCTAGCGGCGACCAGGTAGGCCGCCGCCCCGATCAGTTTGTCCGGGCTGACGCCGAGGGCGGCGTCCGCCTGCTTGACACAGCTGCGGGCCTCGCGTAGCTCGTTGCGGGCCAGGTGCACCCAGGCCAGCGCGACCAGCGGGGCGGGGCCGGGGCCGGACGGCCGGTGCTCGCTCGCCATGGCGGCCGCTTGACCGGCCAGCTCTGCAGCGCGGCCGAGCCGGCCGCGCAACGCCTCCGCCAGCGCCAGCCGCCCGGTCAAGCTGGCCCGTCCGGTCTCCCGGCCGGAAGCGGCCTCGGCGGCCACCCCGGCTTCGAGGACGCGGGCGGCTTCGTCCAGACGGCCGGACCATAGCTCGACGGCGGCGCGGCCGGACAGCACCCGTCGCCCGACGTCCGGATGCCGGGCCAGCTTTCCGCCCGGAACCTTGCCGAGCATCAGCTCCGCGCGGCTGGCGGCCGCCGCCGCCGCCGACAGGTCCCCGGTGCGCAGGCAGACGCTCAGCCTGATCACCGCGGCGGTCAGACGGGCCGTGGCCTCCTCATCGGCGGGAATACGCTCCAGCAGGCCGTCGGCAGCGTCCAGCGCGGTGGCACAGGATTCATGCTGCCCAGCGCAGAGCGCCATCGCAGCTGAAACCAGGTGGGGCTGCGGCCCGGTCCACGCCTCGCCGGGCGGCATGCTGGCGAACTCACCGGCCAGGCACTGGCCGTCCCGCGGCTCGATGATCTGGCCGATCGCCAGGTCATCGACGACCATGGCCGCGGCCAGCGGCCAGTCACCGACCGCTACCGCGTGCCGCACCCCGTCGGTGAGCATGCCGTTCCGCTCGTACCACCGGGCCGCCCGCTGATGCAAAGCGGCCACCCGGTCCGGATGCTCGTACCTGAGCCTCAGCCGGAGCATCTCGGCGAACAGCGTGTGGTAGCGGTACCACCCGGAGCCGATCGGCTGGACCAGCGCGTTGGTGCGCGCCAGCGTCGCCAGGATGCCCGCGGCCTGCTCGTCACCGGTCAGTTCGGCGGCGGCCTCCGCGCTGACGTGCTCCAGGATGCTCGTGCTCAGCAGAACCTCACGGACCTGGGGTGGCTGGACGTTGAGCACCTCGTCCACCAGATAGCAGGTCAGGGCGCTGTCCTCGGCCATCAGCTCCTTGACGAACAGATCCGGGTCGGGATGAGTGCCCAGAGATATCGCGGCCAGGCGCAGGCCGGCCGCCCAGCCCTCGGTCCGCCGGTTCAGGCTCTCGAGCGCGTCCGCCGTCAGCAGGCCGCCGTGCTGGTCAAGCAGCAGGCCGGCCTCGTCGAGGCTGAACGCGAGATCGCTGGCCCGGATCTCGGCGAGCTGCCCGGCCAGCCGGTACCGGTGCAGCGGCAGCAGCGGATCCATCCGCGAGGCGACCAGCAGTCGTACGCCGGGCCCCACGTTCCGCAGCACGAACTCGAGCCCCTTCAGTACCCCGGGATCGGTCAGCAGGTGCAGGTCATCGAGGACCAGCGTGACCGGCGGGTCCTGGGCGGCCAGCACCGCCGTCAGCCGCAGCAGGAACCCGTCGTCTCCCGGCTGCCCCGCCGGGACGGGCCGCACCGCCTTCGGAATGACCACACCGGAGTGGCGCAGCGCCGCCACCACGTAGGACCAGAACACGCCGGGCCGGTTGTCGAACTCGTCCAGCCCGACCCAGGCCACCGCGCCGGGTTCGGCCGCCGCCCACAAGGCCAGGGCCATCGTCTTGCCCGCGCCGGGAGAGCCGGTAACGATCGTCAGCGGGCACCATCGCGCACCCTCGGCGATCAGCCTGGTGATCCGCGGGCGCGGTACCGCCCAGTCCGGCACGTTCGGTGCGGTGATCTTGGATGTCAGGATGGGGTTGCCGACGGACACCGCTGTCCGCCGACCACGTGTCGGTGTATGGGCGTCCATCGATACCTTCCGGCCATGACGGGGGCGCTCTACCTCCCAAAACCAGACAACGCCTACGGTTCAGGACGCGCATCATGCGATCGGCATGAAAGTGGACTAGAAAGTTGCGGCGGCTATCCCTCGAGGAGGCCGAGCTCCCTGGATCTCGTGACCGCCTGGTGGCGGGAGGAGGCGCCGAGCTTGCGGTAGATCGACATCGCCTGGGACTTGACCGTATGCGGCGAAAGGGACATCTCGGCGCCGATCTCCGGGAACGACAGGTGGGTGGCCAACATGGGCAGCACCCGCAGCTCGGCGGCGGTCAGGGACGACGCCCCGGGGGCACTCGGGGCACGCTCGGCCGACAGCCCGGCCCGCAGCGCCCGGGCCTCGCCGACCAGGGTTCCCAGGTCGGGCCGGCGCTTGAGGATCTCGTCGATCTCCCGCATCAGCGTCCTGGCCCCGGCCATGTCGGCGAGGGCCAGGTGCACGCGGATGAGCTCGATCCTGGCCTGGACGGCCAGGTGGGGATACGCGTAGGTGACCAGCGGCCGCAGCCGCTGAGCATTGACCAGCTCCCGCTGCGCCGCCGCGACGTCTCCCCGGTGCAAGGCGACGCGAGCTTGCACCACGCAGACCAGCGTTTCCTGGATGCCAGCCCGCCGCACAACGGCGCGTGCCTGGCGGGCGAAGGCCTCGGCCGAGCTCCAGTCACCCCGTGCCATGGCCAGGAGCGACCGCTCGCACCAGATGTCCGCGAGAACATCTGGTGCGCCGACATCCTGTCCTGCGGTGTTGGTCTCCTCGAGGACCGCGTCGGCGCCTTGCGGGTCGCCGGAAAGGACCAGCGCGAGGCCCCGGCAGAGCCCGGCTAGGGGAGCCACGATGCCAACCACCGCGAACCGCCGCACGGCCTCGTCGGCGTCCGCGCGCATCTCCTTCACCCCCTGCCGGCACAAGATGGCCCGGAGCGCGGCCGCCCACGCCCAGGCGGCAGGGTCATCGGCCGGGTTTCCGTCCCGGTATTCCCAGCGGTCGACCACATCGGCCCATCGCTCGGCGTCGGCCGGCCGCCCCATCTGCGCGGCGAGAAGCGAGGCCCACACGGCGACCATCGGGTGTTCCTCGATCCCGTCCCGGCCCTCCAGCCACTCCAGCCACCGCTGCACGGTGGTCACCCGGGCCTGCTCGGAAAGCCGACAACGCGATCTTGCCGACGAGCCGGGCCACCGTGTCGACGTCGCCGGCGGCGATGGAGTACTCCAGCGCTTCCTCGGGCCGACCGTGGTCCAGGCACCAGGCGGCCGCGCGACGCCTGAGCACCGTCATCAGGCCGGGCTCGAGCCGTTCCAGTTCGCCCAGCAGCATGTCGCGGAACAGGTGGTGGTAGCGGTACCACACTCCGCGCCGGTCCAGCGGCACCAGCAGCAGGTTCGACCCGGCCAGTTCCGCCAGTACCGCCGCCGACCGCGGCTCGGCCAGCACCGCCTCGCACAGCGACCCGCACATCCGGTCCAGCACCGCGGTCCGGGTCAGGAACACCCGGTGCCGCGCCGAGATCCGGGCCAGGAACTCCGACTCCATGTACTGGCTCACCAGCCGGTCATCCCCGCCGAACGAGACGGCCGCCGTCTCCACCGGGCCGCCTTCCTTCAGGTACAGCGCGGCCAGGTACAGCCCGGCCGGCCAGCCCTCGGTCCGCCGGTGCAGCTCGGCCACCTCATCCTCGTCCAGCGCCAGGCCGGCGACGCGCAGCAGCGCCGTGGCCTCCTGGCGGGTCAGCGCCAGGTCGTCGGCGCCGATCTCGAGGAGCCGGCCCTCGGCGCGCAGCCGCGCGATTCGTAGCGGCGGATCGCCCCAGCCCGCCAGCACCAGCCGCGACCCGGCCGGCACGTGATCGGCCAGTACCGACAGCGCATCCCGGCACCTGGCGTCGTGCAGCAGGTGCACGTCATCGAGCACCAGCACCACCGGGGTGGTCATCGACCACAACGCGGCCCCCAGCCGCGGCACCACCGATCCGGGCACCGAACTGACCGGCGAGGCGAGCGCCTCGAACACCCGCTCGCCGACCGGCTGCACCGCATCCAGCGCCTCGGCCACGTAGCTGAGCAGGACCTTCGGATCGTTGTCCTGCTCGTCCAGCGACACCCAGGCGAAGGCCTGGCGGTCGCGCGCGGCCCACTGCGCCAGCAGCGTGGTCTTCCCGTAGCCAGGCGGCGCGACCAGCGAGACGATCGGACGGAGATCCTCTCGCGCCAGCCGGCCGATCAGCGACGACCGGTAGATCGTCCCGGGGCGCACCACGGGCCGCCGGAGCTTCGACGCCATAAGGTCGAACCCCGGTCCGCCCGTGCGCTGCGTCCAGCCGGGCCGCTCGCGCGCGTCGCTGTCCCTCATGCCTCAACCGCATCTCTCCGCACGGTCCGCCGCCGTTCCATGCTCTTGCGTACCGCTTATCACGTCAAGAGAAAATGTCCGGAGGCAAGCAGCGATTGCCAGGTGCGAAGGCGATCAGGATCCTGTTTACGATGGACGCGAACGGCCCTCCCCGGGTCACTCGCCCGGCTGTCCCACCGCCGGACCCCGGTCGTCTGTCACCGGTCGATGAGGCCAGGTCGCGTGACCGGGTGACGGCCTGGTTGCGTGAGGAGGCACCCAGCTTGCGGTAGCATCGAGTATGCCTCCGACTTGATGGTGTTGGGTGACAGGAACATTTCCGTGGCGATCTCGGAAAACGACAGGTGGGTGGACAGCAGCGACCGCGTGACCGTTCCCGGCCGCAGCAGGGGACGGCGGACTTTCGAGGTGACCAGCCCGAGCACCAGCCCGTCGGCGCCATGTGATCGACCAGCCTGCCCATGCACGTCGTTCTCGCCCTTGCTCCACCGCTGCCCAGAAAGAGATCTGACGCTCTATGCTCGTCCGAGCCTCCCACCTGGTCAAGCCCTGCACGAGCCGCCGGATCCGGTACGACGGCTGAGCTCGGTGCCTCTTTACTGGCGTTTACTGGCGGGCCATGGCCATGCGCATCTCGCTGTCGGTGTCGGTGATGAGGTCGCCGGACAGGTCGACGGTGACGGTGTGGAGCGTGCCGGTGAAGGGGAACGGGGCCTGGTAGTCGGTGGTGATCGGCGGAGCCCGGGTTGGCGCCGCAGGTGAGCCCGCCGGGGTTGAAGGCGACGGGCGTGGTGACCGGGAACTCGTTCTGGGCGATGAGCTGGCCGTCGACGTACAGCTGCGCCCGGCCCGGGGCGCCCTTGCCCTGGGCGAGGTCGGGCTTGCCGGTGGGCTCGAACTCGAACCGCAGCTGATGCCTGCCGGCAGGGAGCGGGTCCGGCGCGGACACCTGGTAGGTCGCGCGGCCGACGTAGTTGTGGGCGTAGCGCAGCCTGCCGTCCTTGACGTAGAACGACCAGCCGCCGGCGTTGCTGCCCTGGCAGAGCAGGACGCCCTCGGCCCCGCCCGCCGGGATCTCCGCGTCGGCGGTGATGCTGTGCGGCCGGTTGAGCACCCGCGGGCCGACCCAGAACGGCATCGTCTGGGTGCCGGGCCGGTAGACGTACTGGGTCCGCGGCTCGGCGACCTGCGGGCGCTCGGTCATCAGCCGCTGCACGGCGCTGCCGTCGATCGGGAACACGTTGTACTTGCCGGCTTCGGTGTACCACATCGCGATCAGCTCGATGAGCTTGTCCCGGTGCTGGTCGGCCAGGTTGTGGTTCTCGGCCGGGTCCTCGGCGATGTGGTACAGCTCCCAGTGGTGGGCGTCCAGGTCGGTCAGCGTCTCGCGCGGTGATCGGCGCGCCGAACGGCTTGCCGGCCTCGGTGAACGAGGGGCCGGGCCACGGGCACACCGCCCGCCACCCGTCGTGGTCGATGGCGCGGTGGCCGAACATCTCGAAGTACTGGGTGCGGTGCCGGGTCGGGCGCGGCCGGGTCGTCGAAGGTGTGGGCGAAGCTGACGCCGTGGATCGGCGACTGGGTCACGCCCCGGACCGCGGCGGGCGGCTGGAGGCCGAGCGCGTCCAGGACGGTGGGGACCATGTCGATGATGTGCGCGTACTGGGTGCGTATCTCGCCGCGCGCCCGGATCCCGGCCGGCCAGTGCACCAGGAACGGGTCGGCGGTGCCGCCGCGGTAGGTTTCCCGCTTCCACCGGCGGAACGGGGTGTTGCCCGCCCAGGTCCACCCCCACGGGTAGTGGTTGAACGTGGCGGGGCCGCCCAGCTCATCGATCTTGGCCAGGCTTTCCTCCAGGCTCTCCGGCGCGTTGTTGAAGAACTGCAGCTCGTTGGTGGTCCCGGCCGGGCCGCCCTCGGCGCTGGCGCCGTTGTCGGACACCACCATGATCAGCGTGTTGTCGAACTCGCCGGTCTCCTTCAGGAAGTCGAGCAGGCGGCCGATGTGATGGTCGGTGTGGGACAGGAACCCGGCGTACACCTCCATCATCCGCGCCGCCAGCCGCCGCGCCTCCGGCGGCAGCGAGTCCCAGTCCGGGACGTCCGGGTCGTGCCGGGACAGCTCCGCATCGGCGCGGCATCACGCCCGAGCTCCTTCTGCCGGGCCAGCACCCGCTCCCGGTAGGCGTCCCAGCCGTCGTCGAACTGGCCGGCGTACCGGTCGGCCCACTCCTTGGCCACGTGATGCGGGGCGTGCGTCGCGCCGGTGCAGAAGTGCAGGTAGAACGGCTTGTGCGGGGCGACCTGCTTGGCGTCGGCGATGAACTCGATCGCCTTGTCGACCAGGTCCTCGGTCAGGTGGTAGCCCTGCTCGGGGGTGCGCGGCGGCTCGACCTGGTGGTTGTCGTAGACCAGGTCCGGGTCCACTGGCTGGTGTCACCGCCCAGGAACCCGTAGAACCGCTCGAAGCCGCGGCCCAGCGGCCAGCGGTCGAACGGCCCGGCGCCGGACTCGAACTCCGAGGGCAGCAGGTGGTACTTGCCGACCATGTAGGTGCTGTAGCCGTGGGCCAGCAGCATCTCCGACAGGAACCCGTTCTCGAACGGGATCTGGCCGTTGTAGCCCGGGTAGCCGGTGGCGAGCTCGTTGATCGCCGCCGTCGCGTTCGCGTGGTGGTTGCGCCCGGTGATGATGCACGACCGCGACGGCGAGCACAGCGCCGTGGTGTGCATGTTGGTGTACAGCAGCCCGCCGGCGGCCAGCGCGTCGAGGTTCGGCGTCGCGATCGGGCTGCCGTAACAGCCCAGCTGCCCGTACCCGGTGTCGTCCAGCACGATGAACAGCACGTTCGGCGAGCCTGCCGCCGCGCGCAGCGGCCGCGGCCACGCCGGGCTCGACTCCTCCGTCGTCCGGCCGATCACCCCGGGAAACGTCGTCCCCGGCTCGTACTCGGTCAGCGCCATCGCCAGTCCTCCATCACTCGGCCAGCCGCTACCTGCCGCAGCCAGTAATAACCGGCGACGTATGGTCCGCCATCACCCGTCACAGGTGACTGAACCCGCCCGATTCCTCCTTGGTCAGCGGCACCGCGACCGGGTGCCTGCCGAAGTGCGCCACGGCGTCGCGGAAGTCGTCGAGCAGCAGGGACGCCATGTCGCGGCTGACGCCCAGGCGGACCAGGATGCGCTGGACGGGGATGTCCGACGCCGTCCCGGTGAGGGTGTAGGCGGGTACCTGCCAGCCGCGGGCGCGCAGCCGGTCGGCCAGGTCGAACAGCGTGTACCCGGGGTCCTCGCCCTCGCGGATCCGCCAGGTGACGGTCGGGATGCCGGTAGCCGGGTTGCTGTCGCACAGTAGCTCGAACGGGCCGAGCTTGACGATCTCGGCCGCCAGGTACTGCCCGATCTCGTAGGACGCCTGGTGGATGCGCCGGTAGCCGTCATAACCGAGCCGCAGGAAGTTGTAGTAGCTGGCGATGATCTGCCCGGCCGGCCGGGAGAAGTTGATCTGGAACACCGGCATGTCGCCGCCGAGGTAGTTGACGTGGAAGATGAGGTCATCGGGGAGCTCGCTGGCGTCCCGCCAGACGACCCAGCCGACACCCAGCGGAGCCAGCCCGAACTTGTGCCCCGAGGCGCTGATCGACTTGACCCGGGGCAGCCGGAAGTCGAACGCGACGTCGGGGGCGCAGAACGGGGCGAGGAAACCGCCGCTGGCCGCGTCCACGTGAAGGTCGATGTCGAGCCCGGTATCGGCCTGCAGCTGGTCGAGGGCGCGGGACATGGCTTCCACCGGCTCGTAGGCGCCGGTGTAGGTGACGCCGAGGGTCGGCACCACCATGATCGTGTTCTCGTCGACCCGCTCCAGCATCGAGGCCGGATCCATCATGTAGCGGCCATGTGACATCGGGACCTCGCGCATCTCGATGTCCCAGTAGCGGGCGAACTTGTGCCAGACCACCTGCACCGGACCGCACACCATGTTCGGGTGGTCCGCGGGCTGGCCGGCGGCCCGCCGCCGGGCCCGCCACCGCCACTTGGCCGCCAGCCCGGCCAGCATGCAGGCCTCCGATGAGCCGATGGCCGAGGCGCCCACGGTGTTGGCGGAGTCGGGCGCGTTCCACAGGTCGGCCATCATGTGCACGCACCGCCGCTCGATCTCGGCGGTCTGCGGGTACTCGTCCCGGTCGATCATGTTCTTGTTGACCGCCAGCGCCATCAGGGCCAGCGCCTCCGGTTCCTCCCACGTCTGGCAGAACGTGGCCAGGTTCTGGCGGGAATTGCCGTCGAGGATCAGCTCGTCCGACACCAGCTGGAACGCTTCCCTGGCGAGCGTCTCGTCCCGGGGGAACCGGTACTTCGGGACCGGCCTGGTCAGGTCGCGCCCGGCGAACACGCAGTCTTCGAGGCGCTCGCTGACAATGTCCCGCTCGTGCAATGGCATGGCTCACATCTCCCCTGGTCAAGGCTAGGTTTCGATCCTCGGCGGCAGGCCAGGCGGCGTCATCACCCACCACGGATGATTGCGGCCGGGGCACGTTGGGCTTTCATCATTCCCAGGAGGAACCCGATGACCGCGGTGGCCAGGGAAGATGTCCCGGGAACACGTCACCAGCTGCAGCGTCGGCTGCGGGCCACGGTGCTCGGACCGCGGGGCGGGGGCACGACCCGGCGGCGAGCATCCGACGCGTTCCGGGTGGGGCTCGCGGTCGTCGTGGTGGCGGTGTCCATCCCGGTCATGCGGGCCAACTCGGCGGTCGAACTGAGCATCGTGCGGGCGCTGAATCCGCCGCCGGCCGCGGTCAGCTGGCTGGTCACCTCGGTGTTCTGGCTCGGCTCGGCCGGGGTCATCGCGCTGCTCGCCATCGTCGGGCTGCTGGTTCCCCGGCTGAGCGCGATCCGGTGGGCGGCGCTGGCCGGCGTGCTGACCTGGGGGCTGTGTGCGCTGCTCGGCGCCCTCCTCGGCCCGGCGGCCGGACGGCCGCCCGTCGCCGCGCTGGCCGGGCTGAACGCCGGTTACCCGGTCATCCAGATCGCGGTCACGGTCGCCGTGGCCGCGACCGCGCTGCCCTACCTGAGCCGTCCGGTGCACCGGCTGGTGTCGTTCCTGATCGCCGTGGCGGTGCTCGCCGCGGTCTGCGGCGGGGAGGCGCTCCCGGTCAACGCCATCTCGAGCATCGCGCTGGGGTGGGGCGTCGCCGCGGCCCTGCACCTGGCCGTGGGCTCACCGCTGGGCCTGCCGTCGGCCGCGGAGATCACGGATTGGATCGCGGACCTGAACGTCGCGGTGGGGAACATCACCCGGGCGCCCCGTCAGGTCTGGGGGGTCGAGCAGTTCACCGGCCGCGACCCGGCGGGCGCTGCGATCGAACTGGCGGTCTACGGCCGTGACGCATCCGACGCACGGGTGCTGGCGAAACTGTGGCGGTTCTTTCTGTACCGGGATTCGGGGCCCACCCTCGTCCTGGACCGCCTGCAGCAGGTGGAGCACGAGGCCTATCTCACGCTGATGGCCGGGCGTGCCGGGGTCATGGTGCCTGACGTGCTCGCCGCCGGCCGGTTCGGGCCGAGCAGCGATGCGGCACTGGTAACCCGGGTGCCGGACGGGCTCGCCTTGGCGCAGGCCGCCGACACCGACCTCGGTGACGACACGCTGGATGAGATATTGCTGGCCGTGCTGCGGATGCACGAAGCCGGCATCGCCCACGGGGCGCTTGGCTCTGACACGATCGTGGTGTCGGGCCAGGGTGTCTGCATCCGCAGCTTCCGGCGTGCGTCCGCCTCGGCCCCGGCCAGCCGGATGGACGGCGACCTGGCGGCTGCGCTGGGCGCGATGGCCGTACGGGCAGGCGCCGAGCGCACCGCTGCGGCGGCCGCCCGGGTGCTCGGCGCCGACGCCGCCCGCGGCGCCCTGGTGCACCTGCAGCGCTCGGCCCTGGACCCGGTCACCGTGGCCGCGCTCCAGGGCCAGAAGGACCTGCTGCCCCGGCTGCGGGAAGCCGTGGCCAGCGGGGCCGGGATCGACGTGCCCAAGCTGGCCGAGGTCAAGCGGATCAGCTGGACCAACCTGCTGTTCGCCGTCGGCTCGCTGATCGGCATCTGGCTGATCATCGGCGTGCTGGCTGGCGCGGGCGGTTCCCTAGCCGTCATCAAGGGCGCCAGCTGGGGCTGGGTGGCGCTGGCGTTCGTCTTCGCTCAGCTCTCCGAAGTGGCCGAAGCCTGGGCCTTGCTCGGCGCCGTCGTCGGCCAGCTGCCCTTCGGACGCTGCGTCGCGCTGGAGGTATCCAACACCTTCAGCTCGCTGGTCGGCGGCGACGTCGCCGTGTTCGCCATCCGGGTCAGGTTCTTCCAGCGGCAGGGATATGACGCCACCGCGGCGGTTAGCTCGGGCGCCATCGCGTCCACGGCGAGCTGGATCGTCAAGAGCCTGCTGTTCCTCGTGGCCCTTCCCTTCGCGGCCGGGACCTTCCAGCTCCGGTCGGGTTCCGGCGGCTCCCACAAGACGGCGATATGGATCATCCTCGCGGTCATCATCGCCGCCGGGATCGCGGCCACGCTGATCAGCCTGTTGCCGCGCATGCGGCAGCTGGCCAGCCGCCGGATCCGCCCCCACCTGGTGAACATCTGGGCCAACGTCAAGGCGATCGCCAGCGAGCCTCGCAAGATCTTCTACATCCTGGCCGGCTCGGCCCTGGCCCAGCTCGTGATCGTGTTCTCCCTCGGCGCGTCGCTGCACGCGGTGGGGCAGCACGCCAGCCTCGCGACGCTGATCAGCGTCAACACGCTGGCCGCCATCGTCGGCGGCGCCGTGCCGGTGCCCGGCGGCGCCGGGGTGATCGAGGCCGGCCTCATCGCCGGGCTCACCAGCGCCGGCATCCCGCAGGATCAGGCCGTCGCGGCGGTGCTCATCCAGCGGCTGTTCACGGCCTACCTGCCCCCGGTCTGGGGCTTCGTGACCCTGACCTGGATGCGCCGCCGCGAGTACGTCTGACCCACGGCGGGTGGTATCAGCGCGGAGCGGCCCACGTGGCCGGGACGTCCGCGCCGCCCTCTTCGCTGATCCGGGCGCCGAAGCGGAGCAGCGCGGGCTCGGGCGAGATCTTCCCGGCGATCAGGCCCTCCCCCTGGCGGAAGGTGGCCGAGCGCTGGATCAGGCTGGGCGCGACGAACGAGAACGCGGCCTGGGCGAAGGCGGCGTCCGCCATCGAGTTGAGCCGCAGCAGCACGAGGTTGTCGGCCTGGGACAGGACATTCTCCGGGATCTTCTGCGGGCGCTGCGTCGACACCAGCAGGTAGAGTCCGAACTTGCGGCCCTCGGCGGCGATGCGGATGGCGTGGTCGGTGGCGAGCGCGACGAGCGGGTCCGCGGGCCTGGCCGGGCAGACGTTGTGGGCCTCGTCGATCACGATCAGGACCGGGCTGCGTTCGGTGCGCCGGCGCCACAGATCGCCCAGCACGACGGCGGCGACCAGGGACTGCTCCTCGCGGCTGGGCAGCGAGCCGAGGTCGATGACGACGCAGCGGACGCTTTCGTCGTGAACGGCGTCGAGAACCGAGCCCTCCTCGCCGCGCGCCCATAGCGTGTAGCGGTCGACGCCCAGGTTCGCCAGGCGCAGGCCCAGGTTGCGTGCCTCCGGCTGGTCGCTTCCGGTCAGCGCCTCGATGGTGGGGGTGTTCTCGCTGGCCAGGAACGCGGCCAGGGCGGCGTACTCGTCGCGGTCGGCGATCGGGTCCAGGCGCAGCGCTGCCGCCTGGGTCGCCGGGTCGACCTCGGCCGCGTGCAGCCGCAGCCTCCGTTCCCCGCTGGCGCGGGCGGAGTAGACCGCGATCGCGCCGGCCGGCTTCTCGTAGCGGCTGGCCAGGGCCGGGTCGGCGCCGGGTCGCAGCCGGTGCAGGCGCACGAAGTCGGAGTTCGGATCGAGCACGATCACCCGCAGGTCCGTCTCCATCAGCAGCCGCTCCAGGATGACCCCGAGCGAGTAGGTCTTCCCCGAACCCGACTGGCCGCACAGGAAGGTATGCCGGCTGAAGCCCCCGGCGTCGGCCAGGCAGGGCACGCCGGGCACCAGGGCCAGCTCGCCCAGCCACAACCGGGCGCGGTGCGGCGCGCTGCGCTGCTGCCAGGCCTGCACCTCCGTCTCGGTGGCGACCCGGATCAGCGCGTCATGGAACGGGCCCAGGTCGCCGTCGATGACGACGCCTTCGCCGCGCGCGTACCGGATCTGGACCTCGGTCCGGGCTCCCGGGGCGCCGCCAGTGGGCGGGAGCGTCAGTTCCGCCCCCGGCTGCCGGTCGAGTTCGAGGGCGAGGATCTGGCCGAGGCGCGCCATGCCGCTGCCGTCCTCAACCACGGCATAGCCGCCGACCTGCAAGTCCAGGGCGTACAACGAGGCCTGGAAGGTGAATATCCGCCCGTCGACCGAGGTGGCGAGCGGGAGGACGGACGCCTCGATATCCCGGCGCGCCGCACGGAAGGTGTCCAGCTGCCGGTCGATTCCCACGTTTGAGTCCACGGCTGAATCTGAGCAAATAGATGCGGCCTGACCACTCATCCATGGCGGGTGATTGCTCAAGCGCGGGCCGCCTTTTACAAAGGCAGCGTGACGACAAAGGCAAGCGAGAGGGGCGGCGATGAGCGCCGAGCGTGACCGGGTGGACGGATTCGGCCGGCTGGAGGACGGGCTCCTGCAGGCGGGCGAGTGGTACCGGTGGGGGCCGTACGTCAGCGAACGGCAGTGGGGCACGGTCCGTGAGGACTACAGCGCCGACGGCAACGCCTGGGACTACCTGCCCCACGATCAGGCGCGGTCCCGGGCCTACCGGTGGGGGGAGGACGGCCTGGCCGGGTTCTGCGACATCCACCAGCGGCTGTGCCTGAGCCTGGCGCTGTGGAACGGGCGCGACCCGATTCTGAAGGAGCGCGCGTTCGGACTCACCGGCCCGCAGGGCAACCACGGCGAGGACGTGAAGGAGTACTGGTGGTACCTGGACGCCCTCCCCAGCCACGCGTGGAACCGGTGGCGCTACCACTACCCGCAGGGCCCGTTCCCGTATCAGGACCTAATCGACACCAACGCCCGCCGGGACCGTTACCAGCCCGAGTACGAGCTGCTCGACACGGGCGCGTTCGATGGCGACCGGTACTGGATCACCGAGGTGCACTACGCCAAGGCCGGCCCGGACGACCTGCTGATGGCCATCCAGCTCACCAATAAGGGCCCGGAGGCCGAGACCATCCACGTGCTGCCGACGGCCTGGTTCCGCAACACCTGGGCCTGGGATCCTGATCCCGACGAGCCGAAGCCGGCCCTGCGGGCCTCGGGGGAGGCATCGGTCACCATCGAGCACCCCGTCTTCGGCGCCATGGAGCTCATCGGAGCGGTCGGCCCGGACGGTTCCCAGCCAGAGCTGCTGTTCTGCGAGAACGAGACCAACCTGGCCCGGCTGTACGGCACCCACTCGGTCACCCCTACCCCAAGGACGGCATCAACGACCACGTCGTCCACGGCGCGCCCACCGTCAACCCCGAGCAGGCCGGCACCAAGTGCGCGTTCTGGTACCGGGTGACCGTCCCGGCGGGCCAGACCGTCGAGCTGCGGCTGCGGCTGCGCCCGGCCGACCATGCCGAGGAGCCCGCCGTCGCGCTCGGCACCGGGTTCACCGAGGTGATGACCGAGCGCCGGGCGGAGGCCGACGAGTTCTACGCCGAGCTGACCCCGGCGAGCGCCAGCGCGGATGAGGCGCTGGTACTGCGGCAGGCGTGCGCTGGCATGCTGTGGAGCAAGCAGCTGTTCTACTACGACGTGGAACGGTGGCTGGACGGCGACCCGACCCAGCCGACCCCGCCTGACGTGCGCAAGGAGGGGCGGAACTCAAAGTGGCGCAACTTCGACGGGTTCGACATCATGTCCATGCCGGACAAGTGGGAGTATCCCTGGTTCGCCGCCTGGGACCTGGCCTTCCACTGCGTGACCCTGGCCCACCTGGACCCGGCGTTCGCCAAGTACCAGCTGATCGTGGTGTGCCGGGAGTGGTTCCAGCACCCGAACGGGGCGCTGCCGGCGTACGAATGGGACTTCGGTGACGTCAACCCGCCGGTGCACGCCTGGGCGGCGCTGCAGGTCTGGGCCATCGACGGCGGCCGCGACACCCAGTTCCTGGCCAGGGTCTTCGACAAGCTCCTGGTCAACTTCACCTGGTGGGTGAACAGGGAGGACGCCGAGGGCAACAATGTCTTCGAGGGCGGGTTCCTCGGCCTGGACAACATCGGCCCGATCGACCGCTCCCACCTGCCGGCCGGCTACGTCCTGGAGCAGTCCGACGCCACCGGCTGGATGGGGGCATACGCGCTGGCCATGATCGGCATCGCCGGTGTCCTGGGCTGGACCGGCGAGCGCCAGTCGCAGGATCTGATCATGAAGTTCCTCGAGCATTTCGCGGGCATCCGCCGGGCCCTGGACCAGCAAGGCCTGTGGGACGACGCCGACGGACTGTTCTACGACCGGCTGGTCCTGCCGTCCGGGGCCGCGGTCCCGGTCAAGGTCCGGTCCATGGTCGGGATGATCCCGGCGCTGGCCGCCGCGGTCATCGACGGCCAGTCGCTGCAGAACGTGATGAGCATGGACAAGATGTTCATGCGCTTCCTGCGGCGTGAGGGGATCCAAGACATGGACCGGCTGAGCGAAAGGCCGCAGCTGCGCGGCGAGCCGGGCCACGAGCGGCTGCTGCTGTCGGTCGCCAAGCCCGACCAGATCCAGCGGCTGTTCGCCAAGCTGTTCGACGAGTCCGAGTTCCTGTCCCCGCACGGGCTGCGCGCGCTGTCGGCCTACCACCGCGATCACCCCTACTACTTCGACATCGGTGACTACCGGGCGTCCATCGACTACGAGCCGGCCGAGTCGACCACGTCGATGTTCGGCGGCAACTCCAACTGGCGCGGCCCGATCTGGATGCCGGTCAACTACCTCCTGGTCGAGGTGCTCGAGCGCTACCACCGGTTCTACGGCAAGGACCTGGAAGTGGAGTACCCGACCGGCTCGGGTAAGACGCTGACCCTGGACCTGGTCGCCGCCGACCTGCAGGACCGGCTCATCTCCCTGTTCACCAACGACGCCGACGGGCGCAGGGCCTGCTTCGGCGGGACCGAGCGGATGCAGAACGATCCCGCCTGGCACGACAACCTGATCTTCAGCGAGTACTTCCACGGCGACAACGGCGCCGCGATCGGCGCCTTCCACCAGACCGGGTGGACCGGCCTGATCGCCGACCTGATCCTGCGCCGGCACGGCGCGGTCCGGGCCCTCGGAGACGTCCTGCGAGACCTGGCCCCGTAACGCCCCCTAGCAGAAGGACACAGCAGTGACCAGTAACCAAGCCGCCGCGACCGCGGCCGGCGCCGTCCCGGCCGCCCGAGTCCCCCCCGATGCCGCCGTCGCCGCCACGCTCCCCGGTCGACCGTTCCCGCTGGGTGCCACGCCCGGCGAGCACGTCGGCGTCGCCGGGACGAACTTCGCGATCACCTCGTCCGTCGCCGACGGCGTCACCTTGTGCCTGTTCGACGAGACTGGCGCGGAAACCCAGATCCTGGTGCAGGATAACGACGCAGACGTCTGGCACGTGTTCGTGCCCGGCGTCGGCCCGGGGCAGGCCTACGGGTACCGGATCAGCGGCCCGTGGGACCCGGAGCGCGGCCTGCGGTGCAACCCGGCCAAGCTGCTGCTCGACCCGTACGCCAAGGCCATCAGCGGATCGGTCTTGTTCGGGCCCGAGGTACTCGGCCAGGACGAAACCGACCCGGCCAGCCCCAGCAGCCTGGACTCGTCGGCGCACGTGCCGCGGAGCCTGGTCGTGGACTCCGGGTTCGCCTGGCAGGACGACAACCGGACCCGGCACCGCACCTCGGACACGGTCCTGTACGAGATCCACGTCAAGGGCTTCACCATGCGCCATCCGGGCGTTCCCCCGGAGTTGCGCGGGACCTACGCCGGCCTGGCCCACGAGGCTGCCATCGCGCACCTGCTCGACCTGGGCGTCACCACCGTCGAGCTGCTGCCCGTGCACCACAACGTGCCTGAATCGTTCTTGCCCGGCCGGGGCCTGACGAACTACTGGGGTTACAACACGATCGGCTACTTCGCCCCGCACGACGGCTACTCGGCCGCCGTGCGGGCCGGACGGCCCGGCGGCCAGGTGGCCGAGTTCAAGTCGATGGTGGACGCGCTGCACCGGGCCGGCCTGGAAGTCGTGCTGGACGTGGTGTTCAACCACACCGCCGAGGCGGGCCCTGATGGTCCTGCGCTGTGCTTCCGCGGCCTCGATAACACCGCGTACTATCGGACCGAGCCCGGCAACCCCGGCGTCTACATCGACACGACCGGCTGCGGCAACTCACTGAACACCGGCGATCCGATCACGCTACAGCTGATCATGGACTCGCTTCGCTACTGGATTACCGAGATGCACGCCGACGGGTTCCGGTTCGACCTGGCCCCGACGCTGGCCCGCCAGGAGGGCGCCTTCGATAAGGTCTCGGCCTTCCTGGACATGGTGGCTCAGGATCCGGTGGTGTCGCGGGTCAAGCTCACCGCCGAGCCGTGGGACGTCGGCCAGATGGACAGCTACGACCTCGGCCGGTTCCCGCCGCTGTGGCGCGAGTGGAACGGCAAATACCGCGACACGATGCGCGATTTCTGGCGCAGCACCCCGGTCGGCATCGGCGAGTTCGCCACCCGCTTCGCCGGCTCCTCGGACCTGTACGGCACGTCCGGCCGCCGCCCCACCGCCTCGGTGAACCTGATCACCGTCCACGACGGCTTCACCCTGCGCGACCTCGTCTCCTACGACAACAAGCACAACGAGGCCAACGGCGAGGACAACCGCGACGGGACCCGTGACAACCGGTCCTGGAACTGCGGGGCCGAGGGCCCCACCGCCGACCGCGACATCCTCACCCTGCGAGCCCGGCAGTCCCGGGCCATGCTCACCACGCTGCTGCTGTCGTTCGGGGTGCCGCTGCTGCTCGGCGGCGACGAGATGGGCCGCACCCAACAGGGCAACAACAACGCTTACTGCCAGGACAACGAGATCACCTGGTTCGACTGGGCCAACGCCGACACCGCGCTGAAGGACTTCACCAAGAACCTGGTCGCGTTCCGGCGCGCCCACCCGGTCTTCCGCCGCCGCCGCTTCCTCACTGGCGTCGAAGCCACCCAGCTGCAGTGGTTCACCCCGGCAGGCACGCCGATGGAGGGCGGCAACTGGACCGATCCGAACGCCCGGGCCATCGCCATCTACCTGGACGGGTCCGATGACCCCGACCGGGCCGACGATGGCACGTTTCTGGTCGACGACGACTTCCTGGTCCTGGTGAACTCCTGGTGGGAACCGCTCGACTTCACACTGCCGGTTACCAGGCCGCAGGCGCGGTGGCGGGTCGAGATCGACAGTTACGACCTCGCGTCCTCGCCGGGGGCGCCGGAGGACGAGCGCAAGCCCGGCGACGCCGTCACGGCCGGGCCTCGCTCGGTGATGGTGTTGCTGAACCAGCTGACGAGGCCGCGGGACCAGCGATGAGGACATCCAGGCTCAGCGCGAGGATCCACGCCGGGAACAGCAACTCCACCCAGGGAGATATGCCTATGCCGACCAGCAGGATCAGCGCGCAGGCCAGCCCGGACAGGATGAGCCACCGGGAGACGATCGCGGTGCGGCGCGCGATGTTCACCGTGGTCAGGGTGAACACCGCCGCCATCCGCATCGAGTAGACGTTCAGCAGGCTCCCGGTGAGGTTGCGGCTCAGGATCAGCACGTCCGCGCCGGGCCGGACCGACGACGCGGCGGCGATGGTGGCGCCCGCCACCGCCGCGGCCACGAACAGCATGCCGACGAACAACAGGCCGCTGCCGAGGAACACGGTGGCGAACAGGCGGTCCTCGCGCTCGCCGATCCGGTCCCGCAGCACCCCGATGAACCACAGGAAGGCGATCCCGGCGAACGGGATGAGGTTCAGGGCGATGGCCACCGCCGTCCGCCGCCGCGAATCGGTCAGCCACGCGCCGGCGACTTCGGGACGGGCCGGGACCGAGACCCGGAGCAGCACCAGCGCCGTGATCAGGAACACCGCGAAGATGATCCCGGCGACCGCGGCGGCCCGGGACGTCCTCAGCAGGCTCCCGGGCCGCAGCCACCCCCGACGGGTCGCTCGCCACACCATCGGACCGGTCTACCCCCGCCCCCTGGTCAGGTCATCACTCGTGGCGGGTGACGACGGTGATGACCGCCCGTCTCGCCTGCGCGAGCGCCAGGCCGACAGCCCGGCTCTGGCGCCCAGGCCGATGGCGACGACCACGACTACCCCGAGCACCACCTTCGACCCGGCGTTCCCGATGCGTTCCGCGATCTCCGCGCCCAGGAAGTAGGAAAGACCGACGTACATTCCGATCCAGCCGACGCCGGCCACGAGCGCTCCCAGCACGAAGACGGGGAGCCGCACCCGGAAGATGCCCGAGACGAAGGCCGGCATCGTCACGGACGCGACGAAGGTATGCCGGCTGAAGGCACGGTCCCCCTTGGCGAGCAGCTTCCGGCGCGATTTCTCCAGCCGCCCCGGGTGGTCGAGCAGCTGGCGGCCGCCGTGAGCGCCGATCTCGTACCCGGCTACCGAACCGAGCATCCACGCGGCCATGGCCGTCACGAGCACGACGACCACGTTGAGCCGGCCCTCGCCCGCCAGCGTGCCCGCCGCGATCAGGGACGCGTCCCCCGGGCCCGGTACTCCGGCGCCCATGATCGCGACGAACACGAACAGGACAATGTATTCGGACAGGCTCACGGCGCCGACGCCTCCGTGATCGCGGGCGCGAGTCTCGCCGGCCTCATCCCGCCGGGTCAACCGGCGGCAGGTCCTCGACCTGTTTCTTGGTGATGTTGAGCCGGATCCCGGCGTCGACCGACGCGACGGCGCTGACCGGGATGGCCACCTGCCTGCGGCCCCACAGGTGGCCCTCCTGGAGCAGGACGTGGGTCACCCGATGATCGGCCGGGCTGACGATGAAGCCTTCGACCCGCCCGATCTCGCCGTCCACGGCATGCACGCTCTCATGGCGCTCCACCTCGGTCTCCCCCAGCGGGACGGCGTGGCTGACGACGACCGGGGTGCGGTGCCCAACGCCCGCGCCGATCCCCATGCCGGAAACCGAACCGCCGACCCCCATGCTGCCCACGTTGCCGTACCCCTGGACCGCCTCGGCCTGCCCGTACCCGCCGCCGTACGCGTCGTCGGCGGCCACCTCGACTTCCTCGGCCGGGTCGAAACGGGCGAACTCGGCCAGGGTGCAGCGCAGCCTGATCTCTCCTGCCGTCGCCTCGATCAGCTCCACCGGCACCAGCCGGCCTTCCGCATGGTGATGCCTGGGCACGATGACCAGATGGGTGACAGCGCGGGCGGCCGGGTCCAGGATCGTGCGGCTGACCACGCCGCAGAAACCATCCGTGCAGCTGGCCGTGGCCCCCAGGGCGTACTCCGTCATCGCCGCCTCCCTTCCCTCAGGTAGCAGCCTGGCCGGCCGACATCCGGCGGTCATCACCCACCACGGATGATCGGGGGCGGGTTCCCCTGGGTCTCACAGGACGGCCAGCACGGCGCGGGTCCAGTCGCGGTAGCCGTCATGGCTCGGGTGGAAGCAGTCGGACGCGAACTTTCCCGGCCACGGCGGCAGGAAGTGCGAGGACACCTGGGCGACGGGCAGGCCGCGGGCGGCCGCCACCTCGTGGATGGTCCGGTTGATCCGCGCCACGTACGGCACGCTGGCCCGGCCGATCAGGCCCCAGCATCCCGTGGGCAGCGGCAGGTCAAGCACGACCGTGTGGTCGGGAACGGCCGCGAGCAGCGCGCGCAGGTCGGCGAACAGCTTGCCCGGGCCGGTGTACAAGATGTCGTTGACGCCGATCCCGCAGGTCACCAGGTCAGCCGAGACGGGCAGCTTGGGTAGCTGATCGGCCAGCACGTCGCGGATGAGCGCACCGGACACGGACAGGTTGAGCACGCGCCACGGCAGGTCGCTGCGCCGCCTGAGCACCTCGAGGACCTGCCCGACGTAACCGCCGTCGGGGCTGGGCGCGCCGAGGCCCTGCGCGGTGGAGTCGCCGAGCACGACCCACAGCGGCCCGGCCGCGGAGGACCCGCGGGGTTTGGGGTCCCCGTCGAGCCCTTCGGCCTCGAACTCGCCGAGCACCCGCTCGTTGTGCGCCTGCCAGTGGCTGGCGAAGGCCGCGCAATCCTCGCGCATCGCGGTGACGCCGTCGGCCCAGCGTCCGAACGGCCCGGTGCGCAGCCCGGACACCTCGGCGGCCTGGGTGCGGGTCACGTACGTGCCCATGGTGGCGACGATCTCGATCGGCGAGCGGCGGGGCCCCAGGGATAGCTGGCGGCGCATGGCCAGACGCGAGAGTGCGGGCATCCGCTGCATGGTCGCCCCCGATCACGGTTTACGCGGGATAAACGACGCTAGACGAATACGTTGACATCTGTCAAAGTCCAGGTGTCTTCGGGAAGACCTGCCGCGCCGCGCTCCTTCCGTCCCTTTTTTGACCGAACGTACCGTGGTTCGTCGCCTACGCTGCTGAATCATGGACGGGGTTCCCGCCCGCGTCGGTATCGCGGGCGACTGGCACGGAAACACCGCGTGGGCGGTCAGGGCCGTGGGCAAGATCTCCGCCCTGCTGCCGCGCGACGGTCCGCGGGTCATCCTGCAGCTGGGCGACTTCGGCATCTGGCCCGGCCGCGACGGGCGCGAGTACCTGTCCAGGCTCGACGCGGCGCTCGCCGCCGCGTCCGCCGACCTGTGCTTCGTCGACGGGAACCACGAGGATTACCCCCAGCTGGCCGGGCTGCGGCCCGGGCCGGACGGCCGGGAGCGGGTGACCGAGCGGATCTGGCACCTGCCCCGCGGGTACCGGTGGCGCTGGCACGGCCGGGACTGGCTGGCCCTCGGCGGCGCGGTCAGCCTGGACCGCGCGGTGCGGACGGCGGGCATCGACTGGTGGCCCGAGGAGGAGATCACCCGGCGGCAGGCCGCGTCGGTCATCGACGCCGGGCCCGCCGACGTGATGGTCACGCACGAGTGCCCGGCCGGCGTCGAGCACGCCTTCCCGCCTGTGCCACCCTCGTGGTCCGCTGCCGACCTGCGCCGCAGCGACGCGCACCGCGGCCTGCTCCGCGAGGTCGTGCTGGCGGTGCGGCCGCGCTGGCTGATGCACGGCCACCTGCACATGAGCTACCAGCGCCGGGTGGACCTCGGTAACGGCCCGATCGAGGTGACCGGCCTGGACCGCGACGGCGCGCCGAGCGGCAACTGGGCGATCCTGGATGCCGTGAGCATGCGGTGGCTGCGGTTCCACGGAAAGCCGATCAGCAACGCCATCCGCGGCCTGGTCTCCTCTTAGGGATCGATGGACCACGCCTCTTCGGGGGGCGCGCCCAGCAGGTCCGCCGGCACCGGGTCGGGCAGCGGCGCCAGCCTCGGTTCCCCGCCGACCGCGAGCGTCTCGCGCGGCGCGGCCAGGGACGTCGGGGTCGGCGCGATGTGCGGGTGCCGAGGCAGGCTAGCGGTCCAGCGTTCGGTGCACGACTGGGCATCCTTGCAGTACCAGCGGATGTCGGTGCAGGCCTGACCGCCGTCGGGCACCATCAGCCCGGTCGGAAGCGCGATGCCGCACAAGGAGCACTGGGCGGACGCCAGCGGACGACGGTCGTCACGCGGCGCCGGCCTGCTCGCCTCCCTCCACGTGAGAGGGCGGTTCATCGCACGACCGCCAGCCGTTTAGGCCTGGTCATAGGCCTCACCAGAGCTGAGGCGTAGGCGGCCATAGTTCCTCCCCAGGGGCACACCGGCGAAGTCGCCTTGAGGCTCGCTACTCCAAGTTAGCCACTCAGAGCCGGGTGACTCAGGCAAAGCCGCAAAGTTCTTCACTTCCACGCCAAAAGCTACTCAAACATACTTACGTTTCAGGCGCGAACCAGGATTAAAGGTTTCACCATCGTGAATTCTTTTGCGACTGTAGCCTATTCGGCTTTCTGTTGTCAGTGCTTCTCGTGTTGCCTGTGTTGCCTATCTCGCGGCGGGCTCCCGGAGAACGGATACGGGTAGGGTGGCACGGGCGGCGAGGGCCGAGGGGACGGTGGAGGGAACGGCGGTGTCGGCCGACTACGAGAAGATCCGCGAGGAGAATATCGCGCGGTACGGCTGGGACACGGCCGTGCTGGACCTGCTCGGGCAGCTGTACAGCGAGCGGACGCACTTCATCTTCGAGCTGATCCAGAACGCCGAGGACGCCGGCGCGACCGAGCTGTCCTTCGAGCTGTTCGGCGATCGCCTCGAGGTGCGGCACGACGGCCGGCCGTTCACCGAGGCCGACGTCCGCGGCGTGTGCGGGGTGGGCCAGAGCCGCAAGTCGCTGACCTCGATCGGCCAGTTCGGCATCGGCTTCAAGTCGGTGTACGCCTACACCAAGACCCCGCGCGTCTACAGCACGGGCGAGCACTTCCGGATCGAGAACTACGTCCGGCCCTATCCGGTCGAGCCGCTGGCCGGGCTCGGATCACAGACCCTGTTCGTGTTCCCCTTCGACCACGACACCGTGCCCGCCGCCGTCGCCGCAGGTGAGATATCCGCGGCCCTGAACGCGCTCCGGCCCGGGACGCTGCTGTTCCTGGCCAGCATCATGCGGCTGCGGGCCGGCGGCGCCGGGGTCGCCGGCTCGGTCATCGAGCGCTCGGTCACCGACGGGATCGAGGGGGCCGAGGGGTCCAAGGGGTCCAAGGGGGCCGAGGGGGCCAAGGGGGCCAAGGGGGCACCCCGGCGCGTCACGCTGGCCAAGGGGCGCCGGAGGGAGGAATGGCTGGTCTGGTCGCGCCGGGTCGAGGGCCTGGGCGCGGTGTCGCAGCGGATCGAGATCGCCTTCCTCACCGAGGCCGGGCAGATCACCAGCTGCGGCGATGCCCCGCTCAGCGTGTTCTTCCCGACCGAGAAGGAGACCTTCCTCGGCTTCGTGGTCCAGGGCCCGTACCGGACCACCCCGGCCAGGGACAACGTGCCCGAGCACGACCCGTCGAACCAGGCCCTGGTGCGGCAGACCGCGGCGCTGCTGGCCGGCGTGCTGCCCGAGCTCGCCGCCGGGGGGCTGCTCACCGTCGAGGTACTGCAGGCGCTGCCGCTGGAGGCCACGCGCTTCCCGCCCGGCTCGATGTTCCGGCCGCTGTTCGACGCGGTGCGCGAGGCCCTGAGCGCCGGGCTCATCCCGGCCACGGGAGGCGGCTACCGCGCGGCCGCCGACCTGAAGCTGGCCCGCGGCGCCGACGTGCTCGGCCTGCTCGACGCCGGCCAGCTCGGCGCGCTGTACGGCGCGGGCCGGGCGGTGTGGTTCGCGGAGGAGTCGATCAGCGAGAGCGGGACGCCGGTGCTGTGGCGGTACCTGCGAGACGAGATCGGCATCGAGGAGGTCGCGGCGCGAGGACGTGGTCGCCCGGGTCGGCGCGGAGTTCCTGGGGGCGCAGCCGGACGAGTGGATCGCGCGCTTGTACGCGTTCCTGTTCGGCTATTCCTCGCTATGGCGGGCGGCCCGGGCCAAGCCGATCATCCGGCTCGAGGACGGCAGCCAGGTCGCCGCGTTCGACGCCGCCGACCGCCCGGCCGTCTACCTGCCCGGACCGGCCGCGAGCAGCCTGCCCACGGTGCGGCGCGCGGTGGCCGAGAACCCCGCGGCCCGGCCGTTCCTTGACGCGCTGAACCTGACCGAGCCCGACGTGGTGGCCGAAGTCCTCGAGCTCGTGCTGCCCCGGTATGACCGCACGGACATCGCGGAGCTGGACCTCGCGCAGCACGACGCCGACCTTGACCTCGTGGTGCGCGCGCTGGACGAGGCCGCGGCGGGCCGGCGCCACGAGCTGCTCGAACGGCTGCGGCGGACCGCCTTCCTCATCGGCGAGAACGCCGCCACCGGCGAGCAGCGGCTGACGACGCCGCCCGCGCTGTATCAGCGGGCCAAGGACCTGGAGGTCTACTTCGACGGGAACCCTGACGCCTGGTTCGCCGCCGACCGGTACGGGCCGTGGCTGGTCCAGCTGCGCGGCATGGGGGTCCGGCAGGCCGTCGAGGTCCGCGCGCGGACCCCTGATCCGCTCGGGTACGTGGCGATCGTGGTCGAGTTCGGCCGGAACGAGCGCGGGCTGGACGGGTTCGATCCCGACGCCGCCATCGACGGCCTGGACTTCGCGCTCGGCCACCCCAGCCATGACCGCTCGGAATACGTGTGGAACGCGCTGCTGGCCCCGAACCGGCGGCTGGTCGCCGGAGCGGTCGAGAGGTCGGTGCTGCAGTCGTTCAGTGACTCCAGCCGGGAGGTCGCCACGTCGGCGATCGGCATGGCCGCCGAGCGCGAGGCGTGGCTGCCGGGCCGGGACGGGACGTTCCGCCGGCCGGGCGAGCTCTCGCTGGACGACCTGCCGACGACCTACACCCGGGATGAGGGGCTGGCCCAGGCGCTGCACATGCTCCGGCCCGTGGTGGCCGAGGCGGCCCGCCAGCTCGGGATCCCGCCCGAGGTGCTGTGGGGCCTGAGCACGCGCCCGGACCTGGTCGCGATGATCGAGCACGAGCTCGGCGAGCAGCCGTAACGTTTCCGGACCCGGTACGACGCGGACCGGATCGTGGCCGGCTTCGCCGCGCGGCTGCAGGACGCCGTCGACGTGGGCTCGGTCCAGGACGAGCTGGCCCGCGCGGTCCAGCAGGCCCTGGAGCCCGCCCACCTCACGGTATGGAAGCGTTAAATGATCCGCAGAACCAGGGAGGCGTCGGGCACGATCACGAGCCCCTATCAAACCAGGCTTGACCGGCCGCTCAATACAATTCATCATGTACTAACGCAGAAGGGGCGGGCGACGAATACCGGGCGCACCGGATTTCGAAATGCGATCGAATCAAGGTACGTCAGACTCGATCGATGGATCTGTGATGGGGTCATGGGATGAGCGAGGGACAGGCTCAAGAACGGGGTCGGCGGCAAGGGCCGCTGCTTCGCAACGAGATAATCTCCGAGGCGTTGCTCGATCCCGGTGAGCGTGAGGCCATAGGCCTGCCGACCGGCGACGATAAGCAATTGCCTATCGTCATCGAACTGAACCTGCAGCACGCCCGGGGTCTCGACGGGGCCGCCAGTCAACTCAAGGCAGAGTGGGCCGAGGTGCTCGGCGGATTGCCACCAGGCCTGACCGCGGAAATCTACTGCCGTGCCGACCTGACCCTCCGCGAGGTTCAGGCTCTGGTCGAGCGCGACCTGAGAACGTCGCCACGCTGCCGAGCGCGCCATATACCGAGTCTGGCCGGACTTTCCTGTGGAAGCGCTCATCGACAAGTCCTGCAGCACCGTCAAGGCGGACGCCGCCCGCCGGTCGTATGACGCCGCGGGGCGCACGATCGTCTGGGCGGTGGTGGACTCGGGGATCGACGAGAACCATCCGCACTTCAAGCACTACAAGACGCTGGGCGGCGATGTCGCGAATCTTCACAGGGACTTCACGCAGCCGGACGACCCGCGCCCAGGCTCGGCCTTAATTGACAATTTCGGGCACGGAACTCATGTCGCCGGGATCATCGCGGGCGGACTAGGTCCCGACGCGCCTGCCCACCGGGTGCTTCAGCAAGTCCAAGATCCGCTGAATCCGAGAGGCACGAAATGCCAGGAGCGGGAGGTAACCGAGTCGTCCCTGCTCTCTGGCATCGCCCCGTACACCAAGCTGGTCAGCTTGAAGGTGCTCAATGACTCTGGTGCGGGCAGTTCCATGAGCGTGGTGCGGGCACTGGAGTACGTCCGCACGCAGATAAACGGGCAGAAGCTCATGCGCGTGCACGGCGTCAACCTGAGCGTCGGGTACGAGTTCAACGCGAAGTGGTTCGCCTGCGGGCAGAGCCCCGTCTGCGTCGAGGTCAACCGGCTGGTCCGGTCGGGGGTAGTGGTGGTTATCGCCGCCGGCAACACCGGCTACGGGGTCCTCACCAGCGTGCAGCGGCAGACATCGGTCGGCTTTCCCATGACCATCAACGATCCCGGGAATGCTGACCTGCCGATCACGGTGGGTTCCACGCACCGCGATATGCCGCACACCTACGGCGTGTCCTACTTCTCGTCCAAGGGTCCCACCGGCGACGGTCGCGCCAAGCCCGACCTGGTGGCACCCGGCGAGCGCATCACATCGTGCGCGGCGGGCCACGCCCTGGGGAACGTCAACGGCACCTCGGGTGAGGCGGTCTACGTCGAAGACAGCGGCACGAGCGTGGCAGCTCCGCACGTGTCGGGCGCGATCGCCGCGTTCTTGTCCATCCGGGGCGAGTTCATCGGGCAGCCCGAGCAGGTCAAGCAGATTTTCACCGGCTCGGCTACGTCACTGGGCCGGGAGCGGTACTTCGAAGGTCACGGCCTGGTCGATCTCATGCGGGCCATCCAGTCGGTCTAACCGGGAATGCTCATGACGGAAATCGCAGGCTGGCCGCACTGGCGGATTCATTTCGGCCGGGCCGGGGAGACCGATGCCCGGGCGCGCGCGGCCATCACAGATCAGATCGTCCAGGCCGAAGTCACGGACCTGATCGTGATGGGTCACGGCTGGAACAACGACGAGATCCGCGCCGGCCGACTGTACGAGCAATGGCTCGGCATGCTGCCGCCCCTGCTGCCTGCCCAATCCACGGCGCGGGTGGGAACGGTCGGCGTATTCTGGCCCGCGGCGCTCTGGCCGGATGAATTGCCACCCGCCGAAGAAGACGCGGAGGGCGGCGCGGCGGCGGTCCCGGAGACGGCCGGGTCGGCCGTCAAGGCGCTGGCCGTCGTATATCAGGATCCGGAACAGCGGCAGATCCTTGATCAGCTGGCCCGCCTGATCGAGGATCAGCCGACCGACCCGGAGGCGCTCAACCGGTTTCACGACCTCATGGGCCAGCTGGGCCGCACCGAGCCCCAGGTCATCAGCCCGGAAGACTCCGGCCCGCTGGCCATGCTGGACGAGGATCCTCTCGTCCTTGCGGCACGCTTTGCGGACACCCTTGATGCGGCCGCGCGGGCCGACGGCGACGTGGTCCCGTATGGCGGGGCAGAAGGGGCGTTTGATGAGGGAGGTGCCGCGGTCCTTCCCGATTTCTACCTGCCCGACGACGGCGAGGATGTCGCCGCGGCGGGTTTCGGGACGCTTACCCGGCGGCTGTGGAACGGAGCGAGGGAAGCGCTCAGGCAGTTCACGTACTGGCAGATGAAGCAGCGGGCCGGGGTGGTGGGCCAGCAGGGCCTGGGCCCGTTCCTCGCCGATCTCGGCCACCGCGCGCCGGAGCTGAGACTGCACCTGGTGGGCCACAGCTTCGGAGCGCGCCTCGTATCGTTCTCCCTGATCGCGCTGCGCGCCGACGAGCCCTCGCCGGTGCGGTCGCTCACGCTGCTCGAGGGCGCCTTCTCGCACTTCGCGTTCGCGCCGCGCCTGCCGCAGGACCCCGCGCGGTCAGGTGCCCTCCACGGCATGATGGCACGGGTCAACGGGCCGCTGCTCGCGTGCTACTCGTCACACGACACGGCGGTGGGACTCTTCTACCCGGCCGCCTCGATGACGGCCCGCGACGACGCGGCGGGGCTTACCGATGAGCGGATGTTCCGCTGGGGGGCGATAGGCCACGACGGAGCGCAGGCCGTGGACGCCCCGACCGTCACGCTGCAGCCGGCCAGAACCCGGTACCAGCTCGCCGGCTCCCGGTTCACCAACATCGATTCCAGCGCCGTGGTCTGCCGCGGGAAGCCGCCCTCGGGCGCGCATAGCGATATCGTCCACCGCGAACTGGCCTGGGCCATGCTGTCCGCCGCCGGGCTCGGCTGAACCCGTACGTCACTGATCCGGGTGGGGCTCGTGGGCGAGCCTGTGCTGCAGCGCCGCGGTTCGGAACTGGTAAACCGGGCCGTCCTGCCGGAGCACCCCGCGCCGGTGAGCGTCATCGAGGAAGGACAGGCAGTTCCAGGGGATGCAACGACGCAAGGCCAGCCAGGCGCGGGTCACGTGCGCGTGGGTGGCGAGCGGGGGCCGCGTGGACAGCAGTAGTCCGCGAAAGATGACCCGGAAGGTCCAATCCGCAAGACTGTAGCCCACGAACAGCAGCATCTTGTTCGTGAGCGAGCTCTGGATTATCGGTGGGAGCAGTGCCGAGTCCCCGCTTATCCGCACCAGGAAGTCGATGTAATCATCCTCGGTCAGGACAAGCGACTCGGGTACGCTGCGGTGACCGTGCAAATGGTAGACAATAGGCCGCGTGCTATCTGGGTTGAAACCTTTTTTCTCGCTAAACAGTGCGTTCGCCTGCCGCACTTCTTTCCGGTTTGTCGTATACCAGGGACATATGGCTCGCTGCGGCGCACGTCGCACGATCCGCCAATGCCTCATACATGAAGTCGTCATAGCACCGGCTCCCATGAAGGGCGTGCAGGCCCCCTTATCAATCAGGTATACGGTTCTATTCCACGCCTTGTCGTCGAAAGCTCTGATCACCAGATCACCCCAGGGCTGCGCCAGGGCAGTGCATGAAAGGCCCGCCCGATCTCATCCTAGCCATGCAGGATAGCGAGTCCGGCTGTTATTACCGGCCCACCGCCCAGTTAAAGTTAGGAGGGTACGGAACTCGCGATCTGGGTCGCGGAGCCCTACGCAAACACCGAACACGCCACAGCGAGGACGGCAGCCCGATGATCCGCAGCACCATGCAGGACCGCCCGCTCACCATCGGCGCCATCATGCGGCACGGCGCCCGGGTGTACGGCGGCAGCGAATGCGTCACCTGGACCGGCGCGGGCGCCCGCCGGACCCCGTACGCGGAGGTGGCCAGGAACGCCGGGCGGCTGGCCGGGGCGCTGGCCCGGCTGGGCATCGGGCCGGGCGACCCGGTGGCGACGTTCTGCTGGAACAACACCGAGCACCTGGAGGCCTACTTCGGGGTGCCCGCGATGGGCGCGGTGCTGCACACGCTGAACATCCGGCTGCCGGGCGCCCAGGTGGCCCACATCGCCGGGCACGCCGGGGACCGGATCATCATCGTGGACGACACCCTGGTCCCGCTGATCGCGCGGATCGCCGACCAGCTGCCCACGGTCGAGGCGTTCATCGTCAACGGCTCCGGTGACGCGTCGGCGCTCGGCGACCGGGTTCCGGTGTACCGGTACCACGACCTGGTGGCCGCCGAGAGCCCGGACTTCGGCTGGCCGGAGGTTGACGAGCGGGACGCGGCGCTGATGTGCTACACCAGCGGCACCACCGGGGACCCCAAGGGCGTGGTGTACTCGCACCGCTCCACCTACCTGCACGCGACGGCGGTCATGGCCGCGGGCGTCAAGGGCATCACCGAGGCGGACCGGGCGCTGGCCATCGTGCCGATGTTCCACGCCAACGCCTGGGGGCTGCCGTACGCGGCGTTCCTGTCCGGGGCCACGCTGCACATGCCCGGCCCGTTCCTGCAGCCCGAGCACCTGACCGCGTTCATCGCCGCGGAACGGTCCACGGTCACCTCGGGCGTGCCGACCATCTGGAACTCGATCCTGGACTACGGCCAGGACCACGAGATCGACCTGTCCTCGCTGCGGCTGGGCACCTCCGGCGGCGCCGCGGCGCCCCGGGTCATGCTGGAGCGGTTCGCCGACCGGTACGGGCTGCGGATCATCCAGGGCTGGGGCATGACCGAGATGAGCCCGGTGGGCGGGATCGCGCTGCCGCCCGCGGGGGTCGCCGAGGGCACCCCGGAGGACCTGGACTGGCGGATGCGCTCGGGCCGGGTCATCGCCGGGGTCGAGATGCGCGTGGTCGGCAGGAACGGCGAGGAACTGCCCTGGGACGGCGTGAGCGAGGGCGAGATCGAGGTCCGCGGCCCGTGGATCACCGGGTCGTACCACAAGGACCCGGCGCCGGACAAGTTCCATGACGGCTGGCTGCGGACCGGCGACGTCGGCACCATCGACGACCGCGGCTTCTTCCTGATCACCGACCGGATCAAGGACGTGATCAAGTCGGGCGGGGAGTGGATCTCCTCGGTGGAGCTGGAAAACCAGCTGATGGCGCACCCGGCCGTGCAGGAGGCCGCGGTGATCGGCATGCCCGACAGCCGCTGGGGCGAGCGGCCGCTGGCCACCGTGGTGCTGCGGCCCGGGGCCAGCGCCAAGCCGGCCGAGCTGGCCGACTTCCTCGAGGGCCGGGTGGCCCGCTGGCAGGTCCCTGAGAACTGGACGTTCGTGGCCGAGATCCCGAAGACCGCCGTGGGCAAGTTCGACAAGAAGGTGCTCCGCGCCCGCCTGGCCGACGGCGAGCTCGAGGTCGAGCACCTCGACGGCTAGCCGACCCGGAGTAGGGTTTGGCTCAGTGGGGGTGGGCGCGTGACTGGGTTGGTGGTTTTTGTCGGCCGGGAGCGGGAATTGTCGCGCCTGGGTGCGGCGCTGGGCGGTGATCAGCGGCTGCTGCTGGTGATGGGGGACGCCGGGGTCGGCAAGACCCGGCTGGTGGCGGAGGGGCTGCGGCGCGCAGCGGCCGGCGGGCTGATCGTGGCGGCGGGGGGCTGCCTGCCCCTGGCCGAGAAGCTGCCGCTGCTGCCGGTCGCTGACGCGCTGGCCGAGCTGGGCCGACTGGAACAAGGGCGGATGCTGGAAGCGGCGCTGGGCATGACGCCGCCCTACGTGCGGGCCGAGATGGCGCGGCTGCTGCCACAGCTGGGATCCGCCGAGCAGGCGTCCGGGGAGCGGGCCGAGGAGTGGCGTCAGGAGCGGTTGTTCACCGCGATAGCCGAGCTGCTGGAGGCCGCCGCGGCCCGGACCGGGCTCGGCCTGGTGGTCGAGGACGTGCACTGGGCCGACACCGCGACGCTGGACTTCCTGACCTTCCTGGTGCGGGCGGGGCACGGGAGAGCGGTGACGGTGGTGGTCACCTGCCGCAGCGACGAGGCGCCGCTCGAGCCGCGGGTGAGCGGCTGGCTGGGGTACGCGCGGGCCAACGCGGCCGTGGAGGAGATCAGGCTGGGCCCGCTGTCCGCGCAGGAAACGGCCGAACAGGTCGCCGGCCTGGTGGGCGGCCCGCCGGCTGCGCATCTGGCCGGTGAGGTGTTCGCCCGCGGGGAGGGCAACCCGTTCTTCACCGAGCAGCTGGTGGCGGCCACGCTGGCCGAGCACCCGGCGGGCGTCCGGGACCGGGCCCGCGGGTTGCCGGCCCGGCTGGGCGAGCTGCTTGCGGCACGGACCGCCGGCTGCGCCGGGCAGGCGCAGGCGGTGCTGGCGGCGCTGGCGGTGGCGGGCCGCCCGCTGACCGAGGATGTGCTGACCGTGATCACCGGGCTCGCTCCGGAAGCGACCCGGCAGGGGCTGCGTGAGCTGGCCGCGGCCCGGCTCCTCGGCGAGGGCAGGGCCGGCGGGACCTACCGTGCCCGACACGCCCTGCTCGCCGAGGCGGTCGCGGACGGCCTGCTCCCCGGCGAGCTCAAGGTCCTGCACGAGAGGTGCGCGGAGGCGCTGCAAGCCTCGGAGGACGAGACGCTGGCCGCCGAGGTGGCCGGGCACTGGGCCGCCGCCGGCCGTCCGGAACGGGAGCTGCCGGCCAGGCTCGCCGCGGCCCACGCGGCCGAGCGGGTCTTCGGCTACGCCGAGGCCGCGGCGCACTGGCGGCGGACCATCGAACTGTGCCAGCGCATGCCCCCCGGCGCCGAGACGGCGGGGTTGAGCCTGCCCCGGCTCTACATGCGAGCCATCGACGCGCTGGAGGTGTCGGGTGAGGTTCAGCAGGCGCGGGCGTTCGCCGAGGACGCCTACCGGCGGTTCGCCGGCGACCCGGACCGTACCACCGCGGCCGTCATCCTCCTGCGTGCGGGGCATTTCCGAGGGCTCCAGACACGTTTCTTCGGTGACCGCGATGTGCCCAACACCGGTCTCCCGCTGATCGAGGAGGCCCTGCGGCTGTTCGAGGCCGGGCCCCCGTCCGCAGAGCAGGCTCAGGCCTGGCTGGATTACGGCCGGTTCCAGCCGACCACCCAGGAGGGCGGTAAGGCCCGCGACCGCGCCATGGCCAAGGCGCTGGAGGTCGCGGAGGCAGTCGGCGCCACCGCCCTGGTCGCCCAGCTTCTCTCGTTCCGGGCCTACCAGGCGTTCACGGACGGGAAGATCGCGGAGGGGTTCGCGCTCGTCGACCGGGGACTCGACCTGGCCGAAGCGGCCGGGGACGCCGAGGCCAGCCTCTGGGTGGCGGTGGAGAAGGCCTACGCCCTGGCGTCGACCGGCCAGAACGCCGCCGCCGTCGAGGTGGCGCTGAGCGCGCTTGCTACGGCCCGCGACACCGGCCGGCAATCCGGCCTGCACGCCGCGATGCTGGTGGCCAACGCGGCCAGCGCCCTGCTCGCCACCGGGCGCACCGCCGAAGCGGGCGCCCTGGTCGACCCGGTGACGGGAGGCGCCCCGGACCGCGACCACTGGATCATGCACCTGAGCCGCGGTGAGATCGACACGGTACGCGGCGACATCGCGGCGGCGACCGGCCGGCGTATCCGGCTCAGCGAGGTGACCGGCGAGCTGGGAAGCGGCGACTGGGGACGCGCGGCCGCGTTGTGGGCCGCGGAACTGGCGCTGTGGGACGGCGCTGGCCGACGCGCTGGAAGAGGTCCGCCATGTCCTGCTACCCATCGACACGCACGAGCGGGCCATCGTGTGCTCGCCGCTGCTGACGGCGGGCATGCGCGCCTGCGCCGACCTCGCCGAGCGGGCTCGCGCCCGGCGCGACGACGACGCAGCGGCCCGGGCCAGCGCGGCGGAGCTGGCTTCGTGGGCGGATCGGATGAGCGGCGCCCCCTTCCGCGACCACGCCTTCGCGGCGGACATCTCCGCTCAGCGTGCGACATGGCATGCCGAGCGCACCCGGCTGGACGGGGCCGGCGATCCAGCCGCCTGGGAAGCGGCGGCCAGGGCCTGGGAGGAGCTGGGCAACCCGCACCGCGCCGGGTACGCCTGGTGGCGCCGCGCCGAGGCGTTGCTGGCGGCAGGGCGTTCGGCGGCCGCGGCCGCCGCGCTGCAAGCCGCCGCCGCGGCGGCGCAGACGCACGCGCCGCTGCTCGCGCAGGTCCGCAAGCTCGCCGAACGGGCGCACATCCCGATCCAGGCGCCACCGGTACCGGTCCCCGCCGCCGGGTCACCCGCCGCGGCCCCGCGGTACGTGCTGACGAGCCGGGAGGCGGCGGTGCTGCGGCTGCTGGCGGCCGGGCGTACCAACGCCCAGATCGGGGCCGAGCTTTATATGAGCCCGAAGACCGCCAGCGTGCACGTGACCAGCATCTTGCGCAAGCTCGGCGTCACCAGCCGGGTGCAGGCCGCCGCCGTGGCCGAACGGGCCGGGCTGCTGCACGAAGAGCTCGACTAAGGCCTGACTCGCGAAAACTAAGGACTCATGCGGCGCGGTCGCCCGATCCTTCGGCGCGTGCCTTAGCGACATGCTCGGGACTAAGCCACAGCGCTGACATCCCGAGAAAGGACCAGTGCCATGTCCCAGCCCATCCGCACCCTCGCCCGCATCCTGCTCGTCCCGGCCGCGCTCGCCGCTATGGCCTTCGCCGGCCAGTCGGCCGCATCCGCGAGCACCCTCGGCCACTACCGGGCGCAGCCCAGCGCCGTCGCGGCGGCCAGCCCCGCGGTGCACTTCGTCGCGCAGCGCAAGCATCACTTCCGCTGGGCGTAGCAGGTAACTGGGTGAAGCCGTCCGCGCCGACCTTGACCTCGGCGGGCTGCTGCTCGGCGATCAGCGGGCGCGGGCGGCCGTCCAGGTCGAGGACGGCGGAGGCCTCGGTGTACCACGACGGGATCACGGCGTGCCCCCAGAAATCGCGGCGCCTGGGGTCGTGCACCGACCAGCGCAGGACGGGATGGTCGGGGTCGCCGGTGTAGTAGTCGCTGGTGTAGATCTCCACCCGGTGCCCGTCCGGGTCCCGCAGGTACACGTAGAAGGCGTTGGACACGCCGTGCCGCCCCGGGCCGCGTTCGATCCGGGACTCCTCGTGCAGCGAGCCGAGGATGTCGCAGATCCGCAGGACCTGATGCGATTCGTGGGCGAAGAAGCCCAGGTGGTGCAGGCGCGGGCCGTCGCCGCCGGTGAACGCGACGTCGTGCACGGTCTGCTTGCGGAACATCCAGGCCGCGTACAGGGTGTCGCCGTCCTCGATGGTCTCGGCCAGCCCGAAGCCGAGCGACCGGTAGTACTCGTAGGCGGCGCGGACGTCGGGCACCACGATGTTGAAGTGGTCCAGCCGGGCGATTTCGGCGCCGCGCCGCAGGTCATAGCGTTGCTGCAGGCGCTGCGGGTGGTCGGCGGCGAAGAAGAACTCGACCGTGAAGCCGAGCGGGTCCTCGGCCCGGACCGCCTCCCCCACGCCGGGTGTGACGCCCGCGGCGACCCGCTCGGTCCGCGAGCCGAGCGCGGCGTAGAACGCCTCGGCCAGGTCCAGGTCGGCCGGGGTGCGCACCCGGAACGCGAGCCGGCCCGCCGCGGGTTCCGGGCCCTCGCGCAGGATCAGGTTGTGGTGGGTGAGCTCGTCGTACCCGCGCAGGTAGAGCAGGCCGGCGTCATCGCGGGTGATCACGAAGCCGAGCAGGTCGACCCAGAACCACCTGGCCCGCCGAAGGTCGGTGACGACCAGCTCGGCGTAGGCGGCCCGCACGATGTCGGGCCGGGTATGGGCACTGCTCATGATCACGCTCCGAACCGGGGGACTCCGGTGTCCCCCAGCGGGATGTGGACGATACGCGATTCAGTGTAAAAGTCCAGGCTGTGCGCGCCTCCCTCGCGTCCGAGGCCGCTGGCCTTGACGCCGCCGAACGGGGTCCGCAGGTCACGCACGTTGTGCGAGTTGATCCAGGTCATCCCGGCCTCGACCGCGTGCGCCACCCGGTGCGCGCGGGCCAGGTCGCCGGTCCAGATGTAGGCGGCCAGCCCGTAGGGCGTGGCGTTGGCCAGCTCGATCGCCTCGGCCTCGCCGTCGAACGGGGTGACGCAGACCACCGGGCCGAAGATCTCCTCGCGGAAGATCCGCATCGACGGCTGGACGTCGGCGAACACCGTGGCGGCCAGGTAGTTGCCCTCGGCCAGCCCGGGCGGCCGCGACCCTCCGGCCACCAGGCGCGCGCCCTCGGCCCGGCCGGTCCGCACGTAGGACAGCACCCGCGCGTAGTGCTCTGGGTGCACCAGCGCGCCGATCTCGGTGGCCGGGTCCGACGGCTCGCCGACCCGGATGCGCTCGGCCCTGGCGGCCAGCCGGGTGACCAGATCGGGGTATATGGACCGTTCGGCCAAAATCCGGGAGCCGGCCGTGCACCGTTCGCCGTTGAGGGAGAACACCCCGAACAGGGCGCTGTCGGTCGCCCGGTCCAGGTCGGCGTCGGCGAAGACCAGGCACGGCGACTTGCCGCCCAGCTCCATGGACAGGCCCTTCAGGTGCGGCGCGGCGGCCGCCATGATGACCTGGCCGGTGGTGGTCTCGCCGGTGAACGAGATGCGGGGCACGCCCGGGTGCGCGACGAGCGCGGCGCCCGCGACCTCGCCGATGCCGTGCACCAGGTTGAACACGCCGTCGGGCAGGCCGGCCTCGGCCATGATCTCGGGCAGCAGGCTGGCCGACAGCGGGGTCCACTCGGCGGGCTTGAGCACCACCGTGCAGCCCGACGCCAGCGCGGGCGCGAGCTTCCAGGTCTCCAGCATGAACGGGGTGTTCCACGGGGAGATCAGGCCCGCCACGCCGGCCGGCTTGCGGATCACGTAGCCGAACTGGGCCGGGGTCCGGAACGCGTCCTCGTGCAGGGTGACGGCCAGGTCGGCGAAGAACCTGAAGTTCTCCGCGGCCCGCGCCGCCTGGCCGCGGGCCTGGGTGACCGGCAGGCCGGTGTCGAACGTCTCGAGCTCGGCGATCCGCGCCGCGCGCGCCTCGATGCCGTCGGCGATCCGGTTCAGCACGGCGGCCCGGGCCCGCCCGGCCAGGTGCGGCCAGGGCCCTGCGGCGAACGCGGCCCGGGCGGCGGCCGCGGCCCGGTCGATGTCCTCGGGGCCGCCGGCCGCGACGGTGGCGTACGGGCGGTTGGTCACCGGATCGGCGACCTCGAACGTGGCGCCGTCCGAGCTGGAGGTATGGGCACCGCCGATGAAGTGCTCGAGCTTGGCCGGCAGGCCGCGCGGGGTGGTCACGGGCCCGGCTCGTCGGACGCGTGGCAGCGTGCCGGTTATAACCGGCTCAGTGCCACATCGTTCTGGACTGGGCTGGGGTTCGGGAGACGACTGGGGCGGTTGAGGCGGCTGGGGCGGCTGGGCGAGCCAGGCCTCGTACTCGGGGCGGCGGGCCTCGGGGAGCGGGAACAGGCCCTCGATGGGCTCGCCGGCGGCGACGCGCTCGGCGATGAACTGCTCCTGGCGCTCCTGCTCACGGGCGTCGGCCAAGACCGCTGCGGCGATCGCGGGCGGCAGCACGACCACCCCGTCGGCGTCGCCGACGAGGATGTCGCCGGGCTGGATCGTCACCCCGGCGCAGGCCACGGTGACGTCGGTCTCCCAGGGGACGTGGCGCCGGCCGAGGACGGCCGGGTGGACGGCGGCGTGGTACACGGGTATGTCGAGCGCGGCCAGGGCAGCGCTGTCCCGGATCGCGCCGTCGGTGACGATGCCGGCCGCGCCGCGCACCTGGGCCCGCAGGGCCAGGATGTCGCCGATCGTGCCGGCGGTGGGTTCGCCGCGGGCCTCGATGACCAGGATCTCGCCCGGCCGGATCTGCTCGACCGCGCGTTTCTGGGCGTTCATGCCTGCGCCGCGGGCTACCGACAGGTCCTCGCGCAGCGGCAGGTACCGGACCGTCCGCGCGTACCCGGCCATCCGGGTGCCCGGCGCGGTGGACCGGAGCCCGTCCAGGGTGAGGCCGTTCAGGCCGCGCTTGCGCAGCACGGCGGCCAGGGTCGCAGTCGAAACCTCTCGCAGATGGTCGAGTATGTCTGCGAGGGGCGCGGTGGGAGGAGGGCTGGCGGCGTGGGCGGCCCCGCGCGCGGCGCCATAGGCAGCCCCGCGCGTAGCGCCAAAGGCAGCAGAGCGTTCGGCGTCGTCGGGGCGGGGCATGGCGCCGGGTGGCTCCAGCGGGTAGTCCGCCTCGACGATGGGGCTGCGCAGCCGGCCGGACGACTGCTCTCCCGCGCTGACCTCGACCTCCACCACGTCGCCGGGGGTCACCACGGTCGAGCCGGTGGGCGTGCCGGTGAGGATGAGGTCGCCGGGTTCGAGCGTGACGAGCCGGGACAGGTCGGCCACGACGTCGCCGAAGCCCCACAGCATGTCCCGGTCGGGCCAGGCGTCCTGGGCCAGTTCGCCGTTCACCCAGGTGCGCAGCCGCAGTTCGGCGACCTCGACGGTCCGGGCGTCGAGCAGCCGGGGGCCGACCGGGGTGAAGCCGTCGATGCCCTTGGACCGCACGTTCGAGCCGCGGTCGGCGTAGCGCAGGTCATAGACGCCGAAGTCGTTCGCGGCCGTGACCGCCGCGACGTGGTCCCAGCCGTCGGCGCGGCTGACCCGGCGGGCGCGGCGGCCGATGACCAGCGCCACCTCGCCCTCGAAGGCCAGCAGCTCGCAGCCGGGCGGCCGGGCCACCGGGTCGCCGCTGTCGGCCAGCGAGGAGGAGGGCTTGAGGAAGTAGGACGGCCAGGCGGGCGCGACGCCGCGTTCCGCGGCGCGGCTCCGGTAGCTGACGTGCACCGCGACGACCTTGCCGGGAACGCGCTCCAGGACTGCCATCGCGCAGAATCATATATGACTCGTGGTGGCCGTGACCGGACGGGGGCCGGGGACCGGGGTGGACGAGGGCCGGGACCGGGACGGGATGGGGCGGGACCGGGACGGGATGGGGCGGGACCGGGACGGGATGGGGCGGGTACCCGCACGCTATTCTCGGCGCTATGCGATTTGCCACCATCCGGACTGAGTACGGGACCACAGCGGCGAGGTTGGAGGGGGACGTCCTCGTGACGCTGGATGCCGCCGACGTGGGCGAGATGCTCGCGGCCGGCAGCGAGGGACCGGGACGGATGTGGGAGGAGGCGGTGGTGGTACCGGTCGCGGAGGCGGACTTCGCGCCGGTGGTGCCGCGGCCGGGCAAGGTGATCTGCGTGGGGCTGAACTACCGGGCGCACATCGCCGAGACGGGCCGGGAGCTGCCCGCCTACCCGACGCTGTTCGCCAAATTCGCCGACACCCTGCTCGGGCCGCGCGACGACCTGGTGATTCCGGCGGTGAGCGAGCGGGTCGACTGGGAGGTCGAGCTCGGGGTGGTCATCGGCCGGCCCATCTACCGGGCCACGCCGGAAGAGGCCGCGGCGGCCATCGCCGGGTACACGGTGGTCAACGACGTGTCGATGCGGGACTGGCAGCGGCGGACGCTGCAGTGGCTGGCGGGCAAGATGTTCGAGCGCTCCACGCCGGCCGGGCCCTACCTGGTCACCCCGGACGAGGTGGATGACGCGGCCGACCTCGAGGTCCGCTGCGAGGTGGACGGCGCGGTGATGCAGCAGTCGCGGACCTCGGACCTGCTGTTCAGCCCGGCCGATATCGCGGCGTACGCGAGCCAGGCGATCACCCTGCGGCCCGGTGACCTCATCGCCACCGGCACGCCCGGCGGCGTGGGCGACGCCCGCAAGCCGCCGGTCTACCTGCGGCCTGGCAACGTGCTGCGGACCTGGATCGAGGGCGTCGGCGAGTGCGTGAACCAGTGCGTCGCGGACAAGACCGGCTAACGTGACCCATCCCGCCGTGAACAAGCAGGAGCGGACCTACGAGATCCTGCGGGACCGCATCCATACCGGGGTCTACGCCCCGATGGCCCGGCTGAACATCGACGCGCTGGCCAGGGAGTTCGGCGTCAGCGCGATCCCGGTGCGCGAGGCGCTGCGCCGCCTGGAGGCCCAAGGCTGGGTCCGGTTCAGGCCCAACGCGGGCGCCATCGTGTCACCGGTCGACGCGACCTCGTGGGAGCAGGCCATGGTGGCCATGGCCGTCCTGGAGGGCGCGGCGACCGCCGAGGCGCAGCGGCACCTGCGCGCCGCCGACTTCACCCGGCTGCGGACGCTGGCCGCGGACATGGAGAGCGAGACCGACCCGATGCGGTTCGGCATGGCGAACCGGCGGCTGCACACCGCGATCGTGACCAAGTGCGGCAACGCCTGCCTGCTTGAACTGCTGCAGCAGACCCACGACCGCCTGGACCGGGTCCGCGCCACTATGTTCGCCTACCTCCCCCACCGCGCCGCCGAGTCGGTCAAGGAACACCAGCGCCTGCTGGAGTTGCTCGAGGGCGGCGACGCCGACGAGGTGGAGCGGTACGCCCGCTGGCACAAGCTGCAGACCGTCGAGGCCTACCGGGCCATCCGCTAGCGGGGCACGGGGTCGGCCGAGGGGCTGTACCACGGACCGTTCGGATAAAAATGTCTCCCGGGACTGGCCGGTCACGATTTCCACGACGATGTCCAGGTGACCCAGGTGCCTGGCGTACTCCTGGAGCAGGTGGAACAGGACCCGTTCCAGGGTGGCCGGCGGGGCGCCGTCCCAGCGGGGCCCGGGCTGGCCCGCCTCGGCCAGGTCGTGGGACTCCACGATGGCCCGGGTCCGGCCGGCCTGGTCGCGCAGGCCGGCCAGCAGGCTGGCCAGGGTCTCGTCGGGACCGGCACGCCACCGGCCGTCGTCCCTGTCGCCCCATGGGTCGCCGACGTCGCGGCCCTCGAAACCCCACTCCAGCCAGCGCAGCTCGACGTAGCGCAGGTGCTTGGCCAGCTCGAGCGGCGTCCAGCCGGAGGGCAGGCGGCTGCGGCGGAGTTCGGCGGCGGGCAGCGCCTCGAGCCTGGCGGCCAGCTCGTACCGGAAGTAGTCCAGGTAGCGCAGGAAGACCTCGGCGCGCGAAGGGGCCGGGGTGGTCGGCTCGGGAAACGGCTCGGGCCCGGGAAACTCGTCGATGCGGCCTATTATCCCGTGATGGGCACGTCGTGCCACAGGCCGCCGTTAAGGTTCAGGTTGTTGCCGCTGGTCTGGCCGGGAGCGCTGTCGCTGATGTAGGTGTACAGCGGGTGCCCGTCGTAGGTGGCCTGGATGGTGCCGTCGGTCCGGGTGATCGTGCCGAGGTGGCCGGTGACGCCGGACCCGGCCGACGGGGTACCGGTGACCGGCGGCCAGTAGACGGCGCAGCTTCCGTAGCAGGCGGACTTGGACGAGGTGTCCGGGGCGAACCAGTACAGCGTGAGGCCCTTGGCGTTGGTGAGCAGGTTCACGCCGCCGACGTTGCGGGCCTGCAGGACGTCGGCACCGGTCGCGACGGGCTGCGTCTTCGGGGTGGCCTCGGCCACGCCGAGCAGCGCGAACGCCACCACGGAGGCGGCCGCCACGGCGGGAACGACCCGGCGGCCGAGGTTCAGGGACTCGGGCAGGGCGGGGGCCGCGGCGAGGGCCAGCGTGGCGAACGCGGCCACGTCGATGATCCCGGCCCAGATTCCGGCGGTGGTGCGGACCTCGGTGAAGCCGAACAGGCCGAACCAGATCGACAGCAGGTAGCCGCCCAGCACGCTCACGGCGAACCCGGCCCCGGCCGCGGCGGCCACCCAGCTCCCGGTGACCAGGATCGCCAGGGCCAGCGCGAACGCGGCGATCACCTGCAGCAGGAACAGCCAGCCGATGGTCGGTATGGTCCGGTAACCCGTCAGGTACAGGTCAAGGTGAATGGCTCCGTCGGCGACAAGTAGTGCCGCCCCGGCGATCCCGAACCAGGACCGCCGGGGCAGTGACGCCCCCCTCGTGCTCCCCATACCTCTGTTCACGTGCGCACCAGACCGCCGGTTCAACGGCTACGTAACGGAATGGTGGCTATCGTACGCCGGGCGGGGTCAGTCGCTGGCGTAGGCCTTCTCCAGCGCGGCGAGGTCGAACTTGGTCATGGTGTACATGGCGCGCATGACCCTGGTCACCGCGTCCTGGTCCGGGTCGCGCACCATGTCGAAGAACGCCGTCGGGACGATCTGCCAGCACAGCCCGTACTTGTCGCGCAGCCAGCCGCAGGCGATCTGCTGGCCGCCGTCGGTCAGGCGGTCCCAGTAGTAGTCCACCTCGGCCTGGTCCTGGCACTGGACCACGACCGAGATGGCCTCGTTGAACGTGAACGCCGGGCCGCCGTTCAGGGCGGAGAACTTCTGGCCGTTGAGCTCGAACTCCACCAGCTGCACCGAGCGCCGGCCCGGGCCCGGCCTCGGTGTGCCGGAGGATGGAGCCCAGCTTGGAGCCGGGGAAGATGCCGGTGTAGAAGGTGGCGGCGGCTTCGGCCTCGGTGTCGAACCACAGGCAGGTGACGAACGGCTGGTCGGTCATGTTCTCCTCCGTTTTTCGTGTCCTGCCATATCTAACGGTCCCGGCGCCTCGACGTCATCGGTTACGAGGCGGCTCGATCGGCGGGCTCGAAGGGGCACGTCAGGGCGCGGACCGACGCGGGAACCGGGATGCCGGCCCGCAGGTCCGGCGCGGGTTCGGGGTGGCCGGCCCGGGCGTGCAGGGGAACCACGCCGGCCCAGGCGCTGCCCTCGATGTCCTCGGGCGGGTCGGTGGGCCAGCCGCCGGAGATCTTCAGCGACCAGTCCCTGATCGGCATGCTGAGCACCATGGTGGCGGCCAGTTCGCGCTTGCGGGTGCCGCGGATCTCGGCGAGCCGGCCCGGGATGAAGCGCTCGGTGATCACGTCGAGCGCGCGTTCGGAATCGGGCCCGGTCAGCCGCGTGAACGTGCCGAACAGCACGGCGCTGCGGCCCGTCGGGACGAGCGGGATGGACGTGTTCATCGAATCTGATTTGGAGCCGATCGCGGGCGTGGGCCTGGAGCAGTTTGCCGCGGCCGTCTGCGGGCGGCCGGGCTAAGTAGCCCAGGTCCGGGTCGACCTGGCCGACGAGTTCCCGGCCTGCCTTGAGGCGCCGGACGTTCTCGGCGATCCGGTCGGCCAGCAGCGGCCGGGTCATCTCCTCGGTATCGGCGGTGTGCGGTGTGATCAGGCAGTTCGGCAGGTAGAAGAGGGGGTGGCCCGAGGGCAGCGGTTCCGGATCCGTGACGTCCAGCGCCGCGCCGCCGATCTGGCCGGCGCGCAGGGCGTCCGTCAGGGCTCCGGTATCGACCAGGCCGCCACGGGCCACATTGACCAGCCAGCTGCCTGATCCCATCGCGGCCAGTTCGGCCCGGCCGATCAGGCCGCGGGTCTGCGGCGTGAGGGCCAGGGTGAGCACGACGGCCAGCGCGCCGGGCAGGGCCTCGGCCAGCCGGTCCGAGCCGATCGTCTCGGCGGCGCCGGGTACCGGCTCGGGCCGGCGGCGGACGACCGTCACCCGGGCGCGGAACGGCTCGAGCAGGCGCAGCAGCACCGTGGCGATGCCGCCGCCGCCCACCACGGTGACCGGCTGATCGAACAGGCTCACGCCGCCCGGCTCGCCCCAGGACCGGGCCTCGGCACGGATCTTCAGCTGGCGGAGGCCCGCGAGCAGCAGTAGCAGGGCGTGCTCGGCGACCGGCTCGGCGAACGCGCCCTTGGCCGACGTCCAGCGCCGCTCGTGGTCGATGACGCCGCCCTCGACCGCCCGCTCTATGCCGGCCTGCGGCAGCTGCACCCAGGAGATCCCTGGCTGGCTGGCCAGGGTGGCGCGCAGGCTGTCCATGGCCGACCCGTCCGTCCAGACCAGGCCCGTGGGCTCCTGGTCCAGGGTGACCGGCTCGCCGCCGCCGCGGCGGATGGCCTCGGCGGCCCAGCCGGCCGGCGCAGGTCCGACGGCGATGCGGGGCGCGGTGCCGCCGTCCGAGCCGTCCGTGTCGGCGAACATCGCCACCACCCCTTCGACGCGGTCCAGGGCGAGCGCGGCCTCCTGGCCGCCGCGCGCGACAATAACCGTAACGCGCGGTCGAGGTCCACTCGGTCGTGGCGCGGCGGGGACGAGGAAATCACCAGGAACTCGAGCGCTTCCGGCGACTGGTTGCACAGCTGGTGGGGTGCGGCCGCGGGAATGTGCACGGCATCGCCGGGCCGGAGGATCTCGTCGTGATCATCGAACCGGACCGTGCCGACGCCGTGCAGGATGTAGTAAAGCTGCTCCACGGAGCCGTGCAGATGACGCCGTTCGGCGCTGCCTAAGTTTCTATGTATAGAGGAGCGGTCTGCCTCAGCCCGCTGACGCCCAGCATCAACACACGTCACAATTGCGTGGAGGATCCGGGCTCCGTGGTGGTTTTGGTGGACTATAGACCCCCTGCCGGCTGCTCCACGAAGCCTGAATCCACCACGGAAAGTTGCGCAGAACGCACCACGCCGCGCGATACGCACCAGGCTCGAGCCAGCCACGGTACCGACGCGGGGCCGGGGCATGGTCAGGGCGCTTGAAGGCGCGGCCTTCTGGCTGGGGCCGCCCAGCCCGAACAGCGCGTCCGCGTCCAGGTTGACGGTGCACTCGCCGCCGCACGCGACAATAACCGTACCGCGCGGCCACGGGGCGCCGTTCCGCTCCGATTCCCCGGGAGACCGCTTAGCTGCGGCGGCGGATGTGGTAGGTCGCCTGCTCCTGGTTCTGGGCACAGAGCGTGAGGAACCCGGGTCCGTTCGGGCCTGGGAGGCACGCAGGGGCTAGCGGGACGAACCCAGATCCGTTCGGTCAAAAAATGAATTTATGGTTTTACTGAATTCGCCGGGCTGCTCGGCGAAGCAAAGGTGAGACGCATCCTCGATGGTCTTTAGCTGCGACCCGGCGATGCGCTTGTGCATATCCTCCAGGTGGCCCGGGGTGCATTCGTCGTAACGGCCGCCGATCAGCAGGGTGGGAACCTTGATCTCGGCCAGGCGGTCCATGATGTCCCAGGTCTTGAGCGTGCCGGTCACGGTGAACTCGCTCGGGCCGTTCATCGTGTTGTAGACCACGTAGCCGGCCTCGGCGAAGGAGCGCTCGAAGCCGGCCGGCCACGGATTCATGCGGCAGACGTGCTTGCGGTAGAAGCCGAGGATGGCGGCCTGGTACTCGGGGCAGGCGGTGGTCCCGGCGGCCTCGTGCTCGCGGATCACCTGCCTGGTCTCGGGCGGCTCTTCTTGCAGCAGCTGCTCGCAGTCGGCGACCCAGCGGATCATGCTGGCCGGGCTGCCGCACAGGGTCAGGCTCTCCAGGTCCGGCTGGCGGTCCAGCACGTACTGCATGGCCAGCATGCCGCCCCAGGAGCTGCCGAACAGGTGCAGGCGCTCCAGGCCGAACGCCGCCCGCACCTGGGCGACCTCTTCCACGAAGCGCTCCACGGTCCACAGGCTGACGTCATCGGGACGGTCGGACTTCCCGCAGCCCAGCTGGTCGTAGAAGATGACCCGGCGCCGGTCGGCCAGCGCTTCAAGCGGTTCCAGGTAGTTGTGGGTGAAGCCGGGGCCGCCGTGCAGGCACAGCAGCGGCACCCGGCCGTCGGCCGACTCGCCGACGGCGCGGAACCAGACCCGGCCGCCCGGGACCTCGATGTAGCCCTCTTCCTCGGTCATGAGGTCTCCCGCTCGCCACCGGCTCGGCGGCGGGCATGGCCTTGTCGTCGAAGACCTGCTTCATCTCCGGCAGCCGGGCCGGATGCCTGGCGTACAGGTAGGCCAGCACGACGATGCCGATCACGAACCAGATACCGATGGCCAGGCCTGCCTCGCTAGAGGGGTAGGTGAGCGGGGTGACGAACTTCAGGAACGAGTGCCCGATCCCGAGCGCGGTGAGGAACGCCGGGATGAACGCGACGATGCCGACGACGGGGATCACCAGGTGCAGCAGCCAGTTGAACTCCGAGCGCTGCCGCCGCAGGTAGAACATGATGCAGGACAGGTTGAACACCATGTAGATGGCGATCATCACCCCGGTCAAGATGGTGGCCAGGAACACGAAGGCCGTGGTGGGGCCGAAGTGCAGCGCGATGGGCAGGCCGACGGCCAGCGTGACCACCAGCTGGACGAATACGCCGACGTACGGGGACCGCCACCTGGGATGGAGCCTGGCCAGCGGGGAAGGCAGCAGCCCGATCCTGGCCATGGCGAACCAGGTGCGGGTGGTGGCCAGCGTGCCGGCGTTGCCGTTGGCGAAGGTGGAGTTCAAGATGGCGAAGAAGGCCACCACCCAGCCGATTCCCCACACGTCGCGGGCCAGCTGGATCCACGGGCTGCCGCCGCCCAGGGCGCCGAAGTTCACGTACCTGCTGGGACCGTAGTACACGTCGCCCGCATAGGTGGTGAAGACGTAGAACAGCCCGATGACCAGGCACGACATCACCACTGCGATCCCTATGGTCCGGCGCGGGTTGCGCGCCTCCTCGGCCAGCGGGGCGGAGGCCTCGAAGCCGATGAAGGCGAGGATCGTGTAGATGGAGCCGGCGGCGATGCCGCTGAAGCCCTTGTAACTCGTGATCGTCGCGTAGTGCAGGGTGAAGACGCTGCCGGTGTTGGCCGAGCCGGCCTTGGCCACCAGCCAGATGGCCAGGGCGACGAACACCACGATCTCGAACGTGCCAAGGATCGTGCCGGCCCTGGCGCTGACTTTGATACCGCGGTAGTTCAGGGCGGCGATGAGCACCGAGGCGACGATCATGAAGATGACCCAGGTGGTGGTGAACGGCCAGCCGAACTCGCTGTTGGTGATCGAGCCGATCAGGTATCCGCACAAGATCATGGTGATCGGCCCGATCAGCGCCTCGACGAGCGCGTACCCCCAGCCGACCAGGAACCCGAGCGCGGGGTGGATCGCCTCGGCGGGGTAGGTGTAGATGCTTCCGGCGCTGGGCAGGTGCTTGGCCAGCTGGCCGATCGAACTCGCGACCAGGAGGCACGCGACCAGGGCCAGCAGCACGGCCAGCGGCAGCGCGCCGCCCGCGTAGGTGGCGCCGGCCGCGATCGACAGCGCGACCGCGCCCGCCGGGGCCATGGAGGTGACCGACTGGAAGAGGACCTCGCGCAGCCCGATGGCTCCGCGGGCCAGGGTCCTGGGGTTGGTGGGGTTGGTGCCGGTGTTGGCCATGACGCTCTCCCTTCGCTCACTACCTAAGGTAATAAAACTGACCATAAAGATCTAGAAGGGACTGACGTGCCTGAAGTTGCGCGGCGGTCCGGGGGTTCGCGGTCGCGGGGGGTTCGCGGTCCCCGCGGGGTTCGCGGTCCGGGGGCCGGTTGCTCGGGGAGCTTGAGAGCCTGAACAGCTGGCCTCACCACTCCCACCGGCCCCTCAGGTACCTGGACGCAGTCAGTGAGAGTGACTCTCTGCCCGATAGATCGGGCAGAGAGTCACTTTCATTGGTTTGAAATCAAGGGCCTGGCCGCGGCGCTGGGTGGGGTCGGCGGTCGGGGACGGGGCGGGGCGGCTAGATTTGCCGCATAACAGCGGGCCGTCACCGTTGACTAAGGAGCAGATCGACATGTCTCTCTTCCAAAGGGCTCACGACGTCCTCGCGGCCAAGGCCAACAAGGCGCTCGACGCCGCAGAAAAGCCCGACGAAATGCTCGACCTGTCCTACGAGCAGATGCTCGATCAGCTCACCAAGGTGCGTCAGGCCCTGGTGTCGGTCGCCGCGTCGCGCAAGCAGCTCGAACTGCAGGAGCAGCAGCTTCAGCACTCAGTGGACCACCTGCAGGACCAGGCCAAGCAGGCCCTGTCGATCGGCCGGGAGGACCTGGCCCGGGAGGCGCTGTCCCGCAAGGCCGCGGCCCAGGCCCAGATCGACGGCCTCGAGCCCCAGCACCAGCAGCTCACCGAGCAAGAGGCCAAGCTCGAGCAGACCCTGGCGGCGCTGCAGGACCGGGTCAACCACTTCCGCACCCAGAAGGAGACGCTGAAGGCCGAGTACACCGCGGCGAGCGCGGTGAGTTCGGTGAACGAGAGCGTGGCGGGGATCTCGGGCACGCTGTCCGACTCCGGCGCCGAGCTGGCGCGGGCCCAGGACAAGATCGCCCAGATGCAGGCCCGGGCGGGCGCCCTGGACGAGTTGCTGCAGTCCGGGGTGCTGGAGGACGTCGGCGGCAACACCGACGACATCCAAAAGGAACTCGATCAAGCCGGAACAGATGCGGACGTCGACAGTGAGCTCGCCGCGCTCAAGGCGCAGATCGGGCCGGGCAGCTCACCGCCGGAGCTGACCAGCGGCTGACGGCGGCTGGCCCGAGGGACGGTAGCGGGTCGGCCGCGGGCAGTAGCGGGCCGACCGCGGATCGGTTGCGGCTGGCCTCGCCACGGGTAGCGCTGGCCCGGCTGGCCTGCGGACTTGCCTCAAGGCAACCAAATTCACTGGTACATCTTTTCCAGACTGTCCTGATGCGTTACGATTACCCAGAGTCAACACATCGCGACCCTTAGCTAGCCCGACAGAAGGCGACAAAGTCCTTCAGGGCACGATCCGTTCTCAGTCCCGGACCGGGGCCGAGCTACCGACATCCAAGGAGTGCGAATGCTACGACGATGGTGCATTCTCCTCGCCATGCTGGCCGTAACGGTCGGCACGGCCCTCACCGCGACCAGCGCGTCGGCCGCATCGACCAGCGGGTGGAGATTCTCTCCCGGCGGGCCGGCTCACCTGGTGGGCCACGGCGCCTTCGGCGGCCTCCGGCACCAGGCAGAGAGTACGAACTGGTCCGGATACGCGGCGACGACGGGGACCTACACCAGCGTCTCGGCCACGTGGGTGCAGCCGGCCGGCATCTGCAGCCGGGGCGACCAGTACGCCGCATTCTGGGTCGGCCTCGACGGCTACAGCAGCAGCACGGTGGAGCAGACGGGCAGTGAGGTCGACTGCATCGGGCGCACCGCGCAGTACTACGCCTGGTATGAGATGTATCCGGGCCCGTCGGAGAACTACTCGAACACGGTCAAGGCCGGGGACACGTTCAACGCCTCGGTCACCTATAACAACAACAACACCTACACCCTCACCATCGCCGACGTCACGCAGGGCTGGAAGCAGAGCACCACGCAGACCCTGGCCGGAGCGTCCCGCTCCTCCGCCGAGGTCATCGTCGAGGCGCCGTGCTGCACGTTCTTCGGCGGCATCCTGCCGCTGACGGACTTCGGCTCGATGAGCTTCTCGCAGTCGGACGCCAACGGCAGCGCCATCGGCAACGCCGGCGGGGTGACCCAGATCGTGATGGTCGACAACCGCGGGCTGGACAAGGACTCCATCACGTCGCTCAGCGGCGGAACGAGTTTCGGCGCGACCTGGCTGCGCAGCAACTAGGGCCCGATCGTTCGTTGCTGGCCCGGCCGCCCTCGCGATGGCCGGGCCAGCGTTCGGTTCTGCGCCGGCGGCGGGCCGCGCAGCAGGCGGACGAGGCGGGATGCCGGTCCGTACCGGCCGACCGGCGCGAGTGGGAGTGGGCGGGCGCGCCGCCGGCCACGACAATGTGGTGTAACGGGCCCCGGCTAAAGGCCCTGATAAGGCCCGGTTAAGCGGTTCACCCGACCGGGCGGCGGGTTATGGTCCCCGGAGTCAGGGCGGGCTGCTGCACGTGCGTAACGGTTGTCGCTTTAGCTCCCATTTGCCGCTAATCGGCACTACTGTATGAACTGGCTTGCGGCGGCCGGCTATTGCGGCCATGCGGGTCCCGCCCGGCGCCGCGATCCGTGCTATCTGATCTTCCTGCGATTCGGTACAAGCTGGCCGAGGTAAGACAGTAGGTGGGGGTGACCAGTTTGGCTGTGCTGCAGGCTGGCGATCCGCAGCGGGTGGGACCCTACGTGCTGCTGGGCAGGCTCGGCAGCGGAGGCATGGGGCGGGTCTACCTGGCGCGGTCACCAGGCGGGCGCCAGGTGGCCGTGAAGGTGATCCGCCCGCAACTCGCGGAGGACGCCGGCTTCCGGGCCAGGTTCGCGCGGGAAGTGGCCGCGGCCCGCAAGGTCGGCGGGCTGTTCACCGCGCAGGTGGTGGACGCCGACCTGGATGGCCCGGTGCCCTGGCTCGTCACCGCGTACGTGCCGGGAGCGCCGCTGTCCGAGGCCGTGGAGCAGCAGGGACCGCTGCCGACCGCCACGGTGCTGGCGCTGGCCGCGGGTCTGGCCGAGGGGCTGAACGCGATTCACGCGGCGGGCGTCATCCACCGTGACCTGAAGCCCTCGAACGTCCTGCTGGCCCCGGACGGTCCGCGGATCATCGATTTCGGTATCTCGTCGGCCGCGGGAGCCACCTCGCTGACCGGCACCGGCCTGATGATCGGCTCGCCGGGCTTTATGTCACCGGAGCAGGCCGAGGGGATGACGGTCGGGCCATCCAGCGACATCTTCAGCCTCGCGGGCGTGCTCACCTTCGCTTCGAGGGGCGAAGGGCCGTTCGGCAGCGGGGACACGGCCGCGCTGCTCTACCGCGTGGTGCACGGCACGCCGAACCTGGACCAGATCCCGGAAAGAATCCGGCCGCTGATCATCCGGTGCCTGTCCAGGGACCCCGGAGCCCGGCCCACGGCGGCCGAGTTCCTCACCGACCTGACCGAGGTGTACCCGTCGGCCGCCGACCTGACGGACTGGCTTCCGCCCCGGATCCTGGAGTTGTCCACTCAGCGGGCGGGCGAGGCCGGGGTGCACCCGCCCACCACTGCTGGTGCGGTTGGTGCCGCAGCCGCGACGGGATCCGTGACTGGCGGGGAGCGTGTGGCCGGTGAGGAGCCCGGGATCAGCGGTAGCGCGTGGCCCGAGGCGACGCAGACGTCCATGGCGCGGACTCCGCCGCCGCCGACGGCCACCCCAGGACCGCAGCCGTATCAGCGGCCTGTGGGTTACCAGGGGCCCGTCGGGTACCAGGCCCCCGCAGACTATCCAGAGCCCAAGGGATACCTGGGAGGGGGTATGCAGGCACCCGGGGGCGTGCAGACGCCGGGGGGCGCCCAACAGGCTCCTCCCCCGCTGCCGTACCCCGCTCAGCCTTCTTATCCGGGTCAGCCGGGGCCGCAGGGCAACCAGTGGTACATGCCGGGCATGCCCCCGGTCACGCAGCGGCGACGGCCGCGGTGGCCGTGGGTAGTGGGTGCGGCGGTGGTATGCGTGGCGGTCATCGTCGCCCTGGTTGTCGGGCTGGGCGGCTCCAGTCATCCCGCGGCTCAGGCGGGACACATCCCGAGCCCGCGGCCGAGCGCGACGGCGCCGACCGCCACTCCCACGCCCACCGTCGGGAACTTGCAGCTGGCCCAGCTCCAGGTGGGCGACTGCCTGACCGGCGCCAACATGGAACTCAACACCAGCAACCCGTGGCCGAAGCTGACGTCGGCCGTCCCATGCAGCCAGTCGCATACCGCGGAGGTGTTCTTCGCGGATGACGCTTTCTGGCCGAAGAACGGCTCGTTCCCGGGCTCGAGCGCCATCACCAAGGCCGGGGACGCGGGGTGCAACAGCGCATTCCGGTCCTACGTCGGAATCGCGTATTCCAAGTCCATCTACACGTGGACCAATATCATCCCGGATGCTTCGACATGGCCCTCAGGAGACCGCGGCCTGCACTGCGTCGCCTATTACTCCACGTCCAAACACCCGGGCGGCGCAACTCTCAGCGGCTCCATAAAGGGTTCCCGCAAGTAACTTCGAGCCCGGCCACGCGTCGGGCTGGTCAGCGGCGCGGCGTCAGCCACCGGGTGCCGATCCGGCCGTGTTTCATCCGGCCTACCAGGCGGACGCACAGCGTTTCCGGCGTGTTGTCGCCCGCGTCCCTGCTGATCGCCAGCTCGGTGTACCGCACCGACAGCTCGTTGGCGTCCACCACCATGCCCGGCGCGAGGACCAGCTCTACGTCGCCGCCGCGCACCCGCAGCTCGATGACCAGCTCGGGTCCGCTGCGCACCGCGCTGGTCAGGTCCAGCGTCACGTCGCACCACGCGGTGCGCAGCGCCAGCCGGCGCGGCAGCGTCCACCGGCCGTCGCGGCGCACCGAGCCGTGCCGCTCGTTGATGGTGAGCAGTTCGGCGGCCGGCTGCAGCCGGCGTCCCGGCGAGCGGCAGCGTGAGCGCGCCGTCGCTGCCTGGCGCCGGGATCAGATCGGCGGTGAGCGGGGCCAGCGCGTCGATGGTGCGGGCGGCCAGCGCCGCGTCCAGCCGCTCGTTGAACTCGGCCTGGTCGAGCCGGCCGTCGGCGACGGCGGCGCGCAGCAGTTCGATGACCCGGTCGCGGTCCGCGTCGGACGCGCGCAGCGCGGGTGAACTGGGCGGATCTGCGCGGCATCCGGCCTCCTCGGCGGCGACGTGGCGGCACCGCGCCACCGACATTCCACGTTATAGCGCGAGCCGGCGGCCCTGCCACGTACAGGAAATGAGTCACGGGCGGCCTCCGTATCTGTGACACTGACGCTGGATATTCTCCGGGGTGCAGGCGCAGCGATAGGGCTGACACGGCAGGTAGCGGAGTCCGGCATGGTTGAGGTAATCGTCGGCGTTGCGTTGACCGCGGTGCTCGGCGGTCTGCTCGTTCCCTTGGTCAAGGGAATTCTCGATCGTCGAAGCGAGCGGTACAGCTCGTCTTTGGCTCTGGTAGATACGCTGGCGGCCAGCCTCTGGGAGTACTGGAAGCTCGCTCTGCGCGTCGCTTACTACGGGAGGCAGGGACCGCGCGGAGCCGAGGGTCTCGAGATTGCGCTTGGTCGCTGGGACAGCGATGATTCGTGGAACATGGGTTCGGCCATACAGATCCAGCTGAGCAGGTCGAGGAGGTTGCTGCCGCCTGCTGCGCATCAGGAACTCGCCCAGTCTCAGCGGAACGTCGTGGATTACCTGGACCGCGAGATCGACCGGCTTCGCGTCTCGGCCGAGCCCGACGACTGGAGCAAGCTCTACGAGTCGCTGATGATCGAGACACGCTCGGCCATCGACGCGCTCCTGGTCCGGGTGACGAGGCAATTGAAGATCGGCAGGATCCCCTATAGCTGAGGCCCGGTCGCGGGGACGGGCACAATCGGCCTGTGGCGGCCGTTCAGCCTTCCGGCTGCAGCGCGGCGGGATGGCGCAGCAGGGCGCTGGCCGCGCCGCTCATGCCGAAGCGGGCGTAGTAGGGGACCAGCGCGGCATCGCAGACCAGGTCCACGGAGTAGAACCGCTCCGTGCCGTCCAGGATCCGGTGCATCAGCGCAGTGCCGATGCCTCGGCCCTGGTAATCGGGCAGGACCTCCAGCCAGGGGATGAACGCGGTGAGCACGCCGTCGCTGAGCATGGTCACGAACCCGGCTACCCGCCCGGCCGCATCGTCGATGGCCATCACGCAGCGGTAGCTTCCCCGCAGCACGGCGAGGTGCTGCCGGGTCGAGGGCCGCCGGGGCCAGCCTACGAAGAAGCCGGTCAGCATGTTCTCGTGGACGAGGCTCACGTCGTCGGTATAGGAGATCATGCGGTCCATCCTGGCGGACCGCGATCACGAGTGACGGAGTGGAGCACCCGGGACCGTTCGGAATAAATGGTTTAAAAGGGACATCCGGGGGCCGGTGTAGCCGGGACCTCAGCAGGTGAAGGTGGACTTTCACCGCACCCTAGGAAGGTGAAAGGCGGGTTTCACCCCGGGGTACGGGGGTGGAGGCGGGGCGGAGGCGCGCCGGGCTGATGTCGGGGGTGTCGCGGATGCCGAAGACGTCGCGGAGGGCGGACAGGGCGGCGAGTTCGCCGCAGCGGCCGTGGACGCCGGGGAGCGGCGGGGTGGCGGAGGAGCACAGGTAGACGCCGCGGATCGGGGTGCGGTACTCGTTCCAGCGGACGACGGGGCGGAACACGGTCTGGCGCATGCTCTGCACGCCGACGGCGATGTCGCCGCCGACGTAGTTGGGGTTGTGGGCCTCCTCGTCGGCGGCGGTGCGGACGGCCCGGGCCAGGATGAGGTCGCGGAAGCCGGGCGCGAACCGCTCGATCTGCGCCTCGATCCGGTCGGTCATGTCCACGTCGGATCCGGCGGGCACGTGGCAGTAGGTCCACAGCGTGTGGCGGCCGGCCGGGGCCCGGGACGGGTCGACGATGCCGGGCTGCATGACCAGCACGTAGGGGTGCTCGGGGTGCTTGCCCGCCAGGACCTCGGCCCCGGCGGCGGCGGTCTGCTCGTAGGTGCCGCCCAGGTGCAGGCTGACGGCGCGGCGGCAGTCCTCGTTGGTCCACGGCACCGGGCCGGACAGGGCGAAGTCCACCTTGCAGACGCCCGCACCGTAGCGGTAGCGGCGCAGCGCGGCCCGGTACCGGGACGGCAGGCGGTCGCCGGCCAGGCGGTCCAGCGTGCGCGGCGAGGTGTCCAGCAGGACGGCGCCGGCGGGAGGCAGTTCGCTGAGCGAGGTCACCCAGCTGGCCGGTCTCGAAGCCGCCGCCCGCGGCGATCACCGCGTCGGCCATCGCGTCGGAGATCCGGGCGGTGCCGCCCACCACGACCGGCCAGCCCACCGAGTGGGCCAGGCCGACGAGCATGAGCCCGATGCCCGCGGTCGGCACGGCGGTCAGCGGCATCATGGCGTGGGCGGCGGCGCCGGCCAGGATCGCGCGGGCCTGCGGGGTGTGCCAGCGCCGGACCACCACCGAGGCGGGCAGCACGGCGCGCATGCCGTAGCTGGCCAGCACGAACGGGTGCGCGGGCGGGCGGCGCAGCGGCGCGAGCAGGGCCGCGATGATGTCGTCGGCGTGCGCGGCCACCGGGCCTATCGTCCGCTGGTAGGCCCGGCGGTCCTGGCCGAGGCGGGCGGCGGTCTCGGCCACCGAGCGGGTCACGACGGCGGCCCGGCCGCCGTCCAGGGGGTTGGCGAACTCGATCTCGGAGTGGGCGAAGGCCACGCCGCGCGCGGCCAGGTCGAAGCGCCGGAAGAACGGCGAGGCCAGGGCCAGCGGGTGGCCCGAGGAGCAGACGTCGTGCCGGAAGCCGGGCAGGGTCAGCTCCTCGGTCCGGCAGCCGCCGCCGATGGTCGGCGCGCCGTCGATGACCAGGACCTTCAGCCCGGCCGCGGACAGGGTGACGGCAGCGGCCAGGCCGTTCGGGCCGCTGCCGACGATCACCGCGTCAGGATTCCCCCGCATGACACCCCTCAACTACCCACTGGTCAACTACCCACTGGCCACTACGTTCTTATCACGGCCCTGCTTATCACGGCCCTGCTTGTCACGGCCCTGCTTGTCACGGCCCTGCTTGTCACGGCGCAGCATCCGGGCCAGGCCGGTGACCGGGGCCGCGATGGTCTGGAGCACGCTGCGCACCGCGGAGTTGTGCCAGATGTTGCTGGCGTGACGCCACTGGCGTTTGGAGTCGACGCAGGTGCTGGTGGTCTCGACCGCCGGGTCCTGGACGCCGAGGCGGTTGCCGAGCGCGACCAGGGTGGCGGTCCAGAACCTGTCTTCCTTCTTGTGCCCGCCGAACGTCATCCCGAGCTCGTAGATCGGGTCGTTCGCCCGCATCAGCACCTGAGCCTGGACGATGGTGTCATCGCCTTCGCGTTCGGCGGAGAAGGTGATCCAGCCGGCGAACATGTGTCCCTGCGGGGTCATCAGCGTGAACGACTCGGCGTCCGCGTACAGGACGAAGACGCCGGTGGACAGCTTCACGCCGCCGCCGATGGCCAGGTCGAGCAGGGCGACGTCGCCGGGGTTGATGCCGGTGAGCGCGCCGGCGAACCGGTTGCCCTTCGGCCAGAACTCCGGGAAGTGCGCCTTCCAGGTGGCGATCGCGTACTCGGGTTCGACCTGGGCCTTCATGCGGTAGCTCTTCTGCCACATCTTGCCGAAGCCCTGGACCGGGCCGGTGAGCCGCCGGCCTGCGACGTTGGTCCCGCGGACCCCCTGCCGCGGGTCAACTTCCAGCCGCTCCACCTTCTTGGCCCAGCTCGCCGCGTCACGCGGTGCCGTGGTGTGCGGCACGGGCGGCGCCGCCGCCTCGCGGGCGCTCAGGCCGATCTGCTCGGCCGAGGCGACCCGCTCCGGGCCTGCTGTATCGGTCATGGCTCTCTTCCCCTCACCGCACGACGCCGTTGAGCGCCGATTCCTCGCTGTCGTAGATCGTGATGGCCTCGTCCAGCCGGGTCAGCTCGAAGATCTCCCGGTAGTGGTCGCTCAGCCCGAAGGCGGCGAGCTGCTGGCGCTGGCGGTTGGCCCGCACGAGCAGGGTCACCAGCATCCCGATGCCGCCGCTGTTCATGTACTCAAGGCCGGCGAAGTTCAGCACCAGCCGGCTGGTCTTGCCGTCGCTGGCGGCCTCGTAGGCCGACATCAGCACCGGCTCGCACGCCGCGGTGACCTCGCCTCTGATGTCGACCACGGCCACCTCGTTCGCCGATCCGCCTGACGTCCATGGTGAGTTCGCGTGAACCCATCTGATTCCCTCCCCTTGTGACCCTTTATCGGTTCTAGCGAGCCGCTTTTAACGCGGCCGGCCCGGTTAGCTGGCTGACGGCGCGGTCGAGATCGGGAAAGAGCTCGATGAAGTCCGACAGCCTGGTGATGTCGAAGATCTCGCGGTAGTGCGGGGACAGGCCGCAGGCGACGACCTTGCGGCGTTCGGCCCGGGCGCGGGCCAGCACGCTGACGATCAGCGCGATGCCGGTGGAGTTGATGTAGTCCACCGCGGCGAAGTCGAGCACGACCGTGCCGGGGTCTGCGCCGCCCCCTTGGACCGCGCTCTGGTACGCCTTGGTCAGGACGTCGGCGGCGGACCCGTCGACCTCGCCGGAAAGCTCGATGACGGCGGCACCGGGCAGCACCCGGGTCGTGGCCTCACACATGCTCGTCATGTGCAGCACCTCCAGTGCGCATGGTCAGCGAGATGGTGTGGCGCTGGCCATTGATCGTTACGTCCATGGCGTCGACCATGTTGCGGATGAGGAACAGGCCCCAGCCGCGCGGACTCTGCCCGCCGTCCAGCTTCCTGAGGAGGTCGGGCTCCTCGGGGTTACCAGGTTCGGGATTGGCCTCGCCGCCCTGATCGGTGATGGCCACGACGATCACGTCGCCGGCCTGGGTCACCTCGACCTCCACCGGGATCTCGGCGCGGTTCTGGTTGCCGTGCTCGATCGCGTTCATGGTGGCCTCGGCCACGGCGGTCTTCAGCCGCTCCAGGCGGGCCTCCGGCAGATCGAGGCCTGCGACGCTCTCGGCGACCCGGGCCAGGGCGAGACGCTCGTTGCCGGGTTCGCTGGGCAACGTGAACGCGTCGAGCCTGCGGGGTGTGGGCCGGGTCACCTGAGTCATCGTCTGCTCCCCTGATGCCATGCGGACGGCGAGCGCTGCAGCGATACCAGCGTGATGTCGTCCTCTTGCTCGTGATCGGGGCCGGTGAAGTTGCCGAGCTCGGTCAGGCACAGGTCGATCAGCGCCTCACCGGCCGGGCCCTTGCCGACCAGTTCCGAGACCCGCGGGAAGCCGAACATCTCGCGGTCCGGCGCGTGGGCCTCGGCCAGGCCGTCGCTGTGTAGCAGGGCGCAGTCACCGGGCTCGAACTGGAAGGTCATCTCGTCGTACGGCATGCCCCGCATCAGCCCCAGCGGCATGCCGCGGGCGCGCAGTTCCTGGACGCCGCCCTGGGTGCGCACGTAGGGCACGTCGTGGCCGGCGTTGGCGAACTCCACCTCGCCGCTGGCCGGATCCAGGACCAGGGCCAGGCAGGTGACGAACATGTGCGCCGGGATGTCCTCGCAGAGCATGTCGTTGACGTGGCCGAGGACCTTGCCCGGCGAGATCAGCCGCGGCGCGGCGTCGCGGAGCAGCGAGTGCGTGCTGGCCATGACCAGCGCCGCGGGCACGCCCTTGTCGGTCACGTCGCCGACCACGAACATGATCCGCCCGTCGGGCAGCGGGATGAAGTCGTAGAAGTCGCCGCCCACGGTCCGGGCCGGGCGGTAGAACGCGGCCACGTGCCAGCTGGGCAGGTCGGGCAGTTCCTTGGGCAGGAACTGCTGCTGGATGAGCTGCGCGATCTTCAGTTCCTGGTCGATGCGCTCACGCTGACGGGCTTCGGCCTGCTGCTGGCGGACCAGCTGGCCGACCCGCATGGCGGGGGCCGCGTAGCCGGCCAGCGAGTTGAGCAGGCGCAGGTCGTCGGTGGAGTACCCGCGCTCGGACCGCCTCGGGCCCAGGCTGAGCAGCCCGACCAGGCTGCCAGAGGAAATCAGCGGGACGACCAGCACCACGCCGGCCTCCTGCAGGGCCTTGAGCGCGTTCGACTGCAGCTGGAGCCCGGTGATGTCCACCGCGCTGGCCGCGCTGAGCAGGTAGCCGATGAGCGGGTCGTTGGAGGCCAGGTCGAGTTCGGGGCCCGCGGCGACGACGCTCGGGGCGACCGGCACCACGTCGGTCGTGGCCGGCGGCGTGCGGCGCAGCCAGCCGCGGACGCGGGCGGCCCCGAGGCCGGAGGTCCCTCCCGGCGCCCCCCCGGGCGCCACCTCCGGCCCGGTGTCTAGCTCAGAAATGGCCAAAGTCGTTAGCTCAGACGTTGGCTCAGACGTTGGCTCAGACGTTGACTCAGACGTTGACACAGACGCCCCCCCGGGCGCTGACCTCAGTCTCACGGGATGCTGGTGCAGTCCCGCTGGTACTCCCCACCTGTTGCGCCATGTCACACTCCGGGTTCGCGGCTCGTTTTGCGACGCACCTTCAGCCTAGAAAGATTGCGATACGGGATCGTTACGGCAGTCAAGCCCTCTGACGTGTTTTTTTACGTAAGTGCGTTACGGTGATCCGGAGGGAGGGGTGGGGGGATGACGGAGCTGAGCCTGGCGCTGCTCGGGCCGCCGGTCGTCCAGCGCGACGGCGCCGCGGTGACCTTCGACACCCGCAAGGCCATCGCGCTGCTCGCCCTGCTCGCCGTCACCGGCCGTGAGCACAGCCGCGAACAGCTCGCCGACCTGCTCTGGCCCGACGCCGACAGCGCCAAGGGGCGCGCGTCGCTGCGGCGCACGCTGTCGGTCACCGCCGCCGCCATGGGCCCGGGCCTGACCATCAGCCGGGCGGCGGTCACCCTCGAGCCTGCTTTGGTGCGGGTCGACGTGCGCGAGTTCGAGAGGCTTATCGCGCGGCCGGACGCCGCGTCACTGGAGCAGGCGGTGCAGCTGTACCGGGGCGACTTCCTGGCCGGGTTCGTGCTGCGCGGCTGCCCGGACTTCGAGGAGTGGCAGGCGTCGGTGGCCGAGGAGCTGCGGCAGTCGCTCGCGCGCGGGCTGCAGCGGCTGGTCGCGGCGTGCATCGCGCTCGGCGAGCTGGAGCGCGCGGCCGGGCACGCGCGCCGCTGGCTGCAGCTCGACCCGCTGCACGAGCCCGCCCATCAGGCCATCATCAGGCTGCACGGCTGGGCCGGGCAGCGTTCGGCGGCCATGCGGCAGTACCGGTCGCTGGTCCGGGTGCTGGACCGCGACCTGGCCGTGCGGCCGCTGCCGGAGACGACGCGGCTCTACGACGACGTGCGGGCGGGACGGCTCGAGCCTCCGCCGGTCCGGGCGGTTCCGGAGGCTCCTGTTCTTAGTTCGGAGCCCTCGGAGCCTCCCAGGCCTCCCGGGGCGTGGCCGCTGGTGGGGCGGGACGCGGAACTGGCGGCGTTGCGCGCGGCGTGGCGGGCGGTCGGCGACGCGGGCCGGGTGGTGGCGATCGCGGGGCAGGCGGGCAGCGGCAAGACCCGGCTGATCACCGAGTTCCGTACCTCGGCGGCCGAGCGGGGCGGCGTCGTCCTGGGTGCGCGGTGCCACGACGGCGAGACCGCGCTGCCGTTCGTGCTGGCCGCGGACCTGCTGCGGACCGCGCTCGCGGTCCGGCCCGACCTGCCCGAGGTGCTCCCGGCGCAGACGGCCGCGATGGCCGGGCGGCTGGTCCCGGCGCTGGCCGCGGCCTACCCGGACTCGGCCGCGCCCGCGCTGGACAGCCCGGTGGCCGTGACCCGGCTGTACGCGGCGATCGCCGACACGCTGCTCGCCGCGACCGGGGGCTCGGTTCCGGCCGGCGTGGTCGTGGTCGAGGACGTGCACTGGGCCGACAGCTCGTCGCTCGGGCTGCTCGCCTACCTGGTGCGGCGGCTCGCGGACTGGCCGCTGCTGCTGGTGCTGAGCTGGCAGGCCGAACAAGCCGGCCAGCTCCGGATCCTGCGCACGGCGCTCGCCGAGGCCGAGGGAGCCTCGCTCGGCGCGACCGTGGAGCCGGGACCGCTCGGGCCGGAGGCGATCGGCGCGCTGCTCGACCTGGACGGGATGCCGCGGGTCGAGGTGGACCAGCTGATGACCGAGACCCGCGGGCTGCCCATGCTGGTCCGCGAGTACGTCGAGGCGCTGCGCGCGTTGGGTCCGGACGGTCCGGAGCAGGCCGACTGGTGGCCGCCGGCCAGCGTCCGGGACCTGCTCCGGGCCCGGCTGCAGTCGGTCAGCGAGCCGACCAGGCAGCTGCTGACCGCCGCCGCGGTGCTCGGCAGCGACAACGACGCCGACCTGCTGCGCGCGGTCAGCGGGCGCGGCGAGGACGAGATCGTCGAGGCGCTCGACGAGGCGCTCGGGCGGTCGCTGCTGACCGAGATCCCCCCGCCGGCCGCCAACCAGGCCCCCTCCTACGGCTTCCCGTACGAGGCGCTGCGCCGGACCGCCTACGAATCGGCCACCCTGGCCAGGCGGCGGCTGCTGCACGGCCGGGCGGCGGACATCTTGACCCGGCGCCACGAGCGTGACCCGGCCACGACCCGCGCCGCGACCGTGGCCGATCATCTGCAGCTGGCCGGGCGCGACGAGGAGGCCGCACGGTGGTGGTGGCGCGCCGCCCAGGTGGCCCGGGAGCTGTACGCGCACGCCCAGGCGCACGCGCACCTGGTCCGCGCGCTGGCGCTCGGCTATCCGCAGCTGCCCGGCCGGCTCGCCCTCGGCGAGGAGCTTGTCGTGCTGGGCCGGTACCGTGAGGCGCTCGCCGAGTTCGAGACCGCCGCGGCCCTGGCCGTCGCCGGCGACGGGACGGATGCGGGCGGGGCCGACCGGGCCATCCAGGCCAGCATCGAGCACAAGCTCGCCGACGTGCACCACCGGCTGGGTGACTGGGACCTGGCCGACGCGCATCTGGCCGTGGTCACCGAACTCGTCGCCGGCGCCGAGCCGGGACGCCTGGCCCGGGCCGAGGCCGACCGGGCCGTGGTCGCGTACCGTCGCGGGGATACCGGCCAGGCCGCCGCCTTCGGCCGGGCCGCGCTGTCTTGCGCCAGGGCCGCCGCCGATCCCGGCGCCACGGCGCAGGCCCTCAACGTGCTCGGGATGCTCGCGGCGCGGGCCGGCGACACCGCCGCGGCCGAGACCTACCTGCGGGACAGCCTGGCCGAGGCACGGCAGCTCCCCGAACTGGGGGCGGCGGTCGCCGCGCTGAACAACCTGGCCCGGCTCCTGGCCGAAACCGGCCGGATCGGCGAGGCCCTGACGCTCGCGGCCGAAGCGCTCGAGCTGGGCAGCGAGCTCGGTGACCAGCACCGCGTGGCGGCCCTGCACACCAACATGGCCGACCTGCTGCACGCGGACGGCCAGGGCGAGGCCGCCATGGCGCACCTGAAGGAGGCGGCCAGGCGCTTCGCCTCGGTCGACGTGGGGGACGCGCCGCGCCCGGAGATCTGGACCCTGGTCGAGTGGTAGCGCCGGGGCAGAGCTTAGGTCCGGCGCTCGGTTGGCGAGCCAGACCGAGACGTGGGTGGGCTCGAAGGCCTGATGAACGACGGCGGTCAGCTCGTTCTCCATGGACGAGAGGTCCACGGACTCGCGGAGCCGGCCGGCGAACGCGGCCACGGTGGCCTCGGCGTCGTAGTGAGCGCGGTTGAAGCGCCGGTCGACGACCCGCTGGACGCGCTTGCGCAGCGGGTTGAACAGCGCGGCCGCGGCCAGCGTCGATCCGGCCACCGCCACCCCCGAGCTCTTCGGCAGCACGTGCGTGGCCAGCAGCACCAGCCCGGCGTACACGCCGACCAGCAGCCCGGTGACGATGGCGTAGGCCAGCGTGCGGGAGATGATCCGGTCGATCTCGTACAGCCGGTACTTAAGGATCCCGATGCCGAGCGCGACCGGCAGCGCCGCGACGCCCGCGGCGAGCACGGCGCCGACCACCGCCGCCAGGCCGGTGGCGTTGTTGGACTGGAACGTGCCGAACCCGAGGCAGACGATGAACACGGCCGCCCCGCTGTAAAGCCACTTGAGCTGCAGGCGGCGCTCGCCGCTGGACTTGCGGTACTTGGGAACCTGGACCGCGAGCCACACCACCCAGCTGATGAGCAGCGCGAAGAACCCGATGTTCTCGACCACGACCCACCCCAGCGCGGAGCCGACGGGATGGTCGATGCTGGCCGGGGTGCCGTTGGCGTCCACCCGGACCGTGCCGGCGGGCGCCACGATGATCCAGGGCACGAACACGGCCGCCCCGAACAGCAGGCCGGCGGTGAACAGGGTGCCGCCCACTCGCCGCCACCGCCCGGTGGGCAGGTGCCCGTCGGGGAACAGCCACAGGGCGCCCGCGACGAGGACCAGGCCGCCCGCCCAGGTTGGCTGGAGGGCGATGGCGAGCCTGCCGAGAGGCAGGGTCCCATGATGGAGCCGGTAGTCCAGGACCGAGTAGGCCACCGAACCCGCCTGGAGCGAGAACAGGATGCCGCAGCCGAGCATCAGCCAACCGAGCGGGTTGCCCGGTCGCCGAACAGCCACCAGCATCCCGACCGCCACCGTCGGCAACAAAGCCATCAGCCGCACGAATTGGGGCGCCGTGTTGCCCTCCCACGCGACCAGCACGAGGGCGGCGATGTTGAGCGCGAAGGCGAGCACCCCAAGCGCAATGGCCGACCGGGGCGAGAGCAGCCGGCGAACCGTGTGCACAGCGCTTGCCCGCCCCTCCATGCGCGTCACGTTACCCGCCGAGCGTTCCGGCATCGTTACGGGCCAAGGCTGACCCGCCGCCCCGCTTCCCTTCTTATTTTGGGCCGAACGGACCGTGGTTCCCGCCTACAGCGAGACGTTCAGCACGACCGTGACGGTGGCGCCGCCGGGGCTGATGGTGAGCTGCTTGTCCAGCGTGATCAGGCTGGTCGAGTGCACCGTGATCGTCACGCTCGCGCCGGACGCGAGCGATCCCGACGCGGGCGAGACGGTCAGGCCGGACGGGACCGATATCGAGTAGCCGCTCGACCGGGCCGCCCTTGGCGGTGAGCGTGAACGTCCCGACGCCCTGACCGTTGACCGCCACCAGGACCAGCCTGGTCTGCAACACGGTCAGCGTGCCCTGGGTCACCGGCGACGGGGAAGACGCCGAGGACCTGGGCGACGAGGATCCGGTCCCGGAGCCCGCAGCGCCGGTCGTTCCGGCCGCGCCCGACGTCCCGGGCTTTCCCGGCGTTCCGGAGCCGGCGGCCAGTCCCGGCGCGGTCGCGCCGCCGGACCCGCCGCTTGAGGGCGGCAGCCCGCTGCTGCCGCCGCCGCCCGGCGCGGTGCCGTTTCCCTGCCGTGGGAAGGGCCTCCGCGCGCTCCGGCCACCGCGCCAGGTGCCGGGCTGCCGCGGGCCCCGGCCGCCGGGTTCTGGCCGTGCTGCGCGCCGCCGATGAACAGGACCGCGCCGACCCCCGCCGCGGCCACGGCCGTAGCCGTGCTGGCCACCGCGGCGTGGGAGTGCCGCAGGGCGTGAGGCCAGCCGGACGCGCCGGGCAGGCTCAGCGGCCTGGGGAAGCCCGCGGGGCCGAACGTCCCCGCCCGCGTCGCGACGTTCGCGCGGCGCGCCAGCCCGACGGCCGTGTGATCGGTGCACAGCCCCAGCACCTGCTCACGGAACCCGGGCACCAGCGCGACCATCGGCACCGCGCCGGCGAACAGGGCCGGGCTCAGCTCGCGGCGCTTGCGCTCACCGCAGATCTCGCACCGTTCTATGTGGCGGCTGACCCGCTTGCGGATGAGCACCGTCAGCTGCCCGTCCCAGCCGGCCAGGGCAGCGTCGAGCGCGGAGCAGGCGTCCCGCCCGGCACGCGCGACGAGCAGCACGCCCAGCGATCGTTCCAGCTGACCGCGGGCCCGGGACAGCAGCGCGTGAGCGTGGTTGCGCGACACCCCCAGCGCGTCGGCCAGTTCCTCCCCCTGGAGGCCGTGCGCCAGGCTCAGCTCGATGACGTCACGCTCGGCGGGGTTCAGCCCGCCGAGCGCGTCGCGGACGAGATCACGCAGTTCGGCCTGTTCGGCGGCGCTGCCGACGTCGGCCGATTCGGCTGGCATGTTCACCGCCTCGTCGAGTGCGGATGTGGTCAGGCCGGAACGCAGCTGGCGCAGGCACTCGTTACGCGCGACCGCGTAGAGCCAGGACCGCAGCTTGGCCGGGTCCTTGAGCCCGCCCAGCTTGGCGGTGGCGATCAGGAACGTATCCTGCACGGCGTCGGCGGCGTCCGCGGGCTCGCGCAGCAGGGAACGGCAGTAGGCGTACAGCGGCATGGCGTACCTGTCGTACGCCTCGGCGATGCCGCGAGGGTCCCCCGCCACGATGGCGGCGACCACCTCACCGTCGTCCATGGGTTTTACGTTAGTTCGCTCAACACCCGCAGGTCAGCGAGACCGACATAACGCGCTAATCGCGACCGGCCAGGTCCGCTGGGGCGTCTCGGACCGAGGCGCGAGCGCATCTGCCGGTGGCAGGTTCGCCAAGGGCGGGCTTGTGCCCAGGCTACAAACTACCGTGCGGCGCTTGACCTGGTTCAAGGCTTCGTATCAGCATGTGAGAGCGGATCTTTAGAGGGCAGCGGCTGGGCGGAGTCATGGTCGAAAGCTACGGGCACAAGCGGTCCGACCGCTCGTACCAGGCGGGCCCGGCAGTTTTCGACCTTCTCGGCTCGAAGCTGCGACGTCCGCCGGACCGGCGCGGGACAGTCCGCCGGTCATCGCTGATCGACCTGCTGGCTCGAGAAGACCTCCGGCCGGTCGTCTCTGTAGTCGCGCCCGCTGGCTACGGGAAAACAACGCTGCTGTCGCAATGGGCCGAGCGCAATGGGCAGGCGTTCGCCTGGTTGTCGGTCGACGAGACGGACAACGACCCGAAGGTCCTGCTCACCTACGTCGCGCATGCGCTGGACGCCGTGGAGCCGATCGGCGGGCCAGTGTTCGACGCGCTCGCCTCACCCGGCAGTTCGGTGCCCGGCTCGGTGGTGCCCAGGCTGGGAGCGGCGTTCGCGTCGGTGGCTGCGCCCGTGGTGCTGGTGCTCGATGACGTGCACCTGCTGCACAACCGGGAGTGCCGGTCGGCGCTGTCGGTACTGGCTGAGCACGTGCCCAAGGGGTCGCGGCTGGTGCTGGCCGGCCGCAATGAGCCGCCGCTGCGGATCGCGCGGCTGCGCGCCGAAGGGCGCATCACCGAGATCGGCCCGGCCGACCTGTCGCTGACGCAGGAAGAGGCGGCAGCGCTGCTGCGCGCGGCTGGCCTCGCGCTGGACGATGGCGAGGTAGCAGAGCTGTACCGCCGCACCGAGGGATGGGCGGCCGGGTTGTACCTGGCCGCGCTCTACCTGCGGGAGGGCGGCCCGGTGGGGACGGCGGCAGTCTCGTTCCGCGGCGATGACCGGCTGGTCAGCGAGTACATGAAGTCGGAGTTCCTGGCGCGGATCTCCCGGCGGCAGCGGGCGTTCCTGACCCGGACCGCGGTGCTGGAGCGGATGTCCGGGCCGTTGTGCGAGGCGGTGCTGGAGCTGCCGGGCGCCGCCGCGGTCCTGGCCGAGCTGGCCCGCTCCAACCTGCTGCTGGTTCCGCTGGACCGGCGCGGCTACTGGTACCGCTACCATCACCTGTTCCGGGACATGCTGCTGGCCGAGCTGGAACGACTCGAGCCCGGCGTGATGCCGGTGCTGCGGCGCCGGGCGGCCGCCTGGTGCCTGGACCAGGACCGGCCCGAGGAGGCGCTGGAGTACTCCATGGCCGCCGGGGATGTGGATATGGCTGCCGGGCTGGTGGGAAGGCTCGCGGTGCCGGCCCGGCGGCAGGGCCGGCTCACCACGCTTCAGCAGTGGTTCCGGTGGCTGGATGACCGGGGCGGGATCGAGAGATACCCGATGGTCACGGTGCTGGGCGCTCTGATCTATGCGTGGATGGGGCGACCGGCCGAGGCCGACCGGTGGGCCGATGTGGCGGACCGCTGGTGGGACGGGACCGCAACGAAGCCCGATGACCCGGCGGTCATGGCGTGGGCCGCCCTGGGCCGGGCCTTCATGTGCCGGCACGGCATCGCGCAGATGGTGGCGGATGCGGACGCGGCGGCTCGCATGTTCCCGGCGGCGGGCATCGTGACATCGGCACCTGCGCTGTTGCAAGGCGTCGCGCGGATCCTTTCCGGTGACCTCGATGGCGGCGACGCAGCCCTGGCCGATGCGGTCAGGCGCGGGGAGCAGATCGGCACGCGCGACATCGTCGCGGCGGCGCTGGCCGAACGGTCGCTGGTGGCCATGGTGCGCGGTGAATGGGGCCGGGCCGAGGACCTGGCCGGCCAGGCACGCGCCGCGCTACGCCCGAACGGGGCCGAGGAAAGCTACGCCGCGCCCCTGGTCTTCGCGGTGCAGGCCCGCACGGCCATCCACCGCGGAGACGTCCCGGCCGCCCGCAGGCTGCTGGTCAGCGCCCAGCGCGCCCGGCCGCTGCTGACCCACGCGATCCCGCACGTGGCCGTTCAGGCGCGGATCGAACTCACCCGTGTCCACCTCGCCCTGGCCGACTCGGCCGCGGCCACGACGCTGATGCGTGAGATCGATGACGTGCTCCGGCGCCGACCCGACCTGGGCATCCTGGCCGGCGAGGCCCAGGCGCTCCGGGCCCGGCTACCGGAAAAGCGCAGTCCCACCGCCCGCGGAGCGTCCTCACTGACCGCCGCCGAGCTACGAGTCCTGCCCATGCTCGCCACCCACCTGTCCTTCCCCGAGATCGGCGCCGAGATGTTCCTGTCCCCGCACACCATCAAGTCCCAGGCAATATCGATCTACCGGAAGCTGGGCGCCACCACGCGCAACCAGGCCGTCACCCGATCCAGGGAGCTGGGGCTCATAGAGGGATGAATCACCGACGATCCACGCCGGATTCGGCAGATCAAAGCAGGCTCGGGGAGTAGCAGCAGGTGACCTGATGACAGCGGCCCGCCATTTCGACCAGTACGCCGCCATCCAGGGCCACGATGAGATCGTGGCCATGGCCCCGGCAGGATCTACTCGTGCCTGGTAGGCGCGCCCGGTTCGGCGAGAAGAGTACGGCAACAGGACAGGTTTCCCGCGCGGCGGTGTTGCCCGTCTCGCCCACTGCGGGTGAGGCGGTGCACCGGTTCTTGCTGGTGAACTAAAAATGAGCGGCGACCGGTGGCCGCTACGCAAGAGCGGGCGCGACCAGCATCATGACGCCTTTCATCGGGCGAGGCGGGAGGTACGGACATGGTGCTTGATCTTGTCCTGATCGGCTTGGCGATAGCATTCGATCCGCTGCCGCTACTGACATTCATCGTCCTGCTGCCCTCACAGCGCGGCGCGGTAAAGGGCGCAGCATTCGTGTTCGGGTGGCTGGTATCCGTGGCGATCGTGGTCGCGATTACCGTGCTCGCAACCGGCAATAACCCTCCCAAGCCGAACACGGCACCCTCACTTGGAGCGCTGGCGGCGAAGATCGCTATCGGAGTCTTCCTCGTCGCGATCGCGATCCGGCAGCGCCGCAGGATGGGACAGCCGAAGAAACCTAAGAAGCCGCCGAAGTGGCAGGAGCACGTGGACACCATGTCCCCATGGTTCGCCATGGGCCTCGCGCCCGCGGTCCAGCCCTGGGCTCTGATCGGCGCAGGCGCTGCCACGGTTACACAGGCCAAGCTGTCCAGCTGGGAGAGCTACGTCGCGCTGTTCGTGTTCTGCATCCTAGCCTCGGCGTCCTACCTCGCCATGGAGATCTACGCCGTTGTCAGGCCCGACCAGAACAAGGCGTTCGTGGACAGGTTCAGGGCCTGGATTAACGCCCATACCGATCAGGCGATCATCGTGGGGGGCTTGATCCTCGGCTCGTGGTTCATCGGCAGGAGCATCTACTTGATCGTTACCTGAGACGGCTCCGAGTACCGGCTCGGCTGTCCCTGGCGTGGCAGCGCGCTATTCGCCGGGGTGCTCAGTGCCCGCGTTCTCTGGCCGCTGCTCTCGGCTACGCGTCACCGCACCGACGATGACCCTGAGCCCGAGTCCGATGACCAGGAGATCGGTGATCATCTGCGCCGTGACCACGAGCCGCGCCGCTTCTGTCTTAGCCGTGATATCGCCGAAGCCGACCGTTGAGAACACGGTGACGGTGAAGTACAGCGCGTCCGTGTGCGTCAGCGGCTCGCCGAAGTTGCTGCGGGAAATCGCGGCCATGACGACGTAGGCGCCGGCGAACAGCAGCAAGAACAGCGGAACGCTGGTCGCGAGGGCTTCGATAGCCCGCAGGCCGGGGAACTGCGACCGGATGATAGAACGGACCTGGAAGGCGATCAGACCGATGAACATCACCAGCCCGATCACCAGCGTCGTGACGGCGACCGGGGTTGACGAGTGGTCCAGAGGCAGCAGGTAGTAGATAACCACCAGCGCGACCGTAGATCCCGTTGCCCGCAGCAGAGACCGCAAGATCCTGCGATATGAGGGCCTGGCATCAGGACCCGGACCCGTGCTAGCAGTCATGGGGAAAGGCTAGCGGGCGAGATAGGGGCATGAACCCAGCTCCGGCAGCTCTGGGCCGCCCCTGGCATGTGCCCAACCCGCAATACGGTCTCACCAGCATCATGAATTCCCGTCCGAGCATCTGCTGGCAGACTTGAAGACGAGTCAACAGGCGCACGTGCCAGTACAGCGGCAAACCTAGCCGTACGCCGACGGCCCTGGGTCGTGAAACCCCTAGGGGTATGCGGGCGGCAGCGGGCAGGCCAGACGGGGCCGGCGAGGCCGAGGAGCCGCGAGGTGTGGCGCCGCCGGCCCCGACTGAGTCCTCGCCGCGGAACTCCACGCTAGGGGGCGACCGTTCCGGGATCGTTACCGCACGGGAATCGGGACGCTACTCCGAGAGCACCTTGTCCGGGTCGTGCAGGACGACGGTGCCGGCGATCATGTCGTGCAGTGTCTTCCGCTCGCGGCCGGTCATCATCAAGATGAGCGAGAGCAGTTGGGTGATGATGCCCAGGACCGACTCGACGATGCTGCCCACGACCTCGCGAAGCGCCATCCACCACCAGCCCGCGACGCGCTTGGTCTCGGGGCGCCAGCAGCGCATGCCCAGCACCTGAAGGGCGGGGGTCTGGCCGCGGCCCCAGACGATGAGGCCCCAGATCACGTAACCGATTCCGAGGGTGACGATCGACAGCGGAATGGCCAGGAAAAAGGCGCCGATACGGCGGCCCGTGCTGGCGAGCTGGACGCCTTCGGGCAGGACGAGGCCGGACTGCTGGTCGAGATACATGCCCTGCGGGACGGGATCGTCGGCGTACTGGCCATAGCCGTAACCGGGCGGGACCGGCGGCGCTGCGGGGATTCCTGGCGGCGATTCCATATCGGTTTGCGCGGGCGGCGGAAAGGATTGCGCCTGCGGCGGGGAATATGACGGGTCCGGCGGCGGGTCGTCATACGACGGTGCTGGTGGCGGCGCGGAATACGACGGGACCGGTGGCTGCTGGACGGCTTCTTGACCGGCTCCGGACGCGTACGATTCGGGAATATCAGTCATGGCAACCCTCACTTTCTGTGCGGTTGGCTGCCAGCCGGACTCTATGCCTTTAGTCGCGGTCAATGTAATGATTGCGCGCGAACCGTTATCGATCCGGAAAGCGAAAAGCGCGCGAATTAGCGAATGTCCAGACTAAACTAGGAAAGTCGGCGTAATCGGATATGCGAGCTATGCGCGAGTGCGGACCGCGGGAACCATGGACCGTTCGGAATAAAATGTTTTGATCTTGGGGTCAGGGCTGGGTCTGCAGCAGGCCGAGCGGGCTGGGCGCGGCGAACTGGACGGTCAGCAGGGCGGGGCCGGACAGGCCCGCGTGGGCCGGGAGGAAGGGCGGGCGCTGCGCGCGGACGAAGGCCAGGATGTTCCGGGCTTGCGCGCCGGCGGCGGCGAGCTCGGCCGACCGGAGCGGCGGGGTCAGCGCGGAGCCGGGCGTGCCGGGACCGCCGTCGGCGAAGCCCGCGATATGGACCGGCTGATTCGCGGCCAGGGCGGCCAGCGTGATCAGCAGCCGCGCGTCGACCTGGCCGGACGCGAGCTCGGCGCGGGCCGACGGGGTGACTGTCACCCGCGGGTCGGCGAGGAGCTGGCGCCCGGCGGTCTGCCTGGCGCTGCGGTCGGCGGCGAGCGCGGCCCGGAAGGCTCCGGCCTGCGCCACCACGCGCACGTCGATCCTGGCCGGGCCGGTGCCGAAGCTGGCCAGCGTCTCGGGCGCGTACACGCTGGCCAGACGGCTGCCGAACATCGCGCGCACCGCGGCCGTGGCCACCACGACGGCCGAGCCGAGCGGGTCGGACGCACCGGGACCGAGCACGAGAAGGTTAGCGGCCGGGACGCCGCTGCGGACCAGAGCGGAGCACATCGCGGGGTCGCAGGACACGATGGCGGCGCTGTTGACCTGGCTGGCCACCCAGGCCGCGGCCTGGTCGCGGACGGCGGCCGCCAGGCTGAGCGGGGCGGGCGCGGCCGGGCGGGAGGTCCGGTCGGATGACGTCAGGTGCGGCGCCGAGAAGCCGTTCGTGGCCTCGACGGCGAGCACGGCGCCGATCACCCCGGCCGAGCAGACCAGCCCGATCCGGCGCAGGCGGGGCCAGTCAACACGGGGCCAGTCGACGCGGGTGTGTTCCGGGCTCGCCTCGTGGCGTTGCGGGGTGGTGGGTACGGCGGGATCGGCGGCTAGTTCGGTGGCGCGGCGCAGGTGATAGCCGAGTTCGAGCTGGGCGCGCTGGGCGTTGGCCGACTCGGTGCGGGCTCGCCAGTATCCGGCGGCATCGCGGTGGGCCGCGGCGACCTCGGCGTTGCGCCCGGCCTCATCGAGGCGGCGGTGCAGTTCGGCGGCGGTCCAGCGGTGGACCGATCGCTCGTGACCGGGGCCGTCGGTGAGCAGGCCCACGGCCTCGCACTCGGCGATGTGCGCCGGGCGAGCGGCCAGCACGTCAGGCTGCGACCGGGACGCGGAACACCGACGCTCGGACGAGCATCGCCTGCGCACCGGCGCTGAGCCGGTCGAACAGCTCGCCGAGCATCTGGTCGCCCGCCGCGAGCGCGATCGACTCGGCGGTCGCCGCGGGCAGCTCGGTGGGTTCCGTCTGGGTCGCGGCCTGGCCGGTCCGGGCCTGCACGGCCGCGGTTATCCGGCCAGTCACGTCGTCGAGACGCAGGCCGGCCGCCAGCAGGGAGTCCAGGTACTCCATGGCGCGCGGGTGCCCGGCGGTCAGCCGCCACGCGAGGTCCCGTTCGGCTTCGGCAAGCATGCGGAGCGCGGGCAGGGACAGGGCTAGTTCGGCGGCACCCGAGCGGGTCAGCGGGCCGAGATGACGGAACGCCAGGCGTTCCTTGCGCAGCCCGGGCACTGAGAACGGGCGAACGCAGCTGATCAGCAGCTTGCCGGTCCAGCCGGCCAGCAGCGCGGCCAGCTGAGGGTCGCGGACGGTCCACAGGCCCGTCTCGTCCGAGAGGTTGTCGTCGAAGTCGTCAAGGACGACCAGATCGGTCTCGGCCGGCTCGGCGACCAGGCTGGCGGCGGATACCTCGCCGGTGAGCACGGTGATGACGCGTTCCGGCGTCAGGCGGCTCACGCGAGAGACGATCTGGGCGACCAGCGTCGACTTGCCGATTCCGCCGACGCCGTGCACGACCAGCGCGGTCACGTTCGGTCCGGTCAGATCGGCGGACCAGCGCCGCCGCTCCGCGGACCGGATGGACAGGGAGGTGCGCTGGAGCACGGCGCCGGACGTCCGGGCGTGGCGCGCGGAATGCCGCGCACGGGCCGGTTTCTCCTCCGGGCCGGCTCGCCTGGCCGACGGCACGTCGTGCGGCAGGACACCGCGCGTCAATTCCGCGTTATCGTGCCGAATACGGACTAACTTCGCCACTATTCCACCCCTTCCCCGTTCTCTGGCAGACGGGGCAAGCCGCTATTCCCCTGTTATATAGCACACTGGGCTACACAACGAGTGCTTTTAGTGATTGTCGCTCGCGGCGCAAGGAGGTCAAATTACCCCACAAATTTGGACTTATACCGAAAAGGCAGGTGCGTGCTTGCCTTCGCTCGCGCGGCGCAAACGTGGTTATAACGGGCAGACCGGATTAGGCTGGCATTTGGTGGAATATGCGGAAAGAGGTCGGGTCGGTGAGTGACTGGGATCTTGTGCTGCGCGGCGGGCGGGTCGTGGACCCGGAGTCCGGTCTGGACGCCATCCGGGACGTGGCGGTGGCCGGGGGGCGGGTCGGTTCGGTCGGCGAGGCCTTCCGGGGAACGACGGCCTCGGTTGACGTGACGGGGCTGGTGGTGACGGCCGGGTTCGTGGACCTGCACAGCCACGTGAACGACATCACGGGCATGAGGCTGCAGGCGCTCGACGGCGTCACGACGGCGCTGGAGCTCGAGGCGGGCGCCACGCCGGTTCGTGCGGCGTACGAGGTCGCCGCGGCTGCGGGCCGACCGGTCAACTACGGATTCTCCGCGTCCTGGGCGATGGCGCGGATGCAGGCGGTGGCCGGGATGACGCCCGGAGCCTCGCTGGCCGGGTTCCTGGCCAGCCTGGGCGATCGGCGCTGGCAGCGGGCGGCCTCGCCCGAGCAGATCGCGGCGATGATGGACGCGCTGTCGGCCGACCTGGCCGACGGGGCGCTGGGCATCGGGGTGCTGCTCGGGTACGCGCCCGGCGTCAGTCCGGACGAGTACCTGATGGTGGCCGCGCTGGCGGCGCAGGCCGGCATGCCGACGTTCACGCACGCGCGGGACCTGATCGAGCTGGTGCCGGGCACGCTCATGGACGGTGCGGAGGAGATCGTGCGCGCCGCGGGCCAGACCGGCGCGCACATGCATTACTGCCACGTGAACAGCACGTCGCAGCGCCACATCGACCGGGTGCTGACCGTCGTCGGCCGGGCCCAGGCCGCAGGGGCGCGGGTGAGCACCGAGGCCTACCCGTACGGATCGGGCATGACCGCGATCGGCGCGGCGTTCCTGGCGCCGGAGCGGCTCGGCGAGCGCGGGCTGGTGCCGTCGTCTTTGACGTTCGCGCCGACCGGCGAGCGGGTGGCGAGCGCGTCGCGGCTGCGCGAGCTTCGGCGCCGTCATCCGGGCGGGCTGGTCACCATCGACCTGCTCAACGAGGACGATCCGGCCGACCGGGCGCTGCTGATGAGCTCGCTCACGTTTCCCGGCGCCGTGGTGGCGAGCGATGCGATGCCGCTGACCTTTGCCGAGCCGTCACCGGACCAGCGCGCCTGGCCGCCGCCCGCGACGGCGATCACGCACCCGCGGACGGCGGGGACGTTCTCGCGGGCGCTGCGGCTGCTGACGCGGGGCTCGGTTTCTTACGGGCTCGCTCAGGCGCTCGGTAAGTGCAGCCTCGAGCCGGCCCGGCTGCTGGAGGATCACGTGCCGGCGATGCGGCGCAAGGGGCGGCTCGGGGCGGGGAGCGACGCGGATATCGTGGTGTTCGATCCGGCGGTTATCACCGATTGCGCTACCTATGTCGAGAGCACTCGGCCCTCGTCGGGTATCCGGCACGTGCTGGTCAACGGTTGTTTTGTGGTGCGGGACGGGGAGATCGTGCTCGATGCCGCGCCGGGGAGGGCGGTCCGGGCCGAGCCGCGTTGAGGCGGGCGGGGCGGTGAGGCGCGGCGGTGGGGCGGCCGCGCGGCACTGAGCCAGCCGCGCGGTGGCGCGGACCTGCGGCGGCGCGGACCTGCGATCGAACATACCTTCAGGGTGCTCGCGATCTTGCCTGTAGACTGAATTTCTGTTCTAATACTGGCGTGGGTCTCGTCGACGAAACAGCGAGGCGCCCAGTCCTGTGCGCGCTGGTCCCCGTGCCGCAGGACCAGGGCGCGCAGCGGCCGACGCCAGGCCCCGCTGGTTACGACGCCTGAGCGGCTCATCCTAGACGCACGGTAGAGGTGAGGACGACGAGTGAGCGATTCGAAAGTCTGAGCGACGATGACGAGCAGTGGCTTAGCGACATCGAAACTATGACGCTTAATCTCGGCCAGGAGCTGTCCGCCTGGCGCGAGGCCCGGCATCGTTCGGTCGGCGACGACGACTACGCCATGGACGACGAGCCTGCGGACGAGGGTCTCCACCCGGCCGTCGGCCAGGCCGATCGCGCGCATCACGAACGGCCGCCCGCGCCGATCCATAGCGCGACAATCTATCCGGCCGACATGGCCGAGCCGGCCACGGCCCGGCAGCCGCGTTCGACCGACCAGCGGACCAGGACGCTGATCGACCATGGCCGGCGCAGCGCTCGGCCGGCGCGGCGGTTCCGCGGCCGTACGATGACCGTCGGCGTGGTTCTGCTTGCCGTGACGGTTGCCATCCTCGCCGTCCTGGTGTTCAGGAAGAGCCCGTCCTGGCCGGCCAGCGTGGCGACGGTGCAAGGCGAGATCACCACCGCCTGCGAGAATCCCGATGTGGCTTCGGAGCCCAATCAGGTCAATTTCGCGTGCAACAAGAACACCAGCCAGATCCTGTGGGTATTCGCCCTTATGACGAGCGGCAATAATCCGTCGTTTAGCGACGCGAAGAGCGGGCGGCAGGGCCTGGAGCCGATTGCACCCGCGCAGGGCGGCGAGGTCGCGTGGACGCTGAATCTGCATCATCCGTACAATCCGCTCACTCCGATAGACAGCCTGGAGGTCGCCGCCCGTGCGATCAACAACATTATCGGCGGCGCGACGATCACGGCCAGCAATGGCAAGCTGACCGTACAGCCAGGGCTGGAAAGCAATTCGACCAATTGCGCCAGGTATACCGGGTCCGCAGCGGTCATCACGCGGGCCGGGTTCCCCGACATCTGTGCGCAGCCGGTCAGCGCCGGAGCAGGCCAGGCCGCGCTGGTGTCCGACGTCTATCAGGAATGGCTGGTGGGCTCGCCCCCGGCGGCGGCCCAGGAGGCCGGCGTGCTCTTTGAAAATGCCGGCAATCCCGGTAACCCGATGGTGCAGGCCATCTTGAGGACGCTGTCCGGCGTCGCGAGCTGATATCGCGCCCGGACCGTCGCCGTCGCATCGCAAGCGGAAGAAGGTGATTTTGATGAATTCGGCCAGGAAGCAGCGCTGGCAGCAGGCTACCGCGCTGGTGAGCCTCAGCACTGCTGGCGCGATGACCGGAATCGCCTTCGCTCACGGGACGCTCGCCGATATGACCTCACCGACGAGCATGCCGGCTCACCTGCTGGCCTTTAAGAAGGCGGCCGGGCCGACGCTCAGCGGCGACGGCGAATTGCGATCGGCGATCGTCAGCGCGGCACAGTACTACCTGCGCCTGGCCCAGGGCAAGACACCCTCGGAGATGGAGGCGCTGATCTGGCAGGGCGCAAGCACCGACGGTGCCGACCACGGCGAGTCGTGCGCGGCCTTTGCCAGCCTGACCCTCGAGACCGGCGCGCAGGCGACCGGGCAGCAGAGCTGGATAACCGGCGGCACCAGTTATCCCTGGCCGTTGCACCAGTGGGCCGACGTGCGTGTTGACCCCAATCCCCAATCACCCGGCATCGTCTCCGTCATGCAGGACGCCGAGGCCCATCACCGCTGGCACCCGCTGGGCGACGGCTACACGCCCCAGCCGGGCGATTGGGTCATGTTCGCCGGCCACGTCGAAGTGGTCACCAAGTACTCAGGCGGAGTCCTGTACACGATCGGCGGTGACTCCATGCCGAACCTCTCGGTCAATGCGCACGAGTACGACGACCCGCTCGGCGCGCAGGGCGTGACCGGCTTCGTCAACAACGGCGAACTGGCAGGCTCGCAATCCCCGGCGGCGACGGTCGACGCAAGCCTGCCGTCGTCGCAGGGCGGCGCCCTGGACGGCACGGCGGAGCCGGGACAGGCGGTGATGTTCGGCGTGGGGCCGGCGCTGAGCAATTCGAATGCCGGCCAGGCAGGCGCGGGACCAGGGTCGGGGTCGCAGACCGGTCTCCCGGCCGACGGGATCGTCGTCCTCGGCACCGCGGCCATCCCGGCCGCGCCGGGGATCTCGGCCGGCGGCTCTGGTAGCGCCGGTGGTCACAGGTACAGCCGGACTCAGGCCGTGGCCGGCGGGGCGCAGGCCCCTGACACGCCGACCCAGCAGGCCTTTATCCAGCAAGTGGCCAAGGGCGCTGCCGAGGCGCAGCGGCAGTACGGCATCCCGGCGGCGGTCACGATCGCGCAGGCGATCGACGAGTCTGCATGGGGGCAGAGCCAGCTGGCGGCGCAGGACAACAACCTGTTCGGGATCAAGGGCACGGGTCCGGCCGGGTCGGTCATGATGCCGACCCAGGAATACCAGAACGGCCAGTGGGTGACGGTCAGCGCGCCGTTCCGCGTGTACAACAGCGTCTCCGAGAGCATCGCCGATCACAGCCTGCTGCTGGCCACCGGCTCGAGCTACAAGCAGGCCATGGCGGACCGGCAGGATCCCGACGCCTTCGCCAACGACCTGACCGGTGTGTACGCCACCGATCCCCATTACGGCGCGAACCTGATCACGATCATGCGGCTGTACAACCTGTACCGCTACGGCTCGGGGACGCAGACCGGGACGCAGGCCAGGTCGTCCTCGTCCGCTCGGCCGGGCTGAGCGGCGTCGCACGGCTCGGAACCGGTCTCGGCGGCGGTGCCCGCAGCAGTAGCGGCAGCGGTACGCACGGAGCGGCCGGTGGCGGGAACGGGACCGGGGTGCTGAGCTACGGCCCGGCGCTGGGCGGGCCGGGTCCCGGTACGGCCGTCGGCGGGACCGGTCCTGGCGCGGCGGTCGGCGGGACCCCGAGCGGCGGGACGGCGAGCGGCGGGACGGGGAGCGGCGGGACGGGGAGCGGCGGGACGGGGAGCGGGACAGCGCTGCGTGGGACGAGCGCCGGTGCGGCGGCGGGGAACAAGGCGCTTCAGAACCGTGTCCAGCATGACGGCTGACATTCCGGGCGCGGCAGGGCCGGGCATGGCGCACGCGAGCGGGCATGGCGGCGGAGGGCACGGCGCTGGGCGACGCAACGCCGGCGAGGCGACACGCGGCGGGCAGGACGGTGCGGCCTCGGGCCGGGCGGCAACAGGTCAGGCGACACGCGGCGGGCAGGGCACCGCGGCCTCGGGCGGGGCGCGGCTGAGCGCGGCCGGGGCGGGCGGGGTGCCGCGGACGTCGGAGGTTTCGGGCGCTCCGGGCTCATCGGGCCGCAGTTCCTCGGGTCGGAGCGTATCGGGCCGGAGCGTATCGGGCCGGAGCGCTCGGGCCGGAGCGCGTCGGGCCGGACCGCGTCTGGGCCGGAGCTCGTCGAGCCCGGTCAGCTCGCGGGCTCGTACCACAGGCGCGGGCGCGGCCGTACCGACGGCGGGGCCGACGGCGGGGCCGACGGTGGGATGGCCGGGCGGCAGCGGCGCTGGCTCGGCCGGCCAGGACTCCTCGGGCCGGGGCTCCGCAGGGCTGGGCGGTACTCGGATTCCCGGCGTGACGGTCAGCAATGCGGGCGCGGGTACCCGGGCCGCCAGCGGGGCGGCGCTGCGGGCCGGGCCGCGCAACGTCAGGATCAGCACCCGGCGGTACGTGGCGCAGATTCCGCAGGCGGTGACCGCGGCGTTCATCACGTCGGCCAAGACGCCGCTGCTGCGGTCCGAGCCGCTGTACCGGGATGTCGCGCGGAACACGGGAGTGCGCTGGCAGCTGCTGGCCGCCTGCGACTGGATGCAGTGCCAGGCCCAGCCGCGGGTCTCGCCGGTCTACGGCGAGAAGCTCGGCACCAAGAACAGCGACGGTACGGTCTACCGCACCAAGTCATCGGCGCTCGAGCAGTGCGCGCGCGACCTGATCGACCTGGCCCGGATGGTGTACGGCATCGACCTGACCGAGCGGCTCTACCTGTCGATCCGCGATCTGGCCAACGTGTTCGCCGCCTTCCGCTGGGGCGGGCTGCTGGCCGCGCACCATATCTCGTCGATGGAGTTCCCGTACTCCGTCGAAGGGCTGACCGCACATCACCTCAAGATGCGCTGGCCCGACATTCCCGATACGCCCAAGGCCGACAAGGCGGGCGCGCGGTTCCCGATGGCTTTCGGGGCGGTACCAATCGTCCTCGGCCTGGATTATCCGGCGGTGGTTTAGGTAGCTGAGTGCACATGGCTGACACGTAGAAGGTAGGCCTCATGCTTCGCTTCATCATTCTTTGCCTGGGCATGCTCACCACCAGGGCGGGCAGGATGGACACGGCTCCGCTGAGGGAGCGCCGGTACCGGGAAGAACCACGTGCGCCGGAAGAGCTTCCGGATGGCGAAGACCCGTGGATCACGGCTCCGGAGCCGCCGCGGCGCCGGGTCAGCGCGGAATCGGTGCGGCCGGACCTGGTGCCGGGCAGGCGGCCGCCGCGCCGGCGTCGCCGCCTGCCGTGGTGGGCGAAATGGGCCGCCGGCCTCGCGATCGTCGCGCTCGTCTTCCGTAAGGCGCTGGCGTTCGTGGTGATCACCGCTGCTGTCGGCGGCGCTGCACCTGGTCGGGCTCAACGTTCACCTGCCGCACATCAACCTCGCCTGGCCGTGGACCTCGATCACGGCCGGGACGACGACCGACACGAATGTCGGGCCGTGGGTGCTGCAGAAGATCGAGGGCATCTCGCGGCCGGCGCTCGGCACCGAGACGTTCAACTTCGTGTTCACCCACAAGGTCTCGAAGAACATCGGCTTCTGGCCGTGCTGGTACTCGAGCACGTTCTACGCGGTCGGCCGGGCGTCCGCCACCGTCGACCTCAACCCCGGAGCGACGTGGTGGTCGCCGTCGACCGGACATTACCGGCTGCAGGTCCTGAGCCGGCCGGTCACCGGGCAGGCCGGCCGGGTCGCCGTGACGATCGTCCTGCCGCCGCCGCAACTCCCCCAGTCCGTGCACGACATCAGCGTCGACAACACGCTGTCGCACCCGATCGACACCCAGCACAGCTGGACCTACCCCGGCTTCGGCTGCGGTGCGCTGATCAAGCCGCAGTTCTCCGAATCGGTGCTCTACGGCCAGGCGCAGAATCTCGCCTTTACCCAGGCGACGCACAACCCGCAGGTGACCAAGCCGCTCATCACGGCGGCCGAGAACGAGGCCACCCAGATCATCCGCGACAACTTCGTGCAGCCGACGGTGAACGCGCTGGGCTACACGCTCGCGTCGTTCAGCATCCGGTGGGCGGGCGCGGCCTCGCCGTGACGGGCCGGGTCACAGGTGGAAGCTGCTGCCGACCGAATTGGGAACGAAGGCGGCGGGGAACCGGGCGGACATGGCGTGCTGGGCCCGCCAGCCGGTGCAGTGGGCCGGGACGAGCACGCCCGGGTTCATCGCGGCCAGTTCGTCCAGCACGCGCGGGATGAGCGGCTCGAAGATCGGGCCGTTCAGGTGGAAGCCGCCCAGCAGCGCGTACAGCGGCTCGCCGCCGCACAGCCGCCGGGCGTAACGGGCGATGTTGACCACTCCGGCGTGACCGCAACCGGTGATCACCACCAGGCCGCGGCCGCTGACGTTGACGATGAGCGCCTGGTCGTCGAGTACGAGGGGATCGGGCTGCCAGCGCTCATCGAGCCAGGCCTGCTGGGGCGGGAAACCGGGCTCGTACCCGGTGGTGCGCGCGACCTCGCCGGTGATCAGGACGGACCGGCCGAACAGGAAGCTCGGCTGCCGCTCCTCGATGATGTCGAAGCCCGCCTCGGTCAGCGCGCGGCGGCTGGTAGTGGGGATTTCCATGGGCTCGCGCCCAGGCAGGGCGATGCGGCGGCGGCGCCAGAAGTGCGGGTGGATCAGGACCGGCATGTTGACCCGTCCCAGCGTGCGGATCAGCCCGTCGAGCCCGGTGGTGTGGTCGAAATGGCCGTGGCTGCAGATGATGGCCTCGATCGAGGACGGATCGATGCCCAGGTGGCGCATGTTGTGCGTGACGCCGTCGGGGCTGGTGCCGGCGTCGAACAGGAACCGGTGCTCGCGACCTCCCTTCGCCACCGTGACCAGCACCGAGAATCCATGCTCGGCAAGGAGCGCGTCGGGTGCCTGCCCGCCCTCCATGACCGCCGCGGGGCACCACGGACCGGCACCGACGGCGGCCCGGCGGGCGGGTCCCTGATCGGGCATGAAGATGTCGGTGACGTTGTCCATCAGCGTGGTCACGACCACGGAGTCGACCGGCTCCAGGTCGATCTCGATGGCCGGCTCGACGTCGTGCAGGACGGCGGCGGCCATCCCCGGGGGGCCTTCGTGGGTGCACATGGGGTTACGGATCCTCTTCTGGCGGGGCCGCGGCCGGGCCGGGGTGGCCCTCGGGATCTTGGGTCGGGGCGGGCCGCGCGGTCGCCGCGATCTCCAGGGCCTTGTCGATGTAGACGCGGTAGCCGCACTCGGCCCGGTAGCCGTGGATTTCGGGCGTGTCCAGGCTGCGCATGAACGACAGGATCTGCTTGCTGAACACCTGGCCGGGTACCAGGACGGGGAAGCCCGGCGGGTACGGGGTGACGTACGTGGTGGACACCACCTGGTCGCCGTTCTCCACCCGCTGTTCGACCTCGTCGGGCATGAGGTACTCGCAGTAGCTGTCGTTGTAGGCCAGGTAGAAGGCGCGACGCACGTCCCCCTCGGGGGTGGGCAGGCCGTGGCCGTCGGAGAAGCTGGGGTGGAAGCCGCTGAAGTCCGGCAGCGGCGCGGAGGGGTTGGTGAGCCGGAGCACCGCGCGCTCGTGCGCGGCGCGCTCGGTCGGGCTCATGTCGGTGATCTGGGTGTCGAGGTCGCGGGCGATGGTGACCAGCACCTCGATCAGGTACGCCACCGAGCTCCGGGTCGTGCCGATGGTGGTCATGAACAGGACCGTGTTTCGCGAGGTCTTGTTGATCTGGACGCCGTAGCGGTCCATCAGGTGGCTGCGCTTGAACGCGTCGCCCTCGATGCCGGTGGCGCCGATGTAGATGGTGACCCGGGACGGGTCCAGGACGAACTCGTCGGATTCCCAGGCCTTGATCATGTTCGGCAGCCCGGAGCGCAGCGGCTGGTCGATGCCCGAGGGCCGGAACTCGGCCGGGATCAGGTCGCCGGTGGTCAGGCAGCGCATGTACTTGGACAGCAGCGGATGATGGTCCACGGCGTCGCGGAGCCGCATCGCGTTCTCGATCTGCTTTTGCACCAGCTCGAAGCCCTCCAGGGCGGCCTGCCGCCGGCCCAGGTCCAGGGAGGCGAGGATCTGGTAGTTCGGGGACGTCGAGGTGTGCGTCATGTAGGCCTCGTGGAAGGTCTCCTCGACCTTGGTGGTGAAGTCCTGGTCCCAGACGTGGATCATCGAGCCCTGGCGCAGCGAGGTCAGCGTCTTGTGAGTGGACTGGGTGGAGTAGACGCGGACCCGGGCGCGGGCGGGATCGGGCAGCAGCCGCCGTTCGAGCAGCACATCGTCGTCGGCGGCGTCGATCGAGCCGACCTCCTCGGCGAACTCGTCGTAGCTGGCGCGGTATTCGGGTGAGCGCAGCAGGTCGGCCAGGGTCCGCGCGGCCCGCATGGCCGTGCGCGGCCGGTAGACGGGATGGAACCTGGCGAAGGCGAACCAGGCCTCGTCCCACAGGAAGATCAGGTCGGGCTTGATCGCCAGGCACTCCTGCATCACCCGCTGCACGTCGTAGACGATCCCGTCGAACGTGCAGTTGGTCAGCAGCAGCATCCTGACCCGGTCCAGCTTGCCGGCCCGCCGCAACGCCAGCAGCTGGCTCTTGATCTCCCGCAACGGCACGCCACCGTACATCGAGTACGGGTTGAGGCGGTACGCGTCGAGGTAGGTCACCATGGCGCCCGCGAGCATCAGCCCGTAGTGATGGGACTGGTGGCAGTTCCGGTCGACCAGGACGATGTCGCCGGGCTGGACCAGGGCCTGCACCACGACCTTGTTGGCCGTGGACGTCCCGTTGGTGACGAAGTACGTCCGGCGCGAGCCGAACGTGGTGGCCGCCAGCTGCTGAGCCTCGCGCAGCGGCCCGGTGGGCTCGAGCAGCGAGTCCAGGCCGCCGCAGGTGGCCGACGTTTCGGCCAGGAAGATCTCCAGGCCGTAGAAGTCCACCATGTCCCGGATCCAGTTCGAGTTGACGATTGACTTGCCGTGCGAGACCGGCAGCGCGTGGAACACCCCGGTCGGCCGGTGCGAGTAGCTGCGCAGCGCGGAGAAGAACGGCGCTCGGTACCGGGCCCCCGTGGAGAAAAGATCTGAATTTTATTGTGAAACACCCGTTGCCCGGTATCGACGATGAAATGGCTCAGTGCAAGCGGCGCTCCTACGAATAATGTTAAGAAATCTTGGCACCACCGAATGTACCGCCAGCACTCACTTAGGCCCACGGCATTGACAAACGACAGGCTGACACATGGGACGTGGTTGAAACCCTGTGTAAGCGCTTCGCTTCGACTTGTTGTGTCATAGCCAAAGCTGACCTCTGCTCCGATAGAAGGCACCGGAATCAGGTCGGGCGTCTGGAATCTGTGAACAAGCCTTAACCCGACACAGCGGTTGTCCTCCATGATCTGCTCGTCCACGACGAGTCGCGTGGTGGGATCTCCCATCCACTCAGCAAGACTGGTGAAATTGAATTTCAGGCGCTAAAGCGGATGGACTCCACTGTGTTGAAGTGGCGCGCGGAGCAAAAGCCATCGGGCTCTTGTTACAATTTCCCGCAGACCGCCCGACTGCACAGACCATCTTGTGTTGTAAAGGTCATGTAGAGTGCAGGGGGTGTGGTCGTCGAGATTGCCGAGCAGCAGTGGCTTTTCGAGCTGTCGTATCCGACTGGGAACACCACGGCACAGCGCCGTCGGGACCGAAGAATCCGATTTGGATGTCGTCCAGACGCGGTTTTCCGGCGTGATGTCGATGCGCACGAAGTCACCGAGCTTGACTTGCGCCGTTGCCACCAGGTTGGCGAGCGGAAACACGATGTTTTTTTCAATCGCGCGCTTGAGGTGGCGCGCGCCGTATTTGGCGTCCGTGCCCTCCCGCATGAGGAACTTCTTCACTTTGGGCGTGCAACTGAAAACGAACTGGTTGTTACCCGTGGCTTGCAGGATGCGCTGCTGCACTAACCCAAGTTCGATCTCCAGGATCTGCTCCAGGTGCTCGGGCTTGAGCATCTTGAAGACCACGACCTTATCGATGCGGTTCATGAACTCGGGCGAGAACTTGCGGCGCGCCGCTTCCTGTGCGGTGCGCGTGATCTTGTCGTCGATGCGCGCGTCGATGAACGCAGCCTGCTGGCGAAAGCCCAGCGAGCCGTTGATCATCTCGTTCATCTCCGACGCCCCCAGGTTCGAGGTCATCACGATGACGCAGTGCGAGAGATCGACGCGCCGGTTGTCGCCCAGCGTCAGCGTGGCTTTGTCGAGGATGCCGAGCAGCAATTGCCAGAGCGCGTCCGACGCTTTCTCGATTTCGTCAAACAGCAGCAGCGTGAGCTTGAGTTTATCGGTGTGCCACTGGTTGAGCGCTTCCTGGGTGAGCAGCGGATGAGTTTCGCGATGTCCCAGGTAGCCAGGCGGCGAGCCGATAAGCTTGGCGATCTCGTGGCTGTGCTGGAATTCCGCACAATCGATCTTGATGCAAGCGTGCGGGTCGCCGAACAGCGCTTCCGCCATCGCTTCCACCACCCGCGTTTTCCCGGATCCGGTTGGGCCCAGGAAGAGCAGGTTGCCGACAGGACGGTTCGGGGCGTTCAACCCCGCCAGAAACATTTGATATATTTCGGTGACTTTTTCGACGGCCGCATCTTGCCCGACGATCCTGCGCCGCAGCGCGGCCTCGAATTCCTGCGCGTCATTGCCGCGCCGAGTCGGGTCAAGTGCGGTGTTTAAGCCGGTTTTCATAGTTTCGGGCCCCTTCCTTGCTACGTTCGGGCCGCGGTTCGCGTGTAGAACCGTTCACGTGCTCTCGTTCAGATGGAGTGAACGCCGTTTGAGTTGCAATCCTCTTGCAGCAGTCGCCGAAGCTGGCCTCCGCATCCATCTATTTTTCTTAGATGCAGGGAACTAGTTGACGAGCCAGATGCCTGTGGAAAAAGCCTGGAGGGATATTTTTCGACATCCCCGTGAAGGTTCTTCACGTCTAATAATTCTCCGCGCGCGTGGTGGTTCCTTCCTGCCGAGGTCAATCATTGTCCGAAAAAGCTTGTCAATCCTGATCGGCGGATATGTGTCCGGTATAATGTTTTCGCGCATCCCCGGCGCACTGAACGACAAGCGTTCCCGATAGACCGCTGCTAAAAGGAGCTCCCAGTCATGGCCGTTAAGAAGACAGACAAGATCTGGCACAACGGTAAATTCATCCATTGGGAGGATGCCACGCTGCACGTGATGTCGCATGTCGTGCACTACGGCTCGTCGGTGTTCGAAGGTGTCCGTTGTTACTCCCAGCCGAAGGGACCAGGCATCTTCCGCGCGCACGAGCACATGCAGCGCCTCATCAACTCGGCCAAGATTTATCGCATGGATGTCGAGTACACCCGCGATGAGCTGGTGACAGCCATGGTGGAGCTGGTGCGCGTCAACGGCGTGGCGCCTTGCTACATCCGGCCGATCGTGCTGCGCGGCTACGGGCAGTTGGGCGTAAACCCGCTGGAGTCGCCCATTCAGGTGTACATCGCCAATTACGAGTGGGGACGCTATCTCGGCCACGGCTCCGACGAGGGGGTGGACGTGTGCGTATCGTCGTGGAACCGGTTGGCGCCGAATACCATGCCGGCTATGTCGAAAGCTGGCGCCAATTACATGAACTCGCAGCTCATCAAGATGGAAGCTCTGGCCAACGGCTACGTGGAGGGCATTGCGCTCGACGTTCAAGGCTACGTCAGCGAGGGTTCAGGGGAAAACTTGTTCGTGGTTTTTCAGGGCTCGCTCTACACGCCGCCGCTCGGCAACTCGATACTACCGGGAATCACCCGCGACTCCGTGCTGCAACTCGCCAGGGAAATGGCCATTCCCGTGGTCGAGCAGATGATACCGCGGGAGTTGCTCTACATCGCTGAGGAAGTGTTCTTCAGCGGCACCGCCGCGGAAATCACGCCCATCCGCTCTGTGGACAAGATCACCGTAGGCAAGGGCACGATTGGTCCCGTAACCAAGACGCTTCAACGTGAGTTCTTCAACATTGTGAACGGTGTAGTACCGGACCGCTTCCACTGGCTGACGCCAGTTTCAGTCGCCAGCGCTCAGCCGGTCTCGGTATAAGAGCGTCCGGATTAACCACAGAGGCACAGAGACACGGAGGGTGACCCACGAAGCCTCGGTGCCTGTGTCTCTGTGGTTACTATCACCTGTCCGTAATCAGCCGCGGCCCGCGCTGCGACGCGAAGTACGCCCAGGTCCAGTTCACCATTACTAGCAGGCGATTGCGAAAGCCGATCAGCCACAGGATGTGGATGAACAGCCATACCATCCAGGCGATCCAGCCGGCGAGGTGAATTCCGAAGATGTCGGCCACCGCGGCGGCTCGGCCAATGGTAGCGAGGCTCCCCAGGTCTTTGTAGTGGAAGGGCTGTCGCGGCTGGCCTTTGATTTCACGCCCGATGTTTGCGGCCACCGCCCGGCCCTGCTGAATGGCGACTTGAGCCACGCCAGGGAGTGGTTTTCCGTGTTCGTCCTTGAAGAGCGCTAAATCTCCGATGACAAACACTTCCGGATGCCTTGGCAGGCTGCAATCGTTTCCCACGGGAACCCGCCCTGCGCTGTCAATCTCTGAAGACAGCAGGCGGCCCAACCCGGAGGCGGCCACTCCGGCCGCCCAGACTGTCACCGTGGCTGGAATCACTTCACCGCCGACGCGGATGCTTTTCGGCTCTACGGCGCTCACCATGGCGTTAGTCCGCACCTCTACGCCCAGCCGCCGGAGCTGCTCCTCCGCCTTGCGGGATAAATCCTCGGGATATGTGGGCAGCACGCGAGGCGCGCCTTCAAGTAGCAGCACGCGAGAGTGCCTGGTCTGAATTTTGCGGAAGTCTTTGGCTAAAGTGCGGACCGCGATCTCGGCGATGGCCCCGGCCATCTCCACGCCCGTAGGACCGGCGCCAACAATGACGAAACTCAGCGGACCGGGATCCTTGCCTTCCACCGCTTGGCGTTCCGCCACTTCATAGGCCAGCAGCACGCGCCGGCGAATCTCCAGCGCGTCCTCGACGGTCTTCAGCCCAGGCGCAATGGGTTCCCACTCGTCGTGCCCGAAATAAGAATGCTGAGCTCCCCCGGCCACTGCCAGGTAGTCATATTCGAGGCGGCCGCCGTCCGCCAGCAGAACTTGGCGCTGCGCGAGATCAAACCCCACCACCTCCGCGAGCAAGACCTCAACGTTTTCAAAATGCCGCAGGATGGAACGGATGGGAGACGCGATATCGCCCGGCGACAGCGCCGCGGTCGCAACCTGATAGAGCAGCGGCTGGAAGGTGTGGTAGTTCTTGCGGTCCACCAGGGTGATGCGGACGGGCTCGCGGGCCAACGCGCGCGCGCAGTAGAGCCCGCCAAAGCCGCCGCCCACGATCACCACTCGCGGTCCTGTTCGCCAATCGGCCATAATCCTTCCCTATCGAGGAGATGCCGCAACCGGGACCGGCGACTCCGAAGTACGCGACCCTCTGGTTACTATCCGCCCCTTCCCTTTCGTGTTAGCTTCACCGACAGGCAAGGGCATGCATGTAGACGAATTGCTGCGCACCGCCATGGAGCGCAAGGCTTCCGATCTCCACCTGAAGGTAGGCAACTATCCCCATATCCGCGTGGATGGTGAGCTGGTTGCGCTTTCTGACCAGCCGCGCGTCTCTGCCGAGGACATGCTGAACATGGCCTTCAGCATGATGTCCAACCGGCAGAAGCAGAAATTCAAGGAAAACGCCGAGCTCGACCTGGCTTACGGCGTGGCCGGACTGGGGCGCTTCCGCGTCAACGTCTATCAGCAGCGCGGCAACGTAGGCATTGCGTTCCGTGTGATCCCGACCAAGATTCTGCCCCTCGACGAGCTGCACTTGCCGCCCATCGTGGAAAAGATCTGCGATGAGCAGCGTGGGCTCGTGCTGGTTACGGGCATCACCGGCTCGGGCAAATCCACCACCCTGGCGGCGATGATCGACCGCATCAACTCCAGCCGGCCCGAGCACATCATCACCATCGAGGACCCGATCGAGTTTCTGCACCGCGACAAGAAGGGCTTCGTTAACCAGCGCGAGGTCGAAGTCGACACACCGTCGTTCGCTTCGGCATTGCGCGCCAGCCTGCGCCAGGACCCGGACACCATTCTGGTGGGCGAAATGCGCGACATCGAAACCATCGGCACTGCCCTGCTGGCCGCCGAAACCGGCCACCTCGTGCTCTCAACCTTGCACACTCTGGACGCAGTCGAGACCGTCAACCGCACCATCGCGGTTTTCCCACCCTCGGAGCAGAAGCAGGTTCGGTTGCAACTGGCTGCGACTCTAAAAGCCGTGATCAGCCAGCGCCTGGTCAAGCGTTGCGATGGTCCCGGACGCGTGCCGGCAGTCGAGATTCTGATCAGCACCGCCTACATCAAGGAATGCATCGTGACCCCGGAGCGTACCCGTCACATCAAGGAAGCGCTCTCGTCCGGCACCTCGCAGTACGGGATGCAGACCTTCGACCAATCGCTCTACGACCTCTATATGCAAGGTCTGATTTCCTTCGAGGTCGCCATGGAAACCGCCTCCAACCCCGACGACTTCAAGCTGCGCGTACAGGGCATCGCCTCCACCGCCGATGCTGCTCGCGATGAGATGCAGCGTGCCGGATACGGCAGATAGCGCCGTCCCTTTTTTACCGCCGAGAGGCCGAGCACGCCGAGTCGAATGCCACGGAAATCCCTCTGCGATCTCGGCGTCTCGGCGGTAAATAACTTTCCGCCCGATTTGTGTTGAAATATCCCGGTGGCCTTCCAGCGCAAGAAAATCTACGACCACTCCACGCTCTACGAATATGCCGTCGGCGCGCTTGCGCGCAAAATGCGCAGTGTGGCTGAACTCAAGCGGCTGCTGCGGCAACGCCTGCCCGCAGGCGGGGAGAGCGAACCTCTAGTCGAGGCGGTGGTTGCACTTTTGAAAGAACAGAGATACCTCAACGACACGGCCTATGCCGGCGCTTACTCTTCGTATCGCAAGGAAAACCAGAAATTCGGGCGGCTGCGCGTCGTATCCGACCTGAAGGTGCGAGGTGTGCACGCTGACGTAATCGCGAAGGCTGTGGGTTCTGCTTATGCCGGCACAGACGAGGAGAAGCTTGCCCGCGAACACCTGCGCCGCAAACGCATGAAAAAGCCGGCGAATGCCAAAGATGCCGCGCGCATCTACCGCGCGCTGATGCGTGCTGGCTACACCAGCCGCACGATCATCCGCATCCTGAAGCAATGGGATGTGGACGACGAAGTGCTCACCGTGCTGGAGTCGGAACAACCCTGACGCGCGACCGGTTTTCCTCACGCGTGGCTGTGCTATGCTGCCGCAAAAGCAATGGGAAGCGTGCTGCGGGAGCTGCGGGTCGAAAACTACGCTGTCATTGATAATGTCGCTGTCGAGTTCGCGCCCGGTCTGAACCTGCTCACGGGCGAGACCGGCGCCGGCAAATCCCTCCTGATCGATGCTCTGGCGCTGCTCCTGGGCGAAAAATCGTCGTCTGACATGGTCCGCCACGGGGCGGAAAAAGCGGTCGTGTCGGCCGTGTTCGAGTCCGATGGTGCAGCCGTGAAGGTGCTCGACGCGAACGGCATCGATTGCGCCGAAGGCGAGATCATCCTGCGGCGGGAGATCGCCGCCGGCGGCAAGAACCGCGTCTTCGTCAACAACCAGCCGGCCACGGTGGCGGTGCTGAAGCTGCTGGCGCCGCATCTGGCGGCGGTGCATGCGCAGATGGAGTCGCTGCTGGCGTTCGACGGTGCGGCGCGGCTGGAGTTGCTCGACGCCTTCGCCAGCGTGGAGACGGACTTCACCGAGCAGAAATATCTTCGGTGGCGCGAGCTGCGCGAACGCATCGCCGAGCTCGAGCGCGACGAGCAGGACCGCTTGCGGCTGGCCGACATGTGGAGCTTCCAGAAAATAGAGATCGAACAGGCCAAACTCCTGCCCGGCGAAGATGAGCGCCTGGAGGCCGAGAAGCGCGTGCTGGCTAACTCCGAAAAGATTTACGCCGCAGCCATGGGCGCCTGTGAAGCGCTCTACGAGGGCAACGCGGCAGCGGCAGCGTCGTTGCGCGCGGCGGCGAAGCATTTGGAGGAGCTTGCGCGATACGACGCGAAATTTCAGGAGGCGCTGGCGGCCGTGGAGTCGGCGCGGCTGGCGGTGGAAGACGTCGGCGTAACGGTGCGCGACTTCGGCGAGCACGTGCAAGCTTCGCCTGAGCGCTTGGAGAAAGTTGAAGACCGGCTGGCGCAGCTCGACCGCCTCAAGCGCAAGTACGGCGCCACACTCGCGGATGTGATCGCTTACGGTGAAGAAGTCGCCCGCAAGATGGATGAAGTCGAAAACCGTGACGAGGTCCTCAAGAAACTGCGGCAGGAGCTTGCCGATGCCGGCGCGGAGTATCTGGAAGCGGGTCGTGCGCTCTCACGCCGGCGTTACCAGGCGGCGCGCAAGCTCGAGAAGCTGGTAGAGTCGGAACTCGAAGACCTGGCGATGAAGGGCCATTTCAAAGCTGAGGTCAGCGGCTCGGATGAGCCGGAGAACTGGTCGTCGGCGGGCTTCGATCGCGTCTCGTACCTGATCGCTACCAATCCCGGCGAGCCGCTGCGTCCGGCAGAGCAGATCGCATCGGGGGGCGAACTCTCGCGCGTGATGCTGGCGCTGAAGGTGAGCGTGGAAAGCGGCGCGAGCACAAAAAGAAAACGCAGACGCACACTGGTGTTCGATGAGATCGATACCGGCATCGGTGGCCGCACAGCCGAAGCTGTAGGCAAGAAGCTGCGCGCTCTGGCGCGGGCTCACCAGGTAGTGTGCATCACACACCTGCCGCAGATCGCTGCCTTCGCCGACCATCATTATCTGATCGAAAAGCGCGAAGCGGGCGGACGCTCCCGCACCACGGTGCGCCGCCTCAAAGACGACGAGCGCCAGGAAGAGATCGCCCGCATGCTGAGCGGCGCGCGGCTGACGGAGACCTCGCGAAAACACGCCGAGGCCATGCTCAAGAATGCGTAATTTGTGATTTGAGCCGTTCGAATAGCCCAACGCCTCAATCTCCTTTATCCTTCCCCTGTTATGTCCACGCTTGTTGAATGTGTTCCCAATTTTTCCGAGGGCCGCGATCGCGCCAAGGTAGACGCCATCATCGACGCCATGAAGGCGCCCGGCGTCTATCTGCTCGACCGCGAGATGGACGCCGACCACAACCGATGCGTCATCACGCTGGTGGGCGACCGCGAGGCGATCGCCGAGGCTGCCATTCGCGGCGTCGGCCGCGCTGCCGAGCTCATCGACCTGACCCGGCATCAAGGGGCGCACCCGCGCATGGGCGCCGCCGACGTGATTCCCTTCATTCCCATCGAGGGCTTGGCGCTTGAGGATTGCGTTGCCATCGCGCATCAAGTCGGCGCGGAGATCTGGAAGCGCTACCAGATTCCGGTCTATCTCTACGAGGCCGCCGCCGCCACGCCCGAGCGCCAGAACCTGGAAAACATCCGTCGCGGACAATTTGAAGGAATACGTGACGAAATCGCCACCAACCCGGCGCGCCGCCCGGACTTCGGCGAGCCGCGCATTCATCCCACGGCGGGCGCGACCGTAGTGGGTGTGCGGAAGTTCCTCATCGCCTACAACATCTATCTGAACACCGCCGACGTCGAGATCGCCAAGCAGATCGCCAAAGCGGTGCGCTTCTCAAGCGGCGGGCTGCGTTATGTGAAGGCAGCCGGCTTCCCCGTGCGCGGGCTGGCGCAGGTCTCGATGAACCTCACCGACTTTGAACAGACGCCCATTGCTCGCGTCTTCGAGTTCGTGCGCCGCGAGGCCGCGCGCTACGGGGTGATGCCGGCGTTCAGCGAGGTCGTGGGGCTCATCCCCAAGAAAGCCCTGGAGATGGCCTCGGAGTGGTTCTTGCAGATTGAGAACTTCGATTCTTCGCTGATTCTGGAGAACCGCCTGCAGGCGATCATGGGCGGCAAGATCGCAGTGGGCGGATTGCGCGCAGGCGTCGAACCGTTCGTCGAGCAGCTGGCCGCGCCCACCGCCACGCCCGGCGGCGGCAGCGCAGCGGCGGCGGCAGGCGCGATGGCCGCGGCGCTGGCAGCGATGGTCGCCGGCATGTCGTGCGGCAAGAAGAATTTCCTGCAGTACGAGCGCGAACTGAGCGACGCCCTCGCACGGCTGAGCACTCTGCGCGAGGAACTCAAAGCTGCCATCGACGCCGACGCCGCGTCCTACGAGGCAGTGATGAAGGCCTACAAGCAGGCAAAATCGACGACGTCGGCCGACGGTGACGTCGTCATCGCGGAAGCTCTCAAGGGCGCGACCAACGTGCCCTTGGGCGTGGCCGAGCGAGCGCGCGAGGTTGAGCAGATCGTCGAATCGCTCAAGCCGATTACCAATCCCAAAATGGCATCCGACCTGACCGTCTCCGCCGCGCTGGCCAAAGCGGCGCTGACCGGCGCGCTGGCCAATGTGGAAATCAATTTGCCCGATTTAGATGATGCGGCTTTTGTGGAGCGGGTGCGCAATCGGACAGCGGCCTTGAAAAAGGCATGAGGACTGCGAGCTAAGTCTCCGGCGCCCGTAATTGCGGCTCAGGCACGTGGCGCGCTGCGCTTGAGACCTAAGGTGTTTGCCTGAACGCTCTCCGACTTATTTCACGCTACAATCAAAGGAAATAATGGAGCAGACCATGGCACCGCCCAAGAAAACAGGCAACGGACATCGGCCCAACAGGATACGTTTTGTCATGCTCGATGCCGACATTAGTGACGGGAATCTCTCAGAACTGACGCAGGCGATTTCAACCGCCCTTAAACCTCCGAGCTTCGTACGGCAGCTGCCCTCGAACCCGCCCGCGCTGCCAAACCTAGCTGCCGTCGCTGAGTCGGCGACGGCGGTCGAGGAGGTTCCAGACGCGGAAACACCGGGCGCGGAACTGGAGGAGTCGGCTGGAGATGAGAATGCTAGGACATCGAGGACCAGACCCAAGTTCCCGTTGCCGAAGTATTTGCCAGATCTGGATATCAAGGGAGGTGGCACGCCCTTCAAGGAATATGCAGAGGAGAATGACCCGAAAAAGCAGGTAAAGCGTTATCTTCTCGCGGCGAAGTGGCTCCGGGATCACGGAAACAGTTCGACCATCAACACCGACAAGGTCTATACACTTTTCAGAACTGCCGGATGGCCACTGGGAATAAAGGATTGGGATGGGCCGTTCCGCGAAGCGGTGAGACGTGACCTAGTGCATCGCACCGGCACGGGTGAGTACACCATCACTCCCGTCGGGGAAGACTTGCTCCGGAAGTCGGAGGATTAATTATTTGAATGGAGCTTCGTGAGTTCGTCGCTGTTGTGTCGGGTTTTGCCCACCTTTCCCAGCCCGACCAGATTTTGCATTTTGGCTGGTATCTCCACACCCATCGTGACCGTCAGCGCTTCGATCAAGCTGCGATACGCTCTTGCTTCGAAGAACTGAGCATGGGCGTCCCGAACCTGAGCCTCCTTTTCACTAGGCTGCTCGCCAGAAGGCCGAAGATAATGCTGGAGGACAGCGCGGGATGCTATCTCGAACACGGAACGCGGGAGGCACTGGATAACAAGTACGGACAGCACGAGACGACAATCGCAGTGTCGCGAATGCTCAGGGATCTGCCAGGGAAGATCTCGGACGAAGCCGAGAAACTGTTTCTCTCTGAAGCCGTCACTTGCTACAAGAATCGGGCTTTCCGGGCTGCAATCATAATGGCCTGGAATCTGACTTATGACCACCTGCTGCACTGGATATTGAAAGATCCGGGGCGGCTTGCGGCCTTTAGTACCCACGTTGCCGGTCGCATCGGGCCCAGGCGGGCAGCGGGACTCAACATCACAAGACGCGAGGACTTCGAGGAACTTAAAGAGAGTGAGACCATTGATATCTGCAGCTCAGCAGGTCTATTCACCTCAGCCAACACCAAGAAAATCCTCGAAATCCAGCTCACCAAGCGCAATATGGCGGCTCATCCGTCTCTCGTTCTTATTGAGGGACCTCAGGCCGACGATACCATCTCAAGTCTGGTCAATAACGTCGTATTGGTACTGTCTTGAGGCGTGGACCAACGGCACGTCCCACCTGTCCCGAAATGTTGTACTCTTTCACCCATGGGCGTGTTGAGGAACCAACCAAAGTTGCCCCTCCGCACATCGGATATACATCTCCACGAATGAGGCCTTTATGAAGCGCACGACGTTTCTGCTCGTCATTTTGTCAGTGCTGGCTGCCATTCCCGGCTGGGGAGCGGCGCTGGGCACGGCAGCCGGTTCGGTGATTCCTTCGGACGTGCAGCAGATCATCACCGTGGACTACCGCCAACTGGCGGCCTCGCCGACGGCGCTGGCGCTCAAGGCCAAGGTGCTGCCCGACAATCTGAAGAACCTGGAGACCGCGCTGCGCGGAGCGGGCGTCGATCCCGATCAGGATGTGGACTCACTGATCTTCGCCTCGTTCCGCACCAAGGACAAAGGACTGCGCGTCATCGGCATCGCTCAGGGCCAGTTCAACAAAGCGAAGTTCCTCAAGAATGCGCGCGCGAAGAAGATCAAGCCCGTCAAGTATCACACTTCGTTTCTCTACCCCATGGGCAGCGGCATGCAGATTACTTTCCTGGATGAGTCCAGCATGCTGTTCGGCGAGAACTCCGCCGTTCAGGCCTCGCTCGACGCCCGCGACGGCGACGCCGAAAGCATGACCGCTAATACCCGCATGTCCGACCTGGTGCGCTCGGCCGATACCGGCGCGGTTTGGAGTGTGCTCGACGCCGGAGGCACGCAGAACATGATGCGTTCCACCCTGGGCGACGCCGCTCGCCTGGCCGACTTCGAAACCGTCAAGAAGCGCCTGCTGGGTTCCACTTACACCATGGACTTCACCCATGGCGTGAAGTTCGACCTCAGCGTGCTGACCTCGGATTCCGATGACCGCAGCCACCATGTCGTCGCTGCTGCGCGCCGGCATGATGTTCAAGAAGATGAATGCCACCGGAGCGGAGAAGCTGGCGCTGGATAACGTGACCGTGGATAACGACAACGATCATCTGCTGCTCCACTTCAAGACCGATGACGACAAGTTCCAGTCCCTGTTGCAATCGCCGTTGTTCGCCTCGATCGCAAGATAGAAGCTTTCAGCGCCTGGGGTCTTTCCTTATGAGCCGCTTTAGCTTTGCCACATTTCTGCGGTCATCCCCTGGCTTGTCGATGGGCGTTTCCGCAATAAAGGCAGCATCGGCCAATCGAGGATCGTTCAACAGGCGGCGGAAGGGCGTGACGCCGATCGTTCCCTTACCGATGTGCTGATGGCGATCGAGCTTCGATCCCAAGGCCGCCTTGGCGTCGTTACAGTGCCACACGGGAATGTTCTTCAGGCCAATGGTCTCGTCAATGTGCTGCAGCGTAGCTTCGTAGCCCTCGGGGGTAACGATGTCATAGCCAGCCACGTGGATATGGCAGGTATCGAGGCACGCGGCCGCCGGGATGAACTCGCGCAGCACGCCAACCAGCGCCGCTACCTGCTCGAAGCTCGCGCCCAAGGAGTATTCGGCACCGGCGGTGTTCTCGACCAGCACGGTTAGGCCTCCCTTGGCAAGGTCGAGACCCGCGGCTGACTCGCGTATGGCGTAGGCTGCCCGCGCCAGGCCTTCTTCGCGGCTTGCGCCGCGAAACGATCCAGGATGTACGACGAGATACTCGGCGCACAGCGCCAGCGCGCGCTCCAGCTCCCCGCGGAATGCCGCAATCGTCTTGG
>CAVPLC010000070.1:0-47460 GCA_963705835.1 uncultured Actinomycetes bacterium
CGGAGCAGCCATGACCTGAGCTGGCCGACAGCAGACGGGCTGCTATGGCGGTGGAACGCTCGAAGCGGACATTCACGCCTGGGTAGCGCCGTGGCAGTTCACGACCCTTCGCAGACCTTCGCCGGATTCCGGGCTGCTCCGAAGCGGACGGTTGGGGAATCCATCGACACCCGAAAGCGGACCTGCCGTACGGCGCGCTCCACCGCTAGCCTGATTGTTCGTCATTCTCGTCGGAATTGCCGCCATCTAAATCAGTCGGCAATTCATTCGGCCCACTGACCGATCGGAAGTAAAGTAGCCCATGCGCGCCGGCAGCAATCCCCTGCTGACCGACATCGCCAGGCGCGAGGTGATCCATCTCGAATGCAAGTGCGGGCGCCAGGTCCAGGTGGCACCTTACAGGCTGATCGACCAGTATGATGGCGTTCGGCCGACCACGCCGGTCTGGAACTTGAAGGGCCGGTTCAAGTGCAAGGTGTGTAAGACAGGGCCGCCGAAGCGGATGTGGATCGACAGGTGGCTGGATTGAGGGGGAGCCGAAAAGGCTGGCGCATCCTTCATGGACGCTCGACGGGGTTCGTTATAAGCATTCCGACCGCTCGATTTTGGAGGAGACGCAGCATGGACCGGTTCACGGGCGGTTGCCTTTGCGGCAACGTCCGAATTGTGGCGTCGGGCCTCCCCTACCGGGTCGGCCTTTGTCACTGTCTCGACTGCCGCAAGCATCATGGGGCCCTTTTTCACGCCTCCGCGGTGTTCCCTCAGGATGCGGTGACGATCGATGGCGAAACACGCGACTACGCCGGCCGATTTTTCTGCCCCCGCTGCGGCTCGTCCATTTTCGGACGCAGCGCAGACGAAATCGAAGTGAACGTAGGATCCCTGGATGCCGCTGACAAACTGATGCCAACCTACGAAAGCTGGATCGTCCGTCGCGAGTCCTGGTTGCCGCCGTTTCCGCTCAAGAGACGATACGACCGCGATCGTGACGCCACGAGTCGTTTTGAGGAGTAGGTCGCACGAACGGTGTGAAGGCGCCGTCACGACGTGACCGAGATGTATGCCTTGATCGACATCAGATGCTCGAGGACACCTCCGGTCGATACCTGGATCAACGTCGCCCCGTCCAGTCCAGCTTGGTGTCTGGCCACCATGGTCCCCTTCGAAATGTGTGCACCGTCGTCTTGAAACCGCCGCGAGGCAGCCGCGTGATCCCAAACTCGATCTCGTCAGCGGTGGTGCTCATTTTTGATGAGCCAGCCAAGGCGATGGTATCGGCTAGTTGCCATAAGGGCGACAGACACGACCTTGCATACGGGGAGAAAAGCCGTGGGCGTGGGCTAAGGCTCCCGCAAATCGTCAGCCGCCAAGACAGTCTTCGGCCGCTCGCAAAAGCCTTACCAAATCGCACTACTCAAGCCGAGTTGGCGACGTCGAAAAAGAATGGCCCCACGCGCGGAAGGTCGGGTGAGGCCATCGCCGTAGGGTAGGACAACGGAGGTAGCCCCCCAAACGGCAACATACAATTTACACGATGCGCATTCTGACGGTCTATCGACACTCCACAAAAAAATGACCTCGCCCTACAGCAAACGAGGCGAGGCCGAGGAAGGTCAGGTCGTCTCATCGGGGTATTGCGGGGCTATTCGTCCATCACGCTTAGGGCTGGCGTTCCCTCCCCGACTATGAGGCAACGTGAGGGTGAAAACGGGGGTTCCCCGGTCCCGCGAACACAAGGGGTGAGCAGAAACAGAGTGGCCTCACCGGGGAACGGCTCGTCCTCCTATACTGTCCCTCGTCATAAATTGTCGCGATAGCCAAGAAATTGGATCTGGAAGGTTTCACATCCCAGGACCTTCTGAGCATACATCTCGTGGCCTCGCACAGGAACATCAGCTACGAATTCCGGTGCGCCAAATTTAACAGGCTGATCTCCGGTCGCCAGCGTGTAAATGAGAACCGCCGATCCTCTAGGAACAATTTTTGAGAGTTTGATTTTCGCGCTGAGGGCCGTCGGGGGAAACGCATTGCTGCATTCGATTTTGATTGCGTTTGTTATGGATATGGACACGCGGTTGCTCCCTACTTCTCACGTGGCCTTGACAATATTAGTCCGCGCATCCGTCAAAGCACTCAAGTCGGCTGCGCCCAGCCGCTCCGTTACCTTAACGAACAGAGCAGTTACTCCGGCAGCTACCATTTTCAAGATCGTAATCTCCCGAATGGTTGCGGGCCTAGATCAAATCTCAGACGAAGAGGCGCTTCATTGAATTGACTTTTATCAAGATAACGTTTTCGTCGAGGCGCTATTCACATCGACTTGGAAAACTCGATAAAGAGGAGAAGTCATGCGTGACGCTGCGATATTTGCCTTATGCGCGGCGCTCTCACCGATGCATACCAACCGAGATTACTGAAGTGCCGGGGCTCCGGCGTAACGAAGACAAGGACGACATGACAAGAACGGGTTCTCAAGTGTTCCGTGGCGCGGCCATAGTAGGCGCGCTGTTCGTAGGGGGATTCATGGCGGACGTGAATCCCTCAACCTGGCAATCGCGAGGCACCATGGTCTCGCAAGCCGAAGCCGTGGTCGGCCGACCGGCGACACCTGGCAGCGTTGCCGGCGTGGCAAGGCGCAGCTCTCGGCGTACCGCAAGGCGGCACTACTACTGAACATTGCAGGTTCGCTCTCCGACACCAGATTGCGGGTAGCCGACCGATGTCGACCAGTCCGGGGCGAACTGACTTGTGCTCCATTCACGGAGCCTTTGTCGGTCGCCTGTGTGAGCACTGTCACAGGAATCTGTTTTTACTTCTTATTACTCACTGACCAATGGAAGCCAAAAAGCACTTTGCGCGTGCGGTTGGAACGGCCTCTACTTGCTTGATGTGACAAATGCCCCTGATCGAGATGGTACGGGTGATACGACCGTCGAAAGCTCGGTGCGCAGCCGGCGGGTTAGAGATGCTTCGAGCTACTTGATAGATACCCCCAACACTTTGGAGGATAGCATGCGGAAATATGTGCTGACGATTGCCACGGCTTTACTTCTCTCCACCTCTGGCGCGATGGCCCAACAACGGGCCGCCGTGAAGGCCTGCGCTGCTGATATTAAGACGCAATGCACAGGGGTGCAGCCCGGCGAGGGCCGTATCAAGGCCTGCGTGCAGGAGCATTTTGCGGACCTTTCCGAGCCCTGCCAGGCTCTGCTGCTCAAAGCGGCCCTCGCCAAAGCCTGCGCTGCCGACGTCAAGCAGAGCTGTGCCGGCGTGAAGCGGGGTGGCGGCCAGATAGCGGCCTGCATGAAAGAGCATTTCGCCGATCTCAGCCAGCCTTGCAAGGATGCGCTGACGCGGGCCGCTGCCGGCAAGAGCTGACGAAGCGTGAGTGTTTGCCGGAACTGACGGAGTCTCTGCCGGGGGTGGCGTGACGTAGCATTCATTCTGCCGCTCCTCGGTAAGGTCGGGAAAGGCGGGGGTTCTCGCGCCCAAGGGCCGCCAATGATCTCGAATTGAGTGGAGATCGGCCATGGGTGTGATGCTTGACCGACCTCCGTTGTGAACCGCCATGCGTGCGGTCGGAAGGGAGTTTCAAGTCTCCGGACACGCAGCCTTGGCGAAGCGCAGTCCGTTTTCTGCGCCTCGCACGCACTCTCTGGATGGCATTGTCAGAGGCACGAGTTCTCCGGGCTCGCGCGCCGCTCGACAATGGCGACATCGACCCCTGCCAACATCAGCCCCGTCGGACCTCCGCCACGATCACCACCGCATGGTCGGTCATCGCCACACTCCGGTCGTCCCCGCGGCGACCAACTCGGCCGCGCGCGACCCGCACGTCGACAACAACACACGCATTTCATGACCCCGTAGGTAGTGGCTTCGGTCCGCGGTTCTACGGGATGATCCGGGTCTTGAAGCAAGTCCCTTGCGCGCCACGTGTTAGGCTGGAGGGGAGTCGTTAATCCCGTCAGAGCGGCGCGCGTGGTGGGGATCGTCCTCCACCGTATTCGCGGTCCGGCCGAGCTTGGTGATCAACAGCGCGTCGGAGCCTCCTCCTCGCAGTGCCTCCACACCGGCATGCCAAGCTTCGCCCTGATCTCCCATTCGACGGCCTTCTACGGCCTCGGAAAGGGCGCAATAATCAGTTGCATTTCGCAAGATAATCGCTTCGCCGACATCCGTAATCTGAAGTCCCTGCTCGATGCATTCGAGGGCTGCGATGAAGTATACCACCTTGCTGCGGATTCTTGGGACTTCTGAACTCGTTGCTACTCTCGCCTGGCTTGTGAAATCAATGTTGTTGGAGCGAACAATGCTTTGGACGCTGCTCGCATTGCTGGCGTTCAGCGTGTCTATAACGTCGCTAAGCCTCACTTTGATGGTTATGACGAAAATAGTTACACCCTGAACCAAGCATGCAGGCGAGCTGATGCGCGGCTGTCATCGGACCGCATCCAAAAGGCTAGGCGTTGAACCAATTCGACGATGTATTCACGCGCGCGGTCTTTACGTCCGCGTGCTCCTCGGCCTCCCTTTCGGATTTCCACTTGATCCTTTGCAACTCGACAAATTGGAACAAGTTCTCAGACAATCGCTCTCGACAATTCGTGCAGCCGGGGCGGCTTGTACACCTCGACCGTCTGAGGCGCAGCCTAGTTTGCACTTGGCTACGGAGGTCTTTATGGCCTCGTGCAGCTCCAGCGGTTTAGCATTGCCGCCATGCTTCTCCAGGAAGTCGCGACCTTCCGGTTCATGTGAGGCCGAACGACGATGCTTGTGCTAGGGGCGATGGTGGCGCCGATGTTCGCGGCCGCTCTCTGTATCACCAACTCCGGGCCGACGATGCGGAGGACGTCGCCGCGCTGTAAGACGACACCGGCTGCGACGGGGATTTCCTGACCCCCGCGGCTCAGTCGTAGTAGGTAGAGCCCCACGCGTGACGGATCTTAGCCCGGGAGAGACCAGAGCACTGGGCCTGCGCCGCCTGGGTGCAATGCTCCTGGGCGCCGTGACGGGCGCATCGCTCGGTTCAGTACTTCCTTCCGACGCATGGGCAGTAGGAGCCGGCGTCATGGTCGCAATTCTTTTATCCGATGTGCTGGGGGCTCACGGGCGGCGAGGGTTGCCGGCTACGTTTGCGGACTGATCGTATTGGATAGTCACACCGAGCCTTGGCACTACGGCGTTTATCGGCTCGTCGAGACTGGCCTCGGGGTCATCGTGGCTTGGCTCATCAGCTATGTACCGAAACTCATACCTATCCAAGAGCCGGACGATGAAAAGCAACATTTTGAACTTTGAGATAAATCAAAACGGCCTTCGCAAACGCTCCTTACGAACTGGTCATTCGCTCGCGGATGACGCGTCAGGAACTAAGGGGAGGACGCCGTGGATCTCGTCGCGCAATCGGCGAGGTCCATGGCCTCCTCCTGGTCGTGGGTGACGAAGACGCTGGTGATGCGCGCGCTCCCGGTGAAGACGGCGGATCCACTCGCGCAGCTCGACGCGCACCTTGGCGTCGAGGGCGCCGAAGGGCTCGTCGAGGAGGAGCAGCGACAGGCCGGGGCGCGAGCGCCCGCGCCAGCGCGACGCGCTGTCGCTGCCCGCCGGAGAGCTGGGCCGGGTAGCGGTCGCCGAGCGGGGCGAGCTGCACGAGGTCGAGCAGGTCGAACCGGATGATGCTCCCCCCCCCGCGGCCGGTTCCTCGCCCGCCGATTCACTGCGCCAGAACTGGAATGCGGTCCTGGACGCGGTCAAGCAGGAGAGCCGGGTGGCGTGGGCGCTGCTCAGCAACGCGAGCGTGCTCTCCCTTGAGAGCGGGATCCTGACCCTGCAGTTCCTCAGGGAAGGGGAAATGAAGCGCTTCAGCGTGAGCGGCCACGACGCCGTTCTCAAGCGGGTCCTGAGCACGGGATTTGGCCTCAATGTCATGGTCAAGGGGGTAATCGGCGCAGGCCAGGACCCCGGCGCGACCAGGGCCGCCGGGTCGGCCGATCCCGGTCCTGATCACGCGAGCCGCCCCGCTGCGGCCGCCCAGGCCGGCGCCACGCGCTATAACGACGAGCCACCGGCCGATGACGAGATGCAAGCGGAGGACCCTGACGAGCCTGCGGATGATCACGCTCCCGGCGTAACGGAACTTACCGGGATGGACCTGATCCAGCGTGAGCTGGGCGGCCAGGTGATCAGCGATCTCGAAGACTGAGCCATAGGGCTCAACCTGGCTTGGTTGGTTCGGGGTGGTCGTAGGCTCTGCGTAGGAGGCCGATGTGGAACCCCAGATGGATATGCAGCAGCTGTTCGCGGCGGCACAGCAGATGCAGCAACAGCTCATGGACGCCCAGCAGGCGCTCGCCGACGCCGAAGTCACAGGGACGGCGAGCGGCGGCCTGGTCCGGGCCACCGTCAACGGCCAGGGCGAGCTCATGGACCTCAGCATCGACGCGAGCGTGATCGACCCGGCGGACCCGGAGGAGACGGCGCAGACCATCGCCGACCTCGTGCTCGCGGCGGTTCGCGACGCGTACCGCTCCGCCGAGGCTCTTCAGCAGCAGCAGATGGGCCCCTTTGCCGCCGCCATGTCGGGCGCCGGCATGCCCGGCGGGCTGAACCTGCCTGGCGGCCTCGACCTGCCCCCCGGGCTCGACCTGTCCGGCCTCGGAATCGGCGCCCCTGCTGGGCACGATGACGACCCGGATGAGGACGATGATCCGGAGACCTAGGGACCTGACGTGTACGAAGGGGTCATCCAGAACCTCATCGACGAGCTCGGGCGGCTGCCCGGGGTCGGGCCGAAGGGCGCCCAGCGCATCGCGTTTCACCTGCTGGCCACCGACCACGCGGACGTCAAGCGGCTCGCGGACGCGCTGATCGAGGTCACCGAGCGGGTGCGGTTCTGCCGTACCTGCGGGAACGTCGCCGAGGCCGACGAGTGCCGGATATGCCTGGACCCGCGGCGCGACCCTGCGGTGATCTGCGTGGTGGAGGAGCCCAAGGACGTCGCGGCGGTGGAGAAGATCCGCGAGTTTCGGGGTCGTTATCATGTGCTCGGGGGAGCGATAAGCCCCATCGACGGGGTCGGCCCGGACGAATTGCGGATCAGGGAGCTGATGACGCGGCTGTCCGACGGCGCGGTGACGGAGGTCATCCTGGCTACTGACCCCAACCTAGAGGGCGAGGCGACGGCAACCTTTCTCGCGAGGCTGCTGAAGCCCATGGGCTTGCGGGTCACCAGGCCCGCGAGCGGCTTGCCAGTCGGGGGCGACCTGGAGTACGCCGACGAGGTGACCCTGGGCCGCGCATTCGAAGGACGGAGACTGCTCGATGTCTGAACCGCCGGGCCAAGGGGGCGAATGGCGGCCGATCGCAGACCAGATCGCGGCGAACGTTAAGAACTTCATCGACGGCGTGGACGCGCTCGCGCAGCGGGGCGGTGACGAGACCGTGCCGATGCTGCTGCTCGAGGTGTCGCAGATCCTGCTCGCGGGAGCCCAGCTTGGCGCCAGTCGCGACGTGATCCTGCCGGGCAACTGGGAGCCGGAGGTAGGCGACGACCCGGACCTCGACGCGATGCGTACCGGCCTGGCCCTCCGGCTGGCCGCGTGCGACGAGTACGCCGAGGTGTTCGACCCCTACAAGGACACCTCGTGCCTGCCGTTCCGGATCTCCGACGACGTGGCCGCGGTGGCCGCCGATCTCATCCACGGGCTCCGGCACTACCAGGCCGGACGGTCCCTCGAGGCGCTGTGGTGGTGGCAGTACTCCTACTTCAACCACTGGGGCACTCACGGCGGCGCGGCCCTGCGCGCGCTGCACGCCGTGGTCGCGCACGCCAGCCTCGACGTCGCCGAGGAGCGGACGAGCCTCTAACGGATACACTCGAGCTTCCAGCCCAACCCCGGGGAGGTGCGGCCGTCCGTGGCGCTCATCGTGCAGAAATACGGCGGCTCATCGGTCGCCGACGCGGACGGCATCAAGCGGGTGGCGCAGCGGATCGTGGCCACCCGCAAGAGCGGCGACCAGGTCGTGGTGGTCGTCTCCGCGATGGGTGACTCGACCGACGAGCTCATGGACCTGGCCGGCCAGGTGAGCCCGCTGCCGCCCGCCCGAGAGCTCGACATGCTGCTGACCGCGGGCGAGCGGATCTCGATGGCGCTGCTGGCGATGGCGATCGCCGCCCTCGGCCTGGAGGCCCGGTCGTTCACCGGGTCCCAGGCGGGCGTGATCACCGACGCCGCGCACGGCCGGGCCCGCATCATCGACATCAAGCCCGGCCGCATCTCCGGCGCGCTGGCCGATGGCGCGATCCCGATCGTGGCCGGCTTCCAGGGCGTGTCGCAGACCACCAAGGACGTCACCACGATGGGCCGCGGCGCGTCGGACACCACCGCGGTCGCCCTCGCCGCCGCCCTGGCGGCCGACGCGTGCGAGATCTACACCGACGTGGACGGCGTGTTCACCGCCGACCCTCGCATCGTGCGGTCCGCGCGGCGGATCCCGCGGATCAGCTACGAGGAAATGCTGGAGATGGCCGCGTGCGGCGCGAAGGTGCTCATGCTCCGCTGCGTCGAATACGCACGGCGCTACGGGGTGCCCATCCACGTGCGCTCCTCCTTTACCAACCGGGACGGAACCTGGGTCAGCGGGCACGCACACAACAAGTCGGAGGTAGCCGGGATGGAACAGGCCATCATCTCCGGGGTCGCGCACGACCGGAGCGAGGCGAAGATCACCGTGGTGGGTGTCCCGGACCGGGTGGGTGAGGCGGCCAGGATCTTCACGGACATAGCCGAGGCCGGCATCAACATCGACATGATCGTGCAGAACGTCTCCGCCGTGGCGACCGGCCGGACGGACATCTCCTTTACCCTGCCCCGCGACGACGGCCAGCACGCGATGAGCACGCTGCAGCGCCTGCGGGAGACGGTCGGCTTCGAGTCGCTGCTGTACGACGACCGGATCGGCAAGGTGTCGCTGATCGGAGCCGGGATGCGCTCCCATCCGGGCGTGACCGCCCGGTTCTTCAGCGCGCTGGCTGGCGCGGGAGTGAACATCGAGATGATCTCGACCTCGGAGATCAGGATCTCGGTCGTGGTCGACCAGGACGAGGTGGACCTGGCGGTGACCGCGACGCACAGAGCCTTCGAGCTCGACTCAGAACCAGGTCGAGGCGGTGGTTTACGGGGGGACCGGCCGGTGAGCGGGGCCTTCGAGGCATCCCGGGGGCCGGCGGTCCGGCCCGCGCTGGCCGTGATCGGGGCGACCGGTGCCGTCGGGACGGTAATGCTTGACCTGCTGTCCAGCCGCCAGGACATCTGGGGCGAGATCAGGCTGGTGGCCTCGCCGCGCTCGGCCGGGCGGCGGCTGACGGTCAGGGGCCGCGAGACCGAGGTGATCGCCCTGTCGGAGGAGGCCTTCGACGGCATCGACGTGGCCATGTTCGATGTCCCCGACGAGGTCTCGGCCCAGTGGGCGCCGGTCGCGGCGGCCCGTGGCGCGGTGGCGGTGGACAACTCGGGCGCGTTCCGGATGGATCCCCAGGTCCCGCTGGTCGTGCCGGAGATCAACCCGGATCAGCTCGCGAACCGGCCGAAGGGCATCATCGCGAACGCGAACTGCACCACGCTGTCGATGATCGTGGCCGTGGGCGCGCTGCACCGCGCGTTCGGGCTTGAGGAGCTGATCCTGGCGTCCTACCAGGCGGCTTCCGGCGCGGGTCAGGCGGGCATCGATACGCTCTATGCCCAGCTGGACAAGGTGGCGGGCACGCGGTCGCTGGGCCAGCGCGCCGGTGACGTGCGGTCGGCGGTGGGCGACCTCGGTCCGTTCCCGGCGCCGCTGGCCATGAACGTGGTGCCGTGGGCCGGCTCGCTGAAGGCCGACGGGTGGTCGTCGGAGGAGCTGAAGATGCGGAACGAGTCGCGCAAGATCCTCGGCCTGCCCTCGCTGCGGGTCTCCGCGACGTGCGTCCGGGTGCCCGTCGTCACCACCCATTCGGTGTCGGTGCACGCGGTGTTCTCCCGGCCGGTCGGCCGTGAGGAAGCGTGGGAAGTGCTGCGCGCCGCCCCCGGGGTCGTGGTTACCGATGATCCCGCTACCGGCGAGTTTCCCACCCCGGTCGACGTGGTCGGCACCGACCCGTCCTGGGTCGGCCGCGTGCGCCAGTCGCTCGACGATCCCCGGGCCATCGAGTTCTTCGTCTGCGGGGACAACCTGCGCAAGGGCGCCGCGCTGAACACCGCGCAGATCGCCGAGCTGATAGCGGCGGAATTTGCGCGCCGCCCGTTACGGTAAGGGACCGGTCGCGCGACGTTCGTTACCGCGAGGGGACCGGTCGGCCGCCGCCCGTTACCGTAAGGGCCGGTCGCGCGGCGCTCGTTACCGCGAGGGCCCGGTCGCGCGGGCCCCTTGGGCCCCTTGGGCCGCGTCCGCCCGGCAGCCGCGGCGGGCCCGCGGCCTGGTCGTTACGTCCCATATCTACGCGAATGTCTCATTTATCCCGAACAAAGTGTGTCAGTGAGAATAGTCAATTATGTGAGACCCGGGCCGTGTGGCCGGAAGAGTTCTGTAAGCAAGGACCTTGCCGGTTTGGCAGATCTGCAGCGGTCAGGGGCGGTATAAAAGGCGATGGAGGCGGGGTAGGGCGAAGGAGGGATGTGCTGGTATATCGCAATGCGCCTGCCGGTTCACGCTTGCCCCGGTCCTGGCCAGTTCGCCGGGCCACCCTGGCCTGTGCCGCCGGATCCGTGACCGCCTCCAGTTCGCCACCGTCCCCGCTCCGCGACCACGCGGCCCGCGGGACCTGCGGTAGCGGCCGGGCGGCGTCGCGGCTCTGCGGTCTCGTCCAGCTCGTCGAGCGCACGGACCGACCGTCGGCCGCCTCATCACAGTGGGCGCGTCTCATCCGCCCGAAATCATTCATATACCATTTCGCAGCCAAAGCGTTATTGGCGCTGATATAGTCGTCACTCCACGGCATACGGGCAAGGGATAACAGCCGTGGTCCGGGCGTCGCAATTGGCTTTCTCTTGTCAATCACGATCCAGAGGAGGTTTAAAGCGTGCCAACCACCACCGGCCGTTCGCACGGCCGTCAGGGTGCGCGTACTGGGGCGCAGGGAGCGGTTGGCGAGCACATGTCCAAGATCATGACGGCCCTGATCACCGGCACCTTGGTGGTGGTCTTCGCGCTGATCATGACCAAGCCAGGCCGGGTCATCGACGCGGCCACGCAGCATTTCATGCTGTACTACGCGGGGGTATTCGCGCTCATCGGGCTTACCGCATCGGTAGGCGTCGGTCTGCTGGCCACCGATCGAATCGTTATGGCCCCCGGGCACCGGGTCATGGCGCAGGCCGTGCACCGCGCCGTGTCATTCGGTGCGCTGGCATTCCTTGTCATTCACATCGTGACCGAGATCCTCGCGCAGCGGGTGCACGTCATCGATGCGGTCATTCCTTTCCTGTCGCCCTACCGGACGTTCTACATCGGGCTCGGCACGATCGCGTCGGACCTCCTCCTGGCCATCGTCATCACGAGCATCGTCCGCAAGCGGTTCACCGCGCACGGCAAGGCCTGGCGCTGGCGGGCGATCCACTACTCCTCCTATCTGGCGTTCGTGTTCGGGGTCATGCACGGACTGCTCGGCGGGCGTGAGGCCAAGCCGTACGTGGACTGGAGCTACGGGTTCGCGATCGCCGCGACGGCCCTGGCCCTGGTGGTCAGGTTCCTGGCCATATCGCTGAAGTCGAAGGAAAGCGTGAGCGCGCCTCCCGGCGCGGACCGGGCTAGCGGAGGGCTGGGTTACTCGGGGACCTCGCCGCTGCGCTCGGCGGCGCTGAGCATGGCTCAGGCTCAGCTGGGCGGAACCGTCCAGATGCTGCCCGCCGCCACGGGGCCGCACGCCGCCATCGGCATGTCCGGCAGCCAGCCCTGGGCCGCGGTCCCGGCGCCCGGCTGGTCCCCGTCCTCAGGCCCGTTCCCGGCTCTTAACGCCTCGCCTGTTTACGCCGGAGAATCCTCGTACGGGGTCTACCAAGACCCCGAGCTCATGCCCCTGGGCGCCCCCGTGTACGGGGACCGGATCACGGCCGGCGCTGCGGGGTACCCGTACTCCGCGGCGGACGCGCCCCGGCCGGCCCTTCCAGGCCCCGGCCCGGTCGGGCGGGCGGGCGAGCGGCCCCTGTACGAGCCCGGGTATGACGGCCCGCCGCGTTTCATGGGAGCGCCGAGGAAACACGTGCCACAAGACGACCTGTCGTCGTACCCGTACGGGCCGCAGAGCTACCGGCAGCAGCCGGGCCCCGGATCCGCCGACCGCCGAGGGGAGAGCCGGTCGCAGCCCAGCCTGCCCGCCGGGGCGACGCCTCCCCGGCCAGCCCAGCAGGCGCGGCCCGGCCGTGCGGATCGGAACACAGGCCCGATGCCGCGGGCCGCCACGGGCCCGATGCCGGTGCTCCCTACCGGCCCGGTTTCCGGTCCCATGCCCCGGCTCGGCACCGGTCCTGTGCCGCGTGCCGACACCGGTCCGATGCCCCGAACTGGCACTGGTCCGTTGCCGCGCGCCGATTCCGGCCCCATGCCGCGGCTCGGTACGGGTCCCATGCCGCGGGCCGCGACCGGTCCGATGCCGCGTGCGGATTCCGGCCCCATGCCACGCCTTGGTACGCGCCCGATGACTCGCCATGACACCGGCCCGGCGCCGCTCGCCGACTCCGGCCCCATGCCCCGGCTCGGGACAGGGCCGGTGCCGCGTGCCGATACCGGTCCGATGCCCCGTGCTGGGACCGGGCCGTTGCCGCGTGCCGATTCGGGCCCGATGCCCCGGCTCGGGACGGGCCGAGAGCCGCGTCCGGATTCCGGCACGGCACGTCGGAGCGGCACGGGCCCGATGCCCAGGCCCGGAACGGGCCCGAATCCTCGTACCTCAGCCAGGCCCAAGCAGCGCGCCGACTCCGGGCCCCCGCCTGGTGCCGCCCCGATGCCCCGCCCCGACACGCGGCAAGGGCCGGCTACGGACCCCGCGCCCAGGCCGGCGGGTCGCCGGTCACGCCGAGCGGATTCCACTGACCCCAGATACCGCGACGATCCAGGGCGCACCGGAGGTGCTGGGTGGCGATGAGCCTGACCGAAGGCCTGGACGCCCCCGCGATCATGCGGATCGGGGCGGCCAGGCTGACCGCCGGCCTTGACCGGATGCCCCGGCTCGACCTGGAGGCCCACAGGGAAATCTTCGGCCCGCTGCCGAGGCTCTCGGTCGAGGAACTGATCGAGATGACCGAGGCGGTCGACCTTCGCGGCCAGGGCGGCGCGGCGTTCCCGTTCGCGCGCAAGCTCAGGGCGGTGGTTCAGGCCGCCGAGGCGAACGACTGCCCGACGGTCGTGGTCGTCAACGCCACCGAAGGCGAGCCGGGCAGCGTCAAGGACAAGATGCTCATGATCCGGTCGCCGTACCTCATCCTCAGCGGCGCGGCGCTGGTGGCCGAGGCCCTCGGCGCGGACGAGATCGTCGTCGGGGTGGCAGGCAACGAACTGGCGAACCGGTCGATTGAGGCAGCGATCGCCGCCGAACCAGGCCTGCACAAGATGGTCAGGCTCGTCCAATTGCCGGACAGGTTCATCTCCGGCGAGTCGGGCGCTCTGGTCCGCGGCATCAACGGCAAGCGGGCGGTGCCGCCGGGCACCAAGGTCCTGGCCAGCGACTTCGGCGTCGACGACCTGCCCACCCTGCTGTCCAACGCCTCCACGTTCGCCCAGCTCGCCGTGCTCGCCCTGCTCGGGCCGGAGCGTTTCGGCGCGGTCGGCACGCTGGAAGAGCCCGGCACGGTCCTGCTCAGCGTCGGTGGCTCCGCCGCGCATTCCGCGGTGGTCGAGGTGCCCACCGGTCTCCCGCTGGCCGCCGTCCTCGACATCTGCCAGGCGCCCGCGGGCGACGGCGTCCTGGTCGGCGGCTATCACGGCATGTGGCTGCCCGCCGCCACCGCGTACGCGGTGCCGGTCTCCCGGGAAGGGCTCGCCGCCGTGGGCGGCACCCTGGGTTCGGGCATCGTGCTGCCCCTCGGCGACGGGACGTGCCCGCTGGGCGAGGTGTCACGGATCGCGAGCTACCTGGCCGGTGAGTCGGCGGGCCAGTGCGGCCCGTGCAAGCTCGGCCTGCCCGCCATCGCGCGGGCCCTGGCGGCGCTCATCGACGGTTCGGGCGGAATCGAGGCGCTGGACGTGGCCAGACGGTCGGCGGCCGGCGTGAACGGCCGGGGTGCCTGCTCGCACCCGGACGGCGTGACCAGGTTCGTGCTGTCGGCGCTTGACGTGTTCACCGAAGACCTCGCCGCGCACGTCTTCCACTCTTCCTGCGGTCGGCCTGTTCGCGGCGTGCTGCCGCTGCCAACCGGCCCCGAGCAGGAAGAACGGCAGCGACTCGTGGTGGACTGGACCCGCTGCCACGGGCACGGGCTATGCGCTCACCTGGTGCCCGAACTGATCCACCTGGACGCCCAGGGCTATCCGGTCATCCTCAACATCCCGGTGCCCGCCTGGCTGGAGAAGGACGCGCAGCAGGCGGTGCACATGTGCCCGACACTGGCCTTGCGCCTTAGCAACACCAAGCTGATGCCCAACCGCACCGTTCCCGTCACCATCCCGGCGCCCACGCTGCGCACCGGTCTGGTCGGCGGCGCGAGCAGCAACCGCAGGCAGATCACGGCCGGATAGCCCACCGACGCTGGCGGATCTTACGTGTGCCCGTCAGCCTCGAGGGCGGCGATGAACCCGTCCGGGTCCACCAGGCTCACGGTTAGCGAATGAACCCCCGCTCGCCGGAACAAGGTATCGATACCGCGCCGGAAGTAACAGGGCGGTTCGATCGTGATCTCCACCAGGCCGTCGCCGAGCCGTTCACCAGCCACCGCCCGCGCCCGCTCTCGTGCACGCCGGTGGTTCTTCCGACCCGGCCTGGGATCGGCTGACCCTCGAGATCTCCGTCATCTACCACTTCGACGGACAGACATACGGGCCAGTCGCCAACGCCGCCGAGGCTGCCGGCCCCGTCAATAACGGACTGTGCCGGTCGAGCTACGGGATCGACGCGATGCGCCAGTTGCTGATCATCCAGAAGAGCGTTTGAACTGGTCGGGGTGGCCGGATTTGAACCGGCGGCCTCTTCGTCCCGAACGAAGCGCGCTGCCAAGCTGCGCTACACCCCGCCGCCTGCGCCGAGGTCGGCGCCGCGAACCTCAGACAGTCTAGCGGAAAGCCGGGCCCGCTCGGGCACGGCCGGGTCAGCGCCGGCCGGGCCAGGGGAAACCCCAACCCGGCTCAGCTGGAATCGCGCGGGACCAGGGTGAGCAGGCTGGCTTCTGGGCGGCAGGCGAACCGGGCCGGCGCCCACGGCGACGTGCCCAGGCCTGCGGATACGTGCAGCCAGGCCGGCCCTTCGGCCGGGTACCTGTGCAGGCCGCGGGCCCGCTGCCGGTCGATCCCGCAGTTGGTCACCAGGGTCCCGTACCACGGCAGGCACAGCTGGCCGCCGTGGGTGTGCCCGGCCAGCAGCAGGTCGTAGCCGTCGTGGGCGAACTGGTCGAGCAGCCGCGGCTCGGGGGAGTGCATGACGCCGAGGCGGAGGTCGGCGCCCGGGTCCGCGCGGCCCGCTATCTCCTCGTACCGATCCCGCTTGATGTGCGAGTCGTGCACGCCGGCTACGGCGATGTCGAGCCCGCCGGCGGTCAGCTGGCCCCGCTTGTTGTCCAGGTCCAGCCAGCCGGCCGCGGTCATGGCGTCCCGGAGCTTCTCCCACGGCAGGTCCGGCACCTTCTTTTTCTGCTTGCGGGAGCTCGGGCCGCGCAGGTACATCGCCGGGTTGCCCGGCTGAGGGCCGTACAGGTCGTTGGAGCCCAGCACGAAGACGCCGGGCCGGTCGAGCAGGGGTCCGAGCGAGTCGAGGAAGAGCTCGACGGATCGCGGGTGGGCGATCGAGTCCCCGGTGTTGACGACCAGGTGCGGGTCGAGGTCATCGAGCGCGCGTATCCAGGACATGAGCCGCTTGCGGCCCGGGGTCAGGTGTGCGTCGGAGATGTGCAGTATGCGCAGCGGGCCCGCGCCCGGCGGCAGGACGGGGACCTCGAACCTGCGCAGGGCGAACCAGTTCCGCTCGACCACCACGGCATAGCCGAGGGCCGCGGCACCCGCCGCCGCGGTGACCGGGAGAAGCGTTCTGAGTCGCACTCACACATGGTGCCATGACTGCGGCCGTGCTACCGACGGGCGGCGACTGCTGCCGCTCCTAGGATGGACGTCGTGGCTGAACTCAAGGAGCGTCTGCGCGCGGACCTGACCGCCGCGATGCGGGCCCGTGACCAGGTCCGGATGCGCACCCTGCGGATGGCGCTCACCTCCATCACCAACGAGGAGGTCGCCGGGGCCGCGGCCCGCGATCTCAGCGACGACGAGATCGTCAGGGTGCTCACCCGTGAGGCGAGAAAGCGGAAGGAGGCGGCCGAGGCGTTCAGCGCGGCCGGGCGCGACGACCAGGCCGCGGCCGAGCGCGCCGAGGGCGACGTCCTGGCCGGTTATCTTCCGGCCCAGCTCGGCGACGACGAGCTCGCCGCGCTGGTGGACGCGGCGATCGCCGAGACCGGAGCCAGCGGCATGGCGAGCATGGGCCTGGTCATGAAGACGGTGACCCCGAGGATCGCGGGCCGCGCCGACGGCGCGCGCGTCGCGGCCGAGGTCCGCCGCCGCCTTTCGGCCTAGCGGCGTCGGGGCCCGGTTCAGTGGCCGCCGTTGCCGCCGCCTCCGCCGCCGTTCCCGCCCCGCCGCCGTTCCCGCCGCCGCCGTTCCCCTTCTTCTTCTTCGGCTGCTGGACGACCGTGCCGTCGCCCTGGCTGAGGAACGGGCTGTCGGTCGGAACGGGCACGAAGTAGGTGACCGGCCCGAGGTTGGCGAGGTCGAACGTCATGTGCCAGGTTGAGGCGGGCGCGTTCGTCCCGAACATCTGGCCCGGGTAGGCTTGGGTGCCGTCTTCCAGCCGGTAAATGCTGGCCGAGCCGCCCATGAGGTCATAGACCGTCGGGGAGATCGGGTTGAACACCGAGACGTAGCCCACCAGGTTGGGCGTGTAGCCGGCGAAGGCGGCGTACGGGGTGCCGAAGCCGTTCTGCACGTTGGACGTGCCGGTCTTGCCGGCCGCCTCGCGGCCGTTCAGGCCGCCGACGCTGGCCGCCGTGCCGCTGGTCAGCACGCCCTGCAGGATGTAGTTGACGGCATCGGCCACAGCAGAAGAGATCGCCCGGTGACAGTTCGCCGACGGGACCGAGAGCGAGCCGCCGCTGGCCGTGACGATCTTGTCGATCGCGACCGGAGAGCAGTACATGCCCCGGGCCGCCACGGTGGCGTAGGCCGAGGCCATCGACAGCGGTGAGACGTTGACCGAGCCCAGGGTGAACGAGGGGATGTTGTCGGCGGAGTATTGCGTCCCATCGGCACTCAGCAGCGACGTGCCGTCCGCCCGGGTCATGCCCAGGTCAACGGCGGTGTTCACCACGTTACACAGGCCGACCCGCTTCTCCAGCTGAGCGTAGAACACGTTGATCGACTGGGTCGTCCCGGTGTATAGCGACTGGGTAGACGCCGACCCCGGCCCCTCCGCGTTCGTCACGTTGAACGCGCCGGGGATGCCCTGGTAGTTGCCCGCGGGCGCGCCCTGGCAGTTGGTGTAGCCGTTGATCGTCTCGGTGCCGGGTACGTGCAGCTGGAAGCCGAACGGATAGCCCTGCTTGAGCGCGGTGATCAGCGTGAACAGCTTCGAGGAGGAACCCGTCTGGACTCCCGCGCTGCCTCCGTAGGCCGTGTTCACCGCGTAGTCGAGTTCGGTCTGCCCCCGGCCGGTGCCGTACGGCTCGTTCTCGGCGATGGCGCGGATCTGGCCGGTACCCGGCTGCACCACGGCCTCGGTGTCCGCGTTGCGCCCCGGGTTGTAGTAGTTGCTGTGGTGCGGCTCGACGAAGTTGACCGCCCGGTTCGCGGCGGCCTGGTCCTGCGGGTCAAGTGTGGTGTGGATCTGCAGTCCGCCGGTGGACAGCAGCTTGGCCCGGTCCATCGCCGTCGCGCCGAAGGCCGGGTCGTGCAGGACTACCTCTTCGACGTACTCGCAGAAGAAGCCGGCCGAACCCACGGAGCTGGACTCGCAGCCGCTCTGGGCGGCCGCGACGTTCAGCCCGAGCGGCTTGGCCTCATCGATCACGGCCTGGGCCTGGGTGAGCCCGGTGCCGGTCTGCGCCATCCGGGCCAGCACGGTGTTGCGCCGCTGCAGGGCCGTCGCGGGGTTCCGGATCGGGTCGTACTGTGACGGGTTCTCCACGATCCCGGCCAGCGTGGCGGCCTGGGTCACGGTCAGCTTCCCGACGGTCGTGCCGAAGTAGGTCTCGGCGGCGGCCTCGATCCCGTAGGCGTTGTTGCCGAAGTACGCGTCGTTCAGGTATCCGGCCAGGATGTCCTGCTTGGTCAGGTTGTGCTCGACGCCCACCGCCAGTCGCAGCTCGTTCAGCTTGCGGTTCAGCGTGTCGGCGTAGGCGGCCTTCTCGGCGGGCAGGTTGCCGGCCATCTCCGCGGACAGCAGGAGGACGTTCTTCACGTACTGCTGGGCGATGGTGGAGCCGCCCTGGACCGGCTTGTGCTCGATGTCGTTGATCGCGGCGCGGATGGTGCCCCTCAGGTCGATCGCCCCGTGGACCCAGTACCTGGAGTCCTCGATGGCCACGATGGCGTTGACCGTGTTCTGGCCGAGCTGGCTGTAGGTCACCGGCAGCCGGTCCCACCCGTAGTACTGGATCACGCTGGCCCGGCTGGCGCTGTTGTAATACGGCATGTCGACGCCGTACACGTAGGCGAGCAGGTGGCCGTTGCGATCCAGGATCTCCGAGCGCTGCGGAAGCGTCTGGGACGTCAGCGACAGCGTGGTGAACTTGTCGGCTTGGTTCCTGACCAGGATTCCCGTCGCGGCGACGATCGGGATGATCATGGCTGCGGCCAGGACGCCGCCGACAACCGCGAGGATGACGATACGTCCCAGGACGCTCGTCCGGCTGAAAAACGTCTCTCGGGGCTGCACGCGACTTAGGGTACGCTCCGTTCGCCACTAGGGGGTGCGGTCGTACCGGACATATATCACCAACATGGGCCTAGATCTGCATGGGGACGCCCAACTGAGTGCAAATCGGAATTCACGTGGCAAGACACCGTCAAGTCCCGTAAGCGGTTCGTGGTTACTTGAGGGACATGACTACAACCGGAGAGTAACTGTTTCGTTTGTATATAGCCCATGAGAACTATTTGGTAAATGGCCATGCCGGGGTCTTGGCATCCCGCCCGGACTTCCGTAAGTTGCTGGATCACGAACAGATAACCGTGGCAGGGCGGCCGCACGCAACCAGCCCGGGATCGCAACCCATCGAGACGACCGTCTGGGCGCTCGTGCTCGACGATCAAGAGGAGTGGGCACATGTGGATCACTGACTGGACCACACGCGCCGCATGCAAGGGAACGGACCCCGACGAGCTGTTCGTCCAGGGGGCGGCGCAGAACCGCGCCAAGCTGATCTGCCGGGGATGCCCGGTTCGCACGGAGTGCCTTGCGGATGCGCTCGACAACGGAATCGAGTTCGGCGTGTGGGGCGGGATGACCGAGCGGGAGCGGCGTGCGCTCCTGCGGCGCCGCCCCGAGGTGACCTCGTGGCGCGAGCTGCTCGAGCGGGCCCGCGACGAGTACGAGCGGCAGTCCATCGACGAGCTGGTAGCCAGCTGACGTCCTGGCCCCTCGGCACCCGTTTAACTTCTCGCCAGCCTCCTCACGGGGCCTGCTGGGACAGTATGGTCCCGACCTTCCTGAGCCCGTCGAGGTCGTGAATGTCCTCCGGCTGCGCGACGACTTCGGCCACGGGAATGGCCGGGTGCGCCGACGTGAAGTGCTCGGCCAGCCTTCGTTCCCGTTTGCCGAGGTTCATCCGCTCGGCGTGATTGCGTAGCGCCGCGATCGCGACGATGTAGCGCGCGCCATCCCCGTTCGGCCGGTCCTGCATGTCGAGGGTCTCGGCCGCGGCCAGGCTCCGGGCGGCGCTCAGCCGTCCCGCGGCCGAGGTGTGCACCCGGTTGAGGATGAGCCCGGCCAGCGGCATGCGCTCGGTGTCGAGGCGCTCGACGAAGTACGAGGCCTCGCGCAGCGCGTCCGGCTCAGGGGCGGCGATGACGACGAACGCGGTGCCTGGCGCCTGCAGCAGCCGGTACGTCGACTCGGCTCGCTCGCGGAAGCCGCCGAACATCGTGTCAAGCGCGGTGACGAAGGTCTGCGCGTCCTTGAGCACCTGCGCGCCGAGGATCTTGGTCAGCACGCTCGTCATCATGGCGAACCCGGCGTTCAGCACCCGCATGTACGACATCCCGGCCTTGGCCGGGCCGGTCAGCAGACGGATCAGCCGGCCGTCGAGGAACCGGCTGAGCCGCTGCGGCGCGTCGAGGAAGTCCAGGGCGGACCGGCTGGGCGGGGTGTCGACCACGATCAGGTCCCACTCTTCGGCGTGCCTGAGCTGGCCGAGCTTCTCCATGGCCATGTACTCCTGCGTCCCCGCGAAGCTGGACGACAGTGACTGGTAGAACGGGTTGGCCAGGATCTGCGCGGCACGGTCGGGGTCGGCGTGGGCCTCGACGATCTCGTCGAACGTCCGCTTCATGTCCAGCATCATCGCGTACAGGCTGCCGCCGCCGGAGGTGTCGACGCCGTCCACCTGGCGCGGGGTGTTGTCCAGCGAGGTCAGGCCCATCGACTGGGCCAGCCGCCGGGCCGGGTCGACGGTCAGCACGCAGACGTGCCGGCCGCGTTCGGCGGCGCGCAGGCCGATGGCGGCCGCGGCCGTGGTCTTGCCCACGCCGCCCGAGCCGCAGCACACGATGATCCTGGTCCGCCGGTCGTCGATGATCCGGTCCATGTCGAGCTTGACCGCGGCCATGGCTACGCCGCCCCCTGCTGGCGGAGGATCGCCGCGAGCTGGTACAGGCCGGCCAGGTCGATCCCGTCCGGGATCATGGGCAGCTCATAGTGCGGCCGCCCCGAGGTCAGCAACTCGTCCCGCTCCCGGTTCTGCAGCGCGACCTGGAGTGCGTGCTCTCTCAGCTCGGTCATGAGGTCGGCGGCCAGGCCGTGGTTGTCGTTGATCCCGGCCGCCTTCAGGCCGAGGGCGAGCTCCCCGACGTCCAGGGATCCGCTGGCCGCCGCGGCCAGGTCGGCCTCGTCGAGCAGCGCCGGGCGGGCCATGTTGATGATGATGCCGCCCGGCCGGATGGCGCCGTCGGTCAGCTCCTGCAGTTCCGCGATGCCGTCCAGGGTCTCCTGCACCGGCATCTCCTCGAGCGTGGTGACGAAGTGCACGACCGTCTGCGGGGACCGGATGACCCTGGCCACCGTGTCAGAGTGCGTCTTGATCGGGCCCACCTTGGCCAGCCCGGAGACCTCGGTGCTGACGTTCAGGAAGCGGCCGATGCGCCCGGTGGGCGGAGCGTCCATCACCACGGCGTGGTACAGGTGCTCGCTGCCGCGCGAGCCGACGCGCCGCCTGGCCGCCTCGGTAGCCTTGCCCGTGACCAGCACATCGGACAGGCCGGGCGCGATGGTGGTCGCGAAGTCCACCACGCCGAGCCTGGTCAGGGTCTTCCCCATCCGGCGCAGGTTGTAGAACATCTCCAGGTAGTCCATCAGGGCACCCTCTGGGTCGACCGCGAGCGCGTACACGTCGCCGCCCTGCGCGGCCCCCTCCGCCCCCAGCCCGAGCGCGACCTTCCGTTCGTCGTAGGGCAGCGGCGGGCAGTCGAAGAGCCTGGCGATGCCCTGCCGTCCCTCGACCTCGATGAGCAGGACCTTGCGGCCGCCCGTGGCCAGCGCCAGCGCCAAGGCCGCCGCGACCGTGGTCTTGCCCGTGCCGCCCTTGCCGGTCACCACGTGCAGCCGCACGCCGTCCCAGTCGGTATCCCTGGTGGTCATTCCGATACTTGCCTCCGGTTAGTTCTCTGCTAGGGAGGCTATCTCCGCGCGGATACCTTATGGTTCGATGCTCTTGACTGGCGCGTGATCCCTTGGTCACTACGCTGGGGTCTAAGGAAGAGAGGTGATCCCGGTGGGTGTCGTTGTCGCCGTCATCGTGATCCTGGCCCTGATCGGGCTGATCGCCGCCGCGCGCGCATTCAAGGTGGTTCAGCAGTACGAGAAGGGCATCATTTACCGGTTCGGGCGGGTCCTGCCCGAGATCCGCGGTCCGGGGCTGACCGTCATCCGGCCGGTCGGCGACCGGATGCAGAAGGTCAACATGCAGATCGTCGCCATGGCCGTGCCCGCTCAGGAGGGCATCACCAGGGACAACGTGAGCGTCCGGGTGGACGCGGTGGTGTACTTCCGGGTGGTGGACCCGATCAAGGCCACCGTCAACGTGCAGAACTACATGTTCGCCATCTCCCAGCAGGCGCAGACCTCGCTGCGGTCGATCATCGGCCAGTCCGAGATGGACCAGCTGCTGGCCGAGCGGGAGTCGGTGAACCGGGAGCTGCGCCGGATCATCGACGAGCCGACCGAAGGCCCGTGGGGCATCAGGGTCGAGCGGGTGGAGATCAAGGACGTGTCGCTGCCCGAGGGCATGAAGCGCTCGATGTCGCGGCAGGCCGAGGCCGAGCGGGAACGCCGCGCCAGGATCATCACCGCCGACGGTGAGTACCAGGCCTCCAAGCGCCTCGCCGCCGCAGCCAACGTCATGGCCCGCGACCCCGCCGCACTGCAGCTGCGCTTGCTGCAGACCGTGGTCGAAGTGGCGGGCGAGCGGAACAGCACGCTGGTCATGCCCGTCCCGGTCGAGCTGCTCAGGTTCTTCGAGAAGATGGCCCCGGGCCCGGCCCACGAGCCGCATGAGCCCGTGGCCGACCTCGACGACCTCGGTGACGCCGAGGTAGCGGCGGCGGAGGCGGCCATCGCCAACGTCAATGTGCCCGAGCTCGAGGAGTCGTCCATCCCGCCGGTGCCCGAGGTGGACACCGTCGCGGCTCCGGAGATCCGGCAGGTCACGGCCCCCGACATGGCCGCCAAGGAAGAGGCGTAAGGTCGGCCCATGGCAAAATGGGAGTACGCGACGGTGCCGCTGCTCGTGCACGCGACCAAGCAGATCCTCGACAACTGGGGTGAGGACGGCTGGGAACTGGTCGCCGTGATACCCGGCCCCAACTCCGAGCAGCTGGTCGCCTACATGAAGAGGGAGAGGTCTTGACCGGCCCGGCCGAGCGGCTCGCCGCGCTCGGGCTCACGCTGCCACCGGTGGTCCCGCCGGTGGCAGCGTACGTGCCGGCCGTGCTGACCCGGGGGTTCGTCTACGTCTCTGGCCAGCTGCCGACGGTGGACGGGAAGCTGCTCGCGGTCGGCAAGGTCGGCGGCGAGGTCAGCCCCTCGGACGCGGCCGGGCTGGCCCGGATCTGCGCCCTCAACGCCCTGGCCGCCGCCGCGTCCGCGGCGGGCGGCCTGGAGGCGATCCGCCGCATCGTGAAGGTCACCGGCTTCGTGGCGAGCGCGCCGGGCTTCAGCGGCCAGCCGCAGGTGATAAACGGGGCCAGCGAGCTGCTCATCGAGGTGCTCGGCGAGGACGGCAGGCACGCCCGCAGCGCGGTCGGGGTGGCCGAGCTGCCGCTGAACACGCCGGTGGAAGTCGAGCTGATCGCCGAAGTCCGCGACTGAGCGCTGCCGATGGACGAACGCCGGGTGCCCTCGCGGGTGCGCGTGCCGCACGGGCTGGCCGAGCGGGCGCGCGAGTTCGCCGCGGGCGGGCTGTCGCCCGCGGTGCCCAGGGACGCCGCCACCGTGATCCTGCTCCGCCAGGATCCCCAGGTAGCCCAGAACCCCGGCCTCGAGGCGTTCCTGCTGCGACGGACCAAGGCCCTGGAATTCGCGCCGGGTGCCTGCGTGTTCCCCGGCGGGTCCGTCGACGAGCGCGACGCCGACCCGGTGATCGGCGAGACGGCGTGGGCCGGTCCCTCCCCGGCCGACCTCGGCGACCAGCTCGGCATCTCCGCGGACCGGGTACGCGGCCTGGTGTGCGCGGCGGTCAGGGAAACGTTCGAGGAGTCCGGCGTGCTGCTGGCCGGGCCCTCGCCCACGGACCTGGTGCGGCACAGCGCGGCCCTGATGCAGGACAGGCGCGACCTGCTTGACGGATCGGTGTCACTCGGCGAACTGCTCGGCCGCCGGGGCCTGGTCCTGCGGGCCGACCTGCTGACGCCGTGGGCCCGGTGGATCACGCCGGAGGTCTCGCCCCGCCGCTACGACACCTGGTTCTTCGCCGCGGCGATGCCGCCCGGGCAGACGGCCGCGCTCCCGCAAGGAGTTGCGGGGGGCGCAGCCCTCCCAAGGGGGGCCGAGGGGGTCTGGGGGGAAACAAGGGGGGTTCGGGGGGCCCCCAAGGGGGGTTCGGGGGGATGGGTCCCCCCGATCCGGGGGGGTCCCCGGGGGGGTCGTCCCCCCGGGAGATAACAGAGAATCGGACTCGGGAACGTGGCTGGCGCCGTCGGCCGCCCTGGAGGCGGCCCGGGCCGGGCAGATCACGCTGCTGCCGCCCACGGCGGTGACCCTGGCCGAGCTCGCGGCGTACCGGGACGTGGCCGGCGTCCTGGCCGAGCGCCGGGTCATCACCCCGCTGCTGCCCAAGGTCGTCGTCGAGGGCGAGCGGGCCTGGCTGGCCATGCCGCAAGCCACCGAGTACCCGTCGTGACCATCGACGGCTTCCGCACGCCGAGGGCGACCTGCCTGCTGGCGCCCAACCCCTCGCCCATGACCCTGGAGGGCACCAATACCTGGGTCATCGCCGAGCCGGGCTCGCCGTCGGCCGTCGTGGTCGACCCCGGACCCGACGACGAGGGTCACCTGCGCCGGGTGCTGGCCGAGGCCGTCGCGGGCGGCCGGCGGGTGGCGAGCATCCTGCTGACGCACGGGCACCTCGACCACTCCGCGGGGGCGGCCCGGCTCGCCGAACTCAGCGGAGCGAAGATCCAGGCGGCCGATCCGGCGGGCCGGCTCGGCGCCGAGGGGTTCGCCGGCGGCGACGTGATCACCGCGGCCGGCTGTGACCTGCGCGTGGTCGCGACGCCGGGCCATTCCGCGGATTCGGTGAGCCTGCTGCTGGCCGCGGACGGCGCCTTGTTCACCGGTGACACCGTGCTCGGGCGCGGGACCACGGTCATCGCGCAGGACGGCAACCTCGGCGACTACCTCCGCTCGCTGGACCAGCTGCGGGAGCTGGCCGAAGCGGCGGGGCTGCGCCTGCTGCTGCCCGGGCACGGGCCGATGCTCGCCGACCCGGTCGGGATCCTTGACTATTACCTGGCGCACCGGGCCGAGCGGCTCGACCAGGTGCGTTCGGCGCTGGCCGCCGGGGCGCGGACGCCGGCCGAGATCGTGGCCATGATCTACACCGACGTGGACCGCAGCGTCTGGCCCGCCGCCGAGTGGTCGGTCCGCGCCCAGCTCGACTACCTGGCTGGACTCTAGCGGGCGCGCCTGCGCAGCCGCTCGATGTCCAGGATGAGGACCGAGCGCGCGGAGATCTGCAGCCAGCCGCGGGCCGCGAAGTCGGCCAGCGCCTTGTTGACCGTCTCCCTGGACGCTCCGACCAGCTGGGCCAGCTCCTCCTGGGTCAGGTCGTGATGGACGTGCAGGCCGTCGCGATCCTGCTCGCCGAACCGTTCGGCCAGGTCCAGCAGGTTCTTCGCCACCCGGCCGGGGACGTCGGTGAAGACCAGGTCGGCGGTCACGTCGAATTCCCGCCGTACCCGCTTGGCCAGCGCCCTCAGCATGTGCATGGAAACGTCCGGGCGCTCGAGCAGCCAGGGGCGCAGCGCGTCGTGGGCGAGCGCGGCCACCGTGGCGTCGGTGACAGCGCTGGCGGTCGAGGTCCTCGGCCGCGGGTCGAACAGCGAGAGCTCGCCGAACATCTCGCCGGGCCCGATCACGCTCAGCAGGTTCTCCCGGCCGTCGGCCGCGGCGCGGGTGAGTTTGATCTTGCCGTCGAGCACCACGTACAGGCGGTCTCCGTCCTGCCCTTCAAGGAAGAGGTGCTCGCCGCGGGACAGCTTGATGTCTGACATCTGCCGTCGGAGCGCCCGTGCGCTTTCTTCGTCGAGCCCATCGAAAAGCGGTGCCCGCCTGAGCACAACTTCGGCGTCCTCCACCGATCCTCCTTGCTGACCGCGAGCCGCCGGTCACTCCGGCGGCCTGGCCAGCGATAGCTACTGACCGTGCTCTACAAGTGTGGATCATCGTCGCGAGTGCAGTGTGCTCGGGATCACATCTGGTCATCACCGCGCGGCACTGTGACTAACACCACATTCAAGGATTACTTTAACTCCGTCATGGAGTCGAACGCTCAGAGAACACGAGGCCAGAAGGACGCGGGGGGTGCCAGGGCGTGAGGAATTCGCGCGGTCCTCGCCGGGCGGGCAATCCGGTCTCCCGTCTGCTGCGCGGTCTACGGGTCCGGCCTCACCTGCGGATCATCATCGCCTGCGGCCTGCTCGCGGTGCTCAGCCTTCCGGGTGCCCTGCCGCGATGGCGGCTGGACGGCAACCCCGTCCCGCCGAGTAACGCGCAGATCATCGCGGCAGAAAACCGGGTCAGGCAGCAGGAGGCGGCCCTCGGCGCGCAGCAGGGGCGGCTTTCGTCCGCGAACGCGCAGCTCGCGCAGCTCCAGGCCCAGGCCGAGGTGCTGACCGAGCGCTACGACCAGACCCTGGTGAACGAGCAGCGGGCCGCGGCGGCCTACCGGGTGACCCAGGCCAGGCTCAGGTACGCTCAGCAGGCCGAGGCCGCGAGCCAGCGTCAGCTGGCCGGCGTGGCCGCCGGGGAATTCGAGTCCGGCGGCGGCTTCGGCCCCATGTCCTCGATGCTCGGCAACGCGTCCGGCCCGCAGGGATACCTGAACGAGGTCGGGCTCGGCCAGGTCCTCGCCCAGAAGGGGACGGACACCCTGGCCGAGGCCCAGGCGAACGACGCGGTGGCCGGGGTGTTCCGCAAGCAGGCCCGCGACCTGCTGACGGCCGAGCAGGCCGACCTGCAGGCGGCCAGCCACCTCAAGCTGGCCATCCAGGCCGCCGTGACCAGGCAGCTCGCGTTCGTCCGCGCGGAGCAGGTCAAACGGAACAAGCTGGCCAGCGCGCTGGCCACCGCGCAGGCGCGGACCGCCGCGCTGAAGGCGGCCAGGCAGGCCGCCCTCGCGGCGCAGGCCGCGGCCGCCGCCGCCCGGGCCGCGGCCGCGGCGGGCAGCGCGGAGGGCTCGACCGCGGCACCGTCCTGGGCGTCGAGCTCGGGGGCGTCGGCCACCCAGGGCGACATCGCGGCCAACTGGGCGCTCACCCAGCTGGGCAAGCCGTACCAGTGGGGCGCGGCCGGCCCGGACAGCTACGACTGCTCCGGCCTGACCATGGAGGCCTGGGCGCACGCGGGCGTCCAGCTGCTGCACTACACCGGGTACCAGTGGGAAGAGGGACCGCACGTGCCCCTGACCGACCTGCAACGCGGCGACCTGCTCTTCTTCGCCACGAACACGGCCGATCCCAGCACGATTCATCACGTGGGCATCTACATCGGCAACGGCATGATGGTCGACGCCCCCTTCACCGGGGCGTTCGTCCGCATCGACAGCATGTACGCCCCCGGCGGCCTCATCGGCGCCGTCCGCCCCGCCGGCTGACCGGAGGGTGCCTCAGAGGGCGTCCGGCACCTCGAGCTGCCGCAGGACCTGGCCGTAGGCGAGCGAGATCAGCTTGATCACGTTGGAGTGCGCGCCGAGCGGCGCGGCGCTCTTGGCGCCGACCACGGTCGCGACCTCCTCGATGGCGGCGGGGTCGGCCTCGGGCCCGATCACGCACGGGGCCAGGGCGATCCGGTTGACGCCCATGGCGTCGAGGCGGGCCGTCGCCTCGTCGATGGTGTGCTTGTCGTCCAGCGACGCGGCCAGGACCGGCAGGGCCAGCCGGGCCGCGAGCAGCACGGCGGTGACGCTCGCCGTGCCGACCGCCTCCGCGCCGCCCACGGTGACCAGGATGATGCCGTCGGCGGAGGTCGTGATGCTGAACATGCGCACGCGGTCGGCACGGGCCAGCCCGGCGTCCGCGAGCCGGTGATGCAGCGCCTCGGCCAGCAGCGCGTTGGTGTTGAAGACCTCGCCGATGTGCGCGTTGGCCCCGGTGGCCGCGATGGCCTCACGCAGCGAGCGGTGCGTCTGCGGGTGCGGCGTGACCAGTTGCGGTACCACCACGGCCGCCGGCGCGCCCGCCGGGCGCCTGGCCGCGGCGTCAGCGAGCACGGCCCGGATCCCGGCCGGGTCGCCGCGCCCGCCGTGGTCGATCCTGGCCGTGCGCACGTCCAGGTCCGGGTTGTCCACCCGCAGCACCGTCGCGATCTCGGCGGTGGGCCCGGTCAGGCCGTCGTCGCCGACGCTGGGCACCGCGAGGATGAGAGCGGGCGTCCCCTCGGGCAGGCTGGCAGGCATGGCACGCCGGTGGCGGCCGCCGGGCTGAACCAGCCGCGCGTGCGGCTGCCGGACCGGGAACTCGTCGGCCGGCCGCGCCTCGGGTTCCGGCGAAGGCGCAGGTCCCGGCTGCTGTGCAGACTGCTGGGCGGGTCCCTGCTGGAGCGAGATGTCCGGCGGCGACCGTCGTGCGGGAAGGCCCGCCGAGGAGTCGTGAACATCGCTCACATCAGCGAAGCGTAGTCGTCAGTGATCAACGAGGTGTGAAAACCCACAAAAAACCGGACATGTAGACAATAGCGACGTCCAGGACCACAAGTGTCCGCTGACCGCACAAATGCCGCAGGGCCGCGCTCGCCTGATAAGTTACTAGCGGGTAGCATAGGGGGCGGCAGCGGTGAATGTCGAGGACGGAACAGCGCATGAGTCACTACAAGAGCAACCTGCGTGACATCGAGTTCAACCTCTTCGAGGTGCTACGGCGTCAGGATCTGCTGGGCCGCGACCCCTACCCCGAGCTGGACGAGGACACCGCGCGCAGCATTTTGGTCGAGCTTGAGCGGCTCGCGGCCGGCCCGATGGCCGCGTCCTTCGCCGACGCCGACCGGAACCCGCCGGTCTTCGACCCGGCCACGAACTCGGTGCGGGTTCCGGAGTCGCTGCGCGCGTCGTACCGCGCCTTCATGGACGCCGAGTGGTACCGGCTGTCCCTGCCCGCCGAACTGGGCGGGACCCCGGCGCCGCGCTCGCTCAACTGGGCCATGGCCGAGCTGATCCTCGGCTCCAACCCCGCGATCTGGATGTACTCCAGCGGGCACACCATGGGCCGGGTCCTGTGGGAGCTCGGCACGCCCGAGCAGAAGCAGTTCGCGGACCTGGCCGTCCAGCGGGAGTGGGGCGCCACCATGGTGCTGACCGAGCCCGACGCGGGCTCCGACGTCGGCGCCGGACGCACCAGGGCGATCGAGCAGCCCGACGGGACCTGGCACATCGAAGGCGTCAAGCGGTTCATCACCAGCGCCGAGCATGACCTGGCCGAGAACATCTTCCACCTGGTGCTGGCCCGGCCGGAAGGCGCCGGTCCCGGCACCAAGGGCCTGTCGATGTTCCTGGTGCCCAAGTACCTGGTCAACGAGGACGGGACGCTCGGCGAGCGCAACGGCGTGGTCGCGACCAACGTCGAGCACAAGATGGGCCTGAAGGCCTCGACCACCTGCGAGCTGACGTTCGGTTCTGTACAACCAGGAGGCCGCCCCGCGGTCGGCACCCTGGTCGGCGGCGTGCACGACGGCATCAGGCAGATGTTCAAGGTCATCGAGGACGCCCGGATGATGGTCGGCACCAAGGCCATCGCCACCTTGTCCACCGGCTACCTGAACGCGCTGGACTTCGCCAGGAACCGGGTCCAGGGCGCCGACCTGACCGAGATGACGGACAAGACCGCGCCGCGCGTGACGATCATCCACCACCCCGACGTCCGCCGCATGCTGATGCTGCAGAAGGCCTACGCCGAGGGCATGCGGGCGCTCGTGCTCTACACGGCATCCCTTCAGGACGCGGTCGCCGTCGCGGCGGCCGCCGGGGTCACCGACGAGGAAATTGGGTCGGTGGCAGGGCTTAACGACCTGCTCCTCCCGGTGGTCAAGGGCGTCGGCTCGGAGCGTTCCTACGAGCTGCTCACGCTGTCCCTGCAGACCCTCGGCGGCTCCGGGTTCCTCCAGGACTACCCGATCGAGCAGTACATCAGGGACGCGAAGATCGACAGCCTGTACGAGGGCACCACGGGCATCCAGAGCCTGGACCTGTTCTTCCGCAAGATCATCAGGGACCACGGCCGGGCGTTCGGCGCCCTGCTGACCACCATCAAGGAGTTCGCCGCCGCCGAGGGCGGCAACGGCAGGCTGAAGTCCGAGCGGGCCGCGCTGGCCGACGCGGCCGCGCACGTCGAGGCCATGGTGGCGGCCATGACCGGCTTCGCGATGGCGTCGGCGGGCCAGCCGGCCGAGATCTACAAGGCGGGGCTGAACACCACCCGGCTGCTGCTGGCCCTCGGCGATCTGGTCATCGGCTGGCTGCTCCTCACCCACGCCGACATCGCCCTGCGGCAACTCGACCAGGTTCCGGCCGACGCCGCCGACCATGACTACTACGCCGGCAAGCTGGCCGCCGCCCGGTTCTTCGCCGCCACGGTCCTGCCCAGGCTCGCCGCCGAGCGCACCATCGTCGAGGAAACCAGCCTCGACCTGATGGACCTCCCGGAGGCGGCCTTCTAGGGCTCAGTACTCGAACTGGACCGCGGCGCGCTGGCCGACGATCGGCCGGATGAACTCCGCGACGATCGCCCGGTGCTCCGGGTGATCCCGGTAGGCCAGGTAGCCGTCGAGGTCGTCGAAGTCACCCGCCACGGCGAAGTCGAAGTTGCCCTGGTTGACGCCCACGTCCGAGCCCAGGTGATAGGCCCGCAGCGAGGGCACGACCGAGGGCAGCCGGCGGAGTTCGGAGACGACGCGCTCCTTCTGCTCCTGCGTCGCCTCCGGAACCCAGCGGAACATCACCACGTGCCTGATCATGATCAGCTCCAGGCGAGCATCCGGACCGGGTCCTCGAGCATGGAACCCACGTCGCGCAGCACGGCGGAGCCGAGTTCCCCGTCGATGATGCGATGGTCGAACGACAGCGACAAGGTACAGGCCTGCCGCACCGCGAGCTGCCCGTCGACCACCCAGGGAGTGTCCCTGACCTGGCCGAACGCCAGGATGGCGGCCTCGCCCGGGGTCAGGATCGGGGTGCCGGCGTCGACCCCGAACACCCCGACGTTGGTGATCGTGATCGTCCCGCCCGCCAGGTCGGCCGGGGTGGCCCGGCCCGCCCGGGCCGTCTCGGCCAGCTCGTGCAGGCTCGCGGCCAGCTCGGGCAGTGACAGCTCGCCGGCGTTCTTGACGTTCGGCACCAGCAGGCCGCGTTCGGACGCCACCGCGATGCCCAGGTTGACGTGGTGCTTGATCACGATCTCCTGGGCCTCGGCGTCCCACGACGAGTTGACCAGCGGATGCCGCCGCGCGGCCGTGATCAGCGCCCGGGCCACGAACAGCAGCGGTGAGACCCGCACGTCCGCGTACTCGGGCAGCGCGCGGACCCGCCGCACCGCGGCCATCGTCTCGGTGACGTCGACCTGGAGGAACTCGGTGACGTGCGGCGCGGTGAAGGCGCTGGAGACCATGGCCGCCGCCATGTGCTTGCGGACCCCCCGCACCGGGATCCGCTCCTCGCCGGCCGGGCTGGCCGCCGCGGCCACAGTGGCCGGCCGGGAGCCGTTCTCCGTGATTTCTTTTTCCGAACGGTCCTGGGTACCACTGGCCGCTCGCTGCACGTCATCCCGGGTGATCGAGCCGTCGGGCCCGGTGCCGGCCAGTCCGGCCAGGCTGATGCCGAGATCCTTGGCCAGCCTGCGCACCGGCGGCTTGGCCAGCGCCCGGGCCGCCGGTGCCTGGACGTCCCCGGGGACCTCGAACGGTCCCTCGGCTACCTGCGGCGCCGACTTGCGCGCGCGGCGGGTGGTGGACGAGGCCTTGACCCCGTACCCGACCAGGACCGCGTGACGCTCCGGAGGCTTATCACTAGTCGCGGGCGCGGGAACCACGGACCGTTCGGAATCATCAGTTTTATCAGTGGATACGGCGGATCCCGGTAGTACGGCGGCCGTCCCGGCGCCGGCCACCTCGATCGCGATGATCGGGACCCCGACGTCGACGGTCTGGCCCTACCTCGGCCAGCAGGCGGGCGACGGTCCCGTCCCACGGCGACGGCAGCTCGACGACGGCCTTGGCCGTCTCGATCTCCACGATGATCTGGTTGACCTCGACCTGGTCTCCCGGCTTGACGTGCCAGGCCACGATGTCGGCCTCGGTCAGGCCCTCGCCGACGTCAGGGAGCTTGAATTCCTTGAGTTCGGTCATGATCGCGTCCTCAGTAGCCGAACGTACGGTCGACGGCGTCCAGGATCCGGTCCAGATCGGGCAGGTAGTGGTCCTCCAGCCGGGACGGCGGATAGGGGGTGGCGAAGCCGCCCACCCGCAGCACCGGCGCCTCCAGGTGGTAGAAGCACTGCTCGGTGACGCGCGCCGCGATCTCGGCCCCGAGGCCCCCGTACACCGGCGCCTCGTGCGCCACCACGCAGCGGCCGGTCCGGCGCACCGACGCGGCGATCGTCTCCATGTCCAGCGGGGACAGCGAGCGCAGGTCGATGACCTCGATGCTGTGCCCATTACCGGGGCCGTCCCCGCGGGCGGCGACGGCGGACTCCAGGCAGGTCCGGACCAGCGGGCCGTAGGTGAGCAGCGTCACGTCGGTGCCCTCGAGCGCGATCTTGGCCTGGTCGAACGGCAGCGCGTTCGCCACCCCGGAGGCCACGTCGACCTCGCCCTTGTCCCAGTAGCGCCGCTTCGGCTCGAAGAAGATCACCGGGTCGTCGCAGCTGACCGACTGCTGGATCATGGCGAACGCGTCGGCCGCGTCCGCGCAGGCCACGACGCGCAGGCCAGCGGTGTGCGCGAACACCGCCTCGGGGGATTCGCTGTGGTGCTCGACCGCGCCGATGCCGCCGCCGAACGGGATGCGGATGGTCACCGGCAGGCTGATGTAGCCGCGGGACCGGTAGCGCATCTTGGCCAGCTGGCTGATGATCTGGTTGGCCGCCGGGTAGACGAAGCCGTCGAACTGGATCTCGCACACCGGCCGGTAACCGCGCAGCGCCAGGCCGATCGCGGTGCCGACGATGCCGGACTCGGCCAGCGGGGTGTCGATGACCCGGTCTTCGCCGAAGTCCTTCTGCAGGCCGTCGGTGACCCGGAAGACCCCGCCGAGCTTGCCCACGTCCTCGCCCATGATCAGGACCTTGGGGTCGTTCTCCATGGCCTTGCGCAGGCCCTCGTTCAGGGCCCGGGACAGCGTGAGGGTGGTCATTTGCCGGCCTCCTCGAAGGAATCCAGGTAGGCGGCGTACTGCTCGCGCTCGGCCCGCAGGATCGCGGTGGGCTCGGCGTACACGTTGTCGAAGATGGACATGGGCGGCGGGTCGGGCATCGTCCGGCACGCCTCGCGCACGTCGGCGCCGATCTTCTTGGCTTCCTCCTCGACCTGGGCGAGGAACTCGGGCCCGGCCTGCCCGGTACGCACCAGGTAGGCCCGGACCCGCTCGATGGGGTCCTTCAGCTTCCACATCTCCAGCTCGCTGGCCAGCCGGTACCTGGTGGGGTCGTCGGTGGTGGTGTGCGCGCCCATCCGGTAGGTGAACGCCTCGATGAGGGTGGGGCCCTGGCCCTCCCGGGCCGCCTGCATGGCCTTCTTGGTCACCGCGTAGCAGGCCAGCACGTCGTTGCCGTCCACGCGCAGGCCCGGGAAGCCGAAGCCGCGGGCCCGCTGGTACAGCGGGATGCGGCTCTGCTTCTCCAGCGGCTCGGAGATCGCCCACTGGTTGTTCTGGCAGAAGAACACGATCGGCGCGTTGAACACCGACGCCCACACGAACGCCTCGTTGACGTCGCCCTGGCTGGTCGCGCCGTCGCCGAAGTAGACGATGACCGCCTCGCCCCCGTGCCCATCTGCACCGTCGCCGCCGAGGGCGCCGTCGCGCTGGATGCCCATCGCGTACCCGGTGGCGTGCAGGGTCTGGCTGCCGATCACGATCGTGTACAGGTGGAACTTGTGCTCCTTGGGGTCCCAGCCGCCGTGGCTGACGCCCCGGTAGAGCTCGAGCAGCTTGACCGGGTCGATGCCGCGGCACCAGGCCACGCCGTGCTCCCGGTAGGTGGGGAACACCATGTCATCGGGCTCCAGGGCCCGGGCCGAGCCGATCTGGGCGGCCTCCTGACCCAGCAGCGAGGCCCAGATGCCGAGCTCGCCCTGGCGCTGCAGGGAGATCGCCTCGGTGTCGATCCTGCGGACCAGCACCAGATCCCGGTACAGGTCCCTGAGGTCGGCCGAGCTGAGCTCCAGCGGGTAGTCGGGGTGGTCGATCCGCTCGCCTTCGGGGGTGAGCAGCTGGATGAGACTTGGTGCGGCTGTGGTCGCACCGCCGGATTCGACGGTCACGTGCCACTCCTTCCTGGGCCGCGACCGGGATCACCAGTGCGTCGGCCAGACGGCTAGAGTGCGCTTCTCACCAGACGATATATGCCCTGCTGACCCTGGAGGATACGTGGCTCGGATCATCGTGGAAGTAATGCTCAAGCCGGAGATTCACGACCCGCAGGGAGAGGCCATCGCCAGTGCGTGCCGCCGCCTGGGGTTCGGGCAGGTGCTCGGAGTCAGGCAGGGCAAGAGGTTCGAGGTGGAACTGGAAGGTCCCGCGGACCAGGGCGCTGTGACAGCTATCACAGAGCTGGCCCGGGATCTGCTATCGAACCCGGTTATCGAGGAATTTACGCTGCACGCGGGCTGAATCGGCTCGCGGCGGGCTAGCGGCGGGCTAAAAGGCCTGGTTTCAGTCGCGCCAACGGGGAATCACTTGGACTGTGAGTACGAGTTGGCAGATGTCTGTGGGTACGGGGTTGCTAGATGCGCGCGAAATCGGTTCCTGAGGTGAAGTTCTGCTTGGTGTTCCAGTGCGAGGCGGTGAGCGTCCCGGTCATGCGCCGGGTCCTTGGTGATACCTTGCGCGGTTTTGGCGTGGATGAAGATTCCGTATATGACATCTTGCTCGCGGCCACCGAAGCTTGCACTAACGTACTGCGGCACAGCGGCCGGGATGTCCGGGGCTATACGGTGATGACCAGCCTGGGGCCGGTCGGCTGCCAGGTCGAGGTGGCGGACGAGGGAGCCGGGACCGCGCTGGCCGAGGCGGAGCCGGTACCGCCGGTCTCGCTTGACGGACCGCAGCCGGAGAGCGCGATCGCTGCGCTGCCCGAGTCCGGCCGGGGCCTGGCCGTCATGCGGGCCTGCGTGGACAACGTCACCCTGGACAGCAGCCCGGACCGGGGCACGGTGGTCACCTTGCGCAAGCACATCCGGTGGTCCAGCGACGCCCCGCTGCGCCAGCTCCGCGCCGCCAGCTGAATCTCGGCTCACCCCGGTAGGCTGCCCTAGATCCCCTCGCGAGCCAAAGGGCGCCGGCGCCGACTGGACTGAGGAGCGACGGAGGAGCGACGAGGGAAGGAGGCGCCTTAAAGGCGCCCGGAGGCGAGCGAGGAAAGCAGAGTGCGGATAGGGGTCATCACGTTTCCCGGGTCGCTCGATGACCGCGACGCGGCGCGGGCCGTTTCTTTGGCCGGGGCCGAGCCGGTCGCGCTGTGGCACGGCGACCGCGATCTGCGCGGCGTGGACGCGGTGATCCTGCCCGGCGGGTTCTCCTACGGCGACTACCTGCGCTGCGGCGCGATCGCAAGGTTCGCGCCGGTGATGACGGAGCTGGTCACGGCGGCTCGTTCGGGCCTGCCGGTGCTCGGCATCTGCAACGGTTTCCAGATCCTGTGCGAGGCGCACCTGCTGCCCGGCGCGCTGACCCGCAACTCCGGCCTCCGCTTCGTCACCAGGGACCTGCGGCTGCGGGTGGAAAACGACCAGACCGCGTGGACGCGGGCGTACCGGCGCGGCGAGCAGATCGTGGTGCCGCTGAAGAGCGGGGAGGGGGCCTACGCGGCCGACCCCGCCACGCTGGCCGACCTCGAGGCCGCGGGCCAGGTGGTGATCAGGTACGCCAGCGGCAACCCGAACGGATCGGCCGCCGGCATCGCGGGCGTGTGCAACGCCGAGGGCAACGTGGTCGGCCTGATGCCGCACCCCGAGCACGCCGTCGACCCGCTCACCGGGCCGTCCGCCGACGGCCTGCGCTTCTTCGCCTCGGCGCTCGGGGCGGTGCTCCGGTGACCGGCGCGGACACCGTGGCCCGGGCGCGGGTCACCCCTGATCAGCCTCAGCCCTATGCGGAGCTGGGCCTGACCGCGGCCGAGTACGCGAAGATCACCGGCACGCTGGGGCGCCGGCCGACCGGCGCGGAGCTGGCGCTGTACTCGGTCATGTGGAGCGAGCACTGCTCGTACAAGTCCTCCAAGGTGCACCTGCGCCAGCTTGCTGACCAGGCGCCCGCGTCCGCCGCGCTGCTCGCGGGGATCGGGCACAACGCGGGCGTGGTCGACATCGGCCAGGGCTACGCGGTCACCTTCAAGATCGAGTCCCACAACCATCCGTCCTACGTGGAGCCGCACCAGGGCGCGGCCACCGGCGTCGGCGGCATCGTGCGCGACATCCTGGCCATGGGTGCGCGCCCGGTGGCGGTGATGGACGCGCTGCGGTTCGGGCCCGCCTCGGCGCCCGACACGGGCCGGGTGCTGCCCGGCGTGGTCAGCGGCATCTCCTTCTACGGAAACTGCCTCGGCCTGCCCAACATCGGCGGCGAGCTGGACTTCGACCCGTGCTACGCGGGAAACCCGCTGGTCAACGCGCTCTGCGTGGGAGTCATGCGGCACGGTGACCTTCAGGTCGCCTCGGCCACCGGGCCGGGCAACCAGGTCATCGTGTTCGGGTCGACCACCGGCCCCGACGGCGTCGGCGGGGCCTCGGTGCTGGCCAGCGCGGCCTTCGGCGGTTCCGGGGAGACGGCCAAGCGGCCCAGCGTCCAGGTGGGAGATCCCTTCCTGGAGAAACTGCTGGTGGAGTGCTGCCTCGAGCTGTTCGCGGAGGGCCTGGTGGTGGGCATCCAGGACCTCGGCGCGGCCGGGGTGGCCTGCGCGACCACCGAGCTCGCGGCGGCCGGCACCGGCGGGATGCGGGTCCGGCTGGACGCGGTGCCGCTGCGCGACGCGTCGCTGGGGCCGCCCGAGATCCTGATGAGCGAATCGCAGGAGCGCATGATGGCGGTGGTCGAGCCCGCCCGCGTCGAGCGGTTCCTTGAGGTATGCGCCAAGTGGGAGGTCAGGGCCGCGGTGATCGGCGAGGTGACCGACGGCGGCAGGCTGGTCATGACCTGGCGCGGCGACGTGGTGGTGGACATCCCGCCCGGCTCCGCGGCCGACGGCCCGGTCTACCGCCGGCCGTTGGCCAGGCCCGCGGCGCAGGACACGCTGGCCGCCGACGACCCGGCCGCGCTGCCGCGGCCCGCGGGGGGCGCGGCGCTGCGGGCGGACCTGCTGGCGCTGATCGGGTCGCCGGGCCTGGCCGACAAGGGCTGGGTGACCGATCAGTACGACCGGTACGTGCGCGGCGACACCGTGCTGGCCATGCCCGAAGACGGCGGCCTGCTCCGCGTGGACGATGCCACCGGGCTCGGCATCGCGCTCGCCACCGACGGCAACGGCCGTTACTGCCGCCTGGACCCCTACCTGGGCACCCAGCTCGTGCTGGCCGAGGCGTACCGGAACGTGGCGGTGACCGGCGCGCGCCCGCTGGCCGTGACGAACTGCCTGAACTTCGGCTCGCCGGAAGATCCCGCCGTGATGTGGCAGTTCGCGGAGGCCGTACGCGGCCTGGCCGACGGCTGCGCGGCCCTCGGCGTGCCGGTGACCGGCGGGAACGTCAGCTTCTACAACCAGACCGGCACGGTGGCCATTCACCCCACCCCGGTCGTCGGGGTCCTCGGCGTCCACGATGACGCGCGGCGGCGGCTCTCGATCGGCTTCGGTACCGAGGGAGCCGACCTCGTGCTGCTCGGCCGGACCGAGGCCGAGTTCGGCGGGTCGGCCTGGGCGCACGTGCGCCACGGGCACCTGGGCGGGCGCCCGCCCGCCCCGCGCCTGGACGCCGAGCGCCGGCTCGCCGGGCTGCTGGCCGCGGCGTGCGCCGGCGGGCTGCTGGTCGCCGCGCACGACCTGTCCGACGGAGGGCTGGCGGTGGCGCTCGCGGAGTGCTGCCTGCGCGGCGGGGTCGGCTGCCAGGTGCGGCCGCCCGGCGACGCCTTCACGTGGCTGTTCAGCGAGTCGGCCGCGCGGGCCGTCGTGGCCGTCCGCCCGGGTGCGCGGGCCGCCTTCGACGAGCTTCGCGCCACCCAGCAGGTACCCGGCGAGGTCATCGGCCGGGTCGGCGGCGACAGCCTGGTCGTCGAGGGCAGTTTCGCCATCCCGCTGGCCGAGCTCGCCGCGGTGCACACCGCGGCCCTGCCCGCGCTGTTCGGCTGAGGTCGATGCCTGCCCGACAGCGGTGGGGACCGTCGCGGGGATCTGAATAACCCGAATAATCAATAATGGGGTATGCCTGCCCGGCGCCCGGACCCGCGGGGACCCGAGAGCGTGGCGGCGGTCCTGGGCGCGCTGGACAGCGGCGCCGAACCCGAGGCCGAGGGGCTACGCGCCGCGGCCAGGTACCTGCTGTACCTGCTGGCCAGCCGGCATCCAGGCCGGGTCCTTGAGGTGCGCATCCCGCCCGTGGCGGCCGTGCAGTGCCTGCCCGGCCCGGTCCATACCCGCGGCACGCCGCCGAACGTGGTGGAGACCGATCCGGTCACCTGGATCCGGCTGGCGTCCGGCCGGGTCGGCTGGGCCAACGCGGTCGCGTCCGGGACCGTCTACGCGAGCGGTCCCCGCGCCGACCTCGCCGCCTACCTGCCCCTGGTATGAATACACTGACGTGGTGGCACCCCCCGACGGTCGTCTGACGGATGAGTTCGTGCCGGACGAGCGGCCGCCGCGCGAGGCCTGCGGCGTGTTCGGGGTCTGGGCGCCGGGCGAGGATGTCGCCAAGCTCGCCTACTACGGCCTGTACGCACTGCAGCACCGGGGCCAGGAATCGGCGGGCATCGCGGTCAGCGACGGCCAGCGCATCATGGTGCACAAGGAGATGGGGCTGGTCGCGCAGGTCTTCGACGAGCCCGCGCTGACGGCGCTGCGCGGCCACATCGCGGTGGGGCACTGCCGGTACTCGACCACCGGCGCCTCGGTCTGGGCGAACGCCCAGCCGACCTTCCGCTCCACGTCCACGACGAGCCTGGCCCTGGGTCATAACGGGAACCTGATCAACACCGGTGAGCTGGCTGCGCTGCTCGGCAGTACCGGTCGCGGCGACGCTGGGATCGCCGCCACCTCCGATACCGATGTGCTCACCGCCCTGTTCGTCAGCGACCGCGTGGAGGTCAGCGGGGTCCGGGAGGCCGGCGGGGCGGCCAGCGGGGTAGAGAGCGTGGCGGCGGCGGTGCTGCCGCTGGCCAAGGGCGCGTACTCGCTGGTCTTCATGGACGAGCAGACGCTGTACGCGGCGCGAGACCCGCATGGCTTCCGGCCGCTGGTGCTGGGCCGCCTGAACAGCGGCTGGGTGGTGGCGAGCGAGACGGCCGCGCTGGATATCGTGGGGGCCGCGTTCGTGCGCGAGATCGCGCCCGGCGAACTGGTCTGCATCAACGGTCGCGGGGTCCGGTCGATAACCTTCGCGGCGCCGCAGCCGAGCGGGTGCCTGTTCGAGTACGTCTACCTGGCCCGTCCGGACACCACGATCTCGGGCCGCGGCGTGCACGCCACCAGGGTCGCCGTCGGCAAGCGGCTCGCGGCCGAGCATCCCGCCGACGCCGATTTGGTCATCCCGGTCCCGGAATCGGGAACGCCGGCCGCGATCGGCTTCGCGGAGGCGAGCGGCATCCCGTTCGGCCAGGGGCTGGTCAAGAACTCTTACGTCGGCCGCACCTTCATCCAGCCCAGCCAGACCATCAGGGAGCGGGGCATCAAGCTGAAGCTCAACCCGCTCAGGGACGCCATCGCCGGCCTGCGGCTGGTCGTGGTCGACGACTCGATCGTCCGCGGCAACACCCAGCGCGCGCTGGTCGCGATGCTGCGGGAGGCGGGCGCCGCGCAGGTGCACGTGCGCGTGGCGTCGCCGCCGGTGATCTGGCCGTGCTTTTACGGCATCGACTTCGCGACCCGCGCCGAACTCATCGCGGGGCACCTGTCCCCGGCGGAAATCTGCGCGTCGATCGGCGCCGATTCGCTGGGCTACGTCTCGCTGGAGGGACTGACCGAGGCGAGCGGGCTGCCGGCCGGCCGGCTGTGCCGCGCCTGCTTCGACGGGCAGTACCCGGTCCCGGTGCCCGACGACGACCACGTGCTCGACGGCCTCGGCGTGGGACCTTAACCGCTGCTAGCGCGGCCACCGCTGCTATCGCGGCCAGGCGTCCTCGGCGGCGCTGGACCCCGCGTCCTCGTCGTCATCCTCGTCGTCGTAGTCCCCGGCGGAATCGAAATTGCCGTGGCGGGAGTCCGTGCCGACTCCCAGCTCCGCACGCAGCCGGTCAAGGTCGGTGTCGTCGCTCTTGTACTTGAGCTGACGGGCCACCTTGACCTGCTTGGCCTTGGCTCGGCCGCGCCCCATTGGCTCGACCCCCTCGAACGTCCGGAGCCAATGAGGCCCCATGATCTCCGCCTTGCTGGCTTTTCGTGCGTCCTATGACGCCGCCGTCGCCCCGCCACGGGGAGCACGACGTTCACCAGCATCCGTACAGGTACAACCGTACCCGCTTTGCGCCCCTGATGCCTACGCTGATCCCATCGTGCCGAGCCATATTCCGCGCAGCCGGCCGACATCGGACATCCTCCGCTCGGCGAGCCGGTCCGCGGCCACCGACGGGGGCACGCCATCGGATTCCGCGATGGCCAGGACCTTGGCCGTGGTGGTGAAGATCTGCTCGGTGGCGGCGTGGGCGCGGTCGAAGTTGAATCCGGCCAGTTCGTCGGCGACCTGGATGACACCGCCCGCGTTGACCACGTAGTCGGGCGCGTAGATGATGCCCCGGTCGGCGAGCAGCTTCTCGATGCCGTGGTGGGCGAGCTGGTTGTTGGCGGCGCCGCACACGATGCGCGCGGTCAGCGCGTCCACGACGTGCTCGGTCAGGGTGCCGCCCATGGCACACGGGGCCAGGATGTCGAGTTCGGTGGCGACGAGCGCGTCGATGCCGTCCACGGCGCGGACGTCCGGGTGACGGGCGCGGACCGCCTGGATGGCGTCGGCGTTCACGTCGCAGACCACGACGTGCGCTCCGGCCTCGATGAGATGGTCGACGAGCCGGTGACCGACCTTTCCCACCCCTTCGACGCCGACGGTGCGCCCGCGCAGGCTGGTGCCGCCCCAGGCGTGATCGGCCGCCGCTCGCATCCCTTGCATGACGCCGAGCGCGGTCAGGACCGAGGAGTCCCCGGCGCCGCCGTTGGCGGTCGTCCGGCCCGTTACGTAACGGCATTCCCTGGCGATGATGTCCATGTCCTCGCTGCGCGTCCCCACGTCGCACGCGGTGATGTAGCGGCCGCCGAGGGAGGCGACGAAACGGCCGTAGGCGCGCAGCAGCGCTTCGGTTTTGACCTGCGCCGGATCGCCGATGATGACGGCCTTCCCGCCGCCGAGGTCGAGGCCGGCCAGCGCGTTCTTGTACGCCATGGCCTTGGACAGCCTGAGCACGTCACCGAGGGCCTCGTCCTCGCTGGCGTAGGGGTAGAAGCGGGTACCGCCGAGCCCGGGGCCGAGCGCGGTGGAATAGATGCCGATGATCGCCTTGAGCCCGGTGCGGGTGTCCTGGCAGAAGACGACCTGCTCGTGGTCTGCCCCGGCGGAGCCGTTCTGTATGTGGGGCATCGCGAACACGTTGGTCACGGTAGCGACTCTCCTCGTCCCGTCCCGGCTCCTCGTTGAAACCGGGATAGGGAACAAGCGTATTGCCTGGCTGAGCGTGCAGGCGGATCCCGACGCCGGCTGCTGTCCGTACTGGTCGGTAACTCACAGTAGAGATGATCTCGTTACCTGGACTACCATCTTTGCGGCGTTCTGGTATGTCACGATACGACAGTGATGACTTACGCCGCGTATCTCCGTATCTACGAACCGGTCGCGGCGTTCCACGAGCCTGACCGGTCCAGGTGGGCGTCCTACGCGGCCTCGGCCGCCAGGCCGAGGCGGCGGGACTCGCTGTCGGTGGAGCACGCCGAGGCGCTGCGCCGGGCGATCGCGACACCTCAGGTCGTGGTGCCCGATCAGGAGAGCGAGCACGCCTATATCCGGCGTGCCGACGGCGTGACCTACGTCTGCCCGTGGCAGACCAGGCTTCGGTGCCTGCTGTCCTACGGCCGCATGCTCTCGCGGCCGGCTGGCGCCGCCCGGCACGACCCCGGTCTGCGACGAGCGGCAGACGAAGACCGCCCTGGCCCGGCTGGCGGGCGAGGGCCTGCGGGGCCCGGCGACCAGGCTGCACATCCTGGCCAGTGCCTGGACCATCCCGCTGGCCTGGTTCGTCCCGTTCGCCGCGACCGAGCGCTGGATGGCCCTCGGCCCCGACGAGAGGGGGACTTCCGCGTCGCAGATCGCGTCCGCGACCCGGGCGCTCGTCTACACCACGCCCATGTCGCGAGCGCGCCGGCGGGTGGCGCGCGGCCTGGCGGCCCTGCGCGGCCTGCCGTCCGGCTGCGATGACGTCACCTGGGATCCGGTCCGCACGGAGGCCGAACTGACCGAGGTCGGCCGGTGGCTGGAGGACTTTCACCCCTACTCACTGGTGGAACTCGACTACGGGGGGCTGGTGCACTTGCTCAGCGACGAAGCGCTCAGCAGCGATCAATCCGCCGCCGAGATCGGCGCGGCCGCCGACGGGGTGGCCAAGGGCGAGGACGAGCTCGCGGTGGCGATGTACAAGCGGGTGCAGGCCCGCTGGCAAACGTTCGCAGAATTCGAGATGGCGAACTGAGTACCAGGCGCGCCCGGCGGATACTTCCCGGGCAGTATTTCCGAAACCGGCGCGATGCGACTATAAGTATCGCTAGACTCACTGTGAGTGACAGTGGTCGGCGGAGCAACTGGGCATCCCGGTACAGAAACTTTGCGCCTGGTGGTCGACGTGTCACGGCTGGTGATGGCAATATGGTCCCTGTTGGCCATATGGGACATCCCCGGCAGGCTCCACATGGAGCACCAGGCAAAACAAGAGAAACAGGATCGCAACACTGGTCCAGGAGGAGAGGCCACACACATGTCCGCACGTACACCAGAGGCTGAGCCGCTGTTGACGCCCGCGGAGGTCGCCACGATGTTTCGCGTCGACCCCAAGACCGTCACACGGTGGGCGAAGGCCGGGAAACTGACCTCAATCCGCACGCTGGGGGGACACCGGCGCTACCGGGAGACTGAGGTTCGTGCACTGCTCGCGGGTATTCCGCAGCAGCGCTCCGAGTGACCACCTGCCGTCTTCACGAGGCGGGCGCCGCGGGCGCCGGGCCAGTGTGGATGCGGCAGCACTCGATCAATGGAATGGGGGGTCGGCCCCGATGCGGCGTGCCACATCGCAAGTGCTGCCCGGCAGGAACGTAATACGCCGGGAGCACCTGGAAGACACGCTGCCGGGGCCGGTCCGCTCTCAGGGGAGGGTCGCACGATGCGTGATCCAGAACTGGTCGCACGTGCTCAGCGCGCCGCGACGCGCCTGGAATCGGCATGGGAACAATGGCGCGCGCTGCATGGGCTCGCGGTCGCGCCCGGGCAGCCGGTCGTAAGCTACGTCGGTTACTCGCTCAAGGAGCCATGGGGTGAACCCCGGGTCGTGATCGGGATCGACGCCGACGAGGCCGAATATCTCGCGGACTTCCTCGACCGCGATGAATGCGCCCAGCGCGTACAGATTCCGCAGCAGCAGGGACGGCGGGCCGAAGCGCCGCCAGAGACCACCGGTGAGCACGCCAGGTCGGCGGTGCTCGGAGCGCCGGTAACCTTCAGCGTCGGCCGTCACGCGCCGGATCAGGGCCGTGACATGGCCGCCGATCTGGCTGGCTGGTCAACCGGCGAGTTTCCCGTCCAGGCCACCGAGCAGCTCGCGGGGTGGCCGCCGGGCACGCCGTCGGCCGGGGATCAGCCGCCTTCCGGCTTATAACCTCGCCCGCGCCGGCCGGCGCACGACCGCCCGCGCCGCCGGGGCGCACCTTCGTTTCCGGTTAACGGCAGGTTCACAGCTGCGTCTTAACCTGCGTTAAGGTTCCGGCGGCATGATCAACAACGACAGGGCTGAGAGGATCTCGCCCTCTCCGTCTGGGCTCGGGGTGGCCAGGCCCCGCTCCGAGCCCAGACCGTCTTTATTTCTGGTCGGGCGCCTTAGCCGGGGAGGCCGGTGCCGGACCCCGCATTACCCGCGTCGTTTATCCAGATCGACACGTGGGCGGGTTCCAGAGCGTTCTCCGCGACCCTGGCCAGGTCGCCTGTGACCGAGTCAAGATCGACGGCGTCCTTGAGCCGGGCCGCGAACGCGGCCACGGTGGCCTCGGCGTCGTACCGGGCGCGGTTGAACCACCGGTCCACCCGGTGCTGCACCCGCCGCCGGACCGGATTGAACAGGGCCGCCGCGGCCAGTGTGGCGGCGGCCACCGCGACCGTGCTGCGGAACCTGAGCACCTCCGTGGCCAGCAGCACCAGCCCGGCGTAGATCCCGACCAGCAGGCCGGTGATGACCGCGTAGGCCACGGTGCGGGAGATGATCCGGTCGATGTCGTACAGCCGGTACCGCAGGACGGCGATGCCGATGGCCACCGGGACGAGCACGATGGCCCCGCTGCTTATGGCGTTCTGGAGGTTGGTAGTCGCGTCGCCCGGGCCCATGATCCGCTCGATCGGAATCGTGGCGAGCAGGATCGCCGCCGCGATTACCGCGGCCGCGTAGACCAGCCACTTCAGCTGCGCACGCTCCGTCGTCCCGGCTCGCCGGTAGCGGAACGCCAGGGACACGATGGCGGCCAGGCCGGTGGCGGCAATCAGCGCCCCGCCGCCCAGCGCCATGAGTTTGAAGATGTCCCCGGCCGGCCCGGTCACGCCGGCCGGGTTCGGTGTCGTCGGGCTGAACGTGATGATCGTGGGAGCGAACGCGCAGCCCAGGACCCACCCGGCCAGGCCTGCTCCGGCGGCCCAGGCCACCGGCCGCCAGCGGCGGGAGGGCAGCTTCCCGGTGGGGAACAGCAGCACCACGAACGCGCACAGCCCGAATCCGAGAAGGTACAAGAAGCCCAGCCAGTTGGCCAGGGTCAGCGTCCGGGGAAAATGCGCCAGCAAGATGCCGAAGATCGCCACGGCGAACACCAGGCCGATCGCGGACAGCAGCCATCCGATCGGGTTCCCCGGCCGCTTCCACGCCAGCAGCGCGCCAACCGTGGCGAACGCGGCGATGAATACGACTCCGACCACCCCGTCCGCGGTGCTCCCCGCGACGTTGGCCAGCTTCGCGGGCAACGGGTGAACGGCGGTATAACCGAGCGCGGCCGCGGTCGCCGTTACGGAGACGACCCAGATGGACCATGCCCGCCAGAACGCTGCGGCGGCCATGTCTCACCACTCCAGCCGGTTATCCCGTGCTGGTGAGGCCAGCACGAACGGACGGCCGCTGGCCATCGTCGCCGCGGGTGCCGACCCCGGTGCTGGCTGCGTCCGACCCACGCAGCCCACGTTATGCCCGGATCGTTCCGGGAACGTTACGGCCCCGCGCGGAAGGGCCCGAGACAGCACCGCCAGCCGGCAATTGCCCTATGTCCGCTCGGAGGGCTCGACATGAAGCGACGCCACACTGGACCACTGACATCGGTCCACGGAGAGGTTGACGAGAATCATTTTCCCAGGTGGGGCGCCAGGGGGTCGAACCCTGAACCAATGGGTTAAAAGCAGTCCGGCCCAGTGCCACGGGCGCACTACCTGCACGGATGCCACGGCGCAGTGACGATTATGGCCGTCATTGCACCCGTTCCGCAGGTGCGCCGTGCCACGACCCGTGCCACGAGCAACGAGCCACGATCTCTTCATGCCGAACACGGAGCGTTACAGCGGCCAGGGTACCCCAGGACGCCGTAGGGGCCACTCCCAGACACGACCCGACTTGGCTCACGATCATGGACTTTCGACCGGCTTAATACGCTGACCTGCGGATTTACTTCTCAAGTTGACGAAATCTGCGCACTAAAGTAACCAGGTTGGACTCGTAGTGGATGGGATCACCAGGGTTCGAGCTTGAGTCCCCGGTGCGGGGTACTTCCGCACGGGGGAGCAGGAGGTGACACGGGCCCCGCAGCCCGGCCAGGAGATCCCGGTTGAGCAGGTGAGCGGCGGGGCGCAGCGCGGATGCGGCCGGACCTGAGCGTCGGCGCCGCCCTGCCCCCCGCCGGGCGGCAACCTCGGGGTGGCGGCAGCCCGGGAGGTTGGCACGCAGGCGCCGCCTGGGCGACAATGCCGGGATGGCTCGTGATGACAGCTGGGCCCAGGTGCTGCGGATGGCCTTGCCCCTTCTGGACGGGGCCAGGCCCTCGGGGATGCTCGGATGGGTGCCCCGTGTCGCCCCCGTTGTTACCCAGGCCGCTGTCGGGGCCGGGCACTGGGCCGCCGGGCGCCGGCGGCGGGCCCTGGCCGCGTGGACGAGCGCTGCTGGCTACGGGCTGGTGGCGTGGGGCCTGGGCACCGAAGCGCCGACCCCGGCCGAGGTACGAGAGAACTGGCAACAGAACATCCAGCGGCTGCAAAGGGAGGGCCTGTTGCGCAAGCCCGGCCCCAAGGCCCCGGCTGCCGCCCGGACGCCGACACCCGCGGCCCGCCGCCTAGAGCGCCACCTATCGCGGGCCGCCCCCTTGTTCAGGGCCACGAACACCCCCCAGTACAGGCTTGCTTCCACTGTCGTGGGGATAGTCATCGGCGTGCGGTGGGGCCTGCGCCACCCGCGGCGGCTGACGGTACTCGCGATCGCCAGCGAATCCTGTACCGTCGTGTTCTATGTCCCCTGGATGGCCCGGGCCGTGCAACGGCGCAGGCCGAGGATCGCCGCCGGGTACGCCCTGGTCGCAGCCGGATCGGTAGCCCGGCTGCGGGCCGCAGCGGCTGAACCGCTCCGGTAACAGCAGGCCCGCAGCGGCCCCCGCGACAACAGAACACCGAGGAAACCGCGCGGCACCTGCCTGCGAACCCCTACATGAGCCCCGGCCGCGCAGTCCGGCGTACGTTGCGCACTAAATGAGCCAACTCGG
>CAVPLC010000071.1:0-12948 GCA_963705835.1 uncultured Actinomycetes bacterium
CGCCCGGCCGTCTGGATATCTTTGCCGATGACCAGGTCATAGCTGGGCAGGTGCAGCATTGGTGGTGGGAGAACGGCTGGGGCGGGCCCGAGCTACTGGGCGGCAATCTGGTGATAGGCCCATCCGCTGTGTCATGGGCACCTGGCAGACTAGATGTTTTCGGGGTCGACGCCGACACAGGCCAGCTTCAGCACTGGTGGTATGACAACGGCTGGAATGGGCCAGAGGCTTTGCCGGGAACCGCTCAATACGCTCTAAGTGCCGTATCATGGGCGCCAGGCCGTCTGGATATCTTTGCCAAGGACGCCAACACCAGCCAGCTTCAGCACTGGTGGTATGAGAACGGCTGGGGCGGCCCCGAGCTACTGGGCGGCAATCTGGCGGCAAGCCCATCCGCTGTGTCATGGGCACCTGGCAGACTAGATGTTTTCGGGGTCGACGCCAACACCGGCCAGCTTCAGCATTGGTGGTGGTCCGCATAGGGCGGGCTTGGCTGCGGTCCATCCCAAGCACGAGGCTATACTCGGACATGGATAGGGAGGCCCGGTCGGCAACCCATGCCATGCCCGGGCGGTTACTGCTGCAGACAGGGCGCATGGGGAACTGTTGCCGCTGTCCGCGCCGGACTACAGGGGAATCGCCACGGGGATTAGTCCCATGGGGCGAGGTCTGGGGCCACGCGATGCCCCGAGTGCGCGTAAGCGCCGTGAAGTACACGTGACAATGCCGCCCGGCTGCTGCCCGGAACGACCGCGGGAAGACCGGCCGGAAGCACCCATCCGGGCCCGCGTGTCCGATGATTCTGTTGATCTGGCGGAGTCTCGCGCCTGGGGCACGGCGCGCACCGCGCGGGCCTTCGAGGCTGAGCGGCGGCGCTGGCGCCATGCCCGCGGCGCTACGTAGCGGCGCCGCCTTGATTTCCAGTACGGCTAAATTCGGCAGCGCAGCGGACAAGCGCGGACAAGCGAGGTGCCCTGTTCGACCATGTTGTCATGTTGCGCTTCTACAGGGATTCCGGTCACTACGTTCGGTCCAGTCATGCGCCGTTGCCTGCCGTCCCGCGCGGAACGGTGCGCCGGACAATCACAACGCGGCGAGTACCATCAGAGCGATGATCCGTGTCATCTGTGCAGCTAGCGCGCATACCATACGAGGCCGTGCTTGTTGTAGGCGGTCGGCCGGTGCCCACGATGATAAGTGCTGAAGCTGCTACGTCTCCTGCCGTAACTTATTACTCACTCCTGGGCTCGGATCCGGCGGTCAGCTGTGCGAGGTAGGCAGCAGCTCGCCGGTCGACTTCAGACACCGGGTCGGCGTAGTGCCGCAGTGTGGTCGCTCCGCCGCTGCCGTGGCCAAGACGCGCTGCGGTGTTACGCAGGTCGAACCGCGCCGCGAGCATCTGACTCGCCGTGTAGTGCCGAAGCCCTTTGATATTGAGCTTTACCCCGGCCGCGGCCGCTAGGTCGCTGGCCTTATGCGTGGCCCAGTCAGGATTCCACGGCCTGGCACCCGTCGGGTCATTTGAGAACACATAGGCGTCATCGGGTAGCTCAAGGCCGACGGCGGCCAGTTCGGCGCGGATCGTGTCCAGATGCTCGCTGATCATCGCGCAGGTCACCGAGTCGATGGCCAGGTACCGGTCCTGGTGCGTCTTGGTGTCCTTCCGGACCCGGAGGCCACCGACCACGACGTAATTGAAAGCGATATGAATGACGCCGTTGACCAGGTCGACATCGCGAACCTGCAGTGCGCACAGCTCACCTCGGCGTGCGCCGGTGATCGCGACCAGCCACAGGTACAGCGCCAGTACTGGGTGCGCCTTACGACCCTCCGCGATCACCTTGGCGACGTCCTCAGGCGTGGTGGCGGGCAGCGGGCGTCGCGTGGCAGCCGGCGGCTTAGCAGACTCAGCCGGGTTCCAGGCGATCCACTCCCAGCGCTTCGCCGTCGCGAAGGCGCCGGACAAGATGCTGTGGACGTTTTGGATCGTCTTCGCGGTCATCGGCTTGCACACGTGCGGCTGGCATCCGGCGCGCTTGCAGTCATGGTCGCGGTCGCGCGGAGCCCGGCCGGATGGTCGATCTGTCGCTGCGTCACCGGCTACGACCGCGGTCCGGCCCTGGCGGACGACGACAAGCCCCTCGTCGGCCAGGACCGCCAGGGCGTGCTGCAGGGTCGCCACCGGCACGTCCTGCAGAGCGCTCATCTCCCGGACCGAAGGCAGCGGCTCGCCCGCGGCGAGTATCCCAGACCTGATCTCGTCGCCGATCGCCTCTACCACCTGCTGCCAGGCAGGTCGACGACTACCCGGGTCAACAGCGAGGAGTGGTACGTTCCGGTGCTCGATGAACCGCTTCCCGGTGCAGCCGGGATCGCTGCACCGCCTCAGCTGCGCGTACAGGAGGTCGAGCAGGGGCCCTCGGATCTTTCGGACCTGCAGGTGCCCGAGAGCGGGCTTGATCACCCGCCGGATGTAGACCTCGTTCGCCTTCCTGGTCGACAGGTCCCAGTCGGCGATTTCGACATACCGGTCCATCAGCTGCGCCACGGTGGCGTTCGTCTCGGGCTGGCGTCCCGCCGCGGCCTGCTCGAGCAGCTTGCCGAGCTCGATCTGCGCGGCCCGTTCGGTCTTACAGGTCTTCCGCAGGCGGATCTGCCGACCCGTCAACGGATCAGTCCCGGCGTAGACACTTACGCGGAACGAGCCGCTGGGGAGCTGCTGAATGTAACCGCCTGTGGCCTTGGCCATGACAGCACGATAATTCGGGTGGGCGTATCCGTGCCACAATCCGTGCCACGTCCGACCATCTGTACGATATGTTTTCCCAGGTGGGGCGCCAGGGGGTCGAACCCTGAACCAATGGGTTAAAAGCCCACTGCTCTGCCATTGAGCTAACGCCCCGACCGCACCGCAAGGCACGGTGCCTAGAGACGAAGCGTACCGACTTCCTGGCTTGATCGCTTACCTGAGGTCAGCGGTATGCGGAGATGCCGGTGAGGGCCTGGCCGATGGCCAGCGTGTGGATCTCCTCGGTGCCCTCGTAGGTAAGCACGGCTTCCAGGTTGTTCGCGTGCCGGATGGGCGGGTACTCCAGCGTCACGCCGCTGGCGCCCAGGACCGTGCGGGCCTGCCTGGCGATATCGATCGCCGACCTGACGTTGGCCATCTTGGCCATGCTGACCTGCACCGGCGTCAGGGAACCCTGCTCCTTGAGCCTGCCGACGTGCAACGCGAGCAACTGGGACCGGTAGAGGTCGGCGGCCATCCAGCTGAGCTTGGCCTGAATGAGCTGGAACGACCCGATGGGCTTGCCGAACTGCTCACGGGTCCGCGCGTATTCGACCGCGCTCTCCAGGCACGTCCGTGCCGCGCCGGTCACTCCCCAGGCGATGCCGTAGCGCGCCTCGGTCAGGCACGACAGTGGGCCCTTCAGCCCCGACACGCCGGGCAGGACGGCGTCAGCGGGCAGGCGGACGTCGTCCAGGTGCAGTTCGGAGGTGATGGACGCGCGCAACGAAAGCTTCTTGTGGATGTCGCGCGTGGTGAACCCGCCCGCCCCGCGGGGCACCAGGAACCCGCGGATGCCATCCGCGGTGTTCGCCCACACCACGGCGATGTCGGCGACACTGCCGTTGGTGATCCACATCTTGGTCCCGGACAGCACCCAGTCGGACCCGTCTTGCCTTGCAAAGGTCCGCATGCCGCCCGGATCCGAACCGTGGTCGGGCTCGGTGAGCCCGAAGCACCCGACCGCATCTCCGGTCGCCATCCGGGGCAGCCACTCGGCCTTTTGCTCCTCCGACCCGTACCGCCAGATCGGGAACATGGACAGGGAGCCCTGGACGGACGCGGCGCTGCGCAGGCCCGAGTCGCACGCCTCAAGTTCGCGGCAGGCAACGCCGTAGGCGACCGGCCCGAGGCCCGCACAGCCGTACCCGGTCAGGTGCATGCCGAGCAGGCCGAGCTTGCCGAGCTCAGGCATGATCTCGCGCGGCAGCGTGCCCGCCTCGAACCAGTCGGTGATGTTCGGCAGCACCCGGTCCGCGACGAACGCCTGCACCGTGTCCCGGATCAGGCGCTCCTCGACACTCAGCTGGTCATCGATGTTCAGCAGGTCCGTGCTCTGCGCGGGCGTGGGCATGGCCGTTCCCCTCTCTCGTTACAGATCAGGGTATTTACCGGGTAGTTCCCGATGTCAGCCCGGTCCCGCAACGGGGACGATCGGGCCATGAATGAACCACGCAGCGGAAGCAAGCGCCTGTACCGGATCCAGGACGGGCGGCTCGTCGCCGGGGTCTGCGCCGGCCTTGCGGCCTACTTCGGGATTGACCCGACCCTGGTGCGTCTGGGATTCGTCGTGCTCAGCGCCTTCGGCGGGCTCGGTGCCCTGCTCTACCTCGGCGCCTGGGTGGTCATCCCGGAGGAGACCGACGGCACGTCCATCGCCGAGAACTTCATCAACAAGCGGCGGTCCTAGGCCGCGGTCTCCGGCTGCCGGGCCTGGGCCAGGCTGACCCGCAGGTGCGTCCAGCTCATGGCCAGCATGGTCGCCGCGGTAACGCCGAGCAGGCCGGCCAGGCCCACGGCGAGCGGAGCACCTATCGCCTGCGCCGCGGCACCGCCGGCCAGGATGCCGAGCCCCTGCACCGCGTACAGCCCTGATTGCGCCAGGCCGAACGCGCGTGCTCTGGTGGCGGGCTCGAGGGCCTGCACGAAGGCCGCGGCGGCGGCGAGCTGATACGCCCCGCCCGCTCCGGCCAGCGTCCAGAGCAGCAGGACGGCCCACAGCGGCGGGTTCCACGCGCTGCCGACGAGCGGCGCGCAGGAACCGATCGCGAGCCAGCCCATCATCCTCATCCTCGAGGAGGGAGCGGCGGCCCGGCTGAGCAGGAAGGCGCCCGCCACCATGCCGAGCGGCATGGCCGCCATGAGCAGCCCCACGGTGAACGTGTTGCCGTGCAGCGAGTGCGCGTACGGCGCGGCGAGCCCCTCTGGCACGATGTAAAACCCCGCCAGCCAGCCGAACAGCAGCAGGGTCAGCAGCTTGCGGCTGCCGAAGACGATCCGGATCCCGTCGGCTGATACGGCCCACAGCGACGGCCGCGCGCCGAGATCGCGCCCCGGTGACGGCCGCGCTTTCACCCCGGTCGCGACGATAAGAGCCGACAGCCCGAACGACACGGCGTCCAGGCCCAGCGTCCGGTAGGGATCCACTACGGCGACGACCGCCGCGCCCGCGACGAACCCCAGGATCTGGCTCGCCTGGTAGCTGATGTTGCCGATCGCGGAGCCGAGCACGAACTTGTCGCCGGGCAGCACATCCGGCAGCAGGGCGGCGCGAGCCGAGGAGAATGGCGCGCCGGTCAGCACGGTGCAGAACAACAGCATGCACAGCGCGGCAAACGGCATGCCGGGTATCGCCATCAGCCCGACGGTGGCCACGCGTAGCAGGTCGCAGACGATCATGACGCGTCGGCGCGGGAACAGGTCCGCCAGCCCGGACAGCAGCGGGCCGCCCGCGATCGGAGGCAGGTAGGTCAGCGCGTAGGCGAGCGCGGTGAGGAACGCCGAGTGGGTCCGGCGGTACACCAGGATGGCGATGGCGACCTGGGCGAACTGATCACCCGCAAAGGAGAGCACCTGCGCGGTCCACAGAGCGCGGAACTCCCTGATGGCGAAGACCTCGCGATAGGAGGAGCGTTCCTCGGGTGCCCGCCGGTGACGCCCCGGATGGCCCGCTTCGGGCTCAGCCCGAAGCCCGGCCCGCGGCTCGGTTGTCAAGGCTTGGTTCACCCTCGGGCATCGGCCAAGGTCTCGCGCGGGACGTGACCTGTCTGGTCGTCGAACATCGTCCTGGCCCCCCGATCATATCGGCGCAGTGCGCGAATCGTCCTGCCCTTGACCTCACTGCGTAGTTCTCCTATCGCTTACCGTGTCCGATCGCGGGCGGTCTTGGCAAGAGGCAGCGTGCAGCTAGGCTGGGTTCGGTTGCTGCGCTTTGCTGGTTCCGGCGTCTGTCCCCTATGCTGGGGCAGTCCCCGACGGCGGGCTGATACGGTTACGACGGCCAAAACCGTCGGCGCCCCCATCGTCTAGCGGCCTAGGACACCGCCCTTTCAAGGCGGCGGCACGGGTTCGAATCCCGTTGGGGGCACGCGTCGGCTACGGTGGATGCATAAGGTCCTGTAGAGCAGCTTGGAGTGCTCGCCACCCTGTCAAGGTGGAGGTCGCGGGTTCAAATCCCGTCAGGACCGCAGGGATGCCCGATGACGGCTCATCGGGTATCCAGCCAGGTCAGGTAGCTCAGTCGGTATGAGCGTCCGCCTGAAAAGCGGAAGGTCGACAGTTCGATCCTGTCCCTGACCACCACCGATCGGCATGGCCAGCAGCCTGCGGCACCTGCGTTTCGCCTGTTCAGGAGATGTTTTCGTCTCTATTTTAGCATGAGTGCCGGGGTGTGCCGCGGAATGCCGTCGTGTCCGTGGGATGTCTGTGGGGGCGGCTCGGAAGGCGCATTTGTGGGATTTTTGTGGGGCCACGCTGAAGGTCTTCGGCGCCTCTGGCGGTTACCGGAGGCTCGGCGCTGTGATGTCGTGCGGCGGCTCGTAGGCTAGGGTCTGCCAGTGATGCTCATGGCAGGTAGGCATTGGACCCGCAGGCGGCCCATGCCCCGTCCCCGCTCGTCCGCTTCGCGAGCGGGTGTGCAGATGCATGGCATCCAGCCGACTTGGGCGCGGCCAGGCCATAGCGTGTGACCGAACGGGCAGCGTTCCGGTCGATGTTCGAACAGAGATACGACCACAGGTTCAGCATGCCCGGTTCTGCATCAGGCCGAAACATGATCATCCGGAAAAATAGTGGTCAGCGCATCGAGGGCCCATCTCAGCCAGGATCTTCGGGCAAGCGGTGGAGGAATTCCCGGCCCAGGTCGGTGATGAAGTAGATCGGTTCCGGGGTCATCGCGCCACCAGGCGTGACCGGCGATCTTGAGTCAACCAGCCCTTGTGATAGCAGCTGGCTGAGCAGCGCGACTGCTCCGCGTTCCAGCCCAGGATCAGTCTGAACGAGGGTCCTGGCCGTCAGCTGCCTGCCGTCCGCTAGCTGGGCCAGGGCACGAATGTGCATCTCGGTAAGGCCATCAATCGCCCGAGCGAACAGCAGTTCTTCGTCGATACGTGAGTCGTCGCCCATCACGCCAGCGGCCAGGGCGCGGCCGAGGGCACGCCTGTTGTCCCGGCGCGCGGTGTCCTGGGCAATGTTCAGGGTGCGGGCGAGCAGTTCTTGTCGGTGGTCGTCCGTTACGGCTTTCTCAACGAACTCATCTAGTAGTAGGTCGGCCGCTTCGGCTGCATCGGCCAGGGTCTCACCGGCATGGTGCACACGCCTCCAGCCGACGTGTACCAGCGCGCTCGTGATATCCGACATCACTGGCATGGCCATCGTGGTCAGCGCGTCGGGGATGACACCGTGCAGGGCGGCTACGCCTCCCAGGAACCCGAGAGCGTACTTGGACGCCCGCATCAGGTCAGCCTCACGATCTGCCTCGGGAACCTCGAGGGCGGCTGCCTCGATGATTTCGCCGTCTGCTACCTGAGCGTCATCATCGTCGAGTCTGGCGAGCTCGCCATAGCCGGTTTCGTTCATGTCCACGGGAGCACGCTACAGGCCGCGGATCACAGCACGATTGGCGTCGATGGGAACCCCGGGTGACTCAGACCGATCGCGGATGCAGGATCCGGGACCTATATGAGGCGAGAGCGGCTAGGTGGCGGTGGCGGTCACGAGCGCGTTGACGACGTCGTGGGGGAGCAATTCGAGTGCCTGGTGTCCGGCTGGTGTTGCCAGGAGACGTTTCAGGCAGGTGGGTTGTTCGGGTCTTCCTAGTGGTACCGGCTCCATGCGTCGCCATCCGCGGGCTGAGGCTGCCTTGACTGCGGTCAGGTAGTTGTTCGGGCTCATGCGGCCCAGGGTCCGGGCCCGCATCAGGAGAGCGGCTAGTGATACTTGCCATTTTTGCTTCAGCTGGAACAGGACGGCCCAGTCGGCGCGGTCGGGTAGTTCGTCGCGGATGTCGTCGGCGGGCATGAGGAAGGCGGCGGCGAACGCGTGGGCCTGGTGCTCGACTTCTTTGACACCCCAGATCTGGTCACCGTGAACGACGAGATGGCCGAGTTCGTGAGCGCCGTCGAACCGGGATCGTGCCCGGTCGTTCTTGTCGGTGCCGAGCACGACGACGGGCCGGTCGTGGAAGGGGAGCGAGAAGGCGTCGACGTCGGCGGTGTCCAGCGGGAGGCGGATGATCAGGATGCCGTGCTTTTCGAGTGTCTCGGCGACGTTCGGTACCGGGCCTCTGGGCATGCCGAACGCTTGCCGCACCTGCCGGGCTGCTTCCTCGAGTTCGCCGTCGGGAGCCGCCAGGCCGGTGACGGGTATCCGGGGCAGGCGGACCGGCGGAAGCCCGGGCGCCCGCGCGCCCACCGCCAGGTCGTGGGCAATGTAGGCGAGCGCCCGGGCGCGGCGCCGATGGGCGACCGAGGTCCGGCGCAGCGACCGGAAGAACCCGTCGTGGGTTTCGGTGACCGCCAGCGAGAAGAACTGGGCAGGCACGCCGAGTGCGCTGGTCATCCGGTCCAGCGCGTCGGCGCCGGGCCGGGTGACGCCGGTCTCGAACTGGCTGACCGCAGCGGGTGTCACGTCCAGCCGCGCGGCGAGGTCGGCCTGGCTCCATTCCTTGAGCTCCCGGGCCAGGCGTAGCCGCTCTGGTTCGAATGCCGGGATGTCCACCGTCTCCTCGGTCCAGTTGCCCATCAGGTCCGTCGTTCCTCATTGTTGTTGATCACTTCCCCGGTGTCGGCTACCAACACGTAACAAAGCTACTGTTACCGCCGAGTAGTTTGACGAAGTTGATGCGGAAAAATAAAGTGCTTTCTGATGTCCGGTGGCGGGCCGGGGTGGCGAGCCGCACCAGCGGTGCATGAGTCAAACGGGGGGCCGCGGCTGTCGGCCGTCCCGCACACACTCACCAGGAAGGACGGCCGATGCCCGATCCGCCATGTCGATCACGCCGTGCTCGCCGCGCACGCCGCAGAACAAGGTCAACGTGCCCGCGGACGAAGCCAGGAACCGCCGCAGGCAAGTCAACCACCTGCGCGCCCGGCTAGAGGAGCACATCGACGCCCACCCGGGCTATGACCTGGTGAAACTCCGCGCGGTCGGGGAGCACCGCCAAGCACACGGCGATCCGGCGGCGGCGCGGCGAGGGGTCGGACGCCGATGTCGCGGCGTATGTCCGCGCGTCCAGCGTCGGCGGGATCGATGCCGACGAGAGCAGCCTGCTGGAGTGGATGCGGGACCGGTGCATCGAGGTGTACGGGGCGACCAAGGACGCCGAGGACTTCGTCATCTCCGAGCACGCGGTCGGGATCACGCTGCGCGGGTCGGGCCTGAAGATCGACGTGGCCCCGGTGCTCTACGAGGGCGCGCCGGATGACCGTGGCTACCTGATCACCCGGCAGGGCGACCGGGTCCTGACGTCGGTGACCTTGCACCTGGCGCTTCATCCAGCGCCCGCCGGGCCGCCGCGGGCCCCAATTACCGGGAGCTGATCCGGCTGCTGAAGGCCTGGATCCGGGAGGCCAAGCGCAACGACGACGACCTGCGCTGCAAGAGCTTCCTGCTCGAGCTCATCGTGGCGCACCTGTGGGACCAGGGCTGGAACGGCGAGCCGCTGGCCGTCGATGACTACCCCCGCGGGTTCGAGCAGGTGCTCGGCTACATCGCGCGGACCGGGCTGCGCATCCCGGTCATCTTCACCGACTTCTACGCCAAGGCCGAGGTCACCTCAGACGGCGACCCGATCCAGGTCTGGGACCCGGTCAACCCGGCGAACAACGTCGCGCGGACCTACACCGAGGCCGACCGGCAGCGTCTGGTCAAGACGGCGACCACCGCGCTGGAGGAGATCGCCTGGGCCGCGCTGGCGCGCACCAAGGGCGAGGCCAACGACGCCTGGCGGACCGTGCTGGGCCCGGGATTCGAGGGGGCATGATGACCGCCACCGCCACCAGGACGGCCACGTTCACCATCACCGACGCGCGCTACGTCGGCGCGAAGATCGGCACCGACCTCCGGCTCCTGAACATCCTGTACGGCCGACCCAGCCTGGAAAGCCTCGCCGACTTCGCGGAAGAAGCCGCGCTGCTGCTGCGCGACGGCTACCTCGGCACGGTCGACTACGGGTTCCGGACACGGCCACGAACTCGTGGAAGCTGCGGCTCCGCTACACCGCGACCACGGGCGGCCACCTCCTCGACGACCGCCCCGGCAAGCTCCCCACCGGGGCGGCCGTCGCCGGGTACCCCTTTTGCAGCTACCTCACCTACAGCGCGGCCTTCACCGCCCTGACCGCGGCGCAGCAGGACGCGGTCCGCGACGCCCTGCCCGTCCACCGCGTCGGAGCCGACGAACCGGTGACCAGGCTCGGCACCAGCCAGTCCGGCCACGGATACGGACGCAACGGCGCCGGGGTGACCCGCGACGTCTTCATCGCGTTCGGGATCGAGGACCGTGAGCACCGTCGAGGACCTGTTCCATCCCGTCGTCGAGCTGCCCGAGCCGGTCCGCGCCGACCGGTACCGCCGGCTCGTCGGCGTCGATGACATCAAGGACCGGCTCCGCCGGGAGGCGCGAGCTGCTCGCCGACCCCGGGCTGCTGCGCGCGTGGGCGGCCGAGCACCACCCTGGCGGCCTGCCCGCCCTGGCGCTGTTCGCCGACAGGGCGCCGCTCTTCGTGTTCGCTGGCGACGTCGGCTGTGGCAAGACCGCGCTGGCCGAATCGTTCGGCTGCGACCTGGCCGACTCCCTGGACCTGCCGGTCTTCCTCTACCGGCTCAAGCTGACCGCCCGCGGCAGCGGCCTGGTCGGGGAGATGACCACCCTGATCGGCGACGCCTTCGCCCACCTCCTCGCCCAGGGCCGCAAGGCCCGCGGCGCCACGCGGGCCGGGCTCGGTGTTCATCCTGGTCGTCGACGAAGCCGACGCGCTCGCCCAGTCCCGCGCCGCCGAGCAGATGCACCACGAGGATCGCGCGGGCGTCGACGCGCTGCTGGCCGGCGTGGACAGCCTGGCCGGCGAAGCCGTCCCGGTGCTCGTCATCATGTGCACCAACCGGGAACGAGCACTCGACCCGGCGGTCCTGCGCCGCGCCGCCACGGTCTTCCACTTCAGCCGGCCCGACGACGCCCAGCGGCACGCCGTCCTGGCCGCCGCCCTCGCCGGTACCGGGATCGACACCGAGGCGATCAGCAGGCTCGCCTCGGTCACCGGCCCGGATGGTGACCGGCCCGGGTACACCTACTCCGACCTCACCCAGCGGCTGATCCCGGCGGCCATCCTCACCGCCTTCCCGGACAAGCCGCTCACCGCCGACATCCTGCGCGCGGCCGCGGCCAGCACCGACCCGACCCCCGAGTTCCGGCAGGCTCCATGACGGGACCACTGCCAGTCCCGAGCGCCACCGGGGCCCGCATCGCCGGCGACCGCTACCAGTGGCTGGTGGCCTGGCACGCGTGCGTCACCGTCCTGTACGACGCCGCCGCCGGAGCCGGCAATCCCGCCGTCAGCGTCGGCGTCGAAGTGGACGACGCCGGAAACCTCGATGACGTCGTAATCCGCCGCCGCCGGCCCCCGCACGCTACAAGCAGGTCAAATACGCCGTCGACAGCCACACCCCGGTCAACGGCGAATACCTGACTGCAGCAAGCAGGGCCGGCGGCCCGTCCATCCTCGCGAAGATCGCCGCGGCCTGGCACCAGCTCACCGCCGCGGGGGACCCGGTCGAGCTGGCGATCATCACCAACCGGGCTCCCGACCCGGCGGACCCCCTGATCTCCGGCCGAGACGCCCGCACCCGCCTCCTCCTGCCCCGAGCCAGTGCGGGCGGCCCGGCGTCCGCGCGGGGAAAGGCACGGGCTACATGGGCCAAGGCCGTCGGCCTGACCGAAGCCGAGCTGCTGGACCTGCTGGCCGTCCTGGACTTCGACCTGGCCCGCGACCGCATGCACCTAGAGGAGACCGTCAAGCTGACCATGTTCACGGCCGGCCTGCGCAGCGACGACCTGGCTCTCGCCGCCGGGACCGACTGGGTAGCCGAGCAGGTCGTCGCCGGCCAGCGCGAGTTCGACCACGACGCCATCCAGGACGCCGTCAGCGGCCGCGGGCTGCGCGCCGGGCCGACCCGCACGATCGTGTCGATCGCCACCCTCGCCCCGGACCGCCTCGCCGCCCAGGCCGCGCACGCCATCGACTGGGTCGACCGCTTCGACGGGCCCGACGCCTACGCCAAACGGCGGCCCAAGCCGCCAGCGACCTGGGAGCAGCTGCAAGCCGACATCGAGGACATCCCCGCCCAGCTGGGCGCAGCATCGCACGTCGCCGTCACCGGCAGCCTCCGCCTCGCGCCAGCCTTCACCGTCGGCGCCGCGCTCCGGATGGTCACCAGCACCGACATCGCCGTCATGCAGCGCGGCACGCCCTGGACCTCCGACGCGCCGTACACCACGCCGATCACGCCGACGTCGGCCGAATACGACATCGGGCAAGGCGACGACATCGCGATCGCCGTCGAGATCGCCACCACGATGACCGCCGACGTCCAGGCGTTCCTGCAGGACCGGCACATACCCGTCGGCCGGCTCGTCGTTCTCGGACCGCCCGCAGGCCCCCGTGACAACGCCGTCGCCGGGCCAGAACAGGCCTGCGCGCTGGCCGTCGGCCTCCGCGATGCCGCACGCCGCGCGGCTCACGACCATCCCGCGCGTCCACCTCTTCCTCGCCACCCCGATGGGCCTCGCACTCCTCCTCGGCCACCGGTGGAACCGCGTCGCCCCCACCATCGTCTACGAGGACCTAGCCGCTCGAGGCTACGAAGCCGCCTTCACCGTCAGCG
>CAVPLC010000072.1:0-84753 GCA_963705835.1 uncultured Actinomycetes bacterium
ATCGTCGTGGCGTGCGAGATGGTGACCGCGCTGCAGACGCTGGTGACCAGGAAGTTCGACGTGTTCGACCCGGTGGTGATCACCGTCGGCAGCTTCCACGCCGGGACCACAGACAACGTGATCCCGGACGAGGCCAGGTTCTGGGCCACCGCGCGCTCGTTCAGCCGCGAGGCCCGCGGCGCGCTGGCCGAGATGGTGCCGCGGCTCATCGGCGACATCGCCCGCGGGCACGGCCTGACCGCCGAGGCCGCCTACGCCGGCGAGTACCCGGTGACCATCAACGACGCGACCGAGGCGGAGTTCGCCGGGGAGACGATCGCCACGGTGTTCGGGGCCGGGCGCGGCGAGACGGCCGAGTTCCCGATCACTGGGGCCGAGGACTTCTCCTTCGTCCTGGAGCAGGTGCCCGGGGCGTTCGTGATGCTGGGCGCCTGCCCGCCGGGCGAGGATCCCGAGGCGGCGCCGACCAACCACTCCGCGGTCGCGGTCTTCGACGACGCGGCCCTGGCCGAAGGCACCGCCCTGTACGCCGAGCTGGCCCTGCGGCGGCTGGCCCGGGGTTAACCCGTCACAGGCTCGCCACGTCGGCCTGCTTGGCGCGGACGGCCTCGGCGGCGGTGCGCAGCGCGGCGAGTTCGGCCTCGGTGAGCTCGCGCTCGACGATGCGGCGCACGCCGACCGCGCCGATCTCGGCCTCCACGCCCAGGTAGACGCCGGAGATCCCGTACTCGCCGTCCACCCAGGCGCAGACCGGCATGATCGCGCCGGAGTCCTCGGCCACCGCGCGGGCCATCCGGGCCGCGGCGGCCGACGGGGCGTAGTAGGCCGAGCCGGTCTTGAGCAGCGCGACGATCTCGCCGCCGCCGTTCCTGGTCCGGGTGACGAGCGCGTCGATCTCGTCCGCGGACAGCAGGTCGGCCAGCGGCCTGCCGTCGACGGTGCTGCCCGAGGGCACGGGCACCATGGTGTCGCCGTGCGAGCCGAGGGTCAGGGTGCGCACCGAGGCGACCGGGACGCCGAGCCGTTCGGCCACGAAGTGGGAGAACCGCGCGGTGTCGAGCATGCCGGCCTGGCCCATCACCCGGTGGTGCGGGAAGCCGGACACCTTGGCGGCCAGCGCGGTCATCTCGTCCAGCGGGTTGGACACCACGATCAGCACCGCGTCCGGCGCGTACTTGGCGACGTTCTCCACCACGTTCCTGACGATCTTGGCGTTGACTTCGATCAGGTCCATCCGGCTCATGCCGGGCTTGCGGGCCAGGCCCGCGGTGACGATCACGATGCCCGACCCGGCGATCACCTCGTAGCCCTCGCCCGCCGGGCCGGTGGTCTGTCCGGTCACCTTGGTCTCGAACCCCTCGACCGGCCGCGACTGGTTCATGTCCAGGGCCAGGCCCTCGGGCCTGCCCTCGATGATGTCGGTGAGCACGACCTCGTCGAAGATGTCGTACTCGGCGAGCCGCTGCGCGGTGGTCGAGCCGTAGAACCCGGCGCCGACGACGGTTACCTTGCCCTTACGTGCCATGTCTTGGATACTCCTTGACCGCGTTGTTGTGCTGTGCCCGGGGCACGCACCCAGGACCGTTCGGAAAAATGTTGTTAAGAATTCATCGCCTTGGCCAGACTGGCGTCCAGCGCGGCGAGGAACTCCTGGGTGGTCAGGTACGGGGTGCCGCGGCCGACGAGCAGGGCCAGGTCCTTGGTCATCTTGCCGTCCTCGATGGTCTGCACGCAGACATCCTCCAGGGTGCGGCCGAACAGGGCGACCTCGGGGGTGCCGTCCAGCTTGCCGCGGTGCTCCAGGCCCCTGGTCCAGGCGAAGATGGACGCGACCGGGTTCGTCGACGTCGGCAGGCCCTGCTGGTGCTGGCGGTAGTGCCTGGTCACGGTGCCGTGCGCGGCCTCGGCCTCCACGGTGCGGCCGTCCGGCGTCATGAGCACGCTGGTCATCAGGCCGAGCGAGCCGAAGCCTTGGGCCACCACGTCGGACTGCACGTCGCCGTCGTAGTTCTTGCAGGCCCAGACGATTCCGCCGTCCCACTTGAGCACCTGGGCGACCATGTCGTCGATGAGCCGGTGCTCGTAGGTGATCCCGGCCGCCTCGAACTCCGCCTTGAACTCCGACTCGAACGTCTCGGCGAAGATGTCCTTGAACCGGCCGTCGTAGGCCTTCAGGATGGTGTTCTTTGTCGAAAGGTAAAGGGGGAACCTTCTGTCGAGCGCGTAGCGCATGGTGGCCCGGGCGAAGTCACGGATCGAGTCGTCGAAGTTGTACATGGCCATCGCGACGCCGCCGCCGGTGAAGCGGGCGACTTCCATCTCGATGGGATGGTTGCTGTTGTCGTCGGGGACGTAGGTGATCGTCACCGTGCCGGGGCCCGGCACCACGAAGTCGCTGGCCTTGTACTGGTCGGCGTGCGCGTGACGGCCGATGATGATGGGCTTGGTCCAGCTCGGGATCAGCCGCGGGATGTTGGAGATCACGATCGGCTCGCGGAAGATGACACCGCCGAGGATGTTGCGGATGGTGCCGTTCGGGGACCGCCACATCTTCTTCAGGCCGAACTCGGCGACCCGGGCCTCATCCGGGGTGATCGTGGCGCACTTGACGCCGACGCCGTGGCGTCGGATGGCGTACGCGGCATCGACCGTCACCTGGTCATCGGTGGCGTCGCGGTTCTGGATGGACAGGTCGTAGTACTCGAGGTCGATATCCAGGTAGGGCAGTATCAGCTGGTCCTTGATGTGCTGCCAGATGATCCGCGTCATCTCGTCCCCGTCGAGTTCGACGACGGGGTTGGCTACCTTGATCTTGGCCATGATTCTCCATTCATCGTTTGCCGCTCATGGCAGCATCAGCGCGAGCGCGAGCACCGCGGCGCCGAACACCGCGAACGCCGCCACGTCCGGGGCCTTCTGCCGCGACGTCAGCAGGCCCGCGTAGCGTGCCGGCAGCAGGAGGCGCGCCAGCGCGGCCGCGAGCAGCGCGCCGCCCACCAGGACCGCGCCCAGGCTCGCGTACCGCGACCCCTGCCAGGCGAAGAACAGCCCGGCGGCGGCGCCCGCGAGCACGACCAGATACGGCAGCCAGGCCAGGGAGTGGACGGCCACGGGGTGGACGGCCGCGGCCTTGCGGGCGTGGGTATGTCCGTGAGTTGGCGCGGCGGGGCGGGGGTTGGCAGGCGGCTCGGGGCTCACGGGGGTCGCGGGGCTCACGGCGCTCGCGGGGCTCACGGGGGTCGCGGGCTGGTGCCGGGGCACCGCGCGGAGGCTCCGCGGAAGATCCTGGTGGTGCACGGGCGGCGGCGGGCCCGCGCCCGCAGGTTCCCAGTCGTACGCACTATAAGGACCAGTGCTGTCAGAGCCAGCATCCGCCGGCCTATTCGCCATGCATGTGCCTCCCGGCTTTCCGCTGCGAAGTTTACCGGCGGCCCGGACGGACCGGGGTCATGACGTGGCTCGTATCTAGACGTAGTCTCGCGGTGAGAACCGTGACACGGCGGGTGACCCAATGGTGAGATATGCCTAACGGCTTCGCTAGACGGGAGGGTCCTGCGTGGATACACCGTTTCTCCGCATCGAGGACAGCGGCGAGGTGATCTCGCTGCGCGGGGAAGTGACAACCGTCGGCCGCGGCCGGGGCGCCGACATCCGTCTCGACGACCCGAGCGTCTCGCGGCTGCACGCCGAGCTGGTGCGCCGCGGGCCCTACGTCTACGTCGTCGACCTCGGTTTATCACGCAACGGCACCAGGGTTAACGGGCGGCCCGTCGCACGCAGGGTCCTCGACGAGGGCGACGTGCTGAGCTTCGGCGCGGCCCGCTGCCGGATCGGCGGTCTGCCGCAGGAAGACCTGACCGAGGAGGCGGAGCTGCGGCGTTCGGCGGCACCGGAGCTGACCCGTCGTGAGCTCGACGTGCTCACCTCGCTGTGCAGGCCCGCGCTGTCCGACGAGGCGTTCGCGTTGCCCGCCACCGCCCACGAGATCGCCGCCGACCTGGTCGTGACCGAGGCGGCGGTCAAGCAGCACCTGCTGAGGCTGTACCAGAAGTTCCGGATTCCCGAGGGCCCGAACCGGCGCACCAGGCTCGCCAACGAGGTCGTCGCGCTCGGCCTGGTCAAGCCGATGCCGCCGGCCGAGGACACCTTAGGTGTGCCGGACCAGCCAGGCCGTCGCGGAAGAGAGCAGGCTGTGTAGCGTCGGTGCCCCGAACGGGTGCAGGTGCCTGGGCAGGTGCGAGGTGATGAACGGCCAGCCGTGCAGCGTGGGCAGGTGCGGCGTCACGACCGGCCAGTAGTACGGCGTCTGCGACAACGAGAAGATGACGGCGCCGACGGCCAGCGCCCACACGGCGAGCGCGGTCAGCGCCGCGGTCAGCGGGGTCCGGGCCAGGGCGCCGGCCATCCGGTTCAGCTGGCGGCGCGGGCGGCCGGAGCCGGGGCCGATGCCGTACCAGGCCACGACGGCCGCCGCCGCGTAGGCGCCCGCCCGCGGCAGGGCCAGGCTGTGCGTGACCGCGACCGTGACGGCGTACGTGGCCGCGGCCGCGATGAACGCCAGCGGCGCCATCAGCGCCTCGGTGAGCAGGGCCCGGGCCACCGTCAGCGGAGACATGACCGCCACGACCAGCAGGTCGCTAGGCCGCGGGCCGTGCACCGACCGGCGCACCGCCAGCGTGCTCTGGGCCCGGTCGGCCGCGCGGAGCAGGGTGATCCCGGCCAGCGACACGAGCAGGCCGGCCACGGGCAGCATCACGGTCACCGCCACGGCGGTGATCATGACGGCGACGCCGGCCATCGTGTTCCGGCCGCGCTGGGCTTCCGGAGGCTGCGGGGCCATCGGCCGGTTCAGGGCGCGGGCGTCGCGGGCGCTGGGCCAGGCGGCGCCGTACGCTTGCGCGGGCGGGAGTGCTTGCGCGGGTGCCGGCCGGGCGCGGGCCGACGGGGCGTAGCCGACGGGCGGAAGCAGGTCGGCCACGTCGCGGGCGGCCTGCTTCGGTGCGGGGTAGGCCTGGTTGCGGTTCTGCTTGCCGCGCTTTCTGGCCTTGCGGCCGTTGGCGGGTCCGGCGCCGTTCGCGGATTGTGCGGCGTTGGCGGAGCTTGCGCCGTTGAGGACGGCGGCCGGGTTCGGGCCCGGCAAGGCCGGGGCCGTGCTCAGCGCGGTCACGTCCAGCGTGGCGGCCCGGGCGCCCAGCGAGCTAGCCGACGGGCGGCGGGCCGGGTCGGTGGCCAGCGCCGCGGTCAGCAGCGCGACCAGCGGGGCGGGGACGCCGGACAGGTCGGGGCGCCCGGACACTATGCGGTAGAAGATCGCCTCGTAGGAGCCGCTGCCGAAGGGCGAGCGGCCGGTCGCGGCGAAGGCCATCGTCGCGCCCCAGGAGTGCACATCCGACGCCGGGCTGCTCGGCCGGCCCTCGATGACCTCGGGCGCCAGGTAGCCGGGCGTCCCCATGACCAGGCCGGTCTGGGTCAGCCGGGTGGCGTCGCCGGCCTGGGCGATGCCGAAGTCGATCACCACCGGGCGGTCGTCGGAGAGCATCACGTTGCCCGGCTTGAGGTCGCGGTGCACCACCCCGGCGGCGTGGATCGCGGTCAGCGCCTCGGCCGTGCCGCAGGCGAGCAGGCGCAGGCCCGGTCCGGACAGCGGCCCGCGGCTGCGCACCATCTCGTCCAGCGTCGTCCCGGGCACGTACCGGGTGACGATGTAGGGGAACTCCCCCGTCACGTCGGCGTCCAGGACTTCGGCCACGAACGGGCTGTGCACCCGGCGCATCGTCTCGACCTCGCGAGCCAGGCGGCGGCGGGCGTTGTCGCCCTCGGTCGCCGCCGCGTGCAGCACCTTGATCGCCACCGGGCGGCCCTGCGGATCCAGGGCGAGGTGCACCACCCCCATACCGCCTTCCCCAAGGCGGTCCTGAAGGCGATACGGGCCGAGGCTCCCCGGCAGTCGTTCGGTCGCAGGCATCGCGGATTCCAGAGTACGAAACAGATGCCCGATTGGGGAGCAAAGAAAAAGTTGCCTATCTATAACGGATCCGCCGGGACCAGCATCAACCTGCGTCAGCGAGCAACCCCGGGCACATTTGGGGCACTTGATCCGCCGACAGGGGCTCCAGGAAAGCCAGTCCACAAGACACGCTCGGTCGTGCGATAGTGACAAGAAGGAGCACGTCAGGGAGCACCCTGGAGCACGTGCCCTCGGCGGTGGCGACGCGAAGGTACGCGCGATGCCTGGTATCGACAGCGGGACGCTGCGCGCTTGGCGCAGGTCACGCGGCTGGGACGTGCCCGAGGTGGCACGCCAGCTCCGTTATGCTCCCGCGAGTCCGCCGTCCACGTCGCCGCCCACGCGGGCCTCATCAGGATGATCTACGCCTGGGAGCGGGGCGACCACGGCCTGTCCGTGCGCAGGCTCGGCACGGACGCCAACCTCCGGGGGACCGCCTTCGGCCCGGTCAACGCCCAGCTGCACCAGGTCAACGTCGCGGTTACCCTCGGAGACGCCGGCACAGCCGTCGACCTGGCCCGCCGGATCAACCTCGCGGCGATCGCCGTCACCGAACGAAAAGCCAGCCTCCTTATCGACGTCGCCCGGGCGTTCTTCCAGTGGGGCCGCTACGAGCAGGCCTACGCGGCGCTGCGCGCGGCGGAACAAACCGCACCCGAAGAGGTCGCCGCGCGGCCTGCGGTCTGCGCGCTCGCCCGCAACCTTGCCGCTCTGGCCCCGCCAGGCATCCGGCGGGACGCCGAACAGTTCGCCAGCCGGATCGGCGCCGCCCGGTGACAACCGATGGCCGCGTGCTGGCCGTAGTCGTGTGCGGCGCCGGCCCCGCCACGGCGATCGGCACCCTTATCGGACTCGCCCGGGACCGCGGCTGGACTGTCCAGGTGATCGCCACCCCCGCAGCCCTCGAGTTCTTCGATCACACGGCGATCGAGACACTGACTGGCCACCCGGTACGGAGCTACTACGCCAAGCCGGGGGCACCGAGATCCCTTATCCCGGATGCGGTCCTCGTCGCGCCAGCCACCTACAACACCATCAACAAGTGGGCCCTCGGCATCAGCGACACCTACGCCCTCGGCGTGCTCGCCGAGACCACAGGACTCGGCGTGCCCACGATCGTGCTCCCGTTCGTCAACTCCGCGCTCGCCGACCGCGCCCCGTTCCAGCGAAGTGTGGAATCCCTCCGCGCCGAGGGGGTACGCATCCTGCTAGGACCGGGCGGCTTCGAGCCGCATGCGCCGCGCACCGGAGGCGACCTGGTCGGCGGCTACCCCTGGCACCTCGGCCTTGACGAAGCCGAGCGGCTGCTCAGCTTCGCTACCCACCGTCCGTAGCAATGGCACTAGCGGGCGTCCGCGAGGCGGCCGGGGAGCCGGGGAACGGCCGCCCGACGGGCAGCGCGTCCCGTAGCCTTCCTCAATGTCGCTCATCTTCGCGACCCAGCTCACCGCCATAGCTACCGCGGTTCTTGCCGTCTTCGCGATCCTCACAGGCATCTACGCGATCCGCGCCTTCCGCAAGCAGTCCAAAGAGACCAGCGACCAGGCCAAGATGCTCAAGGTGCAGTCTGACCGGCTCGAGGTGTACCGCACGCAGGTCGATGAGCAGCGCGAGATCAACGACGCGCGCGGCAAGGTGCTCGAACTCCAGGCGCGGGAAATCCGTGCGTCGCTCGAGCAGCGGGAGCGCGCTGCCGACGAGGAGCGCAGGAGCCAGGCAGTGAGGGTAACCGCATGGTTCGCGGAGGACCCTCACGGCCTACGGGGAGCGCGCGTCTGCAACGACTCCGATCTGCCCGTCGTCGATATCCGGACGTTCTTCAACTACATCGCTGAGAAGTGGCCGGGCGGAGACTGGGAACCCCAGCCGCGCGGCGGCCCCGTAGAGAAGATCCGGCTCCTGCCGCCGCGGACGGATCGCTTTATCAAGATCCCCGAGCAGGTCCGGAACCAGATGAGCGAGGTCAGCGATAGCGTCTACGCGGTCAGCATCGAGTTCACCGACGCCGCCGGGAACCGGTGGGAACGCGACCCGCGCGGCGCTCTCGTTCCCCGGAGCTGAAACACCCGCCAAGCCCGGTCACCCGCTGGCCGGGCTTCCGCGCCGCTGAGAGTCGCAGCAGTACGCTTCCCGCCATGTCGGTGGACCTGTCGGGCGAGATCACCGCTATCGCCACCGCGGTCCTCGCCGCCTTCGCGATCGTCACCGCCTGCTACGCACGCCGGGCATTTGGCTGGCGCGGTCGCGGGTTCGGGCGGGAGCGGTCGCGGGCCCGGTCCGATGCGGTCCTAGGGCTCTGGCCGGCGCGGGGCGCGAGCGCGCACACTAGAATCACGGGCATCGCTACCTGTGGGGTCGACCGATGACTGAGCATGACGACGCGCTCTCGCTGGACATGGTCACCGCCGCGCTGCGGGCTGACAGCACGGACGTGGCCATCTACGCCCGTGTCCTGACCCAGTCCCTGGGCGAGGCGCTGCCCAGCGACTTCGTGACCGTGGACCGCGAGCGGAGCGTCTCGGACCGGATGCGCGGGCGCCCCGGGGAGATCTCCAGGATCGCGGTGCAACTCGGCGACCAGCAGATGACGCTGTCCGTCCAGAACGGAAAGGCGGTCGCGGAGATCTGCCGCGCGGTGCGCGGCGTCGTGCTGTCCCGGCAGACCGTCCCCATCGCGGAGTGGGCCGCGGCGCTGGCCACCGCCCTGGTCACCTTCGCCGAGCAGAACGCCCAGGCCGCCCAGGCGCTGCGCAAGCTAGTGGCAGGCAACTGACCCGCGCGCGCCCGTCTGGGGCTTGTGGCCCACCGGCCCAGTAGAGGCGAGCGTGCCAACTGTGCCACAGTCCGGCCTGGGCGCCGACTGACCATCGAAGCCACGATGAACTTGTGATCAGCTAGGGTGACCCGGGTCTGGCCCCATCGATCTACACTTGGGCCTGAAGCGCCGAACTGAGGGAGCCGCGTGAGCGCCGAAGCATCCGAGCTGGTTAGTATCCCCCGTGCGGAACTGGATGCGCTGAAGGCTGAGCTGAAGCGACTGCGGCGAGAAGTCGGGCGAGGCGTGGCCAAGGCGCGTATTCAGGCTGACCCCGGCCCGGGCGAGCCCGCTCCCACGTTCACCCGTGAGGAACTCACTGAGGCGTGGGGAATACGTGAGTGATCGTCTCGTCCGCTTCCCGGGCTCATCCTGGCAGGAGATCCAGGCGCTGCCACAGCCGCTGCGGTGGACGGTCCAACGGACGATCTTCCACCTGTTAGACGAGCCGGTCCCGACCCTCGCGGACCCTTTCCCCCGCGACGACCCGCTGCCCGGTGCCTACGAACTGCACTTGCCCGCTGACGACGTGACCATCTGGTACACCGTCACCGAGCATGAAGGCCAAGACGTCATCAGCGTGCAACACGTAAGCGCCGATACCTGACTTCTTGCTGGCGAAGGGCACGGCGGACACCTGTTAGCGGCCTATTTATCTGCACATAGGACCATGATCAACGGCAGCGCTCTTTGCGCGGCTCTAGCTGTCACGGAGCGTGACTGATCCGGTTGGCCTGACTGTAGCCAAACCGGTCAGAACGCCGACTATGCGCTGCCTGTCGATGGCGAGTTCGCCGCGGCTGAGCGGCACAGAACACCCGGTTCTGGCGCTGCCTGTCCTGGGCTGTCGTTCTCCTGCACCAGCGTCGCATCGCCTACGGCGCTTCCGGCAAGGTCGCAGGTTCATGCCCCCGGCGGGCACAGACCATGGGAACGGCCGGCTAGCTGTGCAGCCGCGATTTCGCGCTGCGCGGAACGCCACCCGGTATGGGTACCGGCCCGGTCATGACGGTGACGCCGATCACGTGACCTGCCGGATACGCGCGGCGCGAGGACCCGGCGCCTGCTGGTGTCACCGGCCGGGTCGAACCCGGCCATGAACGCTGCCCGCGCGGCGCCGCCGATGCTGCCGCCCCCCGTTGCCGGTGACGACGCGCGACCGCGCACCCTGCCCGCCGGCGTCCGTTTGCGCCCGCGCCTGCAGGTCATCGGTGGCCGCCGACCAGAACTTCCGCCGGCCGTGGTACGTATCGACGAACAGCGTCGCCGGCAGCGGGCGTGCCTGAGATTCGTCATCGGGCCCGGGCCGTACCGGGCGCGCGTCGCCCGAGAGGGGCTGTTGGCAATGGTTGAAACCATCTTGATCATATTGGCGGTACTTGTCGTGCTGGGCGTGATCGCGGCTGGCCGTTCTGTCCGGGTGGTGCAGCAGTTCGAGCAGGGCATCGTGTTCAGGTTCGGCAGGATCCAGTCGCCGCCGCGCGGCGCGGGACTGACGATGATCAGGCCGGTCGGCGACCGCATGCAGAAGGTCAACATGCAGATCATCGCGATGGCGGTTCCGGCTCAGGACGGCATCACCAAAGACAACGTGACCGTCCGGGTGGACGCGGTCATCTACTTCCGGGTGGCAGATCCCATCAAGGCCACGGTGAACGTGCAGAACTACCTGTTCGCGGTCTCTCAGCAGGCGCAGACCTCGCTCCGGTCGATCATCGGCCAGTCCGAGATGGACCAGCTGCTCTCCGAGCGGGACTCGGTCAACCGCGAGCTGCGCCGCATCATCGATGAGCCGACCGAGGGCCCGTGGGGCATCCGGATCGAGCGGGTGGAGATCAAGGACGTCTCGCTGCCCGAGGCGATGAAGCGGTCCATGTCCCGGCAGGCCGAGGCGGAACGGGAGCGCCGGGCCCGGATCATCACCGCCGACGGCGAGTACCAGGCCTCCAAGCGGCTGGCCATGGCGGCCAACGTGATGGCCCGCGACCCCGCGGCGCTGCAACTGCGGCTGCTGCAGACCGTGGTTGAGGTGGCCGGGGAGCAGAACAGCACGCTGGTCATGCCGGTACCAGTTGAGCTGCTCAGGTTCTTCGAGAAAACGACGCCCGCCGGGCCAGCTGCCGGGCTTTCGCCGTCGCTCGCGGACTTCGGCGACGCCGAGGCAGCCAACGCCGAGGCCGCCATCGAGGGCCGCCCGTCCGCTGCCGGGCCTGACGCCATACCGCCGGTGGAGGCGATCGCCATCCCACCGGTGGAAGGGATCGCCATACCGCCGGTAGAGGCACCGGACATCAAGGCTCCCGAGATCACCGCGGACACTGAGCAAGCCGAACAGCCGTAGGCGGCGGCCCCGTGCTGGGCCGTCCGGGCCGCGCGTTCCGGTGCTGGTCAAGGTCATCGCTTTGTCGGTGAGAGCGGCGTGATCTGCCGCCGCCCGGGCATTCCGTGCAACTTCCGCGACTTCACCCGAGCCTGTTACGACAGCGGCCCCGCCGAGGCGTGAGTGCGCCCGGCGGGGCCTAGATCTCATCCCCCGCCAAACCGGACGGACGAGACCATGCAAGACACCGTAGACCAGGCGCACAGTGCAGTGCCACGCACCCTGGCCGGCATCATCCAGGACGCGTTCCGGCCGTGTGTGATCACTGCTGCGCCGACAGCCCCAGCATGGGCGTGCTCATTCTCCGGCACCGGCCCGGATGGGCTGCACCTGGCGAGGTTCGCCAGGGCTCGCCTCCGGGGCCTGATCGGTGAGGCGGACACGACGGCCGTGCTCGCGCTGGCCGGGGACGTGTTCACCGACGCGACGGTCATCCACGAGAGCACGCGGTGAGCGCCGGCCAGCGGGTGACGCTGGCCTGCGAGTACCTGACCGGCGCGCGGTGCCGCGGGCGGAGGGGTCGCAGTGAAGGGCGCTAACCGGGTCGTGAGCAGGGGGCCGATCCCACGGACGAACCGCGGGCTAACGATCAAGAGGCCCGACCGCCGCTCCGGCGGTCAGGCCTCTGACCTGCACTTACTTGGCTGGTAGCGGGGGCGGGATTTGAACCTGCGACCTCTGGGTTATGAGCCGAACAACGCAGGTATCGGGTGTCCCGCGTCATCTCCCGAGACCTGCCTAGCCTGGACGATGGGCCTACTGGCATGGCTGCAAGCCGGGCCTGCATCTCCCACGTTCCATTTGATCCCACGGTCCCGGGTTCCGCAGTTGATGTAGCGCGATAGTCCATGAATTCGGGTGTTGACGTGCGGGAACGCGCCGTGTGCTGGGTGCGCGGCGTGTATCTAGGTGGTGGTGTTCGCGCTGGTCAGGGGCTGGCGGGGGTGAGCTGGTAAATCCGCGGCGGCGGGTCGGTGCGGAGCTGGGCCAGGATGTCGCGCTGGGCCTTGGTGATCTCGGTGCGCTGCCGGAAGGTCCCGGCGGGGCCGGTGAAGGTGCCGATTGCGATGCGGTCGAGCTCGCGGCGGAGGACGGGCCAGGTGGCGTGGCAGGCGTTCTCGGCGATGCGGGCCAGCAGCAGGGCCAGCCAGCACAAGATGACGTGGGCGCGGATGCGTTCTTCCTTGCGGTGGTAGACCGGGCGCAGGTCGATGACCTGCTTCATGTCCCGCCAGCTGCGCTCGACCGCCATGAGCTGCTTGTAACCCAGGGCGATGTCCTCGGCGCTCAGCTTGGGGTCCGAGCAGCGCAGCAGGTACTTGCCGTCCAGGTTCTGGTCGGCTTTGATCGCCTTGGCATCGGTCCGGAGCAGCCCGCCGGGGGTAACTCGCAGGTAGCGGTTCAGCCCGGGCTTGGTGGAGATGACGCCGCGCAGCTCGGCCCGCTTGGTCTTGCTGAGCGTGTCCGCGTCCTTGATCATCTCCCCGAGCTGGGTGAGCATCCTCGCGCGGACCTGGGCGTCGCGCTCGGCGGCTTCGGGGTTGCAGCAGATGATGAACCGTTCGTTCTCGGCGATCCGGACTTCCTTGACCCGCAGGTTGGCGGCCGCCTCGGTGTAGCGGCCCTGACGGGACAAGGCGGCGCTGGCCTCGGCCGACCCAGAGCGGAGCCGCTCCCCGATGATGTAGTGGTGGTCCCCGGCGCGCAGGTGGCGCCGGTTGTCCGCGGAGGAGAACCCGCGGTCGGCGACCCAGACGATCTTGGACAGGGTCCAGTCCCGCATGTCGTCCTTGACCTGCCGGATCAGCGTGGAATCAGCGGTGTTCCCGGCCCAGCACCAGACCCGGACCGGGATGCCGTCCCGGGTGACGGCCATGCCGATCACGACCTGGGGCAGGTCGTCGCGGTGGTCCGTGGAGTGGCCGTAGGCCCGGAACCCGGCCGGCTTGCCCTGCGCGGCTTCCTCCTGGCTGCCGGTCTTGTTGCCGTGCTTGTCCCGGGGCACCGGGTCATCCTCGCCGTCACGCTCGAAGTACGTGCTGGTGGTGTCGAAGAACAGCAGGTCCACCTCGAGATTGAGCAGGTTGGCGACCTGGCCGAAGACCTCCTGTTGCAGCGCGTCCTTGATCTGCAGCAGCCAGTCCATCGCCCGGTAGCAGGCATCATCGGTTGTGGCGGGCAGGCCCTGGATCAGCACGTCCCCGCTGATCCAGCTGGCGGCGGCCAGCTTTGATGATGGCGCCAGGGCCCGGTTGGCCACCAGCGCGAACAGCACCCGCTCCGCGGACGGGTCTAGGCGGCCCGTCAGCAGCCGCCGCATCACCGCGCCGATCCCCAGCCGCCCCCACAGCTCGTCCAGCGCCCAGGTCCCGCCCAGCGGCCGGGACTCGGTGAACTCCAGCCCGTCCGCCGCGCGGCCCAGGAACCCGATTAGCTGCGGAACACAGGACGGTGTCTCGTGCACAAATCCGTGCACGCCCTCACCCCCAGCTTGGAAGGCTGCGGGTAGAACCTCGCTGACCAGTAGGCGTGCAGCTCAGAGGTCGGACGGGCTGATCCGTCAGTTACCACCGCTGACCCTGGATAGCTGCCCTGTCGGGGCACGCAGCGGGCACGATCGCCGAGAGCATGCCCTCTCTGCCGTTTTCCTCGGCCGCTGCGGTTGTGCTCCGTGGGCGTAGGCTGAGCGCATTTGGGAGGCTCTATGAGGCAGGGGAGAGCGCTCGGTGCGCGATCGGCCGCCCTGGGAACGGCCATTGCCGTCGCCGCTCTCCTGAGGAGGCGGTATTTGCGGTGGGGTGCCACCGACGACGAGGTGAGCCTGGCCCTTCCCGGTGATGAACTGGTGCCCCGCCCGGACATGACAGCGACCCGAGGCGTCACGATCCGGGCCACAGCCGACAGTGTCTGGCCATGGATCGCCCAGCTCGGCCAGGGACGCGGCGGATTCTACAGCTACGACTTCCTGGAGAATCTCCTGGGCTGCGACATCCACAGCGCGGACCGTATTGTGCCCGAATATCAGCGCGTGGAAATCGGCGCTCAGGTCAAACTCGCTCCCGAGGTCGCGCTGACCGTGGCGCTCGTTGAGCCGCAGTGTGCGCTGGTCTTGCGCGGCGGGATCCCGATCGGCCCGATGCCAGCTCCCTACGACTTCACCTGGGCTTTCGTCCTGCGCGCTGGGCCGGGTGGATCAACCCGGCTCGTGGTCCGGGAACGCTACGGATATGTGCGTCGGTGGGCTCCGCTGGTCGTGGAGCCAGCCGAACTCATCAGCTTCGTGATGAGCCAGCGCATGCTGCGCAGCATCCGGAGCCGGGCGGAGAGGGCGGTTCTCTCTCCTCCGTCAAACCGGGGCGAGTCTGACCTGGGCGGCGCGGGTCCGGGGATATCCGATGACGCCAGCGCGCGACCGTGACGGGGACGGCCGGACGATGGCCGGCTGGGAGAACCGTTTGCGCGGCGGCCCGTCGGACAAGGTGTTCAGCAGCGCTGAGCTCGAGGGCCTGCCCGAGCCGGTGCGGCGCTACCTGAGGACAGCGATCGTGCCGGGGACGCCGCTGGCGGTATGTGCACGGTTGCGGATGCGCGGTCGCATCAAGGTCGGCCGTTGGCTGCCGTTTTCGGCCCGCGAGGTGCTCAACCCGCACGAGGGTTTCATCTGGTCCGCCCGTGCGGCAGGCGTCATTGCAGGCTCCGACCGGTATTTCGACGGGGCAGGCGCCATGGACTGGAAGCTCGGGTGCATGGTCACCGTCGCGCACGCGGATGGGCCCGACGTGTCCCAGAGCGCGGCTGGCCGCGCTGGCGGCGAAGGGATCTGGGTGCCGACAGCCCTGCTGCCCCGCTTCGGCGTTACCTGGTCCGCCGCCGATGAGGCCCACGTCACCGCGTGCCTGCATCTCGGCCCGACACCGGTCGAGATCAACCTTGACCTCGACCCGGGGGGCCGGATCCGGTCGGTGGTCTTCGATCGGTGGGGCGATCCCGACCAGACCAAATCGTGGGCATGGCATCCCTTCGGGGGTGAGATCACCGGCTACCGTTCCTTCGGAGGCCTCACCGTTCCCAGCGCAGGGCGTTTTGGCTGGCACTTCGGGACCGATCGGTGGGCAGCGGGCGAGTTCTTCCGGTGCGAGATCACCAGCCTGCAGGTCCCTTCGGTGACCGGGTGGATTGTGCCGCCGGCCCGGCGGTTATGCCGGCGCCGCAGAGTCTGCGTCATGGCCCTTACGCTTTGCGGCCGGGCAGAGTCAGCCAAGGGAGGACCAGGATGGCCGCGACACGCCAGGCTAGCCCTAGGCTAGCCCAGCGTCGCGACGGAGCCCAAGGCCGCAGGTGGCAGGTTCAGCAGCGGTTGAGCCACAAAGCGCGGGCACCAGGCCTGCACTCCTGGCGATCAAGGCCGCGCACACGCTGGTCTGGTTCTCCATCGAGTCCTGCATGGTCTACATGCTGTATGCGGAGCTGGCGAACCGGACGGACAGGCGGGCGGCAATCGCAGCCGCCGTGATCACCGCGGAAAGCCTGGTCTTCGCGGTCAATGAGGTTTTCTCAGCAACATTCACGCGGGCATCTTGTGCTCGAATAGCACCAGGACAAGCGCGGCCCTGGCGATAAAGCCGATTCTGCCCGGGCTGGCGGTGACATGCTGGAGCGTCCGCCAGCGCTGGGTCAAAAGTGCGAAGCCGCGCTCGCCCGGGCAGCGCCGAGCGCAGCAGCGCGTTGCGGGCCCGGGTATTAATGTCCAGCTCGTTGACCCCGGCTGGCTTCTTCACCGGGACGTGGACGCCGTGACCTGCTCCTTCGTAGCCGGGATCGGCCAGCACGGCATGGCTTGCAGGAACGGCCGGAGGATCCCCAGGACGTTCTCCGGGCGGCGGCCAGCTCATGGACAGTGCCGGGAAGCACGTCAGAAACCCGCAGCGGGATGCCGGAGGGGTAAAACAGGGCCTGGATGTGCCCGCCGACATCGCGGGTCTTCCCCGCGTACCACACGTCGATCGTCTTCCCTTGCGGCTGGTGGTTTTCTCCCGGCACCGGTCGGTGTCCACGACCTTGCCGTCCAGGATCAGGTACGGCGTGCCGTCGGCCAGGGCGCGTTCCAGCTGCCCGGCCAGGCCCGGCGCGCGGGCCGCGAGCACCTCGATCACCTCATCCAGGTACCGGCAGGCGGTGGACTGGGACAGCCCGAACCCGGCGCCCAGCCGCGGGATGTCGCCCTTGTCCCGGAACGAGGCCAGCCCGAACAGCGCCTGCCGGTAGCAGCCCAGCCTGCGGTTTCCCTTCCGCGTCCCGATCTCGCGGCGGCGCGCGGCCAGCAGCCCGGACACGAACAGGATCAGGTCCCTGGGGACGTCGAGCATGACACTCATTAGGAGACCACGCGGAGCCTTTCCCGGTAGGTGGGCGTTGTTCAGCGAGACCTCTTCTACCGGGGCCTCCGCGCCTGTCAGCGGATCACCGCCTATGTCCACGTGTCTGCCTTGATGTCCCGCTATGCCCCGCTTGCCTGATTCACCCTCGGTGAGAAACCTCAATGAAGTCTCTCTCTGAAGGATGATGCGGCGAATGTCTTCCGGGTGGACAATAAGGGCCGGTCACAACACGGGCTGCTCTGCATCGGTCGATCAGAAGGGCGTGCAGGATGATCGTTCAGTTGTGGGGGCCGGTATTCGATCTAGTCGGCGACGGTGGTTTCAAGGCTTTCACCTTCAGCTGGTTCACCCTCAAGTACGGCAACGTCATCGAGATGATCCTGGTGGTGGTGATCTTCGTGGCCGGGATGTTCATCAACCTCCCGGGCGGGAAGGCCGAGACGGGGAGGCACCAGCGATGACCGGCCCGGCAACCGTCTCGCGGACCCTGGTCGTACGGGGCGTCCGGTGAGTGCGCAGGGCGCCGCTCCGGTGCCGACCGGACCGGATCCGGTGGCCAACGCCACCGGGGCCGAGCCGTTCTCGCTGGCGCGGCCCAGCCCATGGCTGCGGGGATACCTGGTCCGTAACTACCCGCTGCGCAAGCTGCTGCCCGACCGGGAGCCGGCGTACGTCTCCTCGGTGCTGTACACGATGGGCGTGCTGACGCTCGCGGCGCTCATTGTCGCGGTCATCAGCGGTGCGGTGATCGCGCTCGGCGGGGTCTCGTTCTGGCACACGAACTCCTTCGGCGCCTTCATGAACAGCATTCATTTCTGGAGTGTGCAGGTCATGTTCTTGTTCATGGCCGTGCATTTCATCACCAACTTTTTCACCATGGGCTGGCGCGGCGGGCGCGGCTGGACCTGGATCACCGGCGTGCTCGCGTTCATCGTGAGCATCCTGACCGCCTTTACCGGCTTCCTGATGATGACCAACTGGGACAGCCAGTGGGTCGGGCAGCAGGCCAAGGACGCGTTCAACGCGCTGGGCATCGGCTCGATCTGGAACATGATGGACACAGGCCAGCAGATCACCATGCACGTGGTCTTCACGACGGCCTTGCTGCTGTTCATCGTGTCCGTTCACGTCGGCCTGATCCGCCGCCGGGGCGTGGCCCCGCCGCCCGGCGCGGAGGCGCTTGAGGCCCCCGAGGACGGGCCGGGCTACCCGGCCGGCGCGAGCTGAGGAGGCGGCGATGGCCACGCGCACCAAACGGCACCCGCTGCGTGCCTGGCGGGGTCCGGAGCGCCCGTACGACCTGATCACCGAGGGCGCGATCGCGGTCATTGTCGTGGCCTTGCTGTGCATCCTGGCCGCCAGCCTGTGGGGATCCCCGGACGGCGGCCTGACCTACCCGGGCGGGCCCAAGTCCCCGGCCGGGCAGGCGTTCAGCGCCAAGTACTGGGATGTCAATGCCCCGTCGGACCTGGCCGCGACGGCGGTGCAGGAGCTGGCCGGCGGGACCGCGACGGCAGGGTACGGCCCGCCGTTCAACCAGACCACCGGAGCCTCGCAGGAGTTCATCGGGATCAAGCCGGCCGAGATCGCCAAGGCTATCTTCGGCCTGACCCTGCCGATCAACACCGCCAACGATTTCGTCTTGGCCCCGGTCTCCCAGCTCGCCGCGCCCGGCAGCCCGGCCGTCGCGGCCGCGGTCAGCCTGTACAAGGCGGCCGGCGGGGACCTGGCGCCCGGCGCGCCGGCCGACCAGGTGCCATCGTCCCAGCAGATGACCTGGCTGAATAACTACGCCAAGGCGCTGTCCGCCACCAGCGCGAAGGTCACGCCCACCTCGATCACGGTGAAGGCGGGCAACTACGGGCCGGTCCCGGCCATCATCGCGGCCGAGCTGGCCATCGCGGATAACGGGAGCCTGGACGGGTATTTCCAGGGCAGCCAGCAGCAGCTGAGCACGAACACCTACCTGGCGACGATGTTCTTCAGCGACGGCACGCTGTGGTACACCATCGCGCAGGCCCAGGGCATAGCCGGCGCGCAGTGGGGCGTCATGAACGAGCTGTGGAACTTCCCCGGCCAGGTCTGGCTGTGGCTGTACTCCGGGATGTACCAGATCCCCGCGCTGGCCTCGAACAACTCCAACCTCGACCTGGACGTCGGCCTGCTCATGATCGTGTTCGGGTTCCTGCTGCCGATGTTCGCGCCGTGGATCCCGGGCATCAACCGCATCCCCCGGTGGATCCCCTTGTACAAGATCATCTACCGCAAGTACTACGCGAGCATGGCGGGCGGGCCGCCGCCCGCCGAGGTCCCGGGCGAGCCAGCCCCGCCACCGCCCGCGCCGCAAGACGGATCGCCGACGCCCGGAGGACGTTGACACCTCCCCCGCGGGCCTGAACGGCCCCGTTTCCGTCCTGGACGCGCCGGTCAGCGCGGCCGCGGCGGAAACGTACACGATCGAGGTCGGCGCGGCGCGGGCGACCGTGACCCGCCGAGCCCGCGATCCTGTCCCGGCCCGACCGGGCCCAGCCCAGGCAGAATCGGCCTCACCGCCAGGGCCGCGCTTGTCCTAGTGCTATTCGAGCACGGCGGCTGCGGGGCCTGGCTGGGCAACGTCAGCCAGCAACTCCAGTCGACAACGGCAACCCGATGAAGGCGGCCGTGCAGTGGTGCACCGACCAGGACCCCACGATTGCCGAGGAAACGGGGGTCAGCGAGACTGCCGGGCAACTTCTGCCCTACTGCCTGGCCGGCATCAAGGCGGCGGGCGGCCCGTGACGGCCCGCCGCAGACGAACCAACGACTGAAGAAAGGCAGCCCATCAGGGACACCCCCGAGCCGCAGTAGCCGCCGCGCGGGCGGCGAGACCTGCGCCCGCTCAACACCGTCAGCCGAACCGTCGACATTGGCATCTACGCTCGTTACGGGTAGCCACCATGCGGCAGACGACGGGGGGCGAGATGACTCGGGTGCGCGGGATCACACGGAAGACCTGGATTCTTGGCGGGTGCGCAGCGACGGCCAGCCTTGCCTCGCCGGTGGTGGTCTCGGCGATGCGGATTAGGAGGAAGGCGAGCCAGCACAAGGTGACGTGGGCGCGGATGCGCTGCTCCTTGCGGTGGTAGACCGGGCGCAGGTCGATGGCCTGCTTGAGGTCGCGCCAGCCGCGCTCGACTTCCAGCAGCTGCTTGTAAGCCCCCGGGCGCGGCCTGGGCCAGCGGAGTGCCGGGCATGCACCTCTCAATCAGCAGCGCATACGCCGACTCGCTCTGGTGGGATGCCTGCGGCGCCATGCGCGCCCCTTTGACCCGCCCGCCCGCTCGCGCGGCATGCAGGCGCAGGCTCGGTTGTCGGCGTGGTCGAGCAGGACGGTCAGCGTCTCTTCGTCGTTGTGCAGGCACGCCTCGGCCGTCGCGATCGCGTCAGGGCTGTGCTCGCGGTGGGTGTTGGTGGCCATGTGCTGACTATCGCGCTGATGCGGGCTTATGCCGCGGCCGGTACTAGACCGACCGGCGGCCCCGCGCGTTGCAGCGGATGGCCATAGGCCCGGCACGCTGGCCCCGCCATGCGCGGTCCCCGCCTGGCCAAGGCCCGGGGACTGGACTGGTGGCTCAGCCACCCTGGTTAGAGCCCTGGCACCAGGAGCAGCACCGCTGGTCCGAGGACTACGCTCGGAAGGCAGCCGAGTGGGACGAACGCAACTGGCTGGTGGCGTCCATGCCGCCGACGTGCGAGCGGCCTACGACGCTGCTCAGAAGGCCAGCCATGATCAGCCTTACCAGGCCCTGGGACTGTCCGCAGTTGAGCTGGAAGTCCTTTGCCTGAACCACAAGCACGAGCAGGTGCTCACCGCCGCTGGCACGCAAGTCCGCATCACCGCGGGCTCGGCGAAGGCCGGGCGGCTGTCCTGGCCGGCCGCGCAGACCGACAGCAAGCAGCAAGCCCAGGCGCTGTTCGCGAAAGCACGCTATCTGTGCGCCACAAGAGACTCCCGCCCAACCGGGCGGGCGAACGAAAGGAACGACATGACCGAGATCCCCGACCGCGAGTCCGCGCTGAGCCGTGACCTGGCGGGGGTGAATTGCGCGCTGGTCAAGATCGTCGGCGCGGATGACCGCTACTACGTGCTCGTCGACGAGCCCGAGCTGTACCGGGATGGCTTCCGGCTCCAGACGTCGGACGTGCTCACCTTGAGCCAGGCAGAGGACTGGTGCCGCCAGGAAATCGCGAGGCAGGCCGCCGCCGAGGCCGATTCAGCGATCGGCGGCAAAGCAGACGAGGCCGAGCAGTGAGTGACCAGCGCACGCCAGTCCCCACCCAGGAGGGAATCGACCGGGTACGGCGTCTAAAAAGCTGCCCTCGGGAGGTAGGCGCCCGGGTGGTATCGCACGCCCGCGCCAGTGCGAGCACGGCGTGCGGCCGACGATCGCCAGGGCCGCGAATGCAGCGAAGTTGAGCCGAAGGCCAGCGCGAGGGCGCATAGACGTGCCCCCACGATGATGTCGTTTACGGGTCCGCTTGGTGTGGTCGCCACCGCGCCCAGAAGGCGGCCCGGGCCAATCAGCCGCCTGGTGAGGCACCACGATGAACATGACCGTGGATGCGGCGATGGCGGCCTCGATGACCGACTCCTGTGGGGTGCCAGAAGTCTGCCTAGCCCGTGAGCTGCAGCGATGGGCCAGGCCCCGTAAGGCATGATGATCGAACCGTGTCCCTCCGCCTGCTCTATCTCATCTTCGCCCGGCTGTGCAGCTGGCTGGTCCTGTTCGGCCGGTCATCGGCCTCCAAGGACGCCGAGGTGCTGGTGCTGCGGCACGAGGTCGCCGTGCTGCGCCGCGCCAATCCCCGGCCCCGGCTGGACTGGGCCGACCGCGCAGTCCTCGCCACACTCATCCGTCTCCTGCCGGCAAGTCTGCGGATGTACCGGCTGGTCACCCCCGGCACCGTCCTGCGCTGGCACCGCCGCCTGATCACCCGCAAATGGGCCTACGCCAACCGGACAGGACGGCCGCCGGTCAGTGCCGAGACCGCCGCGCTCATCGAGCGGCTCGCCACCGAGAACAACACCTGGGGGTACAAGAGGATTCAAGGCGAGCTGCTGAAACTCGGCCACCGGGTAGGCGCATCCACCATCCGCCGGGTCCTCAAAGCCCTGAAGATCCCCCCGGCACCCAGACGGCGCACCGACGCCACGTGGCGGCAGTTCCTGCACGCCCAGGCATCGACGATGCTCGCCACAGACTTCTTCCACGTGGACTGCGCGCTGACCCTCCAGCGGCTGTACTGCCTGTTCGTAATGGAGGTCGGCTCCCGTTACGTGCACATCCTCGGTGTCACCGCGAACCCGGACGCGCCCTGGACCACGCAGCAGATCCGCAACCTCCTGATGGATCTGGGCGATCGCGCCGCGGACCTCCGGTTCCTGGTCCGCGACCGAGCCGGGCAGTTCACTGAGGCGTTCGACGCAGTCCTGGCCGGGGCCGGTATCGAAGCCGTGAAGATCCCGCCCCGCACCCCAAGGGCGAACGCTTACGGAAAGGTTCGTGCTCACCGCCCGGACCGAGGTCACTGACCGGATGCTGATGTTCGGCCAGCCGCATCTGTGGACAATCCTGGCCCAGTATGAGGCTCACTACAACGGACGCCGCCCTCATCGCAGCTGCCAGCTGCGCCCGCCCCGCCCAGACCATCCTGTCGCGGACCTCACCCAGGAGCGGATCCAGCGCTGCCCCGTCCTCGGCGGCCTCATCAACGAGTACGAGCGGGCCGCTTAGAAGCCCAGGTCAGGACCGGTAGCCGAGTTCTGGAACCCCGCAGGCCGCCCGAAGACAAGCTGGATGCGATCTGGCTGGCCAAGCTGGCTGAGCGGGGCATGCTGCGGCCGTCGTTCGTGCCGCCGCCGCAGCGGGAGCCGCGGGACCTGTGCCGGTACCGGCGCACCCTGGTGCAGGAGCGGACCCGGGAAAAGCGACCGGCGGATCCATCCTGGTTATCGCCTACCACTTGCTGTCCGACCCGGACGCCCGTTTCGCTGATCTCGGCCCGGACTGGCACGACCGCATCGCTCCGCTGCGGCGCAAACGCCAGCTCATCGCCGAACTCGAAAGGCTGTCCGGTATGAAAGTCACCCTCCAGAGGCAGCCGCCTGACACATACCCTCCTCACCCGGCTCCGCTGACGCTCCGCCGGGTGCTGCCGCCTGCCCACTGACCGGACGATTTTCGATTCAGCACTTTTCCCGAACGGTCGTGGTTCCTCAGTCCGTCAATCGCCCTGAGAGACACCGTCGGCGGTGCGCAGCGTGCGGACATAGCCTGCGCGCTCGTAACCAGCCCGGTCAGTACCGGCGGGCACGGCGAGCATCCCGCGCACTTCGCCAACGCAGGTGTATCCCTTGCGGCCCATCCACTTGGCCAGGCCGTCAAGCAGGACCGCCGCATGCTCGGGTCCGTGCCGGATCAGCGCGGACGCGGTCATCACGACATCGGCGCCTGCCAGGAGGTACTTGACCACGTCGGCCGGTCCGTCCACGCCTGTGGTCGCCGCGAGTGACGCATGGACCCGACTGCGCAGGATGGCGATCCAGGTGCGTGGCAGCCGGGCCTCGGCCGGGCTGGACAGGTCTATCGCGGGCACCACGGTAATGGTCTCCGGGTCGATGTCGGGCTGCAGAAACCGGTTGAAGAGCACCAGGCCGTCCGCGCCGGCCTGGTCCAGCCGCAGCGCGATCTCGCCGGTGGAGCTGAAATACGGGCTCAGTTTGACCGCCACCGGCACGCTCACCGCTTCTTTGACCCGGCGCACGATGTCGATATGCCTCTGCTCGACCTCCCGGCCGGTAATGCGCGGGTCGCCTGGTATGTAGTAGATGTTCAGCTCGATCGCCGCGGCGCCCGCGTCCTGCATCTCGCGCGCGTAGCTGGTCCAGCCGCCGGGCGTCACGCCGTTGAGGCTGCCGATCACCGGGATGTCCACGGCCGTGGCGGCGCGCTCGAGCAGGCTGAGGTAACGGCGCGGGCCAGGATCGGCGTTCGCGTCGGCCGGGAAATAGGACAGGGATTCGGCGAAGCTGTCCGTGCCCGCGTCGGCGAGCCGCGCGTTCCGCTCCGCCTCCCGGCGCAACTGTTCCTCGAACAGGGAGAAGAGTACGATCGCGCCCACACCGGCGTCGGCGAGCCGCCGGACGCCGGACAAGGTGTTCGAGAGAGGGGACGCCGAGGCGACGAGGGGATTCCGCAGCGCCAGGCCCAGGTAGCTGGTCTCCAGGTCCATCAGCTGTCCTTTCGCGCGTCGGCCGGGAACCGATGGGCGCCGCGGGTCGCCATCTCCTCGTAGGTGTCCCAGCGCTGGTCGACCGCCTCCTGGGCCAGGGCCCCCAGCCGCTCGGCCTCGGCCGGGTGGGCGTCGCCGAGCGCGCGGTACCGCAGCTCCCGCTGGGTGTAGTCGGTCAGCGGGATGCGAGGTCGCGGCGAGTCGAGCAGGAACGGGTTGCCGCCGGCCGTGCGCACCAGCGGGTCGTAGCGGATCAGCGGCCAGTAGCCGCTGGCCACGGCGCGGTACTGCTGGGCAAGCCCGTCGCGCATCTCGATGCCGTGCGCGATGCAGTGGCTGTAGGCGATGATCAGCGAGGGGCCGTCGTAGGCCTCCGCTTCCCGGAACGCGCGCAGGGTCTGCTGCGGGTCGGCGCCCATCGCCACCCGGGCGACGTACACGTAGCCATAGGCGATCGCCTGCAGCGCGAGGTCCTTCTTCGGCATGGTCTTGCCGGCCGCGGCGAATTTCGCGACGGCGCCGAGCGGCGTCGCCTTAGAAGACTGGCCGCCGGTGTTGGAGTAGACCTCGGTGTCGAGCACCAGCACGTTCACGTTGCGGCCACTGGCCAGGACGTGGTCGAGCCCGCCGGACCCGATGTCATAGGCCCAGCCGTCCCCGCCGACGATCCACACGCTGCGCCGGACCAGGTGATCGACCACGCTGCGCAGGTCGGCGACCCGATATCCTCGATCAGGCCCGTCAGCCTGCTCGAGGCCATCGAGCCGCCGCTTCAGCTCGGCGACCCGGTCGTGCTGGGCCCGCAGTTCGGACTCGCGGAGCTGGGGCGCGCCGAGAATCTCGTCCGCCAGGTCGCCGCCGACCGCGTCCCGCAGCTCGGCCAGCCGCTGCCGGGCCAGCCCGGTGTGCCGGTCGGCGGTCAGCCGGAAGCCGAGGCCGAACTCGGCGTTGTCTTCGAACAAGGAGTTCGACCAGGCCGGCCCGCGTCCGTCGGGGCCCGTGGTCCACGGGGTGGTGGGCAGGTTCCCGCCGTAGATCGAGGAGCAGCCGGTCGCGTTGGCGACCATCAGCCGGTCACCGAACAGCTGTGAAAGGATCTTGATGTAGGGCGTTTCGCCGCAGCCGGCGCAGGCGCCGGAGAACTCGAACAGCGGGAGCAGGAACTGCGTGCCGCGCACGGTGCCGAAATCCACCCGGGACCGGTCGGCCACCGGCAGCGTCTCGAAGAACGCGATGTTGTCCCGCTCGGCGGCCACCAGTGGTTCCCGGGCCGCGAGGTTGATCGCCTTGCGCTCAGGCTCTCCCGGCGCGGCCACTGGCGCCGTGACCGGGCATGCCTGCACGCACAGCTCGCAGCCGGTGCAGTCCTCCACGTAGACCTGCAGCGTGAAGCGGGTGTCCGGCAGCCCGCGAGTATCCAGCGGAGCCGACCGGAATGCCGAGGGCGCGCCGGCCAGCAGCGACTCGTCGTAATAGGTGGACCTGATCACGCTGTGCGGGCAGACGAAGCTGCAGTTGCCGCACTGGATGCACAGGTCTGGGTCCCACTCCGCGACCAGCTCGGAGACGTTGCGCTTCTCGTACGCCGCGGTGCCGCTCGGGTAGGTGCCGTCCGCCGGCAGCGCGCTGACCGCCAGGTCGTCGCCGTGTCCTGCCATCATCACCGCGGTGACGTTACGGACGAACTCCGGCGCACTGGCGGGCACGACCGCCGGCAGTTCCCTGGCCGACGTCACTCGCCCGGGTACCGGAATCTGGTGCAGCCCGGCCAGCGCGCTGTCGACGGCGGCGTCGTTCCGCGCGACCACCTCGGCGCCGCGGCGGCCGTAGGTCTTGGCGATCGCCGACTTGATCTTGGCGATCGCCTCATCCCGGGGCAGTACGCCCGAGATCGCGAAGAAGCAGGTCTGCAGCACGGTGTTGGTCCGCCCGGCCAGCCCGGCGTCGCGGGCGATCCGGGCGGCGTCGATCGCGAACACCTCGATCCGCTTGGCGAGGATCTTCTCCTGGACCGGGCGGGGCAGCGCGTCCCAGACCTCATCCGGTGGCTGCACGCAGTTGAGCAACAGGGTCGCTCCGGGTGCCGCCAGGCCGAGCACGTCGAGCCGGTCCAGCAGCCCGAAGTGATGGCAGCCGACGAAGCCGGCCTGCTGGACCAGGTACGGCGCGCGGATCGGCTGCGGCCCGAAGCGCAGGTGGGACACGGTCTGCGAGCCTGACTTCTTGGAGTCATAGACGAAGTACCCCTGCGCGTTCAGGTTCTCCTCGGCGCCAAGGATCTTGATCGTGTTCTTGTTCGCGCCGACCGTTCCGTCCGAGCCGAGGCCGAAGAAGACCGCGCGGACCGTGCCGGGCGGCTCGATGTCCAGCGACGGGTCATACGGCAGGCTCAGGCCGGATACGTCGTCGGTGATGCCGATCGTGAACCGGCGCCGCGGCTGGTCGCGGGCCAGCTCCGCGAACACCCCGGCGACCATGCCGGGGGTTAGTTCCTTGGACGACAGGCCATAACGGCCGCCGGTCACTAGCGGCATGACTGCGCGCTCCTCGCCGGTGTGCGCCTCGGCCAGCGCGGCGACCACGTCGAGGAACAGCGGCTCGCCGCTCGAGCCCGGCTCCTTGGTGCGATCGAGTACCGCGACCCGGGCCGCGCTGGCGGGCAGCGCGTCCAGCAGGGCCCGGACCGGGAACGGCCGGAACAGCCGGACCTGGAGCACGCCGACCCGCTCGCCCTGCGCGCACAGGTGGGCGACGGTGTCGCCGGCCGTCTGCGCGGCCGATCCCATCACGACGATCACCCGATCGGCCTCCGGGTGACCGGTGTATTCCACGATGTGGTAATGGCGGCCGGACCGCTCGGCCAGCTGGGACATCGCCCGCTCCACGGCGTCCGGCACGGCGGCGTAGAACGGGTTGACCGTCTCCCGCGCCTGGAAGTAGACGTCGGGGTTCTGCGCGGTGCCACGGATGAACGGCCGCTCCGGTGTCAGCGCCCGGCCGCGGTGCGCGCGGACCAGTTCCGCCGGGACGAGTGCGCGCAGGTCGTCGTCGGACAGCAGATCGATCGTGTTCAGCTCGTGCGAGGTGCGGAACCCGTCGAAGAAATGCACAAACGGCACCCGGGTCGCCAGAGTGACCGCCTGCGCCACCAGCGCGAGGTCGTGCGCCTCCTGGACCGACGCGGAGGCGAGCAGCGCGAACCCGGTCTGCCGCACCGCCATCACGTCGGAGTGATCCCCGAAGATAGACAGCCCCTGCGCCGCCAGCGACCGGGCCGCGACGTGCAGCACGGCCGGAGTCAGTTCACCGGCGATCTTGTACATGTTCGGGATCATCAGCAGCAGGCCCTGCGACGCGGTGAACGTGGTGGCCAGCGCCCCGCTCTGCAGCGCACCGTGCAACGCGCCGGCCGCCCCGCCCTCGCTCTGCATCTCCACCACCACCGGCACGCTGCCCCACACGTTGGGCCGGCCCTGGCTGGACCACTCGTCCGCGAGCTCGGCCATCGGCGAGGACGGCGTGATCGGGTAGATGCAGCAGACCTCGTTCAGCCGGTAGGCGACCGAGGCCGCGGCCTCGTTGCCGTCGACCGTGGCACGCGTCATCCGTCCTCCGAGACCATCTCGATCGAGTGCACCGGGCACTGCTCATAACACGCACCGCAGCCGGTGCACCGGTCATAGTCGAACTCGTAGCGATTCCCGGGACCCAGCTTGATCACCGCGTCCTCGGGGCACGCGCCCAGGCAGCCGTCGCACTCACAGCAGTTGCCGCACGACAGGCAGCGGCCTGCCTCATGCGTCGCCTCCCGCTCGGACAGGCCGCCGAGCACCTCACCGAAATCCGCGATCCGCTCCTGCGGGGCGGCCTCCGGCTGCTGCGCCCGGGCGACATCGCCGAAATACCACAAGTTCAGGTCACCGAACGTGACAACGTCATGCTTGGGCCGGTGAGATGTCGCGATGCCGCACAGCCAGGCATCGATGTTGCGGGCCGCCTTCTTGCCGTGCCCCACCCCGACCGTCACGGTACGCTCGGACGGCACCATGTCCCCGCCGGCGAACACGCCGGGGCATCCGGTCATCATCGACGCCGACACCTGCACGGTGCCGTCCCGATCGAACTCCACTCCGGGTACCCGGCGCAAGAACGCGGTGTCGGTGTCCTGGCCGAGGGCCAGGATCACGGTATCCGCGGCCAGCGTCTCGAACCGCCCGGTCGGCTGGGGGAATCCGTGCTCATCAAGTTCCATGGCCTCGACGGTCAGCTCCGGGCCGTCGAACGCGGTGATCGTGCGCAGCCAGTTGATCCGCACCCCCTCCCGCTCCGCCTCCTCAGCCTCCTCGGCATGGGCCGGCATCTGCTCGCGGGTCCGCCGGTAGACGATCAGCGCGTCGTTCGCGCCCAGGCGGCGGGCGACCCGGGCGGCGTCCATCGCGGTGTTGCCGCCGCCGTAGACGGCGACGCGCCGGCCGATCACCGGCCGCTCACCCGAGGCGACACTGCGCAGGAACGACACCGCGTCCACGATCGGTCCCGCGTCCTTGGCCGGGATGTCGACCCGCTTGGACAAGTGCGCGCCCACCGCGACGAAGACAGCGTCGAAGCCGCCCTCGCGGCGCTCGGCGTCCAGGTCCTCCACCCGGTGTCCGCAGCTGATGCGCACGCCCAGCGCGGCGATCCGGTCAAGCTCGCCGCCCAGGACGTCGCGTGGCATCCGGTAGGCCGGGATGCCGTACCGCATCATCCCGCCCGGCTGCTCGCCCGCATCCCTTACCTCCACCTGGTGGCCGAGCCGGGCCAGGTGGTAGGCGGCGGAAAGCCCGCTCGGCCCGGCGCCGATGACCAGCACCCGTTTGCCGCTGCGCACCGGGGGCGGGTCGAAGGACCACCCCCGCTCGAGCGCGAGATCGCCGAGGAACCGCTCGACCGAGTGAATCGAGACGGCACTGTCGAGGCTGGCCCGGTTGCAGACGCTCTCACACGGGTGGTAGCAGATCCGGCCGTGGATGGCCGGCATCGGGTTGTCGGCGGTCAGCTGCCGCCACGCGCCCTCGTGATCACCGGTCTCGGCGTGCGCCAGCCAGGCCTGGATGTTCTCTCCGGCCGGGCAGCCGGCGTTGCAGGGTGGCAGCAAGTCGACGTAGGCAGGGCGCTGCTGGCGGACCGGACCGGTCCGGGACCGCCCGTGCAGCAGATCCGGCAACGGCGTGACGTCGCGTCGTCCTGGTCCGGGTGGCATGTCCGTCAGGCTACGCCGATACTCCTGTCCCCGTCAGAGACCAAGGTCCCAGGCCTGTCGCCGCGGCCCAGTTGGTCCTGGCGGACCTGGCCGAGGTCGGCACTGCCGCCGCCCGCCGGGGGCGGGAGCACTGCTCTTGGCTGATCTCAGGTTCCCGGGTCGGCTGCCGCAGGCCCCAGGCGGCGGTGCCGTAGAGTACGGGCGTGGCGCAGCCGACCGCATGGCCGGCAGCAGCGCGCGGCCACCAACGGCATCGGCGCCGCCGCCACCGCCACGGCGGTCTTCCTGGTCACCAGGTTCACCGACGGAGCCTGGGTAGTCGTGCTGGCCATACCCGCCCTCATCGTTCTTTTCACCCGGATCCACCGCTACTATCAGCGGGCCGGGCACGCCCTCGGCCGCTGCGCGATCGCTGGTCCGCCGCTGACCAAGCCCGTCATCGCTGTCGTGCCGGTCACCGAGCTTTCCCTGCTCGCCGACACCTTAGTCTGCGGGGGATCGCTGGTTCCGGTTCAGCTTGGTCCGCGGGGCGGCTGGTAGATGCAAAGTTTCCGGTTAAGCGTACGCTGAGCATAGGGTGCGATGGGTTCGGTTTTGCCACCCCAGCTTTGCTGCATAGGCGTTGCTCCGGACCCCGGTGGCGTTCCGTACCGACACGGACGTTTGCTCACCGGGAGGTCGCGTTGGCACAGTCATTCGCCGGTCCCGGGACGGGTTGCCGTCACCACCGGCCTGGTGAGCGCCACCACGACGCCGATGCTGCTCAGACTGCTCGCCCAGGGCAGGCTCACACTAGAGAAGTTCGTGAGCGACCACTTCACGTTCGAGGCCATCATCGACGCCTATGCCACCTTCGGCCGCGCAGCAGAGACCAAGGCCCTCAAGGTGGCCATCACCCGCTGACACACCGACGCTGGCCCGATCCGCCGGGCGCAGGCCGCGCCAGCGCGGTCCGAACGGGTGTCGAGAATGGGAGGAGAGGTCATGAGCGCCGGTCAGGGTCCGGGGGTGCGGGTGCTGGAGGATCCGCTGACGAACAAGGGCACCGCGTTCTCCGAGGAGGAACGCTCCGGGCTGGGCCTGCGCGGCCTGCTGCCGGCTGTGGTGGAGACGCTGGAGCAGCAGGTGCGCCGCAGGTACCGGGCCTACCAGGAGCAGCCCACCGACATCGCCCGGCACATTAACCTGCGCACGCTGCAGGACACCAACGAGACGCTGTTCTACCGGCTGGTGTCTGACCACATCGAGGAGATGCTGCCGGTCCTGTACACCCCGACGGTCGGGCTGGCCTGCCAGCGCTTCAGCGAGATCTACCGCCGTCCGCGCGGCCTTTTCATCGCCTATCCCGACCGCGACCGCATCGGGGAGATCCTGCGTAACCGGCCCCGCCGCGAGGTCGACGTCATCGTCGTCACTGACGGGCAACGGATTCTGGGCCTGGGTGACCAGGGCATCGGCGGCATGGGCATCCCGATCGGCAAGCTGTCGCTGTACGCGGCGCTGGGCGGCATCGACCCGGCGCGCACCCTGCCGGTGCTGCTGGATGTCGGCACCGATAACGCCGGGCTGCTGGATGACCCGCTGTACCTGGGCTGGCGGCACCGCCGGATCGGCGGCGCCGCCTACGACGACTTCGTCGACCGGTTCGTCCAGGCCGTGCGCGCCGAACTCCCCGGTGTGCTGCTGCAATGGGAGGACTTCGCCACCCCGCACGCCCTGCCGGTCCTGGAGCGCTACCGCGACCAGCTGCTCAGTTTCAACGATGACATCCAGGGCACTGCTGCCGTGGTCCTGGCCGCGCTGTCCGCGGGGGCCGCGGCTACCGGGTCGCGGCTGCGCGACCAGACCGTGGTGATGCTCGGCGCCGGGTCGGCTGGCATCGGAGTCTGCGAGCAGGTCGTGCGGGGGATGGCGGCCGACGGCCTGCCCGAGCAAGACGCCCACGCCAGGATCTGCGTGGTCGACATCAACGGCCTGCTCACCACAGACCGCCCGGACCTCAGCCCGGCGCAGCGCCGTCTCGCCCAGCCGCCTGCCGCCGTGGTCGGCCGGGAACCTGGCCGGCCAGCCGGCCTCACCGACGTGATCGACGCTATGCACCCGACCGCGCTCATCGGACTGTCGACCGCGAGCGGGGCTTTCACCGAACAAGTCGTGCGCCGCCTGGCCGCGCACGTCAGACGGCCGGTCATCATGCCGCTGTCCAACCCGACCAGCCGCAGCGAGGCCCGCCCACAAGATCTCGCCGACTGGACCGAAGGCCGTGCGCTCGTCGCCACCGGATCCCCGTTCGCGCCGATGAGGGTCGGCGACGCCAGCATCCCCGTCGCCCAGTGCAACAACATCTATATCTTCCCCGGTGTCGGCCTGGCTGTGACCGCCGTGCACGCGACCCGGGTCACCGACGCCATGATGACCGCGGCTGCCGCCGCCGTGGGCGACGCCGCCACGATCCGGCACGACCCGCACGGGACACTGCTGCCCGACCGTGCTCAGCTCGCCGACATCGCAACAGTCGTGGCGAGCGCCGTCGCCAAGGCCGCAGTAGCCGATGCTGCCGCGCCCGCGCTCACCGATGACCAGATCGACCAGGCCATCCACCGCACCAGATGGCTACCCCGCTACCACCACTAGCGGCTCACATTCGCTCGAAGATCGCGGCGATGCCCTGGCCGCCGCCGATGCACATGGTGACGACCGCGTACCGGCCGCCGGTCCGCCGCAGCTCACACAGTGCCTTGACGACCAGGATGGCGCCGGTGGCCGCCAATGGGTGCCCGAGCGAGATGCCGCTGGCGCCGATGAGCATCGCTGGGGTGCCGACGACGGCTGCGAGCTCGAGCCAGGCCGCCGCAGGCAGTTCTGGCGGCTTGGTGCTGGTGCTGAACTCGGGCAGCTCGTCGGTCAAGTTCGCGCTTTTGCTCCCCGGAAGTGGCGGGCTCCGGCTCATCGCCGCGGTGCTGCACCGTCCCGAGCTGACCTGGTTGCGGGTCTGCGACCTGGTTCGCGAGCTGAGCGCGCGGGTGCCCAGCGAGGGTGACCTGTCCCGGCGTATCAAAGGTATGGGAGCTCACCCAGGCTACGCCCGCCACCGGCCTGCCCATTCTCGTGGTCGACGACGACAGTTACGAGACCGCGACGCGGGTGCGTGACCTCGACCCGGGATTGCCGATCGACGACCTGGAACGGATCGAGGGCGTGGTCGACAGCATCGCCGATGCGCTGGACGCCTCCTGGCTGGAGTCGCTGGGCGGCTCCTCTCGGTCTCGTCGGCTCAGCCCGGCCGCCTTCCGCTTCCAGCTGGTCGAGCTGGCCCGTGCCGCCGGCGCGTGTGTGGTGCTGCCCGAAGGCACCGAGTCCCGCATCGTACAGGCCGCGGTCGCGTGCGCGGAGCGAGGCATCGCCCGCAGCGTGCTGCTGGGACCACCCGACCAGGTCGCCGGGGTGGCCCGCAGCCTCGGGCTGCGGCTGCCTGCCGGCGTCACCGTGGTCGATCCCCGGGCCGCCGCCGAGCGCTACGTCGCCCCGCTGGCCCAGCTGCGGCGGCACAAAGGCTGGACCGAGGAGGTGGCCCGCGATCACCTCGCCGACCCGATCATGGTCGGCACCATGATGCTCAAGCAGGGCGAGGTCGACGGCATGGTTGCGGGCGCGGTCCATACCACCGCGGCCACGGTTCGCCCGGCGCTGCAGATCCTGGGCACCAAGCCAGGTATACCCGGACGCCGTCTTTCAGTTGGTGCTTTCTGTGATCGCTAGGCTGTCCTCCGGTACTCGCTGATCAAGCCCTGGACGGCGCGTTATGCCCGCGATCGACTTGTCCTTCCAGTACGTGGGAGCGGCGGAATCCCCCAAGGCCGGTTTGCTTGATATACTTAGCAAAATGCTCACCATACGCACCGATCGCTCCTTGACAGCCGCCACGGAGCCGGTGTGCCGGTGGACTCCCCGGCGTCTTCACCGGTAGCAAGGCAGGCTCGCCGACCTGCCCTGAGGAGGCGACGTGAGCAGGACCCGGTACGCCTGCAGCGGTGAGTTGCGGATCGCCTACGAGCTGCGCGGAACTATGCACCGGCGGCGGCCATGGCTGGTTCTGATCCAGGGGATGGGTTTCGGCCGTTTCGGGTGGGAGCCGGTGCGGCGGAAACTGCGGCGCCACTTCCGGCTTGTGCTGGTGGACAACCGGGGGTGCGGGCGCAGCGACCGGCCGGTCGGCTTGTTCGCCGTAGCCGACATGGTCGGCGATATCGTCGCTGTGCTCGATGCCGCTGGCATCCGCAGGGCCTACGTGATGGGGGTGAGCCTGGGCGGGATGGTGGCCCAGGAGCTGGCGGTTACCCACTCAGAGCGGGTCGACGGACTCGTCCTTGCGTGCACGACACCGGGCTGGCCCTTCGCCTACCCCATGCCCAATGCCTCTGTGCGGCTGTTCCTGGCGACCGCCGGCATGACGGCCGAGGTGGCGCGGCGCCGCCACACCGAGAATGGCCTATCTGCGCATACCGTCCAGCGTCATCCAGAACTCGTCGATCGCCTCATCGAGCTGCAGGGCTCCCAGCCAACGGATCCGGGAGCCCTGTCGGCGCAGGCTGCTGCGGGAGCGCTGTACAACGGGCGCTTGAGGCAAGCGGGCATCCTGGCGCGCACGCTGGTCCTGCATGGCGGCGCGGATACCGTGGTCGACCCGCGCAACGGAAGGCTGCTCGCGGACCGGATCCCGAACGCTCGGCTTGTGACTTTCCCTGACCTGGGCCATCTGCTTTTCTGGGAGGATCCAGACGGCTTCACCGATGCAGTGACATCGTTCCTGCTGGCCGGATGCCGAGGCCAGGAAGTAACGAGAATCTCTGATCTACCGCTGGTGCACCCGGCGAGACGCAGGCCGGGGAGCGGGTGACGAAGTGAAGGTTGTCCCCGGCTGGCAGGGAGAAGTCTTCGGGTTCGCCGGAGGCGACATCGAGCAGGAACTGCTCCTGCTATGACGGATCGTCTCACGGTAATCCCTCCAAAAATGGTGCGGTAACTGAACAGGTTTTTCATGGTGCCCCCCTGGACATCGGCGCTGGTCTCCTCGATGGCCTAGCCAGGTTCTGGCATGTTGCCTGGCTGGTTTGTGCAGCTGCTGAGCTCAGCGGTGGCGGACTTCGTGGTTGGTTTCACCATCACCATCACCATCGCCAGCGGCCAGCCAATTCACCACACGCGGCGGCCCACACGACAGCCCAGATGATTCGGCCGGCCGGCTCGGGAGCCGCGGTGACCGCTGCCAAGCGGGGATGCGGTGGCGCGGGACTCGGCGGGCCAAGGCGGCTCCCGAGCCGGGTGTCACCGGGGTGCGCCTTGTTGGGGCTGGGTCGTGCTGCGTGCCGGGCACAGATTTGGCGGTTCGGCGTCCCGGGGCGTGCTTCCTCTTCGCTGAGCCAGTCCGGGTCCTGGGGGTGGTGGTGCGGGCTGGAGGGCCTCATGGAAGTCCGGCGGCTCCGGGACGACCGTGTTCCGAGAACGTTATTGCGCGGCACCTGAGCAGGGTGCCCGGCCCCAGGCGGCGACGCTCAGCGCGTCCAGGAAGCTGAACGAGGGGTCCGCTGTGGCCGCGGACACCGCTTCAAGCTCCTTGTGGCCGACCACGCCGTTGCCGAGGATCATGGGGTTCATCCGTTCCAGTGAGCGGCGCAGCAACTCGGCCTCCTCGCTGCCGCCCTGCCGGTGGCAGGCGATCGCTTCGGATCCCGCTTCGGCCAGGCCGGCCGCGGTGATTAGCGACGGCAGGCACCGGCCGAGGAAGGGATCAAAGGCTCCCGATGCTGCGAAGAACGTCGATAGCTTCCCGACGGTCTGGTCGAAGCGGGCCGCTCGCGGGTGAGCGGGGTCGGCAGCGACAAGCGACACGTAGTCGGCATCTTCGATGAGCAGCCAGCCGCCGGGCCGGACCGCCGCCGCCATGTGGCGGACGGCTCGCCGTGGATCGGCCAGATGGAGCAGCAGGGCCCGGCAATGCACCAGGTCGTAGCGGCCAGGTTCGGGCGGGCCAGCCAGGATGTCGTGGCGGCGGGCCTGCACTCCGGTCTTGTCCGCATCGGCGAGAAAACGAGGGTCGGTGTCGGTGGCTACGACCTGGCCCGAGGGTCCGGCCTGGGCGGCCAGCCAGCGGGCCACCGAGCCGGCTCCTGCGCCCACCTCCAGGCAGCGGGCCCCGGCCAGCGGGCCGAACATGCGCAGCCGGCGGAAGGTGTGCGGGTCGTAGCGCACCTCCAGCAGGCGCAGCCGGCCCAGTTCATCGTCGAAAGCCGCGTTCGCGTGCACGTAGCCGCCCGTTGCCGTGCGTGCCCCCGCAAGATCAGCATTCATCGCGCGGCCTCCCGGGGCTGGGCCAGTTGTCCGCGCATTGGTATGAAGCGGCTGACCTTGCCGGTCTTGGGGTCACGGGTGATCGCGTCGGCCAGCTTGATGGTAACGTGCGGCTGGCTGAGCCCTGCCTGGCGCAGGGCGTGCTGAAGCCGCGCGGCCAGGGCTGCTGTGGCGAGGTGGCCCCCGGGGACGCAGGCAACGTCGATGCCGCCTTCGGTCTGCCGGACCTGGTACTCGCGGACCGCGCCCTCGCTGGCCAGGGCGCTGCGGATCACGTGGGGGTGGACGGCCACGCTGCCGTAGCGGAATACCTCATCGGCCCGCCCGTCGGTGCTGGCGCACATCCAGCCGGCTGCCGGACTGACTCGCGGCCTGGTGAACCGGTCGGTGAGCTCATAGCGCACCAGCGGCTGGGTGAGGTTGTGCAGGTTGGTCACCAGCACCTTGGCCGAGGGCACGCCGGCCGGCACCGGGTTGTTGTCCTCGTCGACAAGCTCGGCCAGGCACATGTCGCTGGCGAAGCTCAGCACCGACCCGCCGGGCTCGCTGTGCCCGACGAGTCCCTCGGTGGACACGAACGAGTCGATCACCGGCACCGCGAACGCCTGCTCGATGACGGCACGGTCGGCCAGGGTGAGCAGTTCGGACACCGATGTCACCGACCGCGGGGCGATGCCCAACCGCCCGGCCAGCTGCTCGCGGGCCAGCTCGGCCAGTTTGGACGCATAGCCGAGCAGGGCGGGCGGCTGGGCGGCATTGAGCCGGGCGACGATCTGAGCCAGCGGCAGCGTCGCCGGCGCGGGGATCAACCGGACTGGCGGCCCAGTGGCCACGGCCGCGCCGAACCCGCTGGAGTGCACCGGCGAGGCCGCGGCGACGATGCCGAGCACCAGGCCTTCTGGCGGCGGCCCTCCCGCGGCCAGCGCCCGGGCGTATCCGGGCCGGACCAGTGAGGCGACGAAATCGGTGAACTCGCCCAGCGTCTGCACGAAGATGCCGCGCAGGCCCGAGGAGCCGCCCGACGTCAGGCATACGTACTGATCCAGCAGCAGGCCGGGCTCGTGCAGCGAGGCGGCCAGGTGCTGTTCGACGAGCCGGCGGCTGAGCCAGCGGTCGGTGACGACGTTGTCGAACTCGGCCATCATCTGGGTCTTGGTCATCACCGGCAGCCGGGCCAGGTCGCCGACCTCGAACCGGCCCGGATCAATCCCGCGCAGCCGGCGGGCGTGGAACGGGGAATGCTCGGCCGCATGCCCAAGCAGCTCGCGCAGCCGGTCCCGCTGATGCGCGGCCAATGTGGCGGCATCCCAGCCGAGCCGCCCGGCGTACGGGCCAAGGCGCCGGCCCAGCTCGGCCGACGCCCTGGCTGACAGGGTGGCGCGCCGCGCGGGGGTGGTCGCCGCGGTCATGGCCGGGCCGATCCGGCTGCTGGAGCCGGCGCTGCCGGCCGGGCCAGCGGCTGGAGCATCCGGGCCACCAGCTGGGCAGCGGGCAGCGGGCCACCCAGCGCATCAGGGCTTGCCGCCTGCTCGAGCGTGATGCCGACGCTAAGGGCCAGCGCCAGCTCGGCCAGTCGGCGCGGCGCGACCGCAGGCTCTTCGCCGCCAGCTGCGCTGACCGTTGCCAGCACCCCGGCCAGCGCGTCCACAGTACGGTCATGGGCTGCGGCGTACCAGCGGCTCAGCACCGGGTCCCGGGCGGCATGCACCCGGAACTCGATCACCAGCAGCACCCAGCCGGGCGTGGCCTGGTCACCGCGGGCCAGGTGCTCCATCAACGCCGGCAGGCCGCCGTCACCCGCCAGTGACTCCGCGAGCCTGGCATTCTCCGCCGCACGTTCCTCGATCCTGGCCTCCAGCAGGGCCAGGAACAGGTCGGCCTTGCTCTCGAACTGCGAGTACACCACGCCCTTGGAGAAACCCGCCTCATCGGCGATCTGCTCCAGCGTCGCGCCATGGTAGCCGCGGGCCAGGAAGACCTGGCGGGCGGCGTCCAGGACCAGTGCGCGGTTGCGTTCGGCTTGCTCGGCCCTGTTCAAACGCTTCATAACTTCGGTACTGTAATACCTATGGTATCTTAGTGTCAACGATATCCGGCTACCTGCAGGATCCGGGCCTGACCTGGTGATCGGATCGCGGCAGTTGTCGTCCCCGCGCTAACGATGATCACCGGGTGGCTGAGCCAGGGAAGCCAGCGCCCTCCCGGCGACGAACGGCCTGCTCTGCGGCCATCGCAGCGTCGACGGAGAAAGCCCAGCGGATCAGCCTGCGCGGGCAGTGCGCACACCGCAGTCCGTCCCGGACAGCCTCCCCGCAAGCGCCGACCAGCCTCCGCCACGCCGAACCATCTGATCTGCGCATCCAGGCTGAAGCGCAGCAGAAGTCTCGTCGTCGCGAATAGCGGCGGTTCGCGTTCACCATGGGGCTGCGGTCCGTTACCGCGGTCGTGCTGGTGAATGGCAAAGAACAGGGGCAGCGAATGATTCCGGCACCAGCTGGTGAACTGGCGCAGGTCCAGTGCGTACGCTTCGCGGGTCAGCCCGCGGGTACGGCCAGGAAGCCTGCCAGAGCCAGGCGTTCGGCATCGGTAAATGCTGGCTGGATGGGAACGAGAACGGCGGTAGTAGCGGTGGCGGTCATCGAGTACCTCCCGGTCCGGGCTGAGACCGGGAGGCTGGGCCAGTCGCGGCCTCAGCGACGATAAGGCCACCACCGTCAAGCCGCCTTGCCTGCTACGTCATGTCACAGTGCGCGATAGCGCAGAGCCAAGCGGTGCGCTGGGAAACGTTCCGGGTCACCGACTCGGCGCGCAAGCCCGAACTTGGCTCCTGATCAAGAATCCGCCCCAGAACATCCCGTTCGGGTGCGGTACGGATGGTCATGCCCTGCCAACGAGACTGGCGACAGATCGGCGGATCCGGTACGCCAGCGCCGTGGCGCCCAGCCTCGTTCCGTTACGTCTTGGGTGGCTCAGGCAGGGTATCGACCAGCGCCTCGAGCGCGGCGGTCCAGCTTTCCCAGTAGGGACGGCCGGGCTCGGCCGCGATGGCCTTGATGAGCTGGCGCCGGAACGGTTCCCGGTCGCCGCCGAACGCGTGCTCGATGACCGCGGCCGCCAGCGCGAACGCCGTGCTCTGCCAGGGTGCGTTGAAGGCCAGCTCGCCGTTCCGGCGGGGCAGGTCCATCCCCGGCAGGCTCAGCGGCGCGCTCACAGCCGGGCCACGCCGATCATCGAGTCCCGGGTGACCAGCCCGGCCAGCTCCGCCTCCGTCATGTCCTCGGTCCCCGGCGGGCGTTCGGGCAGGATGAGGTAGCGGACCTCGGCGGAGGAGTCCCACACCCGGATCTCCACATCGCCGGGCAGCGCGCAGCCCATCTCGGCCAGCAGCGCCCGGGGCTCGCGGACCATCCGGGCCCGGTACGGGGGGTCCTTGTACCACGCGGGCGGCAGCCCCAGTGTCGGCCACGGATAGCACGAGCACAGCGTGCACACGATGACGTTGTGCACGGCAGGGGTGTTCTCCACGACCACCATGTGATCGCCTTCCGGGCCGCCGAAGCCAAGCTCGGCGATGGCTGCGGTGCCCGTCGGCCAGCAGCCGCTGCTTGTAGGCGGGGTCGGTCCAGGCGCGGGCCACGACCTTCGCCCCGTTCATCGGGCCGATCTCCGACTCATACCGGCGGGTGATCTCCTCGATGAACCCCTCGGGCACCAGCCCCCGCTCGGTCAGCAACGCCTCCAGCGCCGCGACCCGCTGCTCGACCGGCGACACCGCAGCGGGGTGATGGCCCTCCTCGCTCATGACGGCTCCAGGTAGCTGTCCCACAGGTCGACGTGCACCCGCACGCCGCGCTGGCCGTCCCGCCACAGGTCGGCGGCGTCGAACCGGACCGAGTACGTCGGCTCGCGGCGGCGGGCGGCGCCATGAGCCTCGATATCGGGCACCGAATAGATGCCGTCCACCCGGACCACCACTCCGGCCTTGCCCCGGACATACCCCGGGCAGCGGGTGTGGCCGGGCGGATGCCACTCGCGCACCCGCACGCGGTCGCCGACCCCGAACCGGGCTGCCTCGACGTCGGGACCGGCGTCAGCCACGGGCGGCGCGAGCACCGGGCCGCTCAGCGGAAACCGCCCGCCGGCGCGCCCCTCGAGCTCTGCGCGGGTCACCAGCCCGTGCTCGACAGCCAAGGTGGCCGCCGCGGTCAGCCAGTGCTCGTAGTAGCTCGACGTCAAGTAGTGGCCCGGCTCCATCCGCTCGATCGAGTGCCGGAACTCGCCCCCGCTGGCCTGGACCGCGCCCAGCGACAACCGCCATCAGCGCCCGGGCTACCGCCTGCCACCGGTCGGGGAAGGCCGGCTCCGCCGGCGAATGAGCCACCGGCCCGAAGCCCTGCATGCCACCCAGGTCATGGATGCCGTCCACCAGCACGACTCTACCCGCCCGCACTCCCGCCACCCGCCGCGAACGCGCGGCATCCCAGCCGCCCAGGAAAGCGGGCGGTCGCCAGCCTCAAACCGCGGCAAAGGACCCGGCCGTCAGATCGTGTGAACCGCCGGCTCGAAGTTCCGGAGGCTCCCGACTCGCCTACGCTGTTCATCTTTGTCATCTGGACGGAGGCCAGGTTGCCCTCAGCGTCCGTCAGGTCTGTCCACGTCTCGGCGAGGCCGGCGTCCGGGATGACGGCACGGTGGCAGGCCGGGTCCCGGTTCTGCTCCAGCCCCGCCTTCTTCGCGGGATCCCGGCTCTCGAACACCAGCAGACCTTCGGGTCGCAAGGTCTCATGGACTGCCCGCAGCGTTGCCGCCCCGCTCCTGGTCGGTCACGAAGACCTAGGCCACGTTCCCGGTTGTGGTCGCGAGATGGGCCTGCAGTGGGGGCAGATCCGTGGCATCTGGATGCAGCCAGCGGACGCGGCCGGCGCCAGGCTCGCCCCGGGCTTGCGCCGGGCGACGCCCAAGGAGGCGGCGGCCGCGCCGGTAGCGATGACCTCCAAGCCACGTCCGACAAGCAGGCAGGCGAGGGTTCCCTGTCCCGCAGCCGGTGTCCGGGACGCTCCCAGCGCTGAACTCGCCGGCCAAACGGCGTAGGCGTCGAGATCGCACTCAGTCAGCATCCAGAGGATCATAGATCTGCGCGGGCCGGGGTTCCTCGAAGATCGCATCAGCCACGGGAAGAACCTTCTGGCTGGCGCAGACAGGCGATTGGCGAATCGCTTGTTCCTCGCGGAACCGGACGTGACCCGGCCCGGCGAGACCGGGCTGGTCCGCGTAGCCGGCCGGGCAGACACGGCCGGCAACACCATCGGCTTGACAGCAAGCTTCCGTAAGCTATAACTTACCGTAAGTCATGGCTAACCATTCAGCCGTGCTCGCGGCGCTCGCGGATCCGACCCGGCGAGCGATCTTTGAGCGGCTGGCCCAGTCACCGAGCGCGGTCGGTGAACTGGCGCGCGAGCTGCCAGTGAGCCGTCCCGCTGTCTCGCAGCACCTCAAGGTCCTCAAATCGGCCGGACTCGTCACCGACCACGCGGCAGGCACGCGCCGCGTCTACTCGGTCGACCCCGCGGGCCTCGCCGCGATCCGCGACTACTTCGAGCAGTTCTGGCAGCAGTCCCTCGCCAGGTTCCGCACCGCTGCCAGCCACCCGATCCAGGAGGAGACATGACCACACGACTGCAAGCGACCTCGGTCACTACCGCGGCCGAGGTCCAGGCGCCGATCGAGCACGCCTTCCGGGTGTTCACCGAAGGCATCGGCTCCTGGTGGGACCCCGGCCATCACATCCTGCAGGCCGAACTAGCCGAGATGGTATTCGAGCCGCACGTCGGCGGCCACATCATCGACCGCGGCGCCGACGGCAGCGAGTGCCGCTGGGCCCGGGTACTCGCCTACGAGCCTCCGCACCGGGTCTGCTTCAGCTGGGACATCAACCTGCGCTGGCAGCTCGAGACCGACCCGGCGAAGACCAGTGAAGTCGAGGTCACCTTCACCCCCGACGGACCCGGACGCACCCGGGTGGTGCTCACCCACCACCACCTCGACCGCCACGGCGACGGCTGGGAGAGCATGCGCGACGCGGTCGGCTCAGGCTGGAACCTCAGCCGCTTCGCCGAAATCGCCGCACAACGCTGACACGCGCCGCGCAGCCGCTTCGCCGAAATCGCCGCACAACGCTGACACGCGCCGGCGGCAGCCGCCGGACCCCGCCGGCTGCCGTCACACCACCCGGCCGTGTGCGCCCTGCCACCTGAAAGGACCTCATATGAACCGCGTCCTGGTCACTGACCTCCAGCACGTCGCCGGCGCCCCGCTACCAGCCATCACCGACGAGGTGATGCACGAGCGGCTGCGAGCGGCACGCCCCTACACGGTGGTGCTCCTGCGCGCCATCGGCAAGCTCGCCCGGCCCGACGTCGACCCCATCATCTGGGAACATGGCAGGCGCAACTTCGCCCTGCGCGAGCATGGCGTGCTCCCCATCGTGCTGCCGGCCACCGACGACAATAACCTGGCCGGCCTCTACATTTTCAACGCACCGCCAGATGACGTTCGCGCGATCATGGACCACGACCCCGGACTGGCCGCCGGGATCTTCACCTACGAAATCCATCCGGTCCGTGGATTCCCCGGCTCCCGCCTTCCTGAATAGGAGCCGGCATCCAGGGGCCTACCGCAATCCCGCCGTCTGCGACGCAACTGAGCAGGGCCTCCGCCCGATCCTGCCGCAACCGCTCCCCGCGGCCCGCGCCTGGTGACGCGGCCGGGTCACGCCCGACGTGACACGTCTCACTCATGGCCCGCTCATCAGCATCATCCAGGTGATCGGAGATCATCTTCGCCTTCGGGCCACATAATGACCAGATCTGCGTACCTCAGTTGATGACTGCCAAGGTGGGCCCCAGCCGCACCGATCGGCGGTGAGGTGCGGGTTCACGTTCTCGGCCGTTGGCCACGCTCGGTGATGACCCGGAATCTTGCCGGGCCTGGGCATAGGGTTTGAGGTATGGCCAGGAAGGGTCCGACGGATCAGGACGGTGCTGAGGCTATTCGCCTGCTCTTGTCCGGCCTGGCGCGAGGCGACGACGTGTTCGATCTAGCGGCTGCCATCGAGGAGCTGCATCCTCCTCACGACACGTTCCCGGGAGAGGTGTTCATGCGCCTGTCGGCCGACGCGCTGGAAGTGGCCGGCGTCGGGCCGGCCGACCCCATCCTTTATGCGGGATTGCGCGAGGAATACCTGGCCGAGTGCAAGTTCCAAGGGCGGGAGAACCGCAAGATCCAGTTTGCGATCCTGGCCAGCGCGTCAGCCCGTGGCGGGATCCAGCCGGATCTGCTCGACGAGGTGGCCTGGTGGCAGACTGACGACTTCTGGTGGTATGCACTGGCTGCTGCGGTTGCCGTGATCCGCGCTTGCGCCGACAGGATGCATCTATCGACGCCGGCCCTCGTTCAGCAGTTGTCAGCCCCGTGAAAGATCACCTCGTAGGCCAAGCCAGCCTTGACTCGATGCCGCCGTTACCGCATCTCCGCTATCTTCCCGTCCCGGGACTGGCGGCAGGCAGGAGCGCGCGGGCGGGCAGGTGAGCAGGTGATGGCCGATTCACTGCGAGACCGGGTGATCACGGCGTGCAGCGCCAAGCCAGGATCGGCCGACGATTACCCGTTCGGCGATGAAGTGGCGGTGTTCAAGGTTGCCGGCAAGATGTTCGTGCTGGTGACGCTGGGACCGTCCCCTTGCAGCGTCAGCCTCAAATGCGACCCCGATCTCGCGGCTGGGCTGCGCCGCCGATATGCCGCGATCACCGCGGGCTACGACCTCCACAAGCGGCACTGGAACACCGTCACACTCTCGACGGCTCGGTACCCGAGACTGAACTGCTTGACCTGATCGATCATTCCTACGAACTGGTGGTGGCCCGCCTGCCCAGGGCCGAACGGGACAAGCTGAACACCTGACCAGTAATCCGCTGCCGCGGTGCAAACACCGCCAGCCAAGGCAGTGCGGCCGCCCAGAACTACCAACTCCGGCCCGGCCCGGACCAAAATGCCCCGCATCAGCACGGCGCCCATATCGGCGGTTTCGGCGTCGGGAAACGGGTACGCAGGTAGCCGGGGGTGGCGGGATGATGCTGGCTGCATGGTGTCCCGCGCGCCCGCCACCCGGCGGCGATCCGGTTGCTGGTCCTGTGGCGGGGGTGCACGCCGGGGCGTGCCCGCTGAGGGCTATGGTGCGGCTACGGGCCGGCGAACCGGCGGATGATCGCTTCCCGCGGCCGGTCGGGCAGCCAGCGGACCAGCAGGCTCTGCACCCGGGCATCGGTCCCGGCCAGGTACCGGGTTTTCGGGCGGCGGGAGAACAGCGCGTGCTCGACCGCGGCAGCGACCTTGTCCGGGCTCACCGCGTTCCGGTCCTGCATCTCGATGCCCTTGCGGATCGCCGCGACGTGCCTGGCGTACAAGGTCCTGGCCTCCTCCGGCAGGGCCTGCTCCAGGCGGTCGGCCTCGGCCCGGGCCTTGTCCCAGATCGGCGTCTTGACCGCCCCGGGCTCGACCACCGACACGGCGATGCCCCACGGGCGCAGCTCGGCCCGCAGCGACTCGCCGATCGCCTCGATCGCGAACTTCGACGCGCAGTACGGCCCCGTCAGCGCGGTGGCCACCTTGCCGCTGATCGAGCCGATGAACACGATCCGGCCCCGGGCGACGCGGATGAACGGCAGCATCGCCTTGGTCACCGCGACCTGCCCGAGCACGTTCACCTCCAGCTGCTCGCGCCAGTCCTGCAGCGGCAGGTACTCCAGCGGGCCGCCCCGGCCGATCCCGGCGTTGTTGACAACACCGTCCAGGCTGCCGCCGCCCGCGGCGACCTGACCGGCGGCCGCGTCGATCTGCGCCTGATCGGTCACGTCCACGAACACCGGCACGATCCGGCCCGAGCCGCGTTCACGCAGCCCGTCCGCGTCCTTGCCGCTGCGCACGCCGGCGTAGACCCGGCAGCCGAGGCCGTCCAAGCGCAGCGCGCACGCCTGGCCGATACCGGTCGACGCACCAGTTACCAGCACCGATTTCACCACCACAGCATGACCGCCCCCAGGCCACGCGGCAACTAGCGGCGCCCCGCCGCTGCCTGATCCCGCACCACACGCGGCCGGCCGCCAAGACATGCCGCACACCCGCCGCCGGGTGGCAGGCAGCCAAGCCTGCTCCGCGCCGCCCGTAGCCACGCCCGGGCACGACCCACGCGACCCGCAGGCCTTCCGGCCGCTCAGCCTGCCGTCAGCGCCCGCCCGCACAGATCAGCTGTGCCGCCACAGACAGCGCCCGCCACCGCCAAGCTATCCACGCATAGCGGCGGGAGTGTGCGCTCCCCTGAGATCGATCACCGATCACACGGTGTGAGCAGAAACGATAGGTCTCCGAGCTACCTATCGCCGAATATTTGCTTGCGTCAGCTGTATAGACCCTTCGGTCGTCTGCGTGCAGATTATCCGGTTATGACGTGTGCTGCCGTTTGAGTCGGCAGGCCTGGGTCGTGCCCGGTAGGCACAACCGGTTGCAGACTGGCCGGTGCTGAATAGCGCTCCAGGCGTCGACCGGACCTCGCTCCCGGTGCAAGGATCTGGCCATCAGCGTCGGGAACTATGAGGATGCTCTACCGGCGTGATTGAGACGGTCACGAGTGCGGCACCTGGGCTCGAGGCCACCCGCACGACGGGCGCCCCGGGAGGAGAAACGACGATGCCGCCCTTCACCTTCGTGACATAGCCGTTCGGGTAGTCCAATCGTGGTGCTGCGATCTGCGTGACTGACCCGGCGGGGAACGAGCCGGATCCCGATGCCTTGCGTGTGGTGTAGGTGAAGCTGAACATCCTGGTGGAATGGTCGTAGCCCCAAGAGCGGGGCGTGCCCGCGATCACCTGCGGATACGGCTCGACGAGCGAGTCGAGGATGCTCGTCACCAGGTTGGCGCCGCGCTTGGCCTTGACCGGGTGGTCCACCATCCCTTCCGTGAGGGAGCCGGTGATGTCACCGCAGTGGCAGTAGGCCCACTCGGTCCAGGACACCATGTAGTGGTCTGCGAGCGAGACCATCTGATGCAGGTCTCGCGCACCAGCCGTCGCTCCGAATTCGGTCATCATCGAGCCGTCACCGCTGCGTGCCGCGAAGGCGGCGGCGTTGGCCATTGCCGTCACGTGGGTGGCGCAGCCCGCCGCTTCGTTCAACAGGCAGTAGTCGTGCCAGGCGAACACTGCGTCCGGGTCATCGAGCGAACCGATATCGTCCGTGAACCCGAAGTTGAACGTCGTGAACGGCTCGTAGAACACGAGCGTGCGAGGGTCGGCCGACCTGATCGCGCGATCCACCTTGCGCTCTAGGCCCGTTAGCTCGGCGTCTTTCACCGGACAACCCGCCTTACCCACGCACGCGAGGACGTCGCTGCCGGGGAACGGCTCGTTCATGATCTCATAGCCGAGCACGGACGGGTTGCCCCGGAACCGCTGGGCGACATGCGCCCACGCCGCCGCGTACCGGTCTTGCAGCCCGATGCCGCCCGGCCCCGGCTTGTTGGCCCAGAAGTTGTCGTAGGCACGCTGGAGTGCAGGGTTGGACAGATAGTTGCCGGGGAACCCGTGCCGCGGGTTCGGCAGGCCACCGTCCTGCACGGCCCAGCGGGGAAACCCCTCGCCCTGGAAGAGCTGGTTGTACATATCCTGGTGGAAGTCCAGCAGCGAGAAGATGCCGTGGTGGCCGAGCATGCTGACGGTCTTGGCAATCTTGTTCAGGTAGCCGTCGTCATAGACGCCGGGCTCGGGCTCGACCGCCTGCCACAGGACGCCGACCCGCACCGCGTTGAAACCGATGGACCGCAGGAAGGTGGCGTCGTCAGCGTCGAAGCCAGCCGCAGCCGGGTAGAACGGCGCGAGCTTGTACACCATATTCGTCCCGTGCAGCACGATCACGCGGCCGCTCGCGTCGGTGATCCATCGGCCGGCGTGGCCCAGCTGCCCGCCACCGTTCACCGGCCTGCCAAGGCCCGGTGACGGCGCCGGGGCTGCGAGGACGGCCGCCGGAAGCGTCCCGCAGGTGATCGCTGCGCACAGCACAACCACCACCGCTGCCAAACGCCGGACTGGCCGTGACACGTTAACCATAACTGTCTCCTCCAAGGACGCCTATGCCTGCCGCCCGTCGCCGGGCGGGGCGGCTGCGGGACCCTCCTCGAGGACGATCACATCGGCGCCCGCCTCGGCAAGCGTTCGCGCTACGGTCGCGCCGCCGGGCCCCCTACCCACGATCGCCGCGTCGCATCGCAGGGTCTGGTCACGGCGCACCAGCCGCCCGCCCACCGTCATCACGCTTATGGTTGTACCTCCGCCCTGATCGCCAAGTCCACGGCCGGCCCGGTGAAGTAGCACAGCACAGCGGGCTAGCCGGAGGGCGCTGATCAGCAGCCGGAGCGCGGGCCAACGGCTGCGGAGGCAGCCGACCAGCACCAGATCCTGCTCGCCGGGGCGAAGGCGCCCGAACAGGGCCGGCCGACGATAAGCAGCGGTGAGAACCTGAGGGCCCACACGGCCACCCGGACCGCAGAACGATCCTTATCCACCGCCGCAGGCGCGGGAACGCCACGGCGGAGAACCGTGAGATAACGGCGTGAGTGTGCGTGTTCTCGGTGGATCCCGCGATCACTCAGCGTGCTGCTGACCGCCGACCTCAGAGCCTGTCGAACCGGCCTTAACTGCTCTGTGGCCCCAGGCAGAAGCCCCGGACTGCACGGCCCTGCACTGCCCGACATGGATGTCCGCAGCAGGGCCAGTTCTAGCTTTTCGCCTAACATCGTGTCAGAAATCGGAAGCACGGACTTCGTAGAAGCCCTGGTCGGGCTACAGACCGAGGCTGCGGGCGATGATTTCTTTCTGGATCTCGGTGGTGCCGCCGAAGATCGGCTGGACGCGGCCGTCGGCTCAGACGTGATCCGGCCGTCGTTACATCACCGGCCGCCTCGCTGTTGCGTGCGGACCGGCCCCAGTACGCCAAGGCTAGTCAGCGCGACCGCGGCAAGTCCTCAAGCCTGGTTCCCGCTACCTCACGCCATGCGTCAGCCTCGATCCGGTCGCCGCCGATCAGGGCGGTCGGGGCGGCCAGCGCCAGCATGGCGTGTACCTGCGCAGCGGCGAGCATCTCGCCGGTCAGCCGCCCATCGCGGGACAGCAGTTCTTCAGCACGCAGGTAATGATCAGCGCCAGTAGCCACAGCGACCTCCCTCACGGCTTGGCGGTTCGATGAGCGGATGAGGGGCATCGGGTTCCGGGGGAAGGATCACGCCACCTGACCGCGCGGCGGCCGCCAGCCCGCCGGCCCGCTGCCGTACTCCACAACACGGTGCACGGAAACGCGCTTGGCACGGTTCAGCCTGGACATCCCGTGGCGGTCCTCCAGGGCCTGGCTGACGTCCGATGCGGGCTTGCCCAGGTCGGTGGCGAGGTTAGCCGCGCCCTGCAGCGTGGCTAGATCCGATGACGCGGTGTTCTCGGCCTGAGCGTTGGCCTGGCTGATGGTCTTTGCACAGCACGGCCACGCCATACCGGATCTTCAGGTCCGGCTACCCTATTCCGCTTCGAGGATGGCACCCTTTAGCGTTTGATCATGTTAGAGCGCTGGGCTGGCTTGCCGCGTGGCAGCCGGTGGCTGATAGCCGGGATCGCCGCCGTCGTGCTGGCGCTGGTGGTTGCGTGGGTGCTGTTCGTGCCGGCGGCGGACTGGATAGCGCACCATGATGTCGGCTCAGCCGACGGAGCGCTGCTCCAGACGGCGCGAGATGATGCGCGGGGGCGGCTCCTGACGCTTGGCGCGGGCCTGTTCGCCGCCGGGGCGTTGATCTTCACCGCGCAAAACGTCCTTTTGTCGCGGCGCGCGGTGGAGCTGTCGCGGCGCACGTTCGAGCTGACCGAGCAGGGACACGTGACTGATCGTTATACCCAGGCCATTAAGCAGCTCGGCGGCAAGAAGCCGGACGTCCGCCTCGGCGGCATCTACGCCCTGGAGCGTGTCGCCCGCGACTCCGCGAGAGACCATCCGGCCGTGATGGAGGTGCTTACCGCGTTCGTCCGCGAGCACGCACCGGTCTCGACGCGCCCGTCAAGGCCGGACGGCGCGGAGCCTGAGCGATCGCCCCAGGCCGACGTCCAGGCCGCCCTCACCGTGGTCGGGCGCCTTACCATGGCCGGGCGCGGGGACCCGACGCGCAGCATCCGGCCCATCGACCTGTCTGGCGCGGCGCTCGCCGGCGCGAAGCTCCCGCATGGCGCGCACCTGGCCGGGGCCAAGCTCGCCGGCGTGAACCTCAGCGGTGTGGACCTGGGCGGCGCGGACCTCACCGGGGCGGACCTCACCGGGGTGATCCTGATACGCGCGGTCCTCGCACCAGTTGAGCTCAACGACGCGGAACTCGCCGAAGCGGAGCTCCCGCACGACGCGCACCGCGTCGCCACCAAGCTCACCGGCGCCGACCTTACCGGCGCGGACCTCACCGGCGCGGACCTCACCGGCGCGGACCTCACCGGCGCGAAATGGCCGGAAGGGACGCCAGTTCCCCGGGGCTGGAAACTAGACGCCGGCTCTGGCGGCTGGAGCGGACGAGCACCAGCTCAGGGTGAGCAGAGGCGGGCTAAGCTGGCGCGGCGGACGTCCCGGTAGGCAAGGGGTGACGTTCTTGCGGGTTCACCGGACGGCTGGTCGTTCGGGATGTTCCCGAGCAGGTGGCGGCCTTGCGGATGCCGTGGCGGGGTTTCAAAGGTGAGTCCGACGCCGAGCTGGCCGCAGTGCTGCGCCTGCCGGGTTGGGCGCTGTATCACCTCAATAAGCTGGGTGACAGCGCCCAGGAGGTGATCTTGACCGGTGAACCGCTGATCACACTGAGGAGGTCACCCAGTTTCGCCCCCCAGACGTTTAACGGGCGGGTTTGGCTTACGGCGCTAGCGGCATCGCGTTGCGCCATTACCTGACGTTTACGACTGCTCGCCAAGGCGAGGAGGGCGGCGGACGCGGCTACGTGGCCGGGCTGGGCTCGCCGGACCACGTCGGTCTACAGCCGCAGGTGCGCGCCGGAGTGCGCGGGGTCCATCCAGGCCCAGGCGTCGTCCCTGATGCGCCGGTCTCGCAGTGCGACCGTGATCCGCGCGATCTCGTCGTCCGAGGTGAACCGGCCGCCGCGGCGGTAGCGGGCGATCATGGCACCGACCGCGGCCAGGCCCTCGGCGGCGATCGTGTGCCGGGCCGCCCCGAGGCGAGCGGACTTGCGGACCTTGGCTGGCAGCTGGGCGATGTGCTGCTCGGCCCGGCGGGTGGCCTGGCGCATCGACTCCGCGGCGATGCCGCTGATCGGCGCGACGCGGGCGGCCACCGCGGCCCGGCCGGCCAGCACCTGTTTCCCCGCAGCGGCCATGCCGGCCGCGGCGGGATGAGCGGTCGCGTCGAACGGCACTCCGGCGGCCGGGCAGCACGCCTCGTCGCCGCACCGGTAGGACCAGTAACGTCCGTCCTGGACCCGGAGGAAGTCGCGCAGGTCGATCCCGGCGCGCTGCGCCGCGTCCCGCAACGCGTCCACCACCGGCGTGACCAGCGGCTCGGGGCCGTATCCGACGGCGATCGCCGCGGTCAGTTGCTGTGAGCTGATGACGCCGGCCGCGTGCCCGGCGATGTCGGCGACGAGGTCCGCATCGGGCGGGTCGGGCAGGTCATACCGGAGCGTGACCCGGACGCGGTCGCGCGGCGGCGTGAGCCCGATCACGACGACGCTGGCCTCGGGCAGGAAGCCGAGCAGGCGCGGGACGACCGCCAGCAGCCCCGCGGGCGAGTCGACCCGGATCACGATGCTCGGCTGCGCGGTCCGGGAGTCCGGGGGTGTCTGCGGGGTGCGGGAGTCCGGGGGTGTCTGCGGGGTATCGTCACCCGCTGTGATGGCTTGTCTCATTCCGCCAGCGTGCGGACCGGCCGGCATGCCCCGCTACCCCGCCACTATCGACCTGTGGATAACTCACGACGTTATCCACAGGCCTGCGGCGCGGCTTGACAGCCGAGGGCCTGTAGCATCTGATGCCTTGCCCGCGCTGCCCCGGCCGGCCCGGCACCGCCGGCCTGGCGGCCACCGACACGATCGCGGGCACCAACGTGGCAACAGCCGCTGCCGTGACTGCGCGCCTGGCCGGCAATCGCTACCGAGGATGACCGCGCCGGAATGTCACGGGCGGACAGGGAGCGCAGTCTCCCTGCCGAATCTGTCGCGGCGCGTGTAGTGCTCATCCATCGTGCTTCAAAGCGCCGACCGGCCAGTTCGGGTGCGCCTACATTCAGGACACCGCTCTTGCCGAGGCAGTTCGTTCAGCAACACGGGTCTGCCAGATCGTGCGCCTGGCCGACCTCGCCGCACTGCTCGCCGTCCATCCCGCCCAGCCGCGCCAGCTGATGCAGGCTGTAGGCGCTGCCCGGCGGAATCGGCGGCCCTAAGAAGTGCGGTGGCCAGAACGTCTCGCCCTGTACATGCGCAGCCTCCGTCCGGTTCGTCACTGCCTGCTCATGAGTCGGCCGCCAGCCTTCCCGCGACGAGCGTCTCGCCCGCGGCCCTGCTCGAACTGTTGCCGGTGACGGCTGTGAGGAACTCCGCCCGGCCCAGAGCAAGGGTATGCAGCGGTTGCTCCGCGGTGATTGTCGCGGTCCGTGGGACACCGCGCAGCAACGCGATCTCGCCGAAGCAATCGCCCGGCGCCAGCGAAGGCCTGGGCGTGCCCCGGACGCTGACCGCGGCGGATCCCTCGACGATCAGGTAGAAGCGGTCCCCCACCTCACCCTCGCGGATGACTACCGCGCCGGCCGGGAAATGGCGCGATTGGAGTTCGGCGGCCAGCAGCTCAGTGACCGCCATCGGCAGCGGCGCGAACATGGCCAGGCTGCGGAGCAGCCCGACCTGCCGGCCCGGCGCGGGCATCGACCGGTCCAGGCGGATGAAGCGGGCGGCATGCGTCAGCGCCAGGCCCGCCAGTCCGCCGCCGAGCAGCGCCAGGGTGCCGCGGACGCCGAATGCGCGCAGCAGCGCCGGGGTGAGGATCGCGCCGAGGCTGAGCCCGGCCAGGGCGATGAATTCCAGCGCGCCGAGCACCCGGCCGGCGGCGCGGGGGCCAGCCAGGCGGGTCACGAGCGTGTAGCTGCCGGTGTCCTCGACCGCGTTCCCGATCCCGGTTATGAGCAGAGCAAGATAGGCGATCGCCGCGGTTGGCGCGAGGGCCACAAGCACCAGGGGCAGCCCCCAGATCACCAGCCCGGCGATGAAGCTGCGGCCGAGCCGGGTGGCGTGGACGGCGGCCGCGGCCGCCGCGCCGCCGAGCAGGCCGCCCACGCCGAAGGCGGCGGTGAGCCAGCCGACCGCGGACTCGCCCAGGGCCAGCACATGGACGGCGAGCACCGGGATCAGCACCACCAGCGCGCCTCGGACGAACGTCTGGGCGAACACCAGGATCGCGGACCCGCCTGGGGGTGCCACCCTCGCGAACTCTGCGATACCGCGGGTCGCATCCCGGATCGGGTGAACCGCGGCGCGGCCCGTGGCCGGGGGGGTGCCGGGGACGGTGAGCCGGAGCAGCGACAGCGCCGCGACGCCGAGGAATCCGGCGGCCAGCGCGATCGCGGCCGCTGGGGTGGCCACGGCCAGCAGCACCCCGGCCAGCAGCGGCCCGATCAGCGTTCCCGAGTTCTCCATCACCGCGGTGACCGCATTCGACGCGGTGAGTTCGGCAGGCGTGCGGACCAGCCAGGGAAAGACCGCGGCCTGCAGCGGACGGTAGGTCCCCGCCAGCGACGAGCTCGCGGCCGCCGCCGCGATCACCGCGTCCGGCGGGTCGCCCAGCGCGGCCAGCAGCGCCGCGGCCGCCAGTAGCGCCGCCCGCGCGCCGGTGATCCAGCGGAGCAGGCGATCGCGCCGCAGCCGGCCGGTGACACCGGCCAGAACCAGCGCCACCACCACGCCCGCCAGAGTCCTGGACGCCGCATACGCAGCGACGAGCGCGGCGCCGCCCGCGTTGAACGCGTACACCACCACCGCGACCGTGCCCGCCAGTTCGCCCGTCACCGACGTGCCATAGCCGAACTCGATCCGCCGGATATCCGGCAGCCGGAGCGCATCGCGGGCCGCTCCCAGCCGGCCTTCCATTACGGCGGCTGCCTCATGTACCCATCGCAGCCGCTGAAGCCCGGTTCTCCAGCTCTTCACCAGCGGCGCCTTCATCCCGGCCGCCTCGGCCCGTCGCTATTGCCACGGCGGCAAGCCGCCCCCGCGCCTGGCTGGGCTCGGCAGACTGCGCTGGCCCGCCGCAGCGGTACGCTCAGTGCGACTGGCCGGGGCTGACCCAAACAAGCCGGGCCCTGCACCGGCCCTTCACCGCCGTGCCAGTGTGAATACGAACGGCTCCGCGCGGTCAACGCCCTCAACCCATACCCGCCGCCGGTCGCCCCGGCTCGCCTTCCGGCGGCTCCGGCCTGCCCGGGCCGGACCAGCCGCCGCCGGTCATTGCGACATACCCACCGCATGCAGCAATTGTGCGCCGGTTACCCGGTCAAATGCAGCTACCTGCGGGTCCCGCCCGCCGTTACCGTACAAGAACCGGCGGACCTGCAGGTCAATTAGCACTTCCCGGCCGCACGCCCGACATGATCACAAAGTCGTGATCGGGGCACCACACGCCACGCCGACCAGCGGCGTCACGGAATGTGTGTCAGAGCCACTGCAAATTGGCCGTTGACAGCCCGGCGCATGGCCTTTGCGTCGGTCTTAACGTGTGCTCGGCCCTTGTGTCTGCCTCGAACAGCCAGCCCGTGGCCTCGCGTGGTATGCGGATTCTTGGCGGAGCGTATGAGAGCGGTGTCAGGCAGCAAGAGATGTTTCCTGATTCGCTCGCTGGGCGCTCGGGTGAGCTTTAAGCATCTGGTTGCCTGGTGAGGGTCGCGAGAGCGGTTCTGGCTTGTGTGGCGAGAGCGGTCGCGTGCCGGTCCTTGTAGATGCGCAGCGCTTCGCGCAGGCTGGCCTCGGCAAGGTCGGATCTCCCGGCGTAGCCGGTTCACCTCAGCCTTGGCCATCAGCATCTCGGCCTGCAGCACTGCCCAGGAGGTCGGTGAACTGAGCGCCACCGCCTCCTCCACCAGGGCAAGCGCGGCGGGGAAGTCACCGCGGCGGGCGAGCAGCTTGGCCCTGGCTGCCCGCCACCGGGCCTGGGCGTCGAAGTCGTCGCCGACGGCGAGGGCCTCGGCTTGCTCGGTCGCTTGCTGTGCGTCGCCGAGGCGGCCCTGCGCGTAGAGTGCTTCCGCGAGCGCGCCGCAGATGGTGCCGAGATAGCCCCGCTCGCCCATGGCGTGGAACGCGTCGAACCCCTCCCTGAGGTAGCGCTCAGCCGCGACTGGGTCGCCGGCGATCAGTTCCGCCTGACCGGCCAGGAGGGCGCTTTCGGCCCAGGCGAACTTAGCGCCGAACCCTGCGAATACTGACCGGGCACGGGCAATCGCCGCGCGGGCGTCGGCGAACCGGCCAACGTAGGCGTACAACAGTGACGTCGGCTCCAGAAGTAGTGCCTCGGCCCAGGGATCGCCACTGGCAGCACGGATCAGCTGCTCGGCCCGGCCGATGGCCGCATCGGCGGGAACGGAAAGCTGTCCGAAGGACAAAATGAGCCACTGGGTAGCCCGCATCTGGGCGCGGCGGTTGCCGCCTTGCCGGGCCAAGGTCAGGGCGCGCTCGAGGGCCTGCTGGTCGGCAGGCCAGTCACCGGAGAAGAACCGCAGCTTGCCGGTCACCACCCATGCCTCGGCAAGGCCGTCGACGTCACCTTCCGACTCGAGTACCGCGGCGGCGGCCTCGCATTCCGCCAGCGCCTCGGCGTCACCCCGGCCCTGCTGATTGTGGATTTCGGCGAGCAGGACACCCATCCGTGCCCGTATCGCGGGCAGGCCCGCCGCGGCGGCAACTTCGGAGCCTTCGGCCAGCACCGCTTCGGCGTCGCCGAGGTCGCCGCCCTCAAACAATACGGTTCCGAGCACGCGGAGCAGGCGAGCCCGCTGTCCGAGGGCATCCTGGGGCCACAGCGCCAGCGCGGCCCGGTAGTACTCGGCGGCCGGGGCGAAGGCATTCAGCGCGAAGGCGCGGTCCCCGGCGGCTCGCAAAGCCGCCCTCGCCGGCGCTGTCAGGTCCGCAGTGTCCTGGCCGGCGGCCCGGGCCACGTCCAGCGCGCTGAGGTAGTGGTGGGCGAGCATCTCGGCGTGGTCCTCCGCCCGACCCAGCGACTCGATCCAGCCGGCCGCCTGGACATGTTTTCCTGCCCGGGCGGCGCGGGGGATCTGCCCGTAGGCGACGTCACGCACCAGCACGTGGGCAAACGCATACTGGGGTTCGCCGGGGACTGAAGAGGCCCGCTGGCGGCGGATGAACTGCTTGTCCTCAAGCTTGTGCAGGTGCTGGTCCAGCTGACCATCGCCGGGAGTGGCGCTGAGCGCGGTGACCGCTCCAGTCCAAAACACGTTCCCGATCACAGCAGCGTCGTGCAGCAGCCGTTTCTCCGAGGGTGCCAGCAAATCGAGCCGTGCGCCGATAACCGCCTGCACCGACTCCGGCACCGGCAATTCCTCACCGGTGCCACGCTCGGCCAGCATCTGCATGTACTGCTCGGCATACAGCGGATTGCCCCCGACCTGGCCCACCAGCGCTGCCTGCTGCCCCGCTCTTAGCACCGCCCGGCCAGACAGCAAGCCGATCAGCCGGGCGGTATCACCGTCGGACAGCGGAGCCAGCGCCACGGTGACCGCGTGCCGTTTGGCATCACCCCAGCCTGGCCGCCGCGCGAGCAGTTCTGGCCGCGCGGTACCTATCACCAGCAGCGGCGCCTCGCTGGCCGAGCCGGCCAAGTAGTCAGCGAAGTCCAGCAGCCCATCATCGGCCCAGTGCAGATCCTCAAACACCAGTACCAGCGGCCGCCGCTCAGCCAGCGCCTGGAAGAAATGCCGCCAGGCGGCGAACATCTCGCCACGCTCACCAGCGGCCGGCCCGCCGCCGAGCCCCGCCAGCGCGCCCAGATGCCGGACCACCCATCTGGCCTCCACCGTTCCTGGCAGCACCTGCGCTGTCATCTCGGCCAGCTTGACCTCGGCTTGGCCGGGGGTGTCGCTGTCAAGGATGCCGGCCTGGGCCTTGACCATCTCTGCCAGCGCACCAAAAGTCACCCGCTCCCCGTAGGGAAGCGAGCGGCCCTGCCGCCACGAAATCAGCCCGGTTTCAGCATCGGCCATCTTCCGCAGCTCAAACACGAGCCGGGATTTGCCGATGCCTGGCGCGCCCACAAGGGTGACCAGCCGCAGTGAACGATCTGCCCGCACCCCAGCCAGCGCGCCAGCCAGCACGGCAAGTTCCCGGTCTCGGTCCACCAGCGCCGTCCCCGCCTGTTCGGGGACATCAACTCCCGGTCTTGGCCGCGCGGCCAGCGCCTCCCACACCGACACCGCCGCCCGTTTGCCCTTAGCGCTCACCGGCATCGCCGGGCGGTACTCGATCACCCGGCGCGTCGCTCGGAAGGTGCGCTCACCCACCAAGATCCCGTTCACCGGCGCGGCGGTCTGCAGCCGGGCCGCGGTGTTCACCACATCCCCGGCCGCCATCCCCTCACCCACATCCGGCCGCGCGCCGAGCGTGATCAGCGCCTCCCCAGTGTTCACGCCCACCCGGACCTGGGTCCGGCCCTCCCCCCGTGCCCAGTCGCAGATCGCCAGCGCGGCGCGAACCGCCCGCTCGGGGTCATCCTCATGCCCGGCGGGGGCGCCGAACAGGGCCATCACCGCATCCCCGATGAACTTCTCTACCGTCCCGCCGAAACGCTCCAACTCGGCACGCAACCGGCCGTAATACGGCGACAGCACCGCGCGGACGTCCTCGGGATCCATCTGCTCGGCGCGGGAGGTGAAGGCTACCAGGTCCGCGAACAGCACCGTGACGATCTTGCGCTCCTCCTGCGCCGAGAGCGGAGCCGTCCTTAGGGCTGCGCCGCATTCAGGGCAGAACTTCGCCCCGGCCTGGTACCCGTGCCCGCAGGCGGGACAAACGCTCACCAACCGAGCTTACGGCCGGCCAGCCCCTTCCGCCCGGTCGAAGACGCCCAGATGCACCCGCCGATCCGACATCGACGGCCGCGCCTTCGGAAGCTCCGAGCCGTCGGCAGAATGCCCCGATGTGGATGGCCAGTGAGCCGTTTTCATCTTTCGTATCTCGCGTTCTTGCAGAACAGCATCGAAGCCCCTCGGCAGAAGATGCGGATCTTGGTCGGTCGCGTCATCTGCCAGGGGCTTCGCTATGCCCTCAAGCCGGCACGCCGCCCCTGATCAGGGCATACCGGGGCTACCCAGGATCAGGATGAAAAGGATCGGTGGATCCCGCCCGCGCCAACCGTGTCCGGGTTCATGGCATCACCAGGGTCTGTGGGAGAGGTCGCATGGCCGTGGGAGGCGATGCTTGCCTGTTTCGTCCCGCCTTTCACGAGCTGGCTTCCTGGTCGACGCCCCACAGGGTTGCGACGTGGCGTGCGTCGGTCCCGCAGCAGCCGGCTGGGGAAAGCCGCGTGAAAACTTGACACAAACGTCCAGAACCTAGAGACCAAGGATCGCTAGCCAGGAAGAGCGGGCAGAACGCCACATCCGTGGGTTTCCGCGGCGGCTCGTCGGTGGTGATTCATCCCATATGTACCAATTGACCCCTGCTTTGGTGATCTTTGCTGCCGACCATCGGGCGTGGCCTTGACAGCCTGACTCCGCGGGCTTCACGCTGGTCGCCAGGATCCGACAATGGGAGGGCGCATGCGGAGCTCCAAGATTTGGCTCGCCCGGATCGAGGTCTCGCTAGCATTTCTGAGCGGTAGCCTCGGCGTTCTCACTATTTTCTGGCGCGACTGGATAGAAGCGCTAACCGGGTGGAGCCCGGACCACCATTCCGGAAGCGTTGAATTCGGCTTGATCGCGGTTCTGCTCATCACGAGCGTCTCGTGCGCAGTGGTCGCGCGAAGGACATACCGCCGGCTGGTAGCGCTGTCCGGCTAGCTCACCGGCCGCCGCCGGAGAGCCCGGTCGATTCCCAGGGAAGGTGAGCCCATGATGCCAGTCCAGCCTGCCGCGGAAGACCCTGAAAGATACCACCCCGAGTCGAATATCCGGCAGTACCTCATCGCGAAGTCGGTAAATGCCGTGACACCGGAGCTTCAGGCGGCGGCGGTGCATGAACGCTGGGCCGTCAAGACCGCCGCAGACGCCGACGCGCAGCAACTGACGAGCCAGCCGTCGACGTCGACCACCATTGCGGACCTCACCGCTCTGGCCGTTCCCGCCCTTCTCTCGCCCGACGGGCGGTCGGATGGGGCCGAAAAGACAGTGTGGGAGCTCTCCGCCACGCTGCAGGAGTTCCGGGCCGAGTCAGACGGTGACTATCACCTGGTCATTGCGGATGATCAGGGCAACACGATGATCGCCGAAATTCCCAACCCCGGCGACATCACGGCTCCCAGCTATTTTGCTGACCAGATCACCAATGCCCGCACGGCATTCGATAATCACTTTCAGATCGTCGAGAACATCAACACCCCGACCGCCCCGGCCGCCCCGACCGCGCAGGCGGTTGGCGCAGAAGCGCAATTCCAACAGGTTGCCGCTCCGGTCACCCTGACCGGCCTCGGCTTCTTCGACTTCAGTCACGGCCAGGCCGGTGTTGCGCCGAATGCCATCGAACTCCACCCGGTAATCAATATCGTCTTCGATGGCGCCGTCGGCCCGGGATCGCCAGCGGGTTAGCGGCCGGAGCGCATTTCTCAGTACGGGGGACGACCTAAGCGCAGGTCGCCGTTGGTCATGCCGGCCGGCGCCTGCGGGTAGGTCACCAGGCCGAGCTCGGCCCGGCTGTCCAGCAGCGGATGGGACGGCAGCACGCGCACGGTGTAGCCGAACGCCCCCGGCCGGTCCAGCGGCACCTCACCGGAGTAGCGCACGACTCCCGAGGAGGCCGAGGCCGCCGCGGCGGCCTGGGGCGCCACGGGCTCGGCCTCCAGCGTGACGTAGGCGGGCTGGACGATCTCGTCGTCCTCGTCGGGCCGCCCGTAGACCACCTCCACCGCCACGTCGTCGCGGGTCAGCCCGCGGGGGGTTTCAGCGGGGCTTTGGGGTTCGTCCCTCCCAAGGGGGGTCTGGGAGGGGCCAGCACCGCCCAGCGCCACCAGGACGCGCACCATGAGCGCCGAGCCCAGGCGCTGACCCAAGGTCCCGGCGGCCTCGGACTCCAGGTGCTCGATCCGTACCTGCGGCCAGGCCTGCACCACGCGCTGCTTCCAGGCGGCCAGTTCCCGCGCGGGCCCGAACCCCTCGGCGTCGGACAGCTCGCGGGAGGCCGTCGCGGCGGGCACGTACAGCTCCGTCACGTACTCCCGGACCATGCGTTCGGCCTGCACTTTCGGGCCGAGCGAGCGGAACGTGTGGCGGATCCGGTCGACCCAGCCGACCGGGATGCCCTCCGCGTCGCGGTCGTAGTACAGCGGCGCCACCGACTTGCCGAGCAGCTCGTACAGGGCCTGGGCCTCGAGCTCGTCGCGGCGGGCGGCGTCGGCCACGCCGTCGGCCGATGGGATCTCCCAGCCGTTCCCGCCGTCGTACCACTCGTCCCACCAGCCGTCGCGCACCGACAGGTTCAGGCCGCCGTTCAGCGCCGCCTTCATGCCCGAGGTGCCGCAGGCCTCCAGCGGGCGCAGCGGGTTGTTCAGCCACACGTCGCAGCCCTGGACCAGGGTGTCCGCCATGGCCATGTCGTAGTCGGGCAGGAACACGATCCTGCGCCGCACGTCCGGGGTGTCGCTGTACTGGACCATCTGCTGGATCAGGGCCTTGCCGCCGTCGTCGGCCGGGTGCGCCTTGCCCGCCACGACGATCTGCAGCGGCCGGTCGGGGTCGTTCAGCAGCTGGCTGAGCTGGGCCGGGTCGTTCAGCATGAGCGTGAGCCGCTTGTAGGACGGCACCCGGCGGGCGAACCCGATCGTGAGCACGTGCTCGTCCAGCACGTCATCGATCCAGGTCAGCTCGGCCTCGGACGCGCCGCGCTGGCGCCAGGAGGCGCGCAGCCGCCGCCGGGTCTCGGCCACCAGCCGGGACCGCAGCACGCGCCGGGCGGCCCAGATCTCGGCGGCCGGGGCCGCGGCGGCCCGCTCCCAGTCCCAGCCGCTCGCCTCGCCCGCCGAGGCACCGGTCAGGGACAGGATCTCCGGCGCCACCCAGGTGGGCGTGTGCACGCCGTTGGTGACCGAGCCGATCGGCACCTCGCGGGTGTCGAAGCCCGGCCAAAGGCCCGCGAACATCTCCCGGCTCACCTGCCCGTGCAGCAGCGAGACGCCGTTGACGCGCTGGGACAGGCGCATGCCCATGACGGCCATGTTGAACACGTCCGGGTCGCCGCCGGGGTAGGTCTCCGCGCCGAGCGCGAGCACCCGGTCGATGGGCAGCAGCGGGTCGTCGTCGAAGTGCTCCCGCACCAGGTCGCGGGGGAACCGGTCGATGCCCGCCGGCACCGGGGTGTGCGTGGTGAACACCGTGCCGGCCCGGCACACCTCGATGGCCTCGTCGAAGCTCAGCCCGCGCTCGGCGTACTCGCGGATCCGCTCCAGGCCGAGGAACCCGGCGTGGCCCTCGTTGGTGTGGAACACCTCGGGCGACGGGTGCCCGCGCAGCGCGCAGAACGCCCGGACCGCGCGCACCCCGCCCACGCCGAGCAGCAGCTCCTGGCGGAGCCTGTGGTCGCTGCCGCCGCCGTACAGCCGGTCGGTGACCTCGTGCAGGTCGGCCTCGTTCTCCTCCACGTAGGAGTCGAGCAGCAGCAGCGGGATCCGCCCCACCTGCGCGACCCAGACCTGGGCGGCCAGCTGCCGGCCCGCGGGCAGGCCGACCGCGACGTGCACCGCGGTCCCGTCGGGGTCGCGCAGCAGCTCGAGCGGCAGGCCGTTCGGGTCATCGCCGGGGTAGCGCTCGGCCTGCCAGCCGTCGGCGGACAGCGACTGGGTGAAGTACCCGTGCCGGTACAGCAGCCCGACCCCGATCAGCGGCACGCCGAGGTCGCTGGCGGACTTCAGGTGGTCGCCGGCCAGGATGCCCAGGCCGCCGGAGTACTGCGGCAGCGCGGCGGTGATGCCGTACTCGGGCGAGAAGTAGGCGATCGCCGCGGGCCCGGTCTCGTCCAGCCCGGCGTCCGCGTACCAGCGCGCGCCCGACATGTACTCGCGCAGGTCATGCTCGGCCTCGGCCAGCCGGCGGAGGAAGCCCGGGTCGGCCGCCAGCGCGGCGATCCGCCGCGGCGGCAGCGCGCTGAGCATCGCGATCGGGTCGCCGCCGGACGCCTGCCAGGCGGCCGGGTCGATCGAGGCGAACAGGTCGGCGGTCGGCGCGTGCCAGGACCAGCGGAGGTTCAGCATCAGGCCTGCCAGCGGGGCCAACGGCTCGGGCAGGGACATGCGGACGGTGAACCGGCGAATCGCTCTCACGGGCAGACCATAGTAGGTCCGCGCCGCCAACGCCGAACCCTTTGCCCATGACCGGCCGCTTATCGATGGTTCGTTCGGGAAAAATAAATTCTATTTATACCGAACGGGCAGTGGTTATACTCCCCCGGCCCGAGAGGTCGCAACCGATTGCCTGGCCGCCCAGAGATAACCGACCCCGCGCTGGCCACAAGCCCGCTGCGATCGGTAGCGTAACCAGCGTGATTGGACGAATCCCGATCCTTGACGTCGAGCCCGCGGTGGAATGCGGGGGCCGCCCGGCCAAGGCGGTGGCCGGCGAGACCTTTCCGGTGAGCGCCACCGTCTTCCGCGAGGGCCACGGCCTGATCGGCGTCGGCGCGGTGCTGCGCGACCCGGAGCGCAACGCTAGCCCGCTCACGCCGATGCACCTGCTCGGGCCCGGCACCGACCGCTACGGCGCGGACGTGACCGTGACCCGCGAGGGGCTGTGGCGCTTCCACGTCGAGGCCTGGGGCGACCCGATCGCGAGCTGGCACCATGACGCGGCCATCAAGATACCGGCCGACCAGGACACCGAGCTGATGCTGACCGAGGGCGCGCTGCTGTTCGAGCGGGCCGGGCGGCGGATCCCCCAGCCGCCCGGCGCCAGCCGTCCGGCGGCGGCCCGCGCCGCGCTGCGCGCGCTGGCCGCCCGGATGCGCGACCGGACGCTGCCGCCGGCCGAACGGCTCGCGGCGGCCGAGGATCCCGTCATCGCCGAGATCCTGGCCATCTGGCCGATGCGCGACCTGGTGACCCGGTCCCGGCCGCTGACCGTGCAGGTGGACAGGGAACGGGCGCTGTACGGGGCGTGGTATGAGTTCTTCCCGCGCTCGGAGGGAGCCCAGGTGGACCCGGCGGGCCACCGGCTGCCGGTCTCGGGCACGCTGCGCACCGCCGCCAGGCGGCTCGACGCCATCGCGGCCATGGACTTCGACGTGGTCTACCTGCCGCCGGTGCACCCGATCGGCACCACGTTCCGCAAGGGCAGGAACAACACGATGACCGCGCAGGAGGGCGACCCGGGCTCACCGTGGGCGATCGGGTCGCCCGAGGGCGGGCACGACTCGATCCACCCCGACCTGGGCACGTTCGAGGACTTCGACGCGTTCGTGGCCCGGACCCGCGAGCTCGGCATGGAGGTCGCGCTGGACTTGGCCCTGAACGCCTCACCTGATCACCCGTGGGTCAAGGAGCACCCGGAGTGGTTCACCACCCGGGCCGACGGCTCCATCGCCTACGCCGAGAACCCGCCCAAGAAGTACCAGGACATCTACCCGCTGAACTTCGACAACGACCCGGAGGGCATCTACGCGGAGGTGCTGCGCATCGTCCGGCTGTGGATCGATCACGGGGTGCGGATCTTCCGCGTCGACAACCCGCACACCAAGCCGCTGCGGTTCTGGGAGCGGCTGCTGACCGAGATCCGGGTCAGCGACCCTGACGTGCTGTTCCTGGCCGAGGCGTTCACCCGCCCGGCCATGATGGCCGCCCTGGCCCAGATCGGCTTCCACCAGTCCTACACGTACTTCACCTGGCGGAACAGCGCCTGGGAGCTGACCTCCTACCTCACCGAGCTGTCGGGCCCTGCGGCCTCGTACATGCGGCCCAACTTCTTCGCCAACACCCCGGACATCCTGCACGCCTACCTGCAGTACGGCGGGCAGCCCGCGTTCAAGATCCGGGCCGTGCTGGCTTCCATGCTCTCGCCGACGTGGGGCATCTACTCTGGGTACGAACTGTGCGAAAACATTCCGCTGAGGCCCGGCAGCGAGGAATACATGGATTCGGAGAAGTACCAGTACCGCCCGCGCGACTGGGAAACGGCCGCCCGGTACCGCATCGGCATCGCCGACTACATCACCGAACTCAACCGGATCAGGCGCGCCCACCCGGCCCTGCACAGGCTGCGCAATCTTCACTTTCACGGCGTTGACCAGCCCGAACTCATGTGCTTCTCCAAGCGTGCGGATATGATCGCCCGAAGGCCGGGGAGCGGCGAGGGTTCTGGGGTCTGGGGGCGCCATGGGTCCCAGCGGGCCGACACCGTCCTTGTCGTCGTCAACCTGGATCCGTACCAGACCAGGGAGGCGACGGTCTGGCTCGACCTGCCCGCCCTCGGCGTGGACGGCGAGTTCACCGTGACGGACGAGCTGACCGGCGAGTCCTGGTGGTGGGGGCAGGCCAACTACGTCCGCCTGGACCCGGCGACCCGGCCCGCGCACATCTTCACCGTCACGCCCAACGCGTAGCACGATCAGGTAGTAGCTCGGAAAGTATGACCCAGGAGACCTTGCCGTGACAGAACAGTACGAGGCGCTGGCCGACTCCTTCGACCAGCCGCGGGACCCCGAGTGGTACAAGCGCGCGGTGTTCTACGAGGTACTGGTCAGGGGTTTCCAGGATTCGACCGGGGACGGCACCGGCGACCTGCGCGGGCTGACCTCCCGGCTGGACTACCTGGCCTGGCTCGGCATCGACTGCATCTGGCTGCTGCCGATCTACTCCTCGCCGCTGCGGGACGGCGGCTACGACATCGCCGACTTCATGACCGTGCTGCCCGACTACGGCAACATCGGCGACTTCGTGCAGCTGGTCGACGAGGCGCACAAGCGGGGCATCCGGGTCATCGCAGACCTGGTCATGAACCACACCAGCGACCAGCACCCCTGGTTCCAGGCCTCGCGTGCCGACCCTGACGGGCCGTACGGCGACTTCTACGTGTGGTCGGACACCGACGACAAGTACTCAGGCGCCCGGGTCATCTTCGTCGACACCGAGCAGTCCAACTGGAACTTCGACCCGGTCCGCGGCCAGTACTACTGGCACCGGTTCTTCTCCCACCAGCCGGACCTGAACTTCGAGAACCCGCGCGTGCAGGACGCGATGATCGAGGTGCTGCGGTTCTGGCTGGACCTGGGCATCGACGGCTTCCGGCTGGACGCGGTGCCCTACCTGTACGAGCGTGAGGGCACCAACTGCGAGAACCTCAAGGAAACCCACGAGTACCTCAAGCGGATCCGGACCGAGATCGACAAGCTCTACCCGGACAAGGTGCTGCTGGCCGAGGCCAACCAGTGGCCGTCCGACGTGATCGAGTACTTCGGCGACCCCGAGGTCGGCGGGGACGAGTGCCACATGGCGTTCCACTTCCCGCTGATGCCGCGGATCTTCATGGCCGTGCGCCGGGAGCAGCGCTACCCGATCACCGAGATCCTGGCCCAGACCCCGGCCATCCCGTCGGGCTGCCAGTGGGGCATCTTCCTGCGCAACCACGACGAGCTGACGCTGGAGATGGTCACCGACGACGAGCGCGACTACATGTACGCCGAGTACGCCAAGGATCCCCGGATGAAGGCGAACATCGGCATCCGGCGGCGGCTGGCCCCGCTGCTCGAGAACGACAGGAACCAGCTGGAGCTGTTCACCGCGCTGCTGCTGTCGCTGCCCGGCTCGCCGGTGCTGTACTACGGCGACGAGATCGCCATGGGCGACAACATCTGGCTGGGCGACCGGGACGGCGTGCGGACCCCGATGCAGTGGACGCCGGACCGCAACGGCGGCTTCTCCCAGTCCGACCCGCAGCGGCTGTACCTGCCGCAGAACATGGACGCGATCTATGGCTACCAGGCGCTCAACGTGGAGGCCCAGGAGCGCAACGCCGGGTCGTTCCTGCAGTGGACCCGGCGGATGATCGAGATCCGCAAGCGGCACCCGGTCTTCGGCACCGGCGTCTACGAGGAACTGACCTCCTCCAACCCGAGCGTGCTGGCCTTCGTCCGGCTGCCTTCGGGGTCCGCGGACGGCGATTCCGACGGCTCGGACCGGATCCTGTGCGTCAACAACCTGTCCAGGTTCCCGCAGCCGGTCGAGCTCGACCTGCGCCGGTTCATCGGCGTCACGCCGGTGGAGTGCATGGGCGGCGTGGTCTTCCCGAAGATAGGCGAGCTCAACTACCTGCTGACGCTGCCCGGCCACGGGTTCTACTGGTTCCAGCTGCCCGCCGCCCGCGAGGAACGGCCGCCGGCGGACAAACGGGCGACAGGGAACTCCTCGGTCGGCCCGCAGCTGTACCACGGCTGAAGGTCGGCTCTCGTGCGGCGGCCGAATGGTGCGAGGGGTACGGGGTAGGCCAGGACAATGACCTTCGAAGACGTTCTGGCCGCGTGGCTGGTCAAGCAGCGGTGGTTCGCGGGCAAGGGCCGGACCGTGCACGACCTCGCGGTCGTGGCCGACACCGAGATCATCCCCGGCGACCCCGGCCTGCGGCACCTGATGGTCACGGTCTCGCACGGCGCGACCTCGGACTGCTACCAGCTGTTCATCGGCCAGCGCGCCAGGCTGCCCGCGCGGCTGCGGCACGCCCGGATCGGGTCGCACGACGGGATGGTGGTCTACGACGGGCTGCACGACAGCGACCTGACCCGGACCCTGCTGGGCGCGCTGGCGGCCGAGCGGTCGGTCGGTCCGCTGCGGTTCTGCCGCGTGCCGGGGGCCGACCTGTCCTGGGCCGCTCCGGGGCTGGACAGCCTGGTGCTCACCGGGGAGCAGAGCAACACCAGCCTGGTGTTCGGCGAGGCGGCCATCTTCAAGGTGTTCCGCCGGGTCGCCGCGGGGCCCAACCCCGACCTGGAGGTCGCCTCGGCCCTGGCCGAGCTGGGCTCGACGCACGTGGCCGAGCCGTACGGCTGGATCGAGACCAGGATGGACGGCGCCACCGCGATCCTGGCCATCTGGTCCCGGTACCTGCGCGCCGCCTCGGACGGCTGGTCGCTGGCCGCGACCAGCGTGCGCGACCTGTACGCGGCCACCGGCACCCGGGCGGCCGAGGCCGGCGGCGACTTCGCGGGCGAGGCCGAACGGCTGGGCGTGGCCACCGCGCAGGTGCACGCGGACCTGGCCGATGCGTTCGGCACGCTCCGAGCTCGAGCCGGAGGCCCTGCGCGAGCTGGCCGAGCAGATGTTCCGGCGGCTCGACCTGGCCGTCGCGACCGTGCCCGAGGTGGCCAGGTACGCCAACCTGGTCGGCGACGCCTTCTCCAGCATGGCCAAGCTGACCGAGCCGACCCCGGCGCAGCGGGTGCACGGCGACTACCACCTGGGCCAGGTGATTCGCACCCAGACCGGCTGGGTGGTCCTGGACTTCGAGGGCGAGCCCGCCAGCCCGCTGGCCCAGCGCCGGGCCCGCTCCTCGCCGCTGCGCGACGTGGCCGGCATGCTCCGGTCGTTCGACTACGCGGCCCGGCACCAGCTGCTCACCCACCCGGAGCGGGATCACCTGTCCCCGGTGGCCGGGGAGTGGGTGCGGCGGAACTGCGACGCGTTCTGCGCGGGCTACGCCGAGGCCGGCGGCCTGGACCCGGCCCGCAACTCGGTGCTGCTGCGCGCCATGCTGCTGGACAAGGCGGTCTACGAGGTCGTGTACGAGGCAAGGAACCGCCCGAACTGGCTGGTCATCCCCCTAGAGTCCCTCGCAGAGATATGAGCGCTATGACGGACAACGAACTCAGCCCGGGCGAGATCGAGCGGCTGGTCGCCGGGCACCACCACGATCCGCACTCGATCCTGGGCGCCCATCCCGGGCCGGAGGGCGTCGTGGTGCGGGCGCTGCGCCCGCTGGCCACGTCGGTGACGGTGGTCCTTGACGACGGCCGCACGTTCGGTATGGACCACCTGTACCAGGGCGTGTTCACCGTCACCCTGCCCGACGAGAAGGTGCCGGACTACCGGATCGCGGCCGCGTACCCGGGTGAGCGGACGGCCGAGGCCCCGGCCGACGACCCGTACCGCTACCTGCCCACGATCGGCGAGTTCGACCTGCACCTGATCGCCGAGGGCCGGCACGAGGAGCTGTGGCACGTGCTCGGCGCGCACGTCCGCGAGGTCGGCCGTGAGCTCGGCCAGGTCAGCGGGGCGTCCTTTGCCGTCTGGGCGCCGAACGCCCTGGGGGTCCAGGTCACCGGCGACTTCAACGGCTGGGACGGCCGGGCGTTCCCCATGCGCTCGCTGGGCGGATCCGGCGTGTGGGAGCTTTTCATCCCCGGCGTGGCGGACGGCGCCCGGTACAAGTACGCGGTGTGCGGCCCGGACGCGGTGTGGCGGGAGAAGGCCGACCCGCTGGCGCGGTTCGCCGAGCGGCCGCCCGCCACCGCATCGGTGGTGTACACCTCCCGCTACACCTGGGCGGATTCGCAGTGGATCGCGGCGCGGGCCGGGCGGGAGGCGGTGCGCGAGCCGATGAGCATCTACGAGGTGCACCTCGGCTCGTGGCGGGTCGGGCTGTCCTACCGTGAGCTGGCGGTCCAGCTTGTCGAATACGTCAAGGACATGGGGTTCACGCACGTGGAGTTCCTGCCGGTCGCCGAGCATCCGTTCGGCGGCTCGTGGGGCTACCAGGTCACCTCGTACTACGCGCCGACGGCGCGGTTCGGCACCCCGGACGACTTCCGGTACCTGGTCGACGCGCTGCACCAGGCGGGCATCGGCGTGCTGCTGGACTGGGTGCCCGCGCACTTCCCGCGCGACGAATGGGCGCTGGCCAGGTTCGACGGCACGCCGCTCTACGAGCACCCCGACCCGCGGCGCGGCACGCACCCCGACTGGGGCACGCTCATCTTCAACTACGGCCGGACCGAGGTGCGCAACTTCCTGGTCGCCAACGCGGTCTACTGGCTGGAGGAGTTCCACATCGACGGGCTGCGCGTCGACGCGGTCGCGTCCATGCTGTACCTGGACTACTCCCGCAAGCCCGGCGAGTGGATCCCGAACGAGTACGGCGGCCGGGAGAACCTGGACGCCATCTCGTTCCTGCAGGAGACCAACGCCACCTGCTACAAGCGCGTGCCCGGCATCACGATGACCGCCGAGGAGTCCACCGCCTGGCCGGGGGTGTCCCGGCCGGTGTACCTGGGCGGCCTGGGGTTCGGCTTCAAGTGGAACCTGGGCTGGATGCACGACACGCTGGGGTATTTGTCCCTCGACCCCATCTACCGGCAGTACCACCACAACGAGATGACGTTCTCGCTGATCTACGCGTTCGCGGAGAACTTCGTCCTGCCGCTGTCGCACGACGAGGTGGTGCACGGGAAGGGCTCGCTGGTCGGAAGGATGCCCGGGGACGAATGGCGCAAGTTCGCGGGGCTGCGTGCGCTGCTGGCCTACATGTGGGCGCACCCGGGTAAGCAGCTGCTGTTCATGGGGGGCGAGTTCGGCCAGGTCAGCGAGTGGTCGGCCGACAACGGGCTGGACTGGTGGGTGCTCGACTACAAGATCCACCAGGGCGTGCAGCGGCTGTCCAGGGACCTGAACGCGGTCTACCGCCAGACCCCCGCGCTGTGGCAGCTGGACGCCTTCCAGGCCGGGTTCAGCTGGATCGACGCCAACGACGCCCAGGGCAACGTGCTGTCCTTCCTGCGGTTCCCCGACGCGCCGCCCGTCGACGCAGCCTCGGAGCCGGCCTCGGAGCCTGCCTCGGATTTGGCGTCGGAGCCAGCCTCGGCCGGCCTCGGATTTGGCCTCGGATTTGGCCCCGGATTTGGCGTCGGAGCCGGCCTCGGATTTGGCCTCGGATTTGGCCTCGGATTTGGCGTCGGATGCAGGCGACGGGCCGACGGCCCGCGGGGTGATCGCGTGCCTGGCCAACTTCTCCGCGAACCCCCATCTGAACTACCGGATCGGCCTGCCCCAGGCCGGCCGCTGGCGCGAGATCCTCAACACCGACGCGATCGTGTACGGCGGCAGCGGCGTCGGCAACCTGGGCGGCGTCGAGGCCACCGACGAGCCCTGGCACGGCCGGCCCGCCTCGGCCCTTGTCACCCTCCCGCCGCTGGGCGTGATCTGGCTGACGCCCGAGGAGTAGCCGCCTTACTCGGAGCGGACGTCGTAGTCGTCTTCGTCGACGATGTGAATGGCCGCCTCCTCGGCGGTGGCGCCGCCGCCGTCGATTCCGACGTCGGTGGCGACCAGGTCTTCCTCGTCGTCCTCGTGGGCGCCCTCGTCCTCGGCCACCAGGCGGCCCGCGCGGGGCGCCGGGCCGTCATCCAGCAGCAGCCCGTCCACGTCCTCATCGCCCGCGTCGTCGTCCCCGGCGATGTCCTCGTACTCCTCGTCGTCTTCCTCGTCCTCTTCGTCCTCGATCTCGTCGAGGGTGTCGTCCGGCTCCTCCTCGGCCAGCAGCTGGTCCAGGGACTCACCGGACTCCTGCTCGGGGTCGGTGGTGCCGTACCTGATCCCGGCCGACCACCGTTCCGGGGGGACGACGCCCCGGTCCAGGGGATCGTCCCCGGGAGCACCGCTCAGCGTGTCGGTGCTGTCCTGCACCTGGTAGTCGTCGAGGTCGGCGGATTCGTGCCGGGTCTCGTCGGGCATTGGTCGGCTCCCTTCCATCAGGCCGGACCGGGCACACTGATGCTATGCCCGAAACGAGCAAGGACGACGACCGGACCGGATCGCGGGACGGCCAGCGCGACCCGCCCGCGGACACCATGCTGATCATGGAGGGCATCCGCGGGCTGCACGACCGGCTGGACGAGCTCGAACGCAGGGTGGCGCTCCCCCGGCGCTCCGCGCCGGGCGCCGGGCCTCAACCGAGCGCCGGGCCTCGGCCGGGGCAGCCCGGCGGAGGCGTCCCCATGCCGGCGTGGAAACGGCCCACCGAGGGAGAGGCTCGCTGGCAGGCCACGGTCGCCGTCGTGATCGCCATCGCGCTGCAGTTCCCGCTGTCGGGCCGGCTCGTCCTGGTGCATCCGGTGTGGCTGCTCCCGGCGGTCGAGGCGCTGCTGCTGGTGGCCCTGGTGCTGGCCAACCCGCGCCGCATCAACAACGAATCGAAGGCGATCCGGATGCTGAGCCTGTTCCTGGTCGCCATCTTCAGCCTGACCAACGCGTGGTCGGTGGGACGGCTGGTGGTCGGGCTGGTGGACGGCACCGAGGGGGAAAACGCCGGACGGCTGCTGATCACCGGAGGGGCCATCTGGCTCACCAACGTCATCGTGTTCGCGCTGTGGTACTGGGAATTCGACCGCGGCGGCCCGGTGGCCCGGGCCAATGCCACCCGCATCTACCCGGACTTCCAGTTCGTGCAGATGACTAGCCCGCAGCTGGCGCCGCCGGAGTGGGAGCCCGCGTTCGGCGACTACGCGTACCTGTCGTTCACCAACGCCGCGGCGTTCAGCCCCACCGACGTCCTGCCGCTGACCCGCTGGGCCAAGATGGCCATGACCGTGCAGTCCGCCGTCTCGATCGTGACCGTCGCCCTGGTCGTGGCGCGCGCGGTCAACATCCTGAAATAGGGCCTGATCGCGGTCAGGCGGTGGCCAGCTGGCCGCCGTCGACGACCAGGACCTGGCCCGTCATGTAGGACGAGGCGTCACTGGCCAGGAACACCGCAGGGCCCGCCATCTCCTCGGCCCGGCCCCAGCGGCGCATCGGCACGTTGGCCACGATGGACGCGCCGTGGTCCGGGCCGTCCCACAGGTTCCGGTTCAGGTCGGTGGCCGTCCAGCCCGGGCACAGCGCGTTCACCCGGATCCCGGCCGGCGCCCACTCCACGGCCAGCGTCTTGGTGACCGAGACGACCGCGGCCTTGGCCGCGCCGTACGGGAGCAGGCCCGGCGCGCTGGACAGGCCGGCCACCGAGGCGACGTTGATCACCGAGCCGCCGCCGCGCTCGCGCAGGTGGGCCCCGGCCGCCTGGCAGACGTAGACCGTCGAGTCCAGGTTGAGCCGCATGACCTTCTCCCAGCCCGAGATGCGCATGTCGAGCGCGGGCACCATGAAGTTCATCCCGCCCGCGTTGTTGACCACGATGTCCAGCTGACCGAGCAGCCTGATCGCCTCGTGCACGGCGGCGGTGACGTCCTCCTGCCGGGTCACGTCGAGCGGGAACACGAACGCCTTGCGCCCCAGCGCGGTCACCTCGCGGGCGGTCTCGGCCAGGCCCTCGGTGCTGCGGGCCGCGATCGCGACGTCGGCGCCCGCGGCGGCGAGCGCGACCGCGATGACCCGGCCGATGCCGCGGGACGCGCCGGTCACGAACGCCTTCTTCCCGGTCAGGTCGAACCCGGTCACGATTCCTCCCAATGTGTCGGTAGCGTCATCGTAGGCGGGACCAGCGCGGCCGGGTTGACCCGGCGCACGATCTCGGTCAGCGCGATGCGCACGTAGGGCTCGCCGACCCACAGGTGCTTGGCCCCGGCGACCGCGACGACCTCGGCCGACGGGTCCCTCGCGAAGCGCCGCCGCGCCTCCTCGGGGCGCAGGTAGTCGTCCAGCTCGGGAACCAGGGCCACCAGCGGCTTGCCCGAGGCCGCCCACCGGTCCAGGTCGGCGTCGCCGGCCCGGCGCAGCGGCGGCGAGAGCAGGATCGCGCCCTCGATCGGGTTGTCCAGGCCCCACCGCAGGACCAGCTCGGTGCCGAACGACCAGCCCAGCAGCCAGCGCCGGGGCAGGCCCGCGTCGGCGGCGTAGGACACGGCGGCGGCCACGTCGTAGCGCTCGTCCTCGCCTTCGTCGAACGTTCCCTCGCTCGTGCCCTGCTCCGAGGACGTGCCGCGGGTGTTGAACCGCAGCACCGCCAGGTCGGCCAGGGCGGGCAGCCGGTACGCCGCCTTGCGGAACAGGTGGCTGTCCATCATGCCGCCGTGGGTGGGCAGCGGGTGCAGGCAGATCAGCGTGGCCACCGGATCGGAGTCCGCCGGCAGGGCCAGCTCCCCGACCAGCCGCAGCCCGTCGGAGGTGTGCAGGGTGACCGGGGTGCGCTTGGCCGGGAGCACGGTCGCGGGCCTGATCTCGCTCACGTGTCCGTCCTCCTCAACCCTTTACCCCCCTTCGCCCCGCGGGGCGCGCGGCGCAGCCGGTTTTCCCAGCAGGCCCGGTGCCAGTGCCTGCGCTCGTCCACGCCCACGTTGATCCCGTCGGCGGGCCAGGCCACCAGGTGCGGCGTGCCGGGCACGATCTCCTGGTCGCACCCTGGACAACGGTACGCCTTGGTGGTGCCCGCGCCGGGTACCTGCCGGACCACCCAGTCCCCGTCGGGCCAGGATTCGACGCGCTCGGGCCCGGGCACGGGCGCCGCGGGGCCGGAGCGCTCGCGGCGGATCCTGCGCGGGCTCATGTCTGCCCAGCCTACGGGGCGGCGGGAGACGCGACAGCCGTGGCTAGGCTCGATTCGTGATCGCCCCGTGGGACCCGGCGGCGCCGGGCGTGCTGCGGCTGCCCTCGGGCCGGCTCGTCCGCGGCCGGGGCCTCGGCCGGCCCCTGCCGGCCGGGCCGCGGCCCACCTTCGGGCTGTACCTGCTGGGCCACGAGCCGCCCGCGGTGCCATGGGAGGCCCGCTGGCTGGCGTGGCCGGACTTCGGGCTGCCGTCGGATCGCGCGGCGGCCGTGGACGCGCTGCGCGAGGCGTGGGCGCGCGCCGCGGCCGAGCGGGTCGAGATCGCCTGCCACGGCGGGCACGGCCGGACCGGCACCGCCCTGGCCTGCCTGGCCGTGCTGGACGGGGTGCCCGGCCGCGAGGCGGTCGGCTACGTCCGGGAGCACTACGCGGCCCGCGCGGTGGAGACGCCCTGGCAGCGCCGCTTCGTGGTTCGTTTCCCGGCCGGCCCGGGCGGCCAGTAGAGTTACCGGACGTGCGGCTCGTCATCGCCCGGTGCAGCGTCGACTACGTCGGCAGGCTCACCGCCCACCTGCCCGAGGCCCTGCGGCTGCTGATCGTCAAGGCCGACGGGTCGGTGCTGGTGCACTCAGAATCGGCGGCTCGTACAAGCCGCTGAACTGGATGTCGCCGCCTTGCAAGCTCACCGAGGAGCCCGGCCGGTGGACGGTCACCGGCAAGGCCGGCGAGACGCTCGCGATCACCATCACCGAGGTGGTCAGCGACACGTCGGTCGACCTGGGCGAGGACCCCGGCCTGGTCAAGGACGGCGTAGAGGCCCACCTGCAGGAGCTGCTCGCCGCCCAGCTCGGGCTGCTCGGCGACGGCTGGCGGCTGGTGCGCCGCGAGTACCCGACCCCGATCGGTCCGGTCGACCTGATGTGCCGGGACGAGACCGGGCGCAGCGTGGCCGTGGAGATCAAGCGCCGCGGCGAGATAGACGGGGTGGAGCAGCTCACAAGATACCTGGACCTGCTGAACCGGGACCCGCTGCTGGCTCCGGTGCACGGCGTGTTCGCCGCCCAGGAGATCAGGCCGCAGGCCCGGGTGCTCGCCACCGACCGCGGCATCCGCTGCGTCACGCTCGACTACGAGCGGATGCGCGGCATCGAGCCCGAGAACACGCTGTTCTGAGCCGGCTAGGGCCGCGGGTTGGCGCCGCCGGCCGGGTTCGCCTCTATGGTTTCTTGCCGCGGGGGCTGAGCACGCCCGCGGCCGCGGCGACCACGAGCGCGAGGGCGGCCGGGATGAGCAGCGCGTCGCGCAGGCCCACGCCGGAGGCGACCGCGCCGATGGCGACCGGGCCGGTCAGCAGGCCGCTGTAGGCCACGGCGGCGATCCGGCCGATGTTGCGCCCGGCGTGCTCGGGATCCAGCCGGGCGGCCGAGGAGACGATCTGCGGGAAGATCCCGGCCAGGCCCGCGCCGAGCAGCGCGAACCCGGCGACGGCCGCGGCCGGGCTGTCGATCAGCAGCCCGGTGGCCAGGCCGAGGCCCGCCACCAGGCCGCTGCCGCGGACCAGCGCCACCGAGCCGAACCTGGCCGCCAGCCGGTCCCCCGCGACCCGCCCGGCGGCCATCATGACCGAGAACGCGGCCAGCCCCGCGGCCGCGAACCCGGCCGACGTGCCCAGGTTGACGTGCAGGTAGACGGCGCTCCAGTCGCCCGCCGAGCCCTCGCCCAGCTGCCCGCACAGGGCCAGCAGCCCGAGCACCCAGATCACCGCGGCGATCTGGCCCGCGGAGCGGAGCGGCGCGCCGTCGTCAGGACCGGAGGGCCTGGCGGGCGCCGGGATCGTGACCCGCGGGCCGGCGAGCAGGCCGCCGGCGATGAGGGCTCCGGCCGTGGCGGCGAAGGTCGGCAGCGGGCCGACGCCCAGCGCGGCGGTCAGGCCGCCGATCCCGGCCCCGGCCAGCCCCGCGATGCTGTAGCCCGCGTGCAGCGAGGACAGGATCGGCCGGCCGTAGGCGATCTCCAGTCGGGCGCCGCAGGCGTTCATCGACACGTCGAGCAGCCCGGCCGCCGCCCCGAACCAGGCCAGCGCGGCCATCAGCGTCACCAGGTCGCCGGCCAGGCCGATCGGGATCAGGGCGGCCGGGCACAGCACGCCGCCGATCCGCATGACCCGGATCGCGCCGAACTTGTCCGCGATCCGGCCGCTCGCGGCGAGCGTGACCACGCTGCCGGCCGGCACGGCGAACAGCGCCAGCCCGAGGCGGCCGTCGCTGAGGTGCAGCGCCTCCTTGATGGCCGGCAGCCGGACGCTCCAGGTCGTGAAGGCGACCCCGAGAACGACGAAGTAGCCGAACACCGCGATCCTGGCTCGCCGTAGCTCCGGTGCGGTCATGCGATGACCAGGTCCAGTCCCGCCTCCGTCAGCCAGGCACGGTCGGTGTCCGCCAGTTCGCCGTCGGTGACGAGAGTCGCCGCGACGCTCAGTCCCCCGATCCGCGCGAAACCGACCTTGCCGATCTTGGATGAGTCGCACGCCACCACGCAGCGCCGGGCGCTGCGCAAGGCCGCCTGCTTGACCGCCACGTCGTCCAGGCTGAAATCGGTGAACCCGTCGCGGGCGACGCCGCCCACGGCCATCACGTAGGTGTCGAACCGCAGCCCGGCGATGACGCTGCGGGTCACCTCCCCCACGAACATCTGCTCGCCGTGCCGCACCTCGCCACCGGGAACCAGCAGCCGGACGCCGGGCCGGTCGGCCAGCAAGGCGGCCGCCTGCAGGCCCAGCGGGCAGACGAGCAGGTTAGCGCGGTCGCGCAGGACACGGGCGACCTCGACCGCCGTGGTGCCCGCATCGACGATGACCGTCTCGCCGGGCATGATCAGCTCGGCCGTGCGCACCCCGATGGCCTGCTTGGCCGGCTGGCGGTCGTACGCGCGGGCCGCGTACGGGATCTCGAAGCTGCGCGAGACCGTCGTCACCGCACCGCCGTGATACCGCCGGGCCAGGCCCTCCTGCTCGAGGAACTCCAGATCACGGCGCGTCGTCATCTCCGAGACCGACAGCTGCTGGCTCAGCTCGGCGACCGAGACCTGTCCGCGTTCTCGCAGCAGGCGGACCACAGTCGCCCGGCGTTCCGCAACCTCCACGTGTCGTTTCTAGCATAAATAACGATGTTTTGAACAGATTGAGTGTGAGAGTCGAGCTCTCGACGGCGGGGCGAACGCGGTGAAACCGCGGTTTCACCGGGCTAGGGGAAGGTGAAACGCGGGTTTCACCTGCCTGAGGCGGGGCGGTCGGGCGGGGCGGCGGGCTGGGCGGCCGGGCTGGGAGGTCGGGCGGGGCGGCCGGGCGGGGCGGCGGGCGGGGCGGTCGGGCTGGGCGGCCGGGCTGGGCGGCCGGGCGGGGCGGCGGGGTCGTGAGTGATGCCCGACGACAGGCGTGATGCACAAGGCCGGTCACAATGGCTGGCCGGGCCGGCGATCCGATGGCGCGCGGGTGGCCGCCGCCAGGGCGGTCCAGATGAGCAGGGCGAGCAGGGTGATCGTCTCGATGACCAGAGTCTGGACAACGTAGGCCGCCGAGATCGATTCCTTGAAGCCGAACAGGCCTACGGTGAGGCTGATGACCAGGGCGCCGATGTCGCCGACGATGTAGCCGACGGCCAGCATCCCGGCCAGCGGCCGCGGCCAGGCCAGGAGCGCGGCGGCGAGGGCGAATCCGGCCACCGCGTCGAGCAGGAACAGCGGCCCGTCGGTGGGGATCTGCCGGTAGCCCTCGAGCCACAGGTGCAGGTGGATGTAGCCGATCCAGGCCAGCAGCGCCACGCAGGCTAGGCGCAGCAGCAGCGCGGCGGCCCGGCGGCCGGTCCCGCCTGCCGTGTCCTGGCGGCGGGGGGAGGCGAGCTGGCGCAGCCGGAGCGCGGTGGTTTGGGTCATCGTGAAGTCCTTCTCATGAGCAGGGTGATGTGATGTAGGGCTTTTCTACGGCGCACGAGGCCGGTGCGGCCGCCATGGTCAGCGGATCTGGTAGGCGGCCACCGCCCGGAACAGCAGCGGGCTGGCCTGGGCCCAGGTGGCGGCGGAGGCGGCCGCGACGATGACGCTGGCGCTGGTCCGTCCCTGGACCAGGCAGGCGATCTCTTGGTAGCGGTGGGCGCCGATCCGGGTGACGTACTGGTCGATGACGCAGGATCCGGTGCCGCCGCGGAACGTCACGCCCTGGGCGGCGGCCAGCTCGCGGGCAGAAGCCGCGTCGTCGGCGGTCAGCAGCCGCAGCCGGAACGCGGCCCAGCCGCGCAGCTGCTCGTCGCCTTGCCGGGGTGTGGCGTTGAGGTAGCGCTCGAACGCTCCCCCGGGACTGACCTGGGCGGCGGACACGGCGTCGGCGTCGCTGCTGACCGGCCGCAGCGAGGGCGGGTAGGACAGCACCGCGGTCCCGTTGGGCAACGTCAGGTGCGGCCACCCGGCCGGCGCCGCCGCCGGGACGAGAGAGGGAAACGCTCGTCCCGGCGAGCCCCCGAGCAGGGCGAACGTCGCGACCGCGACGGCAACGGCGGCCACGGAGGCGAGCACGGCCAGCGCCGGCCTGCCGCGAAGTGAGGGGTGAGCGGTCATCGGGTCTCCTAGTGTCATGTGCCGGGCGGGCGGCTAGAGGTTGCCGTCGCCGTCGCTGGGGCCGCCGTTATTGTCGGGATCGTGGTCGCCGCCGTTGCCCTGCGGAATGGGATTGGCGGGTGAGGCTGGTGCGGTGGTCGCCGGGGCGGGCGCGGTGGTCGCCGGGGCGGGCGCGGTGGTCGCCGGGGCGGGCGCGGTGGTCGCGGGCGCGGTGGTCGCGGGCGGGGACGCCGGCGTGGTCACGGAGGCATGCGCCGCAGCCGAATGGTGAGGCTGCGCCGTGGCGGCCGGCTTGGCCCCGGCGTGCTGTGCTGTGACGGCGGTGCCGCAGCCCGCGGCCAGGACCGCGAGCAGCGCGGCGCCTGCGGCCGATCGGAGGAAGGTGAGCGACATGGTGGATCCTTTCGGGTTGAGAGAGCGGGAAGCGGCGGCCGCCGTGCCTGCACTTTGTGACACGGCCGCGTGTTCGACGCGGTTCTGCCTGGCCGCCGCGTATCTGCTACGGGTTAGCTGAGGATTTACTGAAGGCGGCGCTCATGGCTGCGGCTTGATCGGGTGGTTGGACCTGATCAGGTCGTCTGGGTCGTGGGCCGCTTTGACCCGGCGTAGCCTGCCGACCGTCTCTGCGGGGCAGAGGTCGCTGGGTCGGCGCGGTGGGCTAGGAGGCCAGGGCTTGGTGGGCTAGGGCGCCTACGGCGCCCTGGTCGTCGAGGGCGGGCTGGGGCTGGCCGTTGACGGTGACGCCGGAGCCGCCGCACCCGGACTCCGTCGCGGAGATCACGACGACGGGGCGACTGCGCCGGGATACCGAAAGGGCCAGCCGGTAGGTCTCGGAATCGGAGGGGCAGGCGATGGTGACGGGCGGCTGGGCCGGCGAGCGGTTCAGCGCCTGGGCGATCCGTGCGATGAGCGCCTGCGAGGTCACGATCTTGTGGACGGTGTACACCCGCTGGCCCCAGATGGTGGCGTCGATGGTCAGCACGTGATAGCGGCCTGGATCGATGTGCTCGGCGGCACTGCGGGACGGGAACCACAGGATCTGGGCATCGGCGCGCAGCAGCGATCCGCCGGATCCGGCTGGCACCACGGTGAGGACGATCTGAGCGCTGGCGATGCCCGCGGGCACCGACTGGACCAGGTAGGTGACTTCGAGGAACGGCCCGTTGTCGCCGGACCCCCGGCCGGTACCGTCCTGGCTCATGCCGGCCGGCGCGTGCGCCGCCAGGCCGGCTTCGAGGGCGTCCATCGGCTGCGGCACGACGAAGAACTGGGGCAGGTCAAACGAGGTGTCCCCGGTGGCGGGGCCGAGCGCCGGCTCGCGCAGGGAGGGCGGGACGGGCGTCGGCGGCAGGCGGCGCGTGCCGGCCGGCAGCTGCAGCCGGGCCAGCACCTGCCCGGCCAGCGCGGCGGCCTCGGCCCGGCTGCCCCCGGGCGGACCGGGTATGGCCGGCGTGGGGCCGGCCGGGTGCGCGTGCGGGCCGCCGGCCGGTGCCGCGACCGTCCCGCATGCGGCCAGGGCGGCCACGGTCGCGAGCGCCAGACAGGCTGAGACGGGTATTCGCATGGCAGGTTAGACGGCGGGTCCGGCCGCGGCGGTTCCGGTGTCAGCGGGCGATTAGGTGGGCGTTGACCGCTCGGGCGGGTCCGGCCAGCTCGGGGACTTCGGTAACGGCGACGCCCGCGGCACGGAGCTGCTCGGCGCCCTCGCCGTCGGTGAACACCGGGGGCTCGCGCCAGGCGAAGACGACGCGGGGGATTCCGGCCGCGAGGATGTGCTGCACGCAGGTCACCGGGCGCGAGGCGCGGGCCCCGCAGGGCACCAGCGAGCTGTAGATGGTGGCCCGCCGCAGCCGCGGGTCGCGGAAGCCCAGCTTGCGCAGGGCGACCTCCTCGGCGTGATCGTGATCCTCCTGCTCGCGGGAGAACCCGGTGGCCAGCACCTGGCCGTCCTGGTCCGTGATGACCGCGCCGACCGAGAAGGCCGACGCCGACGGCGGGCTCAGCCGGGACAGCTCGATGGCCCAGCGCAGGAAGCGGTGATCCCGGCCGCCGGGGCCGAGCAGGTAGCGCAGCAGGACCATGTCGTCGAGCCGGCGGAGTTCCGCGAGGGTCATGGGGCAGGCGGGTCCGTTGGGGTTGACGGGGATAATGTGGCTAGTGAGGTGGGGGTTAGGTGGGAGTGGCGGGAGTGGCGGAGGTGGTGGGGTTAAGAGGGGTTGCGGGGATGTTGGGAGGGTGGGGGGTTCGGGGGGTTGCGGGGGTTGCGGGGAGATCGAGGCTGAGGCGGGGGGCGCCGGGCTGGGCCACGAAGAACGGGGCGACCGCGAGATGGAGTTCATCGGATCGGTCGCGGGCCAGGAACTCGCCAAGGACGCGGGCGCCGCCCTCGACGAGCAGGCGCACCATGGACCGTTCGGCCAAATCTTCGAGAACGAGATCAAGGGACAGCGGGTGACCGGCGTCGATGACTACGGCGGAGTCCCCCAGGCGCGCCCGGGCCAGCGGGATCGCCGGGGTCGCGCCGTACACCAGGCGGAGGGCGCCGGGGGCAAAGAAGCGGGCGCCGGGATCCAGGTCGCCGGTGGCGGTCAGGGTGACCCGGGCGGGGTGCTCGGGCAGCCCGCGGGCCACGCGGCGGGCGCGGCGGCGGGGGTCGCGGACGAGCAGCCGGGGGTCGTCCTTGCGGATGGTCCCGGCGCCGACGAGGATCGCGTCGCAGCCCGCCCGGACCTCGTCCACGCGGTCCAGGTCGGCCGGGCCGGACAGGATCAGGCGCCGCGGGCTGGCGTCATCCAGGTAGCCGTCCGCCGAGACGGCGCAGGACAGGATCACGTACGGGCGTGGCAAGCGGGCCCCCTTTCGTGCCCAGCGTAGCCTCGGGGAGGGCGGCGGTGATTTACTGGTCAGCGATGCTTGAAACAGTCAATCCGGCGACCGGGGAAGTGCTGGCCACCTTCCCCGTACAGGGACGCCGAGAGGTCGACGCCGCGGTGGCGGCGGCCCGCGAGGCGGCGGCGTGGTGGTCAGGCCTGGGCTGGTCCGGGCGGCGCATCCGGCTGCTGGCGTGGAAGTCGTACCTGGTCAGGTACATGGCGCGGCTGGCCCAGCTGATGCACGAGGAGACCGGCAAGCCGCTGGACGACGCCAAGCTCGAGATCATCCTGGCCGTGCTGCACATCGACTGGGCGGCCAAGCACGCGCGCCGCGTGCTGCGCCCGCGCCGGGTGCGCAGCGGGCTCGCGGCCATGAACCTGGCCTCCACCGTGGAGTACCTGCCGCTGGGCGTGGTCGGCGTGATCGGGCCGTGGAACTACCCGGTGTTCACCCCGATGGGCTCCATCGCCTACGCGCTGGCGGCGGGGAACGCCGTGGTGTTCAAGCCGTCCGAGCTGACCCCGGCGACCGGAGCGTGGCTGGTGCGGTCGTTCGGCGAGGCGCTGGCGGTGTTCGGCGCGCCGCGGCCCGTGCTGCAGCTCGTCACCGGGCCCGGGTCGACCGGCGAGGCGCTGGCCCGCAGCGGCGTGGACAAGCTCGCCTTCACCGGGTCCGCGGCCACCGCGCGCAAGGTGATGGCGGCCGCGGCGGACACCCTGACCCCGGTGCTGGCCGAGTGCGGCGGCAAGGACGCGCTGCTGGTCGGCGCGGACGCCGACCTTGACGCGGCGGCCGACGCCGCGGCCTGGGGCGCGATGTCCAACGCGGGGCAGACCTGCGTCGGCATCGAGCGGGTGTACGTCGCCGACGCGGTGTACCACTCCTTCCTTGAGCGGCTGACGCAGAAGGTATCGGGCCTGCGGCCGGGGTCCGATCTTGCGGCTTCTTACGGGCCGATGACGCTGCCGTCGCAGACCGAGGTCGTGGCCAAGCACGTGGCCGACGCGCTGGCCCGCGGCGGGCGCGCGGCGGTCGGCGGCCCGGATGCGGTGGCGGCCCCGTACGTGCGGCCGGTCGTGCTGACCGAGGTGCCGGAGACCAGCACGGCGGTGACGGAGGAGACGTTCGGGCCGACGGTGACGGTGACACCGGTGGTCAACATGGCCGAGGCGGTGTCGTACGCCAACGCGGGCAGGTACGGGCTGGGGTCGGCGGTGTTCGCGCGCGACCGGTCCGCGGCCATGGCCGCCGCTCGGGCGCTGCGCAGCGGGATGACCTCGGTAAACTCGGTGATAGGGTTCGCGACCGTGCCCGCGCTGCCGTTCGGCGGGGTGGGCGAGTCGGGGTTCGGGCGGATCCACGGCGCGGACGGGCTGCGGGAGTTCGCCCGGGCCAAGGCCATCACGCGGCAGCGGATGCGGTCGCCGATCAACCTGCTGTCGTTTACGCGGACGGACAAGGACATGCGGCGGATCATCACCCTGGTGACGCTGCTGCACGGGCGGCTGTACCGGCCGCGGGGGGCGCGGCGGGCCCGCTAGGGGTATTGCCCGGTCTTTTAGCGTTTCGGGGCGGACCTGCCGACGGCGCCGCCGGCCAGCGCCATGGCGTCGACGGCATCGGCCGGGTCGGCCGCCGCCAGCGGGGCCCGTCCGGCGATGAGATCGGCGGCGCGTTCGGCGATGGCGATCGTGGGCGCGTTGGTGTTGCCCCTGGTCACGGTGGGCATCACCGACGCGTCGACCACGCGCAGTCCGGTGACCCCGCGCACCCGGAGCTCGGTGTCGACGACGCTGCCCCACCTTGACTCGCTGCCCATCGCGCAGGTGCCCGCCGGGTGGTACAGGGTCGCCACGCTATTGCGGACGTACTCCATGAGCTCAGCGTCGGAGCGGACGTGCGCGCCGGGGGCGAGCTCGCTCTTGCAGATCGCCGCCATCGGCCTGGCCGTGACGAACTCCCTGGTCATCTTCAGCCCCGCGACCAGCGCCCGGGCGTCGCCGTCGTCGGACAGGTAGCCGGGATCGATGGCCGGGCGGTGCCGGGGGTCCGCGCTGTTCAGCCTGATCCGGCCCCGGCTCTTGCCGTCGACGAGCCCGACCAGCACGGTCATCGCCCGCTGGGACGGGTCGGCCAGGGCCTGGTCGCGGTACTGCACGGGCAGCACGTGCAGCTGCAGGTCCGGCGCGGGCAGCCCGGGCTCGGAGTGGGCGAAGCCGCCCGACTCGGCCACGTTGCTGGTCAGCGGGCCGCGGTGGGTCAGCTTCCAGCGCAGCGCGCCCGCGTTGCCGCTCTTCTCCCACAGGCCGCGCACCCGCGGCGTGGACCATACCACGGGCAGCACCGGATGATCGCTGAGGTTCCCGCCGACCCCCGGGCTGTCGGCGTGGACGTTGATGCCCATCTCGATCAGGTGGTCGGCCGGGCCGATGCCGGACAGCATGAGCAGCTGCGGGCTGTTGATCGCGCCGCCGCACACGATGACCTCGGAGTTGACGCGCTCGGTGTGGGTCTCGCCCTGGCGCTGGTAGGTCACGCCGGCGGCCTGGCCGCCCTCGATCAGGATCTTGGTGACCAGGGCGTCGGTGTGGACGGTGAGGTTCGGCCTCTGCATGGCTGGATGCAGGTAGGCGGTGGCGGCCGAGCACCTGCGGCCCTTCCGCTGGGTGACCTGGTACCAGCCGACGCCGTCCTGACGCGGGCCGTTGAAGTCCTCGTTGGCGGTGGCGCCCTGCTCGCGCGCGGCGGCGAGGAACGCCTCGCAGGCCTGCGACTTGTACCGCGGGTCGGAGACGGCCAGCGGGCCGCCGACGCCGTGGTAGGCGTTGGCTCCGCGCGAGTTGTCCTCGGCCCTCCTGAAGTACGGCATGAGGTCCTCGTAGCCCCAGCCGGCGCAGCCGTGCTCGTCGCGCCAGGCCGCGAAGTCGTGGCGGCTGCCGCGGATGTAGATCATCGCGTTGATGCTGCTGGATCCGCCCAGGACCTTGCCGCGCGGCCAGTAGACCGAGCGGCCGTTGGCGTGGCGTTGCGGGACCGTGCTGTAATTCCAGTCGTAGACGGTCTGGAACAGCCGGCTGAGCGCGGCCGGGGCGCGGATCTCGTCGGCGTCATCGGACGGGCCGGCCTCCAGCAGCAGGACGCTGACGCTGGAATCGGCGGACAGCCGCGCCGCCAGGACGCAGCCCGCGCTGCCGGCGCCGACGATGATGTAGTCATACACGGCGGTCTCCTTCACGGACAAAGGGAACAATAACGCGGCGCGGCGGTGCGGCGGGTGCGCGGGGGTCTTTGCGGGGGTGGCTGGCGTGCCGGTGGCTTGTGGCGCGCCTCGTTCGGGGGCGGCTTGGGGTCCGGGGCCGGCGGGCTCTGGGCGGCTTGGGGTCCGGGGCCGGCGGGCCCCCGAAGAACCGCCGGACTCCGGACCCTCTCGATGCGCACCGTGGCCCGACGCGCTAGCGGCGCCGAACACGCACGGTAACAGCGGCTGATATCCCTGCTGCTTGCAGCCACTGCGGATCAGCACTTCGATCACTCATCGTAGTCATAAGATCTCACCTCGTCACGCTAATGGGAACAGTCGTAGTCACTTTGTGATCGCGATGGCGGGTGGCCTGGGCCGGGGCGCCGGTTCCCTTAGGGTGGGTTCATGTCGCGTAACCGCAGCGAAAACCCTGTCGTGCTGTCCCGCATCTACACGCGCACCGGCGATGACGGCACCACCGCGCTGGCCGACGGCAGCCGTACGGCCAAGACCGACTCGCGCCTGGCCGCCTACGCCGACGTGGAGGAGGCCAACTGCGCGATCGGCATGGCGATCACCTTCGGTGACCTGTCGTCCGACATCGTCGGCCTCCTCTCCCGGGTGCAGAACGAGCTATTCGACGTCGGCGCCGACCTGGCCAACCCGGTCACCTCGGCGCCGCCGCCGTATCCTCCGCTGCGGATCGACGAGGCCTACATCACCCGGCTGGAGAGCGAGTGCGACGCCTACAACGAGGCGCTGCCGACGCTGCGCAGCTTCCTGCTGCCGGGCGGGAGCCCCGGGTCGACGCTGCTGCACGTGGCGCGGACGGTGACCCGCCGGGCCGAGCGCAGCGCGTGGGCCGCGGCCGGCGAGCACGGCGACTCGGTCAGCCCGCTACCCGCGCAGTACCTGAACCGGCTCTCCGACCTGCTGTTCATCCTGGCCCGCCAGGCCAACGCCGGCCACGACGACGTGCTCTGGAAGCCCGGCGGCGACCGCTGATAGGGCAGGGCTACCCGACCAGGCCCAGGGGGGAGCCGGGCGGGGCGGCTTCGAGCCAGGCGAGCAGGCCGGTGAGCGCCGACTCGGCCAGGGCCAGTTCCACGGCGACTGCGCTCGGCTCGCCGATCTGGCACTCCAGCACGATCCGGCCGGGACCCAGGATGGACTCCTCCTCGTCGGTGGGCGGGCGGCGCGACACGACGGCCAGGTCGCGCCGGGAGAAGGTCTCCTCGGGACGCATCGAGATCCCGAACACGCCGAACCAGCAGAACTCATCGAGCTGGTACGAAGCGACGCCCAGACGCCAGGGCCCGCGCCCCTTGCGCAAGCCGCATTCGACCGTGGCGCCGCCGCGCTCGAGCAGGAACCGGCGGGCGGCGATGCCCGAGGCGGCCAGGACCAGCAGGATCAGGAAGGCGGCGAGGAGCCAGGCTGCATCAAGCGCCAGCGCCTCGCCCACCGACGGCTAAGAAGCCTGGTCGCCTGCGGCCCGCAGACGCGCCCTCGCGTACTTGACCGCGGGTGAGTCGTCCGCGCCGGCCTGGCCTTCGGCGAGGGCCGAGGCGAGCTCCTGCCGCGCCTCCGCGACGTCGATCTCGCCGCCGAGCTGAGCCTGCGCCGCCAGGATGGACACCCGGTCGTTCGCCACGGACAGGAACCCGCCGCTGACGGCGGCGCGCACCGTGGCGTCCTCGGTGAGGATCTCGACCACGCTGCCCTCGGTCAGGATGCCGAACACGGGCGAGTGCCCGGTGAGGACGCCGATATCGCCTTCGGTGGTCTTGGCGATCACCGTCCTGGCCTCGCCCGTCCACAGCTCGCGGTCGGGGATCACCAGCGCCGCATGCAAGGTCACCGCTCCAGCT
>CAVPLC010000073.1:0-5641 GCA_963705835.1 uncultured Actinomycetes bacterium
CCGCGCCGCTGACGGCGGTCATCACCTTGCTGCTGTCCTCGGCGATCCGCAGCGCGAGCCCGTACGCGATGCTGTGGCCGACGACCAACGCGTCCACCACGAACACCGGCGGGCTCCCGCTGACCCCGTTGGACGCGGGCGTCTTCCACCACTACCTGCCCGACCTGCCCATCGCCCAGACGATGTTCCTGGCCGGGATCGGCCTGGCCGCGCTCGGCGTGCTTGGCCTGTCCCGCGTTGCGGGCGGCGGGCGGCGGCTGCGCGCAGCCGCCGTGGTGGTCACCGTGGCCGGGCTGGCGGCGGCCGGGACGGCCGCCGGGCTGACCGGCACCGCGCGGCAGGGCGCCTACGGCGTGGTCATCCCGGCCCTGCACAACGCGGCCAGCGACCGGCCGATCCCGTACCCGCCCGCCTGCGACCACGACGGCGCGGTCCCGGTCTGCATGCATCCCGCCTACCGGGCCTACCTGGCCGACGTGACCGGCGCGCTCGGCCCGGTGCTGCGCGAAGTGGCCGGCCTGCCCGGCGCGCCGGTCCGCGTCGATCAGGCCGCGACCGACGTCCTGGCGTCGGCCACCTCCGGGGCGCTGTCGGCCGAAGCGGGCTCGGTGCTGGGTGGTTCGCCGCCGGCGTTCCGGTTCCCGATGCCGTCGTTCCCGCCGGGGGCCGCGGGCCACGCGCAGCTCGCCGAGGACCTGCAGGAAGACCTCATGGCCGCGTTCGTCAACGACGCGAGGCTGCTGCCGCCCGGCGCGCAGCCCGCCGGCGGGGTGCCGGCCCAGGAGACGGTCGAGTGGGTCCTGCTGCAGCCGTTCGACCCGTGGGCCGAGCAGGATGTCGCGGCGGGTCCGGACTCGGACACGGCGAGCCCGGCGGTCGCCGCCGCGGCCAGGCGGTTCGGCGCGTTGCCGGCCGTGGCGCGGCACAGCTGGCTGGCGGCGCATCTGGGTGCGCTGCGGGCCGGGCGGGTCAGCCTGGGGCAGCTGCCGTGACCGCCGCCGGCGTGCGCGAACCGCGGGGGGCGCGCCGGCGGCAAGGGGCGCTGGCGTCCGGGCCGCTGCCGGCCCGGACGGCGGGGGCGCTCCGGCTGGTATGGCTGCACCTGGTGAGCCGTCGGGTCCCGGCGGCGCTGGCGGGCCTGGCCGCCTGCGCGGCCGGGATGCGGGCCGGGCTGGCGTGGGGTTGGGTCCAGGGCAGCGGGGCGGGCGCGCAGCAGGTGCCGTTGCTGCTCGAGGCCGGGACGGCCTCGGTCATCGCGGTCACGACGTACAGTCCGTTCGGCGAGCCGGAGCGTGCCACCGGGCGATGGCTGCCCTGGCTGCGGCTGGGCATCTCGGTGGCGCTGACGGGGGCGGCCATCGGAATGCTGGCCGCGGGCGCCGCGGCCGCCCGGCTGCCCGACGGGACGCTCGCGATCGTGCGCAACGTCGCCGGGATCACGGGCATCGGCCTGCTGTCGGCCGCGGTCATCGGCGGCGCGCTGGCCTGGATCGGGCCGATGGCCTACACCGTGGTGGCCGAGTTCGCGCTGCTCGAGGGGTGGACCACGCCGTGGACCTGGCCGGGCCGGCCGCTACACGACCGGGGCGCGGCGATCTGCGCCGCGGTCGTGTTCGCCGCCGGGGTCGCGGTCGTGACGGCGCGCGGCGCCAGGGACTGGGTCCACGCGGACGGCGGCGGGGCGGGCTAGGGGTCGGCCTATCAAGCACTCGCTAGGGGGCGAGAACCCTGGCGACGTCGGCGAGCTGCGAGCAGCCGGCGGACTCCTGGACGCAGCGGGCGAACAGCCACAGGCGCACGCGGTCCGGGTCGAGGTCCAGCAGGCCGGCCGATCCGGCCGGCCAGCCCGCGAGGGTCGGCGTGCAGCCGATCCTCGCAGTTCAGCATGTGCTGGAGCGGGTCGTAGGCCGGGTCGCCGGCGTGGGGCTTGGGGTCGATGGCCAGCCACGGCTCCCGGGCGGCGGCGAGCACGTTCCCGGCGTGCAGGTCGGTGCACAGCAGCACCCGGTCGGCGGCGGTCGCCGGGAGCTCGCGGAACAGGGCGATGCCCGCCCGGGCCAGGCCGGGATCCAGGCCCGGCGCGGGTGCCTCGGCGGTGGCCTGCTCGAACTCGTCCGCCCAGCGCTGGCACATCTGCTCCAGGGTCCCGAACGGGTGACCGGTGCCGGGCTCGATCCACATGCGGCGCAGCAGGGTGGCGATCACCGTGTCCTGGTCGGGTTCGGGCCGGGCGGACAGTTCGGTGCCCGGCAGGCAGCGCTCGATGAGCAGGGCGTGCGCCCCGCCGACGTCGCGGGCGGCGAACAGCCGGACGGCGCCCTGCCCGGCCCAGGCCCGCAGCCCGTCGGCCTCGTGCGCCGCCTCCGGATGCGGGAAGGCGACCTTGAGCACGAACTCGGCGCCCAGGGCGTCGCGGGCGGGCGCGACCCACGCCGTCTGGCCTCCGGGCCGGAACGGCTCGCCGAGCGTGAGCGACCACAGGTCACGCGCCCGCGCGATGGCGGGCGGCAGCACGGTGGCCAGCCAGCCCGGCTCCTCCCGGCCCACGCCTTCGATCAGGTTCTGGGGCAGGTCCACGGTGTTCAATGGGTGAGCGCCACCACCATGGCGACCAGGGCCACCCCGACGATCGTCGCGGTGACCAGCTTGAGCTTGTCCTGGCGCCGGTAGGCCAGGCGGCCCAGCTGCCATATCGCGGGGGCGACGGCCAGCAGGATCAGGCCCGGGATGATCTCCTTCTTCAGCACGACGCCGCCGACGGCGGCGAACGAGATCGCGGTCCGGGTCCAGGCCAGCGAGGTTCTCTCCCGGGCCAGGCCGGGGTCGCTGCCGGGCTCGCCGGGGGTGGGGGCCATCACCGCACCGCCGAGACCAGCACGACGACGGCGGACACGACCGCCATCACGGCGATGATCACGGCCATGATCTTGGGCATCACCGACCGGGGCAGCGGCAGCCCGTGGCGCAGGGCCCGCTGGCTCCTGACCCACTCGGTGTACGCGATCACCGCGACGAAGGCGCCGAACGCGATGAGCGGCACGCCGAGCACGTGCCGGCCCCACGGCACGCCGGGGAACGGCGGCAGCAGCTGGACGATCCCCAGCCCGGCCACCACCAGGGCCAGCGCGGTCCGGCTCCAGGCCAGGAAGGTGCGCTCGTTCGCGAAGGTGAACCGGGGATCGGGCTCGGTGCCGTCGTCGTCCGGCGCCGGGTCACGGGAGTCCGCCACGCCGCACCCCCTTAGCTGCCACTGATGGCAGGAGAAATCTTCCCAAAAAAGCGTTGGCTCTGACGGGGCGCCGCGCTCATACGGCGGGGAGCAGGTTGGGGGACCGCGGCCCCAGGGTGTGCCGGGATCTGGTCACCAGGGAAGATAATCGGGTCCCGGCACCTCCCCTCTGGCCGCCCTGGGCCCTTGGGGCCGGCTGTCATCGGGGGGGCGAGTCAGGCTGTGCCGGGGCACGCACCCGGGACCGTTCGGGAAAATGATTTGGATCTTCGCCGTCCGCGGCGGCTCTTACCTGCGAGAAGGCCGCGGCGATGCCGTCCAGGGACCAGTGCGCGTTCAGGCCGCTGGGGTTGGGCACCACCCACAACCGGGCGCCGGCCAGGAACTCGGGCTGCGGACCGGTGCCGGCCTTCGGACGTCCGAACGCGGTGCGGTAGGCGGTCACGCCGGCGATCGCCACGATGCGCGGCCGGTGCCGGTCCACCAGCGCGGCCAGGTGCTCGCCGCCCGCGCGGAGTTCGGCGCCGTGCAGCTCGGAGGCCTGGGCGGTGGCGCGCGCGACCAGGTTGGTGATGCCGAGCCCGAAGCCGGGCAGCAGGTCCTGCTCGGCCGGGGCGAGCAGCCGCGGGGTGAACCCGGACCGGTACAGGGCCGGCCAGAACCGGTTGCCCGGCCGGGCGAAGTGCCAGCCGGTCGCGGCCGAGTACAGGCCGGGGTTGATGCCGCAGAACAGCACCCGGAACGCCGCTCCCGGTTCCGGCAGCACGTCGGGGATGGTGCGGCCCCGGGCCGCCTCCAGGTCCAGCGCGGCGCGGCGCGGGCGGGTCGTCATGGCTCCTAGCATGCCGTGCGGGTCAGGGGTTCCGCTGGACGAAGGTGCGCAGGGCCTGCCGGAGCTGGGGGAGAACTCGCGGGCGCTGGCTGGACGGACGAAGTGCGAGGAGGAGCTGTCCGGCCTAGCGGAGCTGGACGCGGTCGCCGGAGAAGTCGGCGATGATTTCCAGGCGGCCGCCGAGGGCCTCGATGTAGCCGGCCAGGGTGCGGACCTCGGTGGCGCCGGGTTCGGCGCGCTCGATGGCCGACACTCTCTCCTGGCGGACGCCCATCCGCTGGGCGACTTCGGCCTGGGTGAAGCCCAGCCGGGTGCGCTGCTCGGCCAGCGTGCGGGCGCGGTTCCTCGACACCAGCGCGGCCGCGGCGGCTTGGACTTCGGCGGCTTGGCCGGGATGGAATTCCTCGAGGAACAACCGCGGGTCGTCGTAGCCGTGCGCGGCCGCCTCGGGCGCCTGTCCTGCACGCGCCTGACGTAGGACATCGGCCGACAGCGTGACGGCTTCGGTGTACTGGTCGCGCACTGCTTCGCGACCTTCCAGCACGGCGATCAGCAGGGCGGTGCCGGCGGGCTCGACGGCGAAGATGATGCGGATCTCACCGTCGCCGGGCACCTCGGGCCGCAGCTCGCTCAGGCCTTCGGGCCAGGGGCTGCGGCGCAGCTCACGCTCGATCTGACCGGTGATGTCACGTAGCCGGGTGGCCGCCTCATCACCGACCAGGCCCGGGTCCTCCATGAGCTCGGCGATCAGCAGTTCGGCGCGCGCCGCGGTGTAGGTCGCCTTCAGCACCTCCCTGCGGGTCCTGAAGTCATCGATCCGCGCCTGCATCCGCTGCGATCGCACATGCAAACGGCGCTCGGTCTCGGTCATCCTGGCCAGCAGCCGCCGTACCTCGGCCGTCTCCTGCGACGGCGCCGACGTCGCCGACGTCGCCGACTCCAGCTCGGCGAGCCGATTCTGGAGGTCCCTGACCAGCGTGGCGGCTTCGGCGACACGCCTGCGCACGGCATTCATTTGCTCCAGGCGGTCCTGATAGGAGGAGTCGAGCGCCGCCATCAGGTTCTCCGGCGACGAGAAATCCGCGGCGGGGATGACCAGCGGCGGTCCGAGGCTGGCGCCGTCGCTCATCAGCGCGGCCAGCGCCTGCGCCACGGACATGGCGGTCGGCGGGTCGCTGCGGTGCAGGTCGGCCAGCCAGTCGTGGATCTCATCGGACATCCGGAGCAGGTAGCCCACGACCGATCACCTCGTCATGCCAGTACGTATATGTACTATACGGGCGCGTCAGCCGGGTAACGGAATGCGGGCTGAGGGCTGGAACCACGGACCGTTCTGGATAAAGAATTGACGTGGGTGCGGAGGGTTCGTCGGAAGGGGCAGTCATGTTGGTGTCTAGGATCGGCGCCGGGGTGGCGATCGGCGCGGCCCTGGTGCTCGGAGCGGGTCCCGCGCTGGCGGCGGGCGGCTGGAGCATCGTCGCGGCGCCGCCGACCGGGCAGGACGCCCAGCTGGACGGCGTCGCCACCACGTCGGATTCGAACGCCTGGGCGGTCGGCTACTGCTGCGCGAGGCCCAACTT
>CAVPLC010000074.1:0-53275 GCA_963705835.1 uncultured Actinomycetes bacterium
GTCGAAGTTCCAGCCCCAAGCCTGCGTAATCGCCGGAAGAGTAGACACGTCGGCATCCGAAGATGGGATAGTTGCTCGCTCTACATCGTGGGTGAAAGCAAACGCCATACCCTCTGGAAGCGTTTTCCTGCTTCTTCGATACCACTATCGAAGTCGAGTTGCATGCAGCTTCTCAGTGTCTCCAAAGCCTGAAGCAGGTACAGATGTCCGCTGACTAGTGACTGCATCACCCACTTTAACGACGGCAATTCCTCGACGGACAATGTGTTGTCGCTGCGCTTGATGTGCGCGACCATCGCCTCATAATTCCCGTGGTGAATCGACGCTGCGAAACTGTAAGGCAACTCGTACTGTTTTTCACGCCCGACTGCGACGGCCATGAAACGGATTGAGTTCTTGTTCCATTGATTTCGAACCCTACCGTTCTTGCTAGTGAAACGCGGCATTACCCGGTGATAATCGCGCTCGACTTCCTTTCGTTGTTCCGGCGTGAATTCATCGGGATACTGTTGCACGCGCTTCCACATCAACACCCGTCCAAACTCGATGTAGTCGTCAACTTCGGACGGATTTCTGCGTAGGTACTCAGCCATTACTGCCGACTCGAACATCCCACGCGCAATTTTCACCGCGCCCACTCCCGCGCCGTTGCCAGCCAGGACGAGCACTTCTTGCAAACCGCCCGCAGTCATACTAACAAGCAGGTAAACAGCAAGTTCTAGGGTTTGGGAGCGGTGCAACATCTGTGTTTGAGCGGTATTGAACATTTCCGCCGCCGCACAGTGCATATCACTGACAATTGCGTCCAAGCCCGGTTTATATGCGTCGTAAACTTTCGGCCAAAACTCTCGAAATCCAAAAACCACTTCTTCTTCTGGCACGACGACCTTCCTCAATGCACGGAAACTCGTCGGATGAAGTTTCCGTTTCATTTGCATATCGGTGTGACGGACAGCGGTAAGCTACGTCCGCAGATTGACGCGGCATTCGGGGACTGGACCCTTGAGCGATTTTGCCATTTCCTCCAAATCCGTGGACTCACTTAGGAGGGCTTTCTTTTTTGCCGCAAGGTCACGTTCATCTGGAAATGACGCCACGTTTGGCGGGGGCGAATTGGCCTGTCCGCCGAGCCTTTTAGGTAATGCAGCAAAGAGAACAGCGCCGAGAATTACCGCCGCTAACACCACATGAATTCTCTTCATGGTCTCCCCGGCTCGCAAGGTCGCATACTGCAGCGCAGTCTATCGCGACATCGACAGAATAATTGTGAAAGTTTCAAGATTGACAACACGGCAGACGGTTAGCATGCCCGCTACGTATTAAACTTGGCTGTGGGTTGAGGCTAACAGGGTTAGCTTGGCAGGGTTCGATTCCTTGCGCGTGCGTCGGCCTCGGTGCCCTTTGTGTAGCAGTAGTTTCACGAATGCTAGCAAGTAAGCTGTTAGGTCGTGAAGTGCAGGAGGGTGCTATGGCCACCAAACGTAGTGAAGTCCGATGTCGGTTTGCTGTCTCTTTGTTCGATGCAGTTTCGGGCACTGGGGCCGGGTGCGCGGCTGGTGCCCTGTTAACCTGAACCCACGAATTATCTGCGGGAACTTAATCGTGGAGGCGATATGACGAAAGATAAGATGTGTGAGTGGTGCGGAAAGTACCCTGCAATTCATCTTGGGCCAGAGGAAAACGGGCCGACGTTTGGGCTCGAACTTGAAGGCGAAACCGACGACTACTGCTCGCAAGAGTGCCGCGAGAATGAGATTCAGTTCAACAGGAAGATGGCCGACCCAAAGGCTTAGTGTCGTGTTGCCCCCTGCTTCTGCGCCTGATTCCTAATTCTTCCGTAGTCACGTTTGTCGCTGTGGTTTTTCTTTGCTCGTGCGGCAGTGGACACAAAGCGCCCGAGCCAGCAATGCCCTTGACGGCCCATCTTGTCCCCGCGGATGGAACGCCGGTTTCGGGTGCTCCAGAACCAGAAGTTGTGCAGTTGACGAGGATTGAGACAGTCGATACCGAAAAGCACGTCACGGTTGGAAACGCAGCGGGAGAATATGTCTTGGTCTGCTCGGAGGAGGCTAATGACGAAGAGAAGCAGACCATTCCAAGCTATCTCTCGCCGCGTCCGAGCCAAAATTACCTGCTGTTCCGAGCGAACACGAAATGGCTTAATAGTGGTGCGAAAGCACCGATAGACCTTGCGTTTATGCAGAACTGGTCCGTGAAGTACAATCGCGGAGAGAATATTGGGTTGATGTCCGCGAAGAAATCAGATGGCGAATCGTTCGGCGTCTACTGGCTATTGTCTTGGACGGAGCGAAAACCATCCGCACATTAAGTAGTGGTGGCTCGTAAGCTCGCGACCGTTGTAGGAGTTAATGATGGATTGGGACTTATTCCTATTCTGTCTATTCATCGCAGCGATTATCGTCGTGCTCGTGCTCGCATACCTCGTCAGCAACAACAAAATCAAGGGAATATTCAAGGCGTCGGCGAAGGTAAGTGGTCGGCCTCTCGTTGGCTGGAGTCATCCTATTTCTCGTGGTAGTGGTTGCGGTGGCCGCGTACAGGTCCGCCGACGAAGCAGGCTGGTTTCCCCACGAGCGTGTTGCCGGCGGTGTGGATGCCGCGTGATTGGCTTGTTGGCGAGTTCGAACATTGCGTATTGGCTAGTGGTCAGACAATGCCGGTACTGGATTGCAGCGTCGACGCGACCAGCACTGTTCACGAAATGAATGTGAAGCTTCGCGGCTCTTTGAATGCTCTCGAATCAAAGAAACAAAGTGAATGGCACTGCCAGCGGAAGGAAGATTGGATAACTTGCAGGGCAAAATAGCGGCGGGGCGGGACGAAATTTTCGCGCGAGCGGAGGACCATATGAGATTCGTCGTTGAATGTGAACTGCATTCGGACCTCGGCGAGACTGCTCGTGACGAAGTTCAAAAGGCCCTATCCGCCTTGGGTGGCGTCGCGAATTTAAGAGTCACGCCTATGCCAACCTACGCTCTGAATATCGAGATAAACGCCGCCTCGCATCCAAATCCGTCGGCGACAGAGTAGTTACGACCGAGCGGGTCCACAATCATTCGATGGTCGGCACAACTCATTTCGACGTGGAAGAATTTCGCAAGCGCATTCAGAAGCTGAATGATACGGAACTGATTCGCTTTGGTAAGGCCGCGCGCTATATGGCTGACCCGGCGAACGGCACAGTCGAACCTATCTACCGGCTTCAATTAAAGGAATGCCGAGCCGAGTGGCGGCGCAGGCATCCGAAGTAGCCCTAATACTGAACCGTCCTCGCCAAAAGATATTTTTCGAGTTGATGCTTGGAGAAAAGAATATTTCGACCGCGCCGAGTGTAGCCTAAAACGGGTCGGACAAATGTTCCGTCGGGCCTCGTATAGCCTCGGTAAAGTCGGATTATGCTCCGGGGTGAACAACGAAGCAGATTCGCTACTTCGGAGGATGTCAGAAACACCGGAGAATGCTCCAGTTCTTTATCAGTTCTTGCGGCGCAGGTGGAATCCTTTTCTTCATGAGCCCCTCCTGCTCGTCGCATTTGGCAGATTAGCAATGAATCTCACTAAATCGTCGCGCAAGATTATGAAGCGCTTTCCGGCCAATTTTGCTGGCAAGATTTCGTCGTGAATAGCGGTCCGGAGAAAATAGACCTTCACACCGCAGTACGCAGCCGCGTCCCTTAGCGCGAAACGCCACGGTCCTCGGGCTGCGGTCGCCCGGAGCGGAGCCCGAGCCGCTCGACGTGCACGGCACCGTGGGCGCCCAGGATGGTCCCGCGGATGCCCCACACTGGGAGGTATGACCGACTCAAGCAACGCGGCCGTGGAGGCGCTGGGGGTGGCGGTCGCGGCTCGGGTGCCGGTGCTGCTGTGGGGCGCGCCAGGGACCGGCAAGACGTCCGCGATCCGGGCCATGGCCCAGGCCATGGACCTGCCCTGCGAGACGGTCATCGCCTCGATCAGGGAACCGTCGGACTTCGCCGGGCTGCCCATCGTGGTCGGCGGCGAGGTCAGGTTCGCTCCCCCGGCCTGGGCGCGGCGGCTGGCCGAGGCCGGGCGCGGGCTGCTGTTCCTTGACGAGCTGTCCACCGCGCCGCCCGCCGTGCAGGCCGCCCTGCTCCGGGTGGTGCTCGAGCGCGCCGTGGGCGACCTGACGCTGCCCGAGGAGGTCGCGGTGGTGGCCGCGGCGAACCCGCCGGAGCAGGCCGCGGACGGCTGGGACCTGTCCGCGCCGCTGGCCAACCGGCTGTGCCACCTGGCCTGGCAGACCGACCCGCGCACGGTGGCCGACGGCCTGGCGGGCGGGTGGGCGGCACCGGTCGTTCCGGCGCTGCCGGAGGGGTGGCAGGCCGAGGAGATCTTGTCCCGCGGCCTGGTCGCCGCGTTCCTGCACGTCCGGCCCGCGCTGGCGTGCGCCCCGCCGTCAGACGCGGCGTCCGCGGGGCGCGGCTGGCCGTCGCCGCGGACCTGGGAGATGGCGGCCCGGCTGATGGCGGCCGCGGGCGCGTCGGGGACTTCTGGCGATGCGCGCTCGGCCCTGATCAGGGGCGCCGTCGGCGAGGGGGCCGGGGTGGAGTTCCTGGCCTGGCTGGTGGAGATGGACCTGCCCGACCCGGAGCAGGTGCTCGCCGACCCGGCCTCGTTCCGGCTGCCCGACCGCGGGGACCGGGCCTACGCCGCGCTGGCCGCCATCGCGGCGGCGGTCGCGTCCGACCCGACCGCGGAACGCTGGGCGGCCGGCTGGCAGGTCCTCGGGCTGGCCGCGGACGCCGCGCCCGACGTGGCCGCGGTGGCCGCGCGCGTGCTGGCCCGGTGCCGTCCCGAGGGCGCGCCGATGCCCGCCGAGGTGCACCTGTTCACCCCCGTGCTGCGCGACGCCGGGCTGCTGGGCAGTGGCTGAGCGCTTGGAAGGGCTGGCCGGGGCGCGGCTGTGGGCCGCGAGCCGGTTTCCTTACCTGGCCACGGGGGTGTTCGGGGCGCAGGTGGTCGCCGATCCCGGGACCGGGACCGTGTCGGTGGACCAGAGCTGGCGGATGCGCGCGGACCCGGACCTGGTGGCGGGCTGGACCGCGGCCCAGCTGGGCAGCGTGCTCGTGCACCACGTGTGTCACCTGCTGCGGACCCACGCGGAACGGGCCCAGGACGCCGGCGTCGGCCCGGATGACGCGCAGGACTGGGTGCGGGCCGCCGACGCCGAGATCAACGACGACCTGGACCAGCTCGACCTGCCCGGCCGGCCGGTGTTCCCCGAGGACCTGGGCGCGCAGGACGGGCTGCTGGCCGAACAGTACTTCGCCGGCCTGCGCAAGCGCCCCGGCCCGCGGGCGCAGGGGGGTGCGGGGGCACGCACCCAGGACCGTTCGGATAAAAAAAATTCGGGGGAAACGGCGGCGGGGTGGAGTGACTGCGGAAGCGGCGCGGACGGGATCCCGCGGCCGGGCGACGGGCTCCTGGGGACGCCGGGGATGGCCGGGTGGCAGGCCGAGCTGCTGCGGCGCCAGGTCGCGCAGGACGTCATCGCGCACGGCAAGCAGCCGGGGACGGTGCCGGCCGGGCTGCTGCGCTGGGCCGAGGCGGTGCTGCACCCGAAGGTCAACTGGCGCACCCTGCTCGCGGCCGAGCTGCGCCGGGCCGTCGCGGAGGTCGCCGGGGCGGTCGACTACTCCTACCGCCGGCCGTCGCGGCGCTCGGCGGTGGCCGGGCCGGTGGTGCTGCCGGCGTTGCGGCGGCCGGTGCCCGAGGTGGCGGTGGTGTGTGACACCTCGGGCAGCATGACCGACGACCTGCTGGCCGCGGCGCTGGCCGAGGTCGAGGGGCTGCTGCGCTCGCTCGGGCTGGCCCGCCAGGTCCGGGTGCTCGCGTGCGACACCGCGGTCGCGCCCGCGCAGCGGGTCACCTCGGCCCGGCAGGTGCAGCTCGTCGGCGGCGGCGGGACCGACATGGGCGCGGGCATCGCGGCGGCGGTCGCGCTGCGGCCGCGGCCCGCGGTCACCGTGGTGCTGACCGACGGGTACACGCCGTGGCCTGTTTCCGCGCCGAAGGGGACGCGGGTGGTGGTGGGCCTGCTCGGCGCGGGGGCGCCGGGCCCGCCGGCGTGGGCGCGGGCGGTGCGGGTCGATCTGGACTGACGGCCTGGTTTGCTGGCCTGGTTTGCAGGGTGCGGGCGGAGGTGATCTGCTAGCGGGCCATGAGCACCAGGCCGGGACAGCAGGCGCTGACGCTGATCGCGATCTCGCTCACCTTCGCGTCGGGGGCGGCGGACGTGGCCAGCTTCACCACGCTGGGCGGCGTCTTCACCAGCGTCATGACGGGCAACATCGTGCTGTGGGGGCTGGCCGCGGCCCGCGGGTCGCTGTCGCTGGCCAGCCATACGGCGGTAGCGATCGCCGGTTACATCACGGGCGTGGCCTGCGGGACCTGGGTCGCGCAGGGCGTCAGGGCGTCGGGCGCCTCGGGCGCCTCCGGCGCCTCCGGATCTCCGGATGGCGAGCGGGCGATGCCGACGCACGTCAACTGGGCCTTGTCCGCCGAGTTCATCATGCTGGCCGGCTTCGCGGCCGGGTGGGAGATCGACGGGGCCAGCCCGGCCGGGTGGGCGCAGTACGCCCTGCTCGCCGTGCTGGCCGCCGCGATGGGCGTGCAGTCGTCCGCGGTCAAGGACATGGGCCTGACCGAGGTGTCCACCACCTACCTCACCGGGACGCTGACCGGGCTGGTGGCCTCGCTGGCCAGCCCGGGTCAGGACACCCCGCACGGCCTGCGGCGCTTCGGCGTGCTGATCGGCCTGGTGGCGGGGGCGAGCCTGTGCGGGCTGCTGGTGGCCACCGCGGGGGCCGGGGTGCCGGCCCTGCCGCTGGCCGCGCTGGCGTTCACGCTCTTGCTGGCCTCCGGGCCCGGGCGGCCGCGGTGGCTGCGGCTGGGCCCTGCTGGCCCGGGCGGCCCTGCTGGCCCGGGCGGCCCTGCTGGCCCGGGCGGCCCTGCTGGCCCGGACGGCCCTGCTGGCTCGGCGGCCCTGCTGGCTCGGGCGGCGCCGGGCGGTAGCCTCGGGGGCTATGGCCATCCGACCGATCCGGTTGTTCGGCGACCCGATCCTGAACACGCCCGCCGATCCGGTGCGCGACTTCGACAAGCAGCTGCGCGGCCTGGTCAAGGACCTCACCGAGACGCTGCGGGACGCGGGCGGCGCCGGGCTGGCCGGGCCGCAGATCGGCGTGGGGCTGCGGGTCTTCGCCTACGACGTCGACGGGGAGCGCGGGTACCTGGTCAACCCGTCGCTCAGCTTCCCCGACGACGAAGAGCAGGACGGGGAGGAGGGCTGCCTGTCCTTCCCCGGCCTGTACTTCGACGTCAGGCGGCGGCAGAACACGGTCGCGCAGGGGTTCACCGACCGCGGCGACCCGGTGCAGCTCGTGGGCAGCGCCACGATGGCCCGGTGCATCCAGCACGAGACCGACCACCTGGACGGCATCTTGTTCATCGACCGGATGGACCACGAGACCAGGAAGGCGGCCATGCGGGCGATCCGGGAGGCGGAATGGAGCGGGCTGGCGAGGCCGCGGGTGCGGGTCAGCCCGCATCCGCCGCCCGACCGTCGTAACGAGGTGTTCTAGTCGCGGGCTGCCCTAGTAGCGGCGGCCGCCGGGAATCCGGCTGCGGGGGGCGTCGATGGCCTGCCGGGCGAGGATGTCACGCAGCTCGCGGGTGAGCTTGTCCGGGTACCGGTCGAGCGTGGCTTCCAGGTCGAGCCGCTGCGCGGGGGTCGAGTACACGGCCAGCTCACGCTCGAGCTCCGAGCGCCGCAGGCGGTCCGTTTTGGAGCTGCCCTCGGTGAGCGGGAGGGCGAACAGGAACATGAGCCCGGGCAGCAGGAGAGCGAGGCTGCCGGGGCGGCCGTGCAGCAGGATGCCGGCCACCGTGAGCACCACGCCGACCAGCAGGAGCCGCCAGCGGACGCGTACGGGGTAGCTCAGCCGCATCAGGCCGACCAGGGCCAGCAGCCCGGCGATGCGGAGCCGCCTGCGGAGTCGCATGATGCGCGTGTGCCGTGAGGTGCCGTGGCGGCGGGGTAGCGCGGTGGAGCGGCTCAGGACCACGAGGTTCTGCCGATGCGGTCGCAGTCTCATCGCAGCCTCCTCAACACCCAGGCGCCCCCTCTGCGTACTCTCGATAGTACGCTCGCCGGCGCCGGGCGGAATGTCACTGGGCGGTGTCAGCATGTGAGCGTGCGACCATCTTTGAAGGCGGGGCTGCTGCCGCTGTGGCGGGACCGGGACACGTTGCAGCTGGGCGTGGACCCGCGGCGGGCGGTGGCGCTGGGCGGGCTCGGCGCGGCGGCGGGCGTCATCAGCCTGCTGGACGGCAGCCGTGATCGCGACGGCCTGATCGCCGTCGCGCGGGCGCACGGGATCCCGGCGGAGGAGACCACCCGGGTGCTCGCGACGCTGGCCGCCGCGGGGGTGCTGGACGACTTCCCGGCCCAGCTGCACGCCTCGCTGCCCGATGAGGTGCGGGCCCGGCTGGCCCCGGAACTGGCCACGGCGTCGCTGGCCTACGCCGACGGGGACGGCGGGGCGCAGATCCTGGCCCGGCGGCGGGCCGCCTTCGTCCGGGTCCATGGCGCGGGCCGGACCGGCGCGTGCGTGGCGAGCTTCCTGGCCGCCTCGGGCGTCGGGCACGTGGCGTGCACCGACCCGGGACCGGCCGAGCCGGCCGACCTGGCCCCGGCCGGGCTGATCCGCTCCGATCTCGGCGATCCACGCCAGGCCGGCGCCGCCCGCGCGGTCGAGCGGGCCGCGCCCGAGGTGCGGACGGGTGAGGACGGGGGCGTTCCGGACCTGGTGATCCTCACCGGCCCGGTGCTGCCGGACGTGGTCGGGGCGCTGATGCGCGAGCGCGTGCCGCACCTGGCCACCTGGACCGGCGAGGCGATCGGCGTGGTCGGGCCGCTGGTCCGGCCTTCGCTGTCGACCTGCCTGCGCTGCGTCGACCTGCGCAAGGCGCACGCCGATCCGGCCTGGCCGAAGGTCCTGGCCCAGGCCACCTTCACCCGGGCCAGGCCGCAGGCCTGCGACACCGTGCTGGCCGCCATGACCGCCACCCTCGCGGCGGCTCAGGCGCTCGCGCTCATCGACCGGGGCGGCGCCTTCCCGGTCACGGTGAACGGGACGCTGGAGGTGGTGCTGCCCGACTGGCGATGGCGGCGCCGGACCTGGCCGCCGCACCCGGCGTGCGGCTGCGGGGCGCCGGGTGTGATTCCTATCACGGAGCCCGCGTCCGTGCAGGCCGCCGGGGCCGCCGAGCCGTAACGCTTGCGGTAACGGACGCCGCCTAGCGTGTGTTTCAGGAAACAGGTGCAAGGGGGCGTCATGAGCGAAACGACACAGGTACGGCCGGGACCTGGTGCGCGCGGGTTCGGCCTGTCCGGCGGCATGCGGGACAATGCCTACGTGAACGATGTGCCGCGCAACACGGTGACCCGGGCCGCCAAGCTGGCCGGGCTGCCGATCGGGCTCGCGGGCCGCACGGCACTCGGGTTCGGCAAGCGGATCGGCGGGCGACCCGCCGAGATCGTCGCCGAGGAAATCCAGCGGCGCACGGCCGACCAGATCTTCCGGGTCCTCGGCGAGCTCAAGGGCGGCGCCATGAAGCTCGGCCAGGCGCTGTCGATCTTCGAGGCGGCGCTGCCGCCGGAGATCGCCGGGCCGTACCGCGCCACGCTGACCAGGCTCCAGGAGGCCGCGCCGCCGCTGCCCGCCCGCACCGTGCACCAGGTCCTGGCGACCGACCTGGGTCCGGACTGGCGGGACCAGTTCGCTTCCTTCGAGGACGTGCCCGCGGCCGCGGCGTCCATCGGCCAGGTCCACCAGGCGGTCTGGCACGACGGCCGGCGGGTCGCGGTCAAGATCCAGTACCCCGGGGCCGGCCGCGCCCTGATCAGCGACTTCAACCAGCTCAGCCGGGCCGGGAGGCTGTTCGGTCTGCTGATGCCGGGGCTGGACGTCAAGCCGCTGCTCGACGAGCTGCGCGACCGGGTCACCGAGGAACTCGACTACCATCTCGAGGCCGCCTCGCAGCGCGCGTTCGCGCTGGCCTATCTTGACGACCCGGACATCTACGTGCCGGACGTGGTGACGGGCACCAGGCACGTGCTGGTCAGCGAGTGGATGGACGGCACCCCGCTGTCCGCGATCATCAGGGACGGGAGCAAGGAAGACCGCGACCACGCCGGGATCCTGCTCACCCGGTTCCTGTTCTCCGGGCCTTCGCGGGCCGGGCTGCTGCACGCGGACCCGCACCCGGGCAACTTCCGGCTGCTCGACGACGGCCGGCTGGGCGTGCTCGACTTCGGCGCGGTGGACCGGCTGCCGGACGGGCTGCCGCCGTTCTTCGGGCATCTGCTGCGCATCATGCACTCCGACGACGATCCGGACATCGGCTCGGTCGAGCAGGAGTTGCGCGCGCACGGGTTCCTGCGGCCGGGTATCGAGGTCGACCTGGACGCGCTGGCGGCCTTTCTGGCGCCAGTGGCCGAGCCGTCCAAGGTGGACTGCTTCAAGTTCAGCCGCGAGTGGCTGCGCGGGGAGGCGGTGCGGGTCACCGACATGCGCACGTCCAGCATCGCGCGCAAGCTCAACCTGCCGCCGTCTTACGTGCTCATCCACCGCGTGTCCACGGCCGGCATCGGGGTGCTGTGCCAGCTCGAGTGCGAAGGGGAGTTCCGGGCCGAGGTGCTGCGGTGGATACCGGGCTACCTCGACGACGATGCGGACGACGACGCGCCGGAGGCCGAGGCCAGCTAGCTGATCGGGCTGGGTCTGCCCGAAGGAACAATCGAAATCATGATCGTGGACAGAAACCTCGTTGAGAACGAGGTAAGTGTCCACGATGATGTCGGCGGCGGGCCTGGGGGACGCGTGAGACAGATGAGGTGTGTCGGACGTGACGGGCTTGGACATAGGGGCGAACCTGACCGGCCGCAGTGCTAGCTGATCGGGCGTAGCCATTGGTGGCGTGACTGATACGAATAGGGCATGGCTGCCCGGCTACTGCTTGTCCATAGCCCGCTGGTCGGATGCGCGACCTGGGATCTGGTCGCGGCTGACCTGGGCGGGCGTGGCTACGAGGTGGGCGTCCCCGACCTTGCCGACACGGTTACCGCGGGGCCGCCGTATTGCTTGCGCCAGGCCCAGGTGATAGCCCGCAGCGCATCCGGCCAGCCCGCGATCCTTATCGGTCATAGCGGGGCGGGCCCGCTACTGGCCGCGGCGGGAGCCATCATCGGCCGGGTCCGGGGGTACATCTTCGTCGATGCCGGCCTGCCGATGCCGGGGCAGACCTGGATGGACACCGTGCCGCCCGGTCTGGCGACCCACGTGCGAGGGATGGCTGATGCCCGGGGCTGGCTGCTGCCCTGGCCGCAATGGTGGGGCGACGAGGCCCTGGCCGAGTTGCTTCCCGATCCAGCCGCGCGGCAGCATTTCGCGGCCGGCTGCCCGCGGCTGCCGCTGGCCATGTTCGAGGAAGTTCACCCGCCGGCGCCGCAGTGGCCCGATGCTCCCGGTGCGTACCTGCTGCTGAGCGAGGCGTACCAGGATCAGGCGGCCAGGGCGCGGGAACTGGGCTGGCCCGTGACAGAGCAGATGAGCCACCACCTCGCGCTGCTGACCGAGCCCGGCCGGGTCGCCGGATCGCTGCGCGAACTGATCGGCCAGCTTGGCCGGTAGCAGGTGCCCTTCAGGCGAGTTCTGGCACCTTCACGGCTGGCCTGGATCCGCGGGGGTGAGCAGGGGGTCGGCGGCGGAACCCTGGGCCAGGCGCGCTTCGTAGAGCCCGATCTTGAAGGTGATCAGGTCCAGGCACTCGTTGAGCGCGGCGATCTGGGCGGTCACGTACCCGGACCTGTACCGGGTCGGCTGGGCGGATGCCCCGCACCGGGCGCTGCGCAACGCGACGGCGGCGGCTGCTTGGAGCGCGCCTCGACGAGCACGAACGCGGTGAGCGCGACCGCGGCGCCGGCCAGGGTGGCGATGGTGGCGGTGTCGGCCCAGTGCGAGATGCCGCCGGGGCCGGTCGCTCCGCGGGTCAGGCCGTAGATGAGCGGGCAAAGCCCGCCGTGCCGGTGGCCGCGCCGGGCAGGTCCCAGCGGCGGGGATAGCGCTGCGATTCGGGCAGCACGTAGCGGGCGCCCAGGTGTGCGCGAGAACTCTGCCGGACCGGTCGCGCCACCTTCCGTTCTGGATAAAAGAAAAGACCTTCGGGGGCCGGACGGCAGCTGGGTTACGGCCTGGGCCGGGTGACCTTCCCTGCCAGACGGGGGGGCGCTTCTCGGCGAAGGCGCGGGCTCCCTCCCGGGCGTCGGCGGAGGTGAAGACGGGCGCCTGCAGGGCGGCGGCCTGATCCCAGCGCTGGTCGGCGGGCCAGTCGGCGGCGCGGTAGGCGATCTGCTTGGTGGCGATGACGGCCAGCGGGCCGTTGGCCGCGATGCGTTCGGCCAGGGCGACGGCGGCGTCCAGGGCCGTGCCCTCGGGAACGACCCGGTTGACCAGGCCGATCTCGGCGGCGCGGGCCGCGTCGACGGGGTCGCCGGTCAGCAGCAGCTCCATGGCCAGGGCCCGGGGCACCCGCTGGGCCAGCAGCAGGGCCCCGCCGGCGCTGGCCACCAGCGACCGCGTGACCTCGGGGACGCCGAACCGCGCCGTGGCGGCGGCCACGACCAGGTCGCAGGCCAGCAGCAGCTCGAACCCGCCGGCCAGGGCCCAGCCCTCGACCGCGGCCACCACGGGCTTGCGCGGCGGGGTCTGGGTAATGCCGCACAGGCCGCGGCCGGGGAAGGACGGTGTTCCGCCGGCCAGGAACGCCTTGAGGTCCATGCCGGAGGAGAACGTGCCGCCCGCCCCGGTGAGCACCGCGGCGCGCAGGTCGTCGCTCGCGTCGAGCTCGTCGACCGCGTTGCGGATGCCGGCTGCCACGGCGCCGTTGAGGGCGTTGCGCGCCTGGGGGCGGTTGATGACGATGACCTGGACCGCGCCGCGGCGCTCGATCAGTACCTCGTCGCTCATCGGGTCTCCATCTGGTCGTGGTGGGGGATGGTGGCTAGCTTGCGGAAGTCCCAGCTGACGGCCTTGCTCGGGGTAACGCGCAGCCAGGCGTGCCTGCCGTCGTGGGTCATGCCCGGCGCGCCGAAGTACTTCGCGGCCATCAGGCGCTCGGGCTCGGCCAGCTCGGGCGGGGCCGGGTCCTCGGTGCCGGTGCGCGGCACCGGCCCGACCACGGCGGCCTCGCCCTCGATCTCGACGCCGCGCAGCTCGTGGTAGTGGTGACCGTCGTCGGCGACCACCGCGACCCGGGGGTCACGGCTCACGTTGGCCCAGCGCTGGCTGCGGGTCAGCGAGTAGATCCACAGCGCCCGCCCGTCCCAGACGAACCAGACCGGCGACACGTGCGGGCCGTCCGGCCCGGCCGTCGCGAACCGGCAGGTCCGCTGTTCGGCCAGGAACGAGGCCATTTCCTCGGCACTCATCGCGATCACCCGGCCGCGCCGTTGCTCTCTCATCGGAACCTCTCCTGTGTTCCGGTCAGGCTCAAGACGATAATGGCCATCATGGTCCATCAGCCCGACGAGCTCAGCCCGCTGGACTACCTGCTGCACCGCGGCGAGGCGTATCCGGCCACGCGTTCGGCGTTCCTGGGCGTGGAGATCCTGGACCGCCCGGCCGACTGGGGCCGGCTGCACGAGGCGCTGGACCGGGCCAGCCGGGTGGTGATCAGGATGCGGCAGAAGGTCGTCGTGCCGCCGCTCCCGACCACTGCACCGCGCTGGGTCGTGGACCCCGACTTCGACCTGGACTACCACCTGCGCCGGGTGGCGCTGCCCGCCCCGGGCACGCTGCGCCAGCTGCTGGACCTGGCCGAGGTCATGCTGCAGTCGCCGCTTGACACCTCCCGCGCGCTGTGGGAGGCGCTCTACGTGGAGGGCCTGGAGGACGGGCGTTCCGCGCTGCTGACCAAGCTCAGCCACGCGATCACCGACGGGCTCGGCGGGATCGCGCTGTTCGAGCAGGTCTACGACCTCGAGCGGGAACCGGCGCCGCGGCCGATGCCGCCGGTGCCGGTGCCGCGCGACCTGACCGGCGGTGACCTCGTGCGCGCCAGCCTGCGTTCGCTTCCGTGGACGGCGTTGTCCGCGGGACGCACGCTGCTGGGCTCCGCGGCGGAGACGGCCGGGCGGGTGCTCCGCGACCCGGGACCGGTGGTCGCGGACGCGGTCCGTTTCGCTGGCTCGGCGCGGCGGGTGCTCAGCGCGCCGCCCGCCGCGCCGTCGCCGCTGCTGCGCCGGCGGAGCCTGGTGTCGCGCACCCACGTGCTCGAGGTGCCCCTGGCCGACCTGCGCGCCGGGGCCAAGGCGGTGGGCGCCTCGGTCAACGACGCCTACCTGGCCGCGCTGTCCGGCGCGCTCGGCCGGTACCACGAGACGCTGGGCGTGCCGGTCGAGGCCCTGCCGCTGGCGCTGCCGGTCAGCCTGCGCACCGGCGACGACCCGGCGTCGGGGAACAGGTTCGCGGGCGTCACCATCGCCGCGCCGGTCGGCGAGCCCGATCCCGCCGAGCGGATGCGGCTGATCCGCGAGCAGGTCATCGCGGGGCGCAGCGAGCCGGCCATCGACGTGATCGGGCGCCTGGCGCCCGTCCTCAACCTGCTGCCCGACGACACGCTGTACGCGGTCACCGAGCGGATCACGCCGCCGGACATCCAGGCCAGCAACGTGCCCGGGTACACCGGGGAGACGTTCCTGGCCGGGGCGCGGGTGGACCGGCAGTACGGGATGGGGCCGCTGCCCCGGGTGGCGATGATGGCCATCCTCATCTCCCGGGCGGGCGTCTGCACCGTGACCGTCCGCTACGACACGGCGTCGTTCACCGCGCCGGATCAGCTCGAGAAGTGCCTGCAGGCCGGGTTTGATGAGGTGGTCGAGCTCGGGCGTCCTGCTCGGCCTGCTCGGCCTGCTCGGCGGCGGTCCTCGTGACGGGGGGCAGTGCCTGGCAGGCGCGGCTGCCGGGATCGGTCGCCGAGGTCGACGCCAGCCCGGAGGGCCCGCGGGTCGGCGCGTTCTTCGACCTGGACGGGACGCTGATCGCCGGGTTCACCGCCGCCGCGCACAGCAAGGACCGGCTGCGCCGCCGGGAGGTCGGCGTGGGCACGGTCCTGCAGCTCATGCAGCTCGCCCTGGACTACCAGCTCGGACGGCGCGAATTCGAGGCGCTGATCGAGGCCGGGGCGCGCACCACCCGGGGGCGGCTGGCCGACGACGTCGAGGAGATGGGCGAGCGGGTCTTCAGGCAGTCCGTGGTGGACCAGATCTACCCGGAGATGCGCGAGCTGGTCCTGGCCCACCAGCGGCGCGGCCACACCGTGGTGCTGTGCTCCTCGGCCCTGACCATGCAGGCCGAGCCGGTGGCCCGCTACCTGGGCATCGAGCACGTGGTGTGCAACCGGTTCGTCGTCGACGAGAACGGGATCTTGACCGGCGACGTCGTGCGCCCGGTCATCTGGGGCCCGACCAAGGCCACCAGCGCCCAGCAGTTCGCCGAGTCGCACGACGTCGACATGCGGCTGAGCTACTTCTACGCGGACGGCGACGAGGACGTCGCGCTCATGTACCTGGTCGGCAACCCGCGGCCGACCAATCCGGGACCGGCGCTGACCAAGGTGGCCGACCGCCGCGGCTGGCCCGTCCAGCGGTTCCACAGCCGGGACGCGGGCGGGCCGCTGGCCGAGGTGCGGACGCTGGCCGCGCTCGGCACGCTGGGCCCGCTGGCCGCCGGGGCGCTGGGCATCGGCGTGCTGACCCGGAGCAGGCGGGCCGGGGTCAACTTCTTGACCAGGTACTGGCCGGAAACGGTGCTCACGCTGAACGGCGTCAAGCTGAACGTGACCGGGGCCGAGAACCTGACCGCGCGGCGGCCGGCCGTGTTCCTGTTCAACCACCGCAACAACTTCGACGTGTTCATGGTCGCCGCGCTGGTGCGCGACAACTGGACCGGGGTGGCCAAGATCGAGCTGCAGAGAAATCCGCTGGTCGGCACCCTCGGGAAGCTGCTCGACGCGGCGTTCATCGACCGTGCGGACACGGCGTCGGCCGTGGCGGCGCTCAAGCCCGTCGAGGAGGCGGCCCGCAAGGGGCTATCGATCCTGGTGGCGCCCGAGGGGACCCGGACGGACACGCGGACGGTCGGGCCGTTCAAGAAGGGCGCGTTCCGGATGGCCATGGCGACCGGCCTGCCGATCGTCCCCATCGTGATCAGGAACTCGGACTCGGTGGCGGGGCGCGATTCGCATCGTTTGTCCGCGGGGACGGTGGACATCGCGGTGCTGCCGCCCATCGACGTCACCGACTGGACGGTTGATGACCTGCCGAAACGGATCGACCAAGTGCGGGAGCTCTACGTGGACACGCTGGCTTCCTGGCCTGCCGGCCCGGTGTCATGAGCAGCTCGGGTTCCGGCTCGGGTTCCGGCTCGGGTTCCGGGGACCTGGCCGGGCTGCTGGCCGACGGGGCCGAGACGGTGCTGCTCACGCAGGCCTCGACGGCGACCGAGGCGCGGCTGATCGCTTCGCGGATCGCGGAGGCGGGCGGCGGCTCCGGGCGGCCGCCGGTGAGCCTCGGCCCGCCGCTGGGTCCGGGGCGCCGGGCGCGCGGGTGCCGGAGGCGGTCCTGGACGACGACGCGGTGCGGCTGGTGCCGGTCAGGGTGGCCTGGCTGCCCGCGGAACACGACGGCCGCCGCGCGGCCCGGCTGGCGGACATCATGCCGGGTCATGACCCGTACCACCCCAGCGAGCGTCAGCAGCAGCGGATCCTGGCCCGCCAGCCGGGCCGGGCCGCCGTGCTGGTCGGCGAGCCGGCCACCGTCGGCTCGCTGCGCCGGGGGTGGACCGCCGCCACCGGCGGCGAGGACCTCCGGCCTGGGGGGGCCCTGGTACCCGAAAGACTTCGGCGCCTACGTGGCGCGCCGGGCCACGCTGGCCCTGGACCGGGCCGAGTACCAGCTCCTCGGGCCCAGGTACAAGACACCGAGCCTGGTCAAGGAGGAGATCCTGTCCTCGCGCAGGTTCCGCTCCGGGTTGCGTGCCGTGCGCCGGGGGCCTGACGCGGCCGAGCCTTCGCTGGCCGAGGCGGGCGAGATCCTGGACGAGCTCGCGGCGGGCTGGAGCCGGCGGTTCATCGACATCTTGCCCAACGCGGGCCGGCTCATCTTCCAGCGCGGCTTCGACCGGCAGATCGACTACGACGACGCGCAGGTCGAGCGCTTGCGCGCGGCGATGCAGAGCCACCCGTGCATCCTGCTGTGGTCGCACCGGTCGAATCTGGACAACCTCGTGCTCACCGCGGCCATCCAGGAAAAGGGCCTGCCGCAGGCGCACGTGTTCGCGGGGATCAACATGGCGTTCGGGCCGATGGGCGCCATCTTGCGGCGGGCGGGCGTGATCTTCATCCGGCGCTCCACCGGCGATGACCCGCTGTACAAGTACGTGCTGCGCGAATACGTCGGCTACGTGCTGGAGAAGCGGTTCAACCTGTCGTGGTCGATCGAGGGCACGCGGTCTCGGACGGGGAAGATGCTCCCGCCGCGGCTCGGCCTGCTGTCCTACGCGGCCGACGCCTACCTGACCGGACGCGTCGACGACATCTTGCTGCTGCCGGTGTCCATCAGCTTCGACCAGCTGAACGAGATCGCCGAGTACGCGGACTACGCCCGGGGCGGGGCGAAGAGACCAGAGGGGTTCGGCTGGCTGTACGGCTTCATCAAGGCGCAGGGCGCCCGCCACTACGGCAAGATCTACGTGCGGTTCGGCGAGCCGGTCCCGATGAGCATGTTCCTCGGGCCGGTTGACGGCCCGGTGGCGCATGACCCGGCGGCCCGGCGGCTGGCCCTGCAGAAGACCGCGTTCGAGGTGGCGTGGCGGATCAACCAGGGGATGCCGGTCACCGCCACGGCCGTGATCACGACGATCCTGCTGGCCATGCACGGGGTTGGGTTGACGTTCGGCCAGATCCGGCTGGCCCTGGCCGACGGGCTGGACTACCTGGCCAGCCGGTCCATCCCGACGACGGCGTTGGCGCGGGCGCTGTCCGGCGCGGAACCGGTGCGGGCGACGCTGGACGCGCTCAGCCAGGGCGGCCTGGTCACCGCGGTGGCCGACGGCCGCGAGCCGGTCTGGCAGATCGGGCCCGACCACCAGCTCGCCGCGACCTTCTACCGGAACTCGCTGATCCATTTCCTGCTCGACACCGCGCTGTGCGAGCTGGCCGTGCTGCGGGCCAGGGATGACAGTACCGATCCGGTCGGGGCGTTCTGGGCCGAGATCGCGTGGCTGCGTGACCTGCTGAAGTTCGAGTTCTACTTCCGCGAGCGGGAGGAGCACCGGCGCCAGGTGGCCGCGGAGATGGAGCGGCACGATCCGTTGTGGGAGGAGCGGCTCCGGTCGGGTCCTGATGCGGCCGACGCGCTGCTGGCCGGGATGCGGCCGCTGGTGTCGCACGTCATCGTCCGGCCGTTTGTCGAGGCGTACCGGCTGGTCGCCGACGTGCTGGCCAGCGATGCTCTGGCTGACGCTCTGGCCGACGCTTTGGCCGACGATGATGCGGCGGTGATCGAGCGGGCGCTCGGCCTGGGGCACCAGTACGTGGCCCAGCACCGGCTGCGCAGCTCGGAGTCGGTCTCGGTGCTGCTGTTCCAGACGGCGCTTCAGCTGGCCAGGAACCGGGGGCTGTTCGAGCCCGGCGAGGACCTGGCCAAGCGGCGGGTCGCGTTTTTGAACGAGCTGCGCACCCTGCTGCGGCGGCTGGACCGGATCGAGGACATCGCCATCCGGCGGTACATCGCCGACGCGGTCAGCGTGGGGGTCGCGGAGTAGAGGTTTTGCTAGGCCTGGATGGCGGCGCCGGAGGCGACCAGGTTGGCGGCGTCGGCCAGGCCCCATTCGGTGAGGGCCTCGATGGTGTGCTGGCCGGGGACCGGCGGCGGGTCGGATAGCCGGCCCGGGGTCCTCGAGAAGCGCGGCGCGGGGGCGGGCTGGATCACGCCGTCGTCGTCGCCGGTCAGGTAGGTGCCGCGGGCGGCCAGGTGCGGGTCTTTGGCGGCCTCGTGCAGGGAGAGCACGGGCTCGACGCAGGCGTCGGTGCCGGCGAAGGTGGCCGTCCATTCATCGCGGGTGCGCTCCTTGAACCGAACCGACATGCGTTCGCGCAGCTCCGGCCAGTTCCGCGGATCGTGACGGTCGGGCAGGTCGGTCAGGCCGAGCCCGGAGACCAGCGCGGCGTAGAACCGAGGCTCCAGGGCGCCGACTGCCATCCACTTCCCGTCCGCCGTCTCGTAGACGTCATACCAGGGCACGCCGCCGTCGAGCAGGTTCACCCCCCGCTCGTCGCGCCAGCGGCCCTGGCCCATCAGCATCAGCGGCATGGCGAGCAGCGAGGCCACGCCGTCCACGATCGCGGTGTCGACGACCTGGCCCCGTCCGGAGGTGGCCCGCTCGACCAGCGCCGCGCAGATCCCGAAGGCCATGACCATCCCGCCGCCGCCGAAGTCGCCGAGCAGGTTCGCCGGGAACTGCGGCGGGCCGCCCGCCCGGCCCAGCGCGTGCAGGGCACCGGCGCGGGCGATGTAGCCGATGTCGTGTCCCACGGTCGCGGACAGCGGTCCCTGCTGTCCCCAGCCGGTCATCCGGGCGTACACCAGCCGGGGATTGCGCTGCAGGCAGACATCGGGTCCGACGCCCATGCGTTCGGTCACGCCGGGGCGGAAGCCCTCGAGCAGGACGTCGGCCTTGTCGGCGAGCCTTTGCAGGGCGTCCACCGCGCGCGGATGCTTCAGGTCGAGCACCGCGGACCGGCGGCCGCGGTTGAGGAACTCGCGCTCGGGCCGGGGGTCGCCGGCGCCGGGGCGGTCGATGCGCAGCACGGTCGCGCCCTGGTCGGCGAGCATCATGGCGCAGAACGGCCCGGGCCCGATGCCCGCGAGCTCCAGGACCCGGACGCCGGCCAGCGGGCCGCTTCGAGGCGGAGCGGCGCGGACGCCAGCCAGCGGCCCGGCGCGGACGCCAGCCAGCGGCCCGCCTGGAGGCCGGCCTTCGGTTCCTGGCCCTGTTTCGCTCATGTCACTAGGCTCCCAGAAAGGAGGATCGATGAACATCGGTGGAAACATCGCCCTGGTCACCGGCGGAGCGTCCGGTCTGGGACTGGCCACGGTCACGAACCTTCACGAGGCCGGCGCCTCGGTGGTCATCCTCGACCTGCCCGGATCGAACGGCCTGGCGGTCGCGCGGGAGCTCGGCGCCCGGGTCGCGTTCTCGGCCGGCGACGTGACGAACTCGGCCGACGTCGACGCCGCGCTGGACGCCGCGGGCGCCCTGGCCGGCGGCGTGCCCCGGATCGTGGTCAACTGCGCGGGCATCGGCACCGCCGCCAGGACCACGGGCAAGGACGGCCCGTTCCCGCTGGACGCGTTCACCGGGTGGTCCAGATCAACCTCATCGGGACGTTCAACGTCATCCGGCTGGCCGCGTACCGGATGAGCCAGGCCGGCGAGGAAGACGGCGAACGGGGCGTGATCGTCAACACCGCGTCGGTCGCGGCCTTCGACGGGCAGATCGGCCAGGCGGCCTACTCCGCGTCCAAGGGCGGCATCGTCGGCATGACTCTGCCGATCGCGCGCGACCTGGCGCGGCTGAAGATCCGGGTGGTGACGATCGCGCCGGGGCTGTTCGACACGCCGCTGTTCGGGTCGCTGTCCGAGGAAGCGATCAGGTCCCTGGCCGAGCAGGTGCCGCATCCCGCGCGACTCGGCGACCCGCGGGAGTACGCGGCGCTGGTCGCGCACATCGTCGAGAACCCCATGCTCAACGGGGAGACGATCCGGCTCGACGGCGCGATCAGGATGGGCCCGCGCTGATTTCGTGCGGCCTTGCCGATTCTGTTCAGGGGTCAGGGCCGTCCTTGCCTGCGCGGATGGTCGCCAGCAGCCGCTCGATGTCGGTCCGTGACAGCGACCGCTGCCACTCGGTGAGCACGCCCTTCATCAGGAACCCGCCGGGCGCAGGCTCGACGGAGGTGAGCATGCCGTCAAGCGGGAGGGCCGGCACGGGCACGTGGAAGGCCGGCGACCGGCAGCGACACGCGCCGGTCGAGTAGGTGCAGGGCCCGCGGCGCGACCCGGATCGACTTTCCCTCGGCCCCCGCCTCGACCTCCAGGCGCACCCACGGCGCCCCGGCCATGCTGACCTGCGGTACGCCTTCCTGCATGGCCAGTTCCAGCCGCGGCGAGACCGCGGCCAGCCAGCGGGACGCGGCCGAGACCGGCATGAACGCCTCCCAGAGCACCGGCGCGGCGACCAGCGTCGGCTTGGTGCCGGGCCGTAGGTGCACGTTCCTGGCCCGGATCAGCGTGCGCCCGAACTGGTAGCCGTCCCATTCGACGTCCCGCGCGCTGATGCGGACCTCGCCGTACTGGCCGACGGCACGGGCCAGGTCCGATCCCTCCACGGACAGGTCCTCCAGGACCAGCGTCAGGTCGCGCCCGTCGAAGCTGAACGTCCGCTGCTTCCCGATCAGGCGGGTGCGCGCGGCGTCCACGAGCGCGGTGAACGCGTCACCGGCCAGGGCGGCAGGCTGGGGCAGGCCGAGCGACGCGGCCGCGGCCGAGGATAGGGACAGGACCTCGGTCCAGTTCCGCCTCCATTCCTCGGCCCACGAACGGTCGAAGGGCCACCAGTCAGCCATGCCTCATGCTGACACGGCGTACCGGGCCCGGCAAACGCGCTTGCGGTCGCGGCCGTCAGCCCGGCTCGCTCGCGGCGGTCAGCCGGGCTCGCGCGCGGCGGTCAGCCGGGCTCGCGCTCGTGGCCGGCCTGGCGGTATGGCGTCAGCCCGCGGTAGGCCTCGGACGCGGGGATCTCGCCGGCCAGGACCCGGTAGACCTCGTTGCAGACGGGCATCTCAACCCCGTGGCGTTCGGCTAGCTCGTGCACGGTGTGGGCGGTGCCGACGCCCTCGGCCACCGTGCGGGTCGCCGCGGTGATCTCCTCCAGCGTCCGCCCGGCGCCGAGCTGCTCGCCGAGGGTTCGGTTGCGGCTCAGCGGGCTCATGCAGGTGGCGATCAGGTCGCCCATGCCCGCCAGGCCGGAGAAGGTCGCCGCCTCGCCGCCCATGGCCACGCCCAGCCGGGTGATCTCCGCCAGGCCGCGGGACACCACCGCCGCCCTGGTGTTGTCCCCCACGCCCAGCCCCTGCGCGACGCCGGTCGCGATGGCCACCACGTTCTTGAGCGCGCCGCCCAGCTCGCACCCGACGACGTCGTGGTTGGTGTAGATCCGGAACAGCCCGCGCTGCATGACCGACTGCAGCGCCCGCGCCACGGCCAGGTCCTCGGTCGCGATGACGCTGGCCGCCGCCTGCCCCGCCATGATCTCCTTGGCCAGGTTGGGCCCGGTCAGGGCGGCGGCCGGATGACCGGGCAGTTCGTCGCGGATGAGCTGGGTCATCCGCAGCAGCGAACCGCGCTCGAAGCCCTTGGCCAGGCTGACGACCGGGATCCACGGCCGCAGGTAGGGTCTCGCGTCGACCAGGATGGCCCGGAACCCCTGCGTCGGCACGCCGACCACCAGCAGGTCGGCGTCGTGGACGGCCTTCTCCAGGTCCGCGGTGGCCTTCAGCGCGGTCGGCAGCGTGAAGCCGGCCAGGTAGCGCGAGTTGGCGTCGCGCTCGTAGATCTCCCGGGCCAGCTCGGGATCACGGGCCCAGATGGTGCAGTCGTGCCTGCCCGCCAGGAGGGACGCCACCGTCGTGCCCCACGACCCGGCACCGAGCACCGCGATCCGCATGCCGACCACTCACTCTCGACACTCGTCAGTTTCAGTTAGCCATGTATACCCGTCACTGCCACGGTCGGGCACAATGAGCGGTCAGTGAAGCGCTCGCCGAGAGGGGCGGAAATGTCGGAACGGGCCTTGTCCGGCCGCAGGATCATGGTTCTGGGCGCGACGGGCGGCCTCGGGCGGTCGGTCACCGAGCGGCTCCGTGCCGACGGCGCGTCGGTGGTGGCGGCCGACGCCCGGATTCCCGGCGAGGCGGACCGGCAGGACCAGGTGGAGTATCTCGCCGTGGACGCGCTCGACGAAGCCAGCGTCTCGGCGGCGTTCGCGACGGTGCCCCCGCCCGCGGCGGTGATCAACCTCATCGGCGGGTACACCCCGCCGCACACCCTGTCCATGCTGGACATCGGCGTGCTGCGCATGCAGCTCGAGCTGAACCTGGTCACCGCCGCGATCGTCACCAAGTACGCGATGCCGGTGCTGGCCGCGCGCGACGGCGGCCCGATCGTGCACGTCTCCAGCCGGGTCGCCACCCAGAAGGGCGACAACGGCTTCGCCTACAGCGTGAGCAAGCTCGGCGTGGTGCGCCTGGTCGAGGCGGCCGCCGAGGAGGGCCGCGAGGACGGCGTGCGGGTCAACTGCATCATGCCGAGCATCATCGACACGCCGGCCAACCGCGCGGCGATGCCGGACGCCAAGCACCACCGGTGGCCCAAGCCGTCGGAGATCGCCGCGGTGCTGTCCTTCCTCGTTTCGGACGACGCGGCCCTTATCTCCGGGCGCGGCCATCCCGGTGTACGGCCGCGCTTAGGGGTGCGACGCGCGGTTGGCGCCCTGCGGCTCGGGCGGCGGATCTTCGAGCCTCATGAGCTGCTGATCATGGCTGATGTCGCGTCCTGGCCTGGGGATCCCGCGGCGGCCATGGAGCGGGTTCACGTGGTGGTGGCCGAGGGCGCGGACATCGTCGAGGTTGTTGCGTGTCCGGCGACATATCCGCGAGTCCGGGCGCGTCGCGGTCCGGGCGACGTGGACGCGCGGGAAGAGATCAGGAGGACCGTGCCGTTCATCGCGGCGGTCCGGGACGCGTACCCGGATCTCGTCGTCGGCGTGGACACGGGGCGGCGCGAGGTGGCCCGTGAGGCGTGTGCCGCGGGCGCCGATCTGCTGGGGGACAGGCGGGATGCCGGTCTGGCCGAGGTCGCGGCGAGGTATGGCGCGGGCCTGGTCGGGTCGCTCGCCGTGGCCGACCGAGCGGTGGCGGCGGGGCTGGATCGGGCGCGGATCATCGTCGACCTGGTGCCCGGCGGGAGCGAGGCGGCGTGGCTCTCACCGGAGATGACCCGGCGGCTGGAGGAACTAGTCGCGATGGGGTGGCCCGTGCTGGTGTCGGCGCCGGGCGAGGATGTTATGGGTGAGGCCGTGAACGCGGCGGCGGGACGGTGAACGCGGCGGCCGGGGAACGGCTGGCCGGGGACCTGGCCGCAACGGCGGTGTGCGCGTGGGTGGGAGCCCGGGTGTTCCGGGTCCATCGCGTGCGGGAGACCCGACGCGTGCTGAGCATGGTCTCGGCGATCCGCGGCGATATCCCGCCCGCCTCCGCCGTCCGGGGACTCGCCTAATGAGCGGAGCTGTGGCGCTAGGGACGATTGTTGCCAGAGATAGTGGATGATCCGGGTTCTGTGGAAATTCCGGGGGATCATGATCCACCGGATATTCCACCAAGCCCGAATCCACCGCGCAAATAGCGCGGAACTGCCCTCGGCGAGCGGGAGGCGGCTCGCCGAGGGCAGTTGGGCTCAGTACTCCGCGGGTTCGAGTGCTTCGCGGAGCCGCTCGGCGCGGCGCCACGCTGCGATCATGCGGCGCTCCGCCTTTCGCTCCGCGCGCCGGGCGCGGCGAAGCATTCGCACCCGGCGCCAATATCGCAGTTGCTCGGCCTCTTCGATCCTGCTGCGAGATCGCTCACTCGCTAGCTCTTCCACCAAATACATGCTGATCACTCCGTTGTGTGCATCGTGTCGGGACCGGCCGCGCGGCCCTCGGTGACCGCGCGGCTCTGCTGGTTCTCGGGACCGCGACTGCACGGCCCCCGTGTGATCCGGTGACCGCCCGGGCGGTCATCCTGTCTTCCCCGTGGCTGGCCGGCCGAATGAAGACGCCGCCAGCCGTGCTGTCCGGGTGGCCGGGTACCCGGCCACCCGTCATCTGGTGGCCGCTAGGCGGCCACCTCGTCCTTGCGAGGACGTCCGCGGGGGCGCTTGCGGGGCACGATCGCGCCGCGCATAAGCAGTTCACCGCCCCAGACACCCCAGGGCTCCCTGCGCTCGAGCGCGCCGGCCAGGCAGGCCAGCCTCGCGCGGCATCCCCGGCACATGGCCTTCGCCTGCTCCACATCCTGCGGAGACTCGGCGAAGAACAGCTCCGGATCCTCCGTGCACGGAAGATCCAGGCCGGCCGGGAGCGTGGTGGCCGTGCCGCCCACCACGAACTGAGTTGCCACGCTGACCTCGACGACGGCCAACCCGGTCACCTGCCGAACCGCGGTGGCCTGGCCGACGTAACCCACCTGGACCTGCCTGATGTCCGAGCGCTCCTGCTGCGCTACGGACCTGGACGCCTCGAACCCCGTCGTGTCCTGTCCGCCGACGGTGGCATCGCGCCACTGCATCGGTGCCATCCCCTCTCGCTTGCCGGTCCTAGTACTCGTCCACGCGATTTCTCGCCCGTCCTGGGACCTAGGCCCAAATAACTAGGCCGCGGACCCTGTGTGCGGGTCCGCGGCCTCAAGGGGATCTTGGCCGGCCTTTCTTAGGCCGGTTCCCTATATGGAGGCGGACCCGACGCGCCTTCGCCAATGGCGTAAACGCTGGTCATGTGGTTGTACTTATTCGTCTGCCCGAGCTGCGTGGCCGGGATCGCCAGTGCGGCCCTGTTCCGGACACGCGGGACCTGGCGCACGACGGCGGCGCGCGGCTCAGTGCCGTAAGCGACACCGAGCACACCTGTCCCCGGGAAGCTGGAACGCGGGCTGAAGGCACCCGGACGCGGACGCCACTGAACGACCGGCAGAGCGCCAGAGTTGAAGTTCGTCACGTTGGGCACCTCCCTCCAGGAGCGTCGACAACTAGCCCACGGACATGTAGGCAGCCTAAGTGCTGCCCCCTTTAGGGGCAACACTTTTTTGACCTGCGATTATCTCCAAGGGAGAAGGGAGCTACGGCGGCCCGTCCGCGCTGCCCGGGGGTTCCGGGGGTTGCCCCCCGGGCTAGCACAGCTGACCTGCGATTATCTCCAAGGGAGAAGGGAGCTACGGCGGCCCGCCCGCGCTGGCCGGGGGTTCCGGGGGTTGCCCCCGGGCTAGCACAGCTGACCTGCGATTTTCTGGGAGCGAGCCGACCTGGGGTTTCAGTCGGCCACGGGACCGGGTTTCAGTCGGCTGGGGGTGTGGTACGGATAAGGCCCTCTTGCATGACCGAGACCACCAGCTGGCCGTCGGCGGTGAACACCTCGCCGCGGGCCAGGCCCCGGGCGCCGTAGGCCACGGGCGAGGACTGCGCGTACAACAGCCAGCGGTCGGCCCGGAACGGCCGGTGGAACCACATGGCGTGGTCCAGGCTCGCGCCCGTGGTGCGGCCATCCAGCCAGGACAGGCCGTGTCCGAGCAGCACCGAGTCGAGCAGCGTCATGTCCGAGGCGTAGGTCATCAGGCACACGTGCAGCAGCTCGTCGTCCGGCAGCTCGCCGTCCACCCGCAGCCAGACCAGGCTTCTCGTGGTGCGCAGGGACGGGTCGCGTTCGGCCTCGAAGGACAGCGGGCCGACCGACCGCAGGTCGAACGGATTGTCGAACACCCGGGGATGGTCCTCGCCCAGGATCTTGGCCCAGCGGTCCGAGTTCCGCTCGACCTGCTCGGGCGGCGGCGCGTCGGGCATCGGGTCGGCGTGCTCGACGCCGGGCTCGGCGTGGTGGAAGGACGCGGACAAGGTGAAGATGATCTCGCCGTGCTGGATCGCGGACACCCGGCGGGTGGTGAAGGAGCGCCCGTCGCGTACCCGGTCGACCGTGTACACGATCGGCACGGACGGGTCGCCGGGCCTGATGAAGTACGCGTGCATCGAGTGCACCGGCCGGTCAGCGGGCACCGTCCGCCCCGCGGCGACCAGCGCCTGCCCGGCCACCTGGCCGCCGAACACCCGCTGGCGCCGCTCGTCGGGGCTGCGGCCGCGGAAGATGTTCACCTCGATCTGCTCCAGGTCGAGCAGGTCGAGCAGCCGGTCCAGCGCCTCACCCATGGGCCCTCACCTGCGGAGTAGGTCCTCGCCGGCCCAGGCGCAGGTCGTCGAGGAACCGGGACCGCTGCCGCGCTGCCGCGCCGCCGCGCGTCCCGGGTGCCCGGGCCGGGGACCAGGACAGGTACAGGTGCTCGCGCGCCCTGGTCACCGCCACATACAGTAGCCGTCTTTCCTCCTCGATCGCTTCGGCGGTCCGGGCGTGCACGATCGGCATCAGCCCTTCGACCAGGCCGGGCAGCAGCACGGCGTCCCATTCCAGTCCCTTGGCCGCGTGCATCGAGGCGAGCGTCACCCCCTCGACGGGCGGCGCGTGGCCGAGCTCGGCGCGCAGGGTCAGCTCGGCGGAGAAGTCGCTCAGGCCGGCCTGCGGCCGCGCCGCGTGCATGTCGTCGGCGAGCTGGACGATCGCGGCGAGCGACTCCCAGCGTTCCCGGCCCGCCGCGCCGCCCGCGGGCGGCGACCCCGTGAAGCCGATGCCGGTCAGCACGTGCCGGACCGCGGCCGGCAGCGGATCCACGGGGGCGTCCTGGCCGGCGGCCACGGCGGCGCCGCGGAGCAGGACCAGGGCCTGGCGGACGATCGGCCGCTCGTAGAACCGCTCGGCGCCGCGCACCACGTAGGGCACGCCGGCTTCGGTCAGGGCGAGCTCGAAGCGTTCGGTGTCGGCGTTGACCCGGACCAGGATCGCGATCTCCCGCGCCGGAACGCCCGCCGCCATCAGCGCCCGCAGCTGTATCGCCAGCCCCGCCGCCTCGGCGGAGTCGTCGCCGTACTCGGTGAGCAGCGGCGCGGGCCCGGGGGGCCGCTGCGCGATCAGCGTTGTCCCGGGGGCCTGCGGGGCCGTGAGCGGCCCGGGGGGGCGCGAGGCTCCCGGCGCCGGGCCGGATCCCGAGGCCCTGATCAGCTCGTTGGCCACGGCGACCACCTGGGGCGTGGACCGGTAGTCGCGGACCAGGCGGACCACCGCGGCGCCGGGGAACTCCGCGGTGAAGCCGGTCAGGTAGTCCGGCGTGGCGCCGGTAAAGGAGTAGATCACCTGGCGCGGGTCGCCGACCACGCACAGGTCGTCGCGATCGCCGAGCCAGGCCTCGAGCAGCAGCTTCTGCAGCGGGTTCACGTCCTGGTACTCGTCGACCACGAAGTACCGGAACGCGTCGCGGACCTGGTCCGCGGCGGCGCGGTGCTCGAGCACGATGGCGGCGGTCAGCTCGAGCACCGACTCGAAGTCGATCAGGTGCCGCTCCCGCCGCAGCCGCTCGTAGCCGTCGTACACCGCGGCCGTGGCCTGCGCCGAGGCCGCGGGCGAGCGGCCCGCCGCGGCCGCGGCGGCCGGGTAGCCGTCGGGGCGGACCTGGGTCGCCTTGGCCCACTCGATCTCGGCGACCGCGTCGGCAAGCCCCGGGCCGTCGAGCCGGAGCCCGGCCTGCTTGGCCGCCTCCCGCACCAGGCTCATCTTCGTGTCGGCCAGCCGCGGCGGCCGTCCGCCGACCACGCGCGGCCAGAAGTAGCTGAGCTGGCGCAGCGCGGCGGCGTGGAACGTCGAGGCCCGCACCTGCCCGGCGCCGAGCTGCCTGAGCCTGCCGCGCATCTCGCCGGCGGCCCGCACGGTGAAGGTGACCGCCAGCACGTGCGCCGGGTTGACCAGGCCGACGGCGGCCGCGTACGCGATGCGGTGCGTGATCGCGCGGGTCTTGCCGGTCCCCGCGCCGGCCAGCACGCAGACCGGCCCGCGGGCGGCGAGGGCCACCTCGCGCTGCTCGGGATCCAGCCCGGCCAGCAGCGCGTCGGCTGACGTCGCCGTCACCGCATCAGTCAACCTGTCCTCGCACCTCCTCGCGCGGGGGGCTCCCGCCCCCGTCCCCCTTGGCCCCCTGGCCCATCCTGCCGCATCCCAGGGACCCGGGAACGCAACCGGGACCGCCGGTGTTACATGATCCGGTAATTTCGCCGATCTGGAGGAGGCAGGCGGGTGTCCGGCCAGCTGATCATGTACACCACCTCGTGGTGCGGGTTCTGCCGCAACCTGAAGCGGCAGCTCAACAGGGCCGGCATCGAGATCTCCGAGGTCGACATCGAGCACGACCAGGCCGCGGCGGACTACGTGATGTCGGTCAACGGCGGCAACCAGACCGTGCCCACCATCGTGTTCCCGGACGGCACCACGCTGGTCAACCCGTCGGCGGCGCAGGTCCGCGCCAGGTTGGCCGGCGTCAGCACGGGGTAGGAACTGCTGGCTCGGCGCTGATACCACCATCCGTTCGGTCAAAAAGATCTTTTATATCCCTAACGGATGATGGTGCGAGCCTCGCGATAGGACGGAGACGGACACGGAGACGGCGCAGCACGGAGAGCGGGACGAGCCCGGTGACGGGGTCGTCGTGCGCCGGTCGGGGCAGGGCTGGCAGGTCGGCGACGAGGAGACCGCCGACCTGACCAGCGCGATGGTGCTCGCCGACCTGCTGGCCGCCGATCTCGGGGCGCCGGCCGCGTCCGCGAGACCGCCCCGGGCGCCGGAGAAGGCCGAGGCCGACGAGGCCGCCCGGCTGGCGGTGACCGTGGCCCAGCTCACCCGCGCGCTGGCCGCCCGGGTGCGGGTCGAGCAGGCCATCGGCGTGCTGGCCGAACGGCACAGGCTCCGGCCCCGTCAGGCGTTCGACCTGCTGCGGAACGTGGCCAGGTCCGGCGGCCGCAAGGTCCTTGACATCGCCGAGACCGTGGTGGAGAGCGCGTCGAACCCGCTGCTGCCGCTGCCCGAGGAACTGGCCCGCAGGCAGCCTTCGGCGCGCCAGCGCGGCCGCTCGCCCAGGCAGGTGCGCAAGGGGGTCCGGGGGCATGGGTCCCCCCGGCGGGGGGGTCTGGGGGGGTCGTCCCCCCGAGGCAGCACTGAATGTCGGGGGGCCGCGCTAGAGTTCCCCGGCATATGGTGTCGCCGGGGGGGACCTCCGACACGTACGGCCGATGCTCGCGTCTTCCGGCGCAAGTCGCCTGGGCTGCGGGAAAATGGCCGGCAGGTCGTTTCGGTTCTTCGGATGGGAGCTGGTCGAGACAAGGAGGCCGGGGTGACAGATCTTGAGGTGGTCGAGATCTGTGCCGGGGCGGGCGGTCAGGGCCTCGGGCTTGAACGGGCCGGCTTCGAGCACGCCCTGGCCGTCGAACTGGACGCGGCGGCCTGCGCCACGCTGCGGGCCAACCGGCCGGGCTGGAAGGTCGCCGAGGGCGACGTGGCCGACCCGGCGCTGTGGCGGCCGAGCGACTACCGTGGGGTGGCCCTGCTGGCCGGCGGGGTCCCGTGCCCGCCGTTCACGGTGGCGGGCCGGCAGCTCGGCGCGACCGACGAGCGGGACCTGTTCGCGTGGGCCGTGGAGCTGTGCGCGACCGTCCAGCCCCGGGCCCTGCTGCTGGAGAACGTGCGGGGGCTGAGCACGCGGCGGTTCAGCGCGTACCGCCAGCACGTCCTGGACCGGCTGACCGACCTCGGGTACGTGCCGGGGTGGCGGCTGCTGCACGCGGCGGACTTCGGCGTGCCGCAGCTTCGGCCGCGGACCGTGCTGGTGGCGCTGCGCCCGCAGGACGCGCCGTGGTTCCGGTGGCCGTCGCCGTCGGGCCGCGGGCCGGCCACGGTGGGCCAGACCGTAGGCGACCTGATGGCCGCGCGGGGCTGGCGCGGCGCCGCCGCCTGGGCGCGGCAGGCCAACCGGATCGCGCCGACCATCGTGGGCGGCTCCAAGAAGCACGGCGGCGCCGACCTCGGCCCGACCCGGGCCAAGAAGGCCTGGGCCGAGCTTTGCGTCGACGGCCTCGGCATCGCCGACGAGGCCCCGGACCGGCACGCGGACCCGGCCCTGCGGCCGCGGCTGACCTGCGAGATGGTGACCAGGCTGCAGGGCTGGCGGGACGAGTGGGGCTGGCGGTTCAGCGGGCGCAAGACCTCGCGGTACCGGCAGATCGGCAACGCGTTCCCGCCGCCGGTGGCCGAGGCGGTCGGGACGGCCATCCGCCGCGCCCTCACCCACGCCGACGTGTCGCAGTGGGCGGGTCCGGCCGGTCAGGCGGCGCACGTGCAGGACCCGGTGTTCGGCGTGCTCCGGTCGCGGGACGATTTCCTGACCGCCCGGCAGATCGCCGACCTGGTCACCGCGGCCGTTCCGACCGCCGGGGGCCCGCCGGCGGGCAGGCTGAGCGCGGGCGCGGTGCTGGATCACCTGCGCCACCTCAGCCGTGACTTCGAGCTGGAGATGGCCGAAGGCCGGGACGGCCCGGCCTACCGGCTGGGTCGCTTCCGGGCCTTCCTCGGCCAGCAGGACCACGTGCGGCACCGGCTGTTCGCCGCGGGCCGGTCCACCATCAGCTGACTCGGTGATCAAGCACGCACAGGTGTCCACATGTTGTGGATAAGTATGCAGGCCGCTGGATAAAACCGGCGGCTGGCCTCGGCAGATGCGGATCTTGCCTGCTTCCAGTAATGCAGTACATACTGCATTACTGGCTTTGTGCTGGTCGCGGGGCATATCGCTCATCCCCCGGGCGAGGTTGCCGCGGACCGGCTACCGTAACTCTCATGGTCGCTGCGATAATGCCTGGATGACAGGGCTGAGCCTCGCCCTGGCCAACTTGAAGCCGGGCACGGGCAAGACCACATCCGCGGTCTGGCTGGCACACGTTTTCGCCCAGGCCGGAAACAGCGTGCTCCTGGTGGACGCGGACCCGTCCGGCAGCGCGCTGGAATGGTCTGACCTGGCCGCCATGTACCCGGGGCTCGCGCCGCAGCAGGCGGCCTTCCCGTTCCGGATCGTGGCCCTGCCCTCGCGCGAACTGCACCGCCGGCTGCCCGAGATCGCCCGCCACGACGACGTGGTGATCATCGACACGCCGCAGATCGAGGACCACGCCGGCATCGCCAGGTCGGCGCTGCGGTACGCCGACGAGATCGTGATCCCGTGCGCGCCGAGCCCGATCGAGATCAACCGCACCACGCCGGTGCGGGACGAGATCGCCGAGGTGCGGGACGTCCGGGACCGGCCGGCCCGCTCGGTGGTGCTGCTGAACCGGTGCGTGGCCCGGGCGCATTCCACGGTCGACGCCCGGGAGGCCCTGGTCGACCTGGGCTACGACGTGCTGGGCACGGTGGTGCCGCGGCGCGAGGTCTACGCCCAGAGCTTCGGCACGCCGATCAAGCAGGCGGGCTGCGACGTGTGGCGCCAGGTGGCGCGCGACCTCGTCGACCGCTGCGCTCCGCTGTGCACGGTACGGCCTTGAGGGGCGGCCATGAGTAAGCGGGACCTGCGCAAGGCGCAGTGGGCTGCGGCGGCCGGGCGGCGCGCCGAACCCGACGCGCCTCCGGCCGGGCGGACCGCGATCCGGTCCAAGCCGGTCCGGATCACCCTGGACCTGAGCCCCGAGCTGTACCGGGAACTGACCGTGTGGGCGGACACGGCCGCGATCACGCTCGGCGTGCCGCGGGTCTCGCTGGCCGACGCGGTGCGGGCCATGATCCGGGTCACGGCCGAGCATCCCGACCAGGTGCTCGACCGGCTGCGCCGCGACCGGGACCGTTGATCCGGTTAGGCGGTCAGGTGGCGCGGGCGGCGCGGGCGCGCACGCGGAAGCGATCGCGGGCGTCCAGGACGGTCTTGCGCAGGCGGACCGCGGACGCGGTGACCTCCACGCACTCGTCGTCGGCGCAGAACTCCAGCGCCTGCTCCAGGCTGAGCAGGCGGGGCGGCACCAGCCGCTCGAGCTCCTCGCCGGTCGACTGGCGCACGTTGGTGACCTTGCGCTCGCGGGTGATGTTGACGTCCATGTCGTCGGGCCTGGAGTTCTCCCCCACGATCATCCCCTCGTACACCTCGGTGCCGGGCGCGACGAACAGCGATCCGCGTTCTTGCAGGTTGAACATGGCGTACGGGGACGCGTTCCCGGCCCGGTCGGCGACCAGGGAGCCGGTGGCCCGGCCTCGCATGGCGCCCGACCACGGCTCGTAGCCCTCGAAGACGTGGTGCGCGATGCCGGTGCCGCGGGTCTCGGTGAGGAACTGGGTGCGGAAGCCGATCAGGCCCCGGGCGGGGACCACGAACTCGAGCCTGACCCAGCCGGTGCCGTGGTTGGTCATCGACTCCATCCGGCCGCGCCGGACCGAGACCAGCGAGGTGACCGTGCCCAGGTACTCCTCGGGCACGTCCACGGACAGGCGCTCCACCGGCTCGAAGACCTTGCCGTCGATCTCGCGGGTGACGGCGGCGGGCCTGCCCACGGTCAGCTCGTACCCTTCCCTGCGCATGGTCTCCACCAGCACGGCCAGGGCGAGCTCGCCGCGGCCGCGGACCTCCCAGGTGTCGGGGCGTTCGGTCGGCAGGACGGCGAGAGACACGTTGCCGACCAGCTCGCGGTCCAGCCGGTCGCGCACCAGCCGGGCGGTGACCCTGGCCCCCGGCGTCAGCCCGGCCAGCGGCGAGGAGTTCACGCCGATCGTCATCGAGATGGCCGGCTCGTCCACGGTGATGAGCGGCAGCGGCCGCGGGTCATCGACGTCGGCCAGGGTCTCGCCGATCATGATGTCCGGGATGCCGGCGATGGCCACGATGTCGCCGGGGCCCGCCGAGTCGGCCGGGACCCGCTCGAGCGCGTCGGTCCGGTACAGCTCGGAGATCTTGACCCGTTCGATCGACCCGTCCCGGCGGCACCAGGCGGCCTGCTGGCCGCGGGAGATCGTGCCGTTGCGGATCCGGCACAGGGCGATGCGGCCCAGGTAGGCGCTGGCGTCCAGGTTGGTGACGTGCGCCTGCAGGGGCGCGCCGACCTCGTAGACGGGGGCCGGGACGGTGGCCCTGAGCGTCTCGAACAGCGGCTCCAGGTCCGGCGAGTCGGGCATCTCGCCGTCGGCGGGCCGGTTCAGCGAGGCCCGGCCGGCCCGCGCGGCGGCGTACACGATGGGGAACTCGATCTGCTCCTCGCTCGCGTCCAGGTCGATGAACAGCTCGTAGCAGGCGTCCACCACCTCGGCGATCCGCGCGTCGGGCCGGTCGACCTTGTTGACCACCAGGATCACGGGCAGCCCGGCGGCCAGCGTCTTGCGCAGCACGAACCTGGTCTGCGGCAGCGGGCCCTCGCTGGCGTCGACCAGCAGCAGCACCCCGTCGACCATGGACAGGCCGCGCTCCACCTCGCCGCCGAAGTCCGCGTGGCCCGGCGTGTCCACGATGTTGATGGTCAGCCCGCCGTGGCACACCGCGGTGTTCTTGGCCAGGATCGTGATGCCCTTCTCCCGCTCCAGGTCGCCGGAGTCGAGCACGCGCTCGGCCACGTTGGCGTTCGCGCGGAACGCGCCCGACTGCCACAGCATCGCGTCGACCAGCGTCGTCTTGCCGTGGTCCACGTGCGCGACGATGGCGACGTTGCGCAGGTCGTCGCGGGTCGCGAGGACGGCGGCCTGCGGAGTTGCGGCGGTGCGGTGCGGTGCGGGCATGGGTGAGTCTCGTTCGTTTGGTGTCTGGGCTGCGCCGTCCGACGGGGCGGCTCGTGCACTTAGTGCAGCCGCCCGGAGGGGTAGCTTATTCCAGTCTAGTGAACGCCCCGATGCTGCCTCACGGGCCTTGCGGGCCACCGGGCGGGCGTCAGGGGATGTTGAAGGGGGTTATGACCTGGATCGGGGAGGCGGTCACGGTGGGGGCGGGCGGCCGGTTCCCGGGCGACATGATGACCTGGGCGGCGCGGCGCACGTCGAGGCGGAGGTCGTGGTGCAGCACGGCGGCGATCTGGCCGCCGCGCAGCAGGCGGAGGTTGTCCTGGTCGAGGTCGTGCGCGACCAGCAGCGGAGCGGGGCGGCCGGCCTCGGCGAAGGCGTCAAGGATCGCGGTGTTGCCGCCGCCGACGGAGTAGACCGCGGGGACCCGGGCCTCGGTCTTGAGCGCCCCGCGGACCAGGCCGCGGATGGTGGCGTCCAGGCCGTCGGTGTCGGTCACGTCGATGACCCGACGGTCCGGCCGCATCGATCGCAGCGCGGAGCGGAACCCCATCTCGCGTTCCTCTTCGCCGCGGAAGAAGCTGCGGCTGAGCGTGACCAGGACGGCTCCGGGGCGGCGGCCGAGCCACTGGGTGATCAGGTAGGCGGCGGTCGCCCCCGCGGCCCGGTTGTCGATGCCGATGTAGGCGGTGCGAGGGCTGCGCGGCAGGTCGGTGACCAGGGTGACGACCGGGATGCCGCGGCCGGTCAGGCGGGCGACGGCCTCGTTCATCTCGCCGGTGTCCGGGCCCTTGAGCACGACGCCCTGGGTCCGCTGGCGGCCCGGCGTTCCCTGGCGGCCGATGCGGTCCAGCGTCTCGATCAGGGCCGCGGCCGGGCCGGTCTCGCGGAAGTGGAAGCGCGCCCGGATGACGGCGGGGCGGAGCAGCGGGAGTTCGGCCTCCAGAGCGGCACGGACGGCGGCGGAGAACCGGGCCGGCGCCTGCATGACGACATCGACGAGGAACGCGCGGCCGGCCAGCCGGATCTGGTCGCGCTGGCGTTCCAGGTCGGCGATGGCCGAGCGGACCTCCCGCGCGGTGCTGTCGCGGACGCCGCCGCGGCCGTTGAGCACCCGGTCGACCGTGGCCTCGGACAGGCCGGCCTGAACGGCGATCTCGCGGATGCGGAAGGGGTGCGACGGCATCGGTTCCTGACGGGTTTTTGATGGATTTTTGCGGTTGACTGATGTCTTTGGCTTCCTAGGCTGATGGTACCGACCTCCAGGAGTGAGCTGATGACCAACGGTCCCCCGCCCGGATACCTGGCCGCCGCCGACTGCCGGCTGGCCGACCTCATCGACGTGGTGAGCGACAAGACCGACCTCGCCGAGTACCCGCACGCCAGCGCCATCGAGCAGAACGTGCTCGTCTACGAGGGCGCGCGGCTGCGCCATGAGCTGGGCCGCGCGGCCCAGCCCGGCCGGCTCGGCCGGGAGCGCGTCCAGGCCGAGCTGGCCCGCGCGCTGCACGACGGCCCCGGCATCGTGGTGCTGTCGGGCGCGTTCGCCGACCCGTCCGTGGTGGACCGGGCCACCCGCCAGTTCGAGGCGATCATCGCGGCCCAGCACGCCGCGGGCGGCGCGGCCGGCGATCACTTCGCCCGGGCCGGGCAGAACGACCGGATCTGGAACGCGCTGGAGAAGCTGGCCCTGCGCGCGCCGGAGGTGTTCGCGGCCTACTACGCCAACGACCTGCTGGCGACCGCCTGCCGGGCCTGGCTCGGACCGGGCTACCAGGTCACATCCCAGGTCAACGTCGTCAACCCGGGCGGCGCGGCGCAGACCGTGCACCGCGACTACCACCTGGGGTTCCAGGCCGATGCGGCGGCCGAGCGGTTCCCGGCGCACGTGCACCGGCTGTCGCCGGTGCTGACCCTGCAGGGCGCGGTGGCGCACACCGACATGCCCGTGCCGACCGGCCCGACCATGTACCTGCCGCACTCCCAGAAGTACCTGCCGGGCTACCTGGCCTGGCGCCGGCCGGACTTCCGTGAGTACTTCGAGGCCAGCCACGTTCAGCTGCCGCTGGCCAAGGGCGACGCGGTGTTCTTCAACCCGGCCCTGTTCCACGCCGCGGGCACCAACCGCACCACCGACGTCAACCGGATGGCCAACCTGCTGCAGGTCTCGTCGGCGTTCGGCCGGGCCATGGAGGCGGTCGACCGGACCGCGATGTCGGCGGCGGTGTTCCCGGCGCTGCGGGCCATGGCCGAGGCGGGGGCGTCGCCGGGGGCGATCGCGAACGTGATCGCCGCGTGCGCCGAGGGCTACTCGTTCCCCACGAACCTGGACCTCGACCAGCCCATCGGCGGGCTCGCGCCGCCGACGCAGGCGCAGATCCTCGGCCAGGCCGTCTCGGAAGGCTGGTCGCGGGAGCGGCTGCAGGCCGAACTGGCCGGGTGGGCCGCGCGCCGCCAGACCTGAGCCGCCGTCTCGGTGATCGACTGGGACCAGAACGTCCTGGGCGGAATGGACTGACCCGGCCCGGCGCTGAAAATCCGGGAGACGGAAACCCGATCCTGACGGGGAAGGTGACCCGGGTGACCGACACAGACGCCATCGTCGAGCGCATCCTGACGCGCTACGACACCATCACCGTGATCGGCGCGAGCGCCGCGCCGGCCAAGGCCGCGCACTCGGTGCCGGCTTACCTGCAGCGGCACGGCTGGCGCATCATCCCGGTCAATCCGCATGCCGACGAGATCCTCGGCGAGAAGGTCTACCGGACGGTGGGCGACGTCCCCGAGCAGGTCGGGCTGGTCGAGGTGTTCCGGCCGTCGTGGCAGGCGGCCGACTTCGCCCTGCAGGCCGTCGCGGCCGGCGCTACCGCCCTGTGGCTGCAGCTGGGCATCGTGTCGGCGCAGGCCCGGGCCATCGCCGAGGGGCCGGCCTGCTGTACGTGGAAGACCGGTGCCTGGCCATCGAGCAGCGCCGGCTCGGGCTGGAAGCGCCAAGCCCCGGGACGGTAACCGAACGCCGCGGCTGATTGCGGAGTCGCGCCAGGTTAGCGAACCCGGGCCCGCAGGAACGTCCCGATCTGCTCGGTGGCCTCGGCTGCCTCGGGGGTGCCGAGCATGAGCTGGTAGACGTGGGGCAGGCCCTCGCCGATCTCCAGGGTGACGTCGACCCCGGCTTGGGCTGCTGCTGCGGCCAGGCGTTCGGAATCGCTGAGCAGCAGGTCGGCCGTGCCGACCTGGACAAGCAGCGGCGGGAGCCCGGACAGTGAGGCGAACAGCGGTGACGCCAGCGGCGTCTTGGGGTCAGCCCCGGCCAGGTAGTCGGAGGCGAACTGACGGAGCATGGCGGGGGTGGAGATCGGATCCTGGTCGGCGCGCTCGGTCATCGAGGCCCCCGAGTACGTCAGATCGACCGTCGGGGACATCAGCGCGGCGGCCGCGGGCAATGCCTCCCCGGCGTCACGGGTGGCCACGAGCAGGGCAACACTGAGCCCTCCGCCGGCCGAGTCGCCGGCCACCGCTATGGAGCGTGCGCTCAGGTCCTGGCCGGTGCGCAGCCAGCGCCATGCGGCCAGGACGTCGTCGATGGCGGCGGGGAAGGGATGCTCGGGGGCCAGGCGATATTCAGGGAACAGCACCCGCATCCCGCTGGCCCGTCCCAGCCGGGCGGCCAGCTCGCCGTGGCTGCGAAGCGACCCGAGCTCATAACCTCCGCCGTGCAGGAAGAGGAGCACCCGGCCGGTGTCCGCTCCAGGGGCAGTGAGCCAGTGGGCGGGCACCCCGCCGGCGGTCACCTCCGTCACCAGCACGTCGTCCGGCACCGGATGAAGGCGGTCTCCGGGGGTGAAGGCGGCCCGGCGCTCTGCCAGCGCCGGCGGGACCTGGCTGGCACTGGCCTTCTGCCGGTCCCTGAGGGCGTCGATCGAGTCCTGCATGGCCTGGCTTGGCATGTCGGCATCTCCTTTGGCAGGTGCCATTGCTGGAATCGCGGAGGCTGCGGTCAGCGACAGTTCGTCAGCCACATACGGAACGGCATCTTCGTCGGCGTGAAGCCGTTCATCTGGATAGCGGTCCGTGTCAGGTGCGCGCTGTCGGCGAAGCCGGCTGCGTGCGCGGCGTGTGTCACGGACGCGCCGTCGGCGAGCAGGCTCATTGCGGTCAGATACCGGTGCCATAGCAGGTACCGGCGGATTGGGACGCCTACCTGGTCGCGGAACAGGTGCTGGAGCCGACTCTCTGACAGGTGCGCGATGCGCATGAGGTCCTCGATCGGCGGCGGGGGTGACGGCGTAGTGCGCAGATGGTTCAGGACGGCCGCGATGCGGTCGTCGTAGTCGGGCTCCGGCGTCACGTCGATCGCCAGCTGGCCGAGCGCATCGCGCCATCGCTGGTACGCCTCCGGGCAGTTGGTCGTCTTTCCGAACGCGGGACCTAGCCGGTCTGCGAGGTGGACGCACTGCGGCTCATCGATCAGCGCATATGGCCGGCCGTCCAGGACGCGGTCGCGAAGCTGCTCGGCGAGCCGGCTCTCGCCTTCAATCCAGCCGATCGCAGTCAGCTGCCCGTCGCAGTCGAACGCGTGCGCGACATCGGTATCAATGAGCACGCCACGGGCCCTATGCCAGGTACCGTCCAGCCGGACGCGCGGACTCCCATCGATCCCGACGGACAGCTGCAGCGTGCCGTGCGCGTGAGGGTCGGCGACCAAGAAGTCCGAGAAGACGAGGAACTCGGTGGGCCATAGGAAGCCGCGCATCGTTCCCGGCAACCCTCGGCGCTTGCCCGTTCGGCGATGCTCAGCCCCAGACCCATTCGTGGCCATGCCCCACCCAGACCCTTCGCGGCCATCACCCGAACCCTACCGCAGGGCCGGATCCAGCAGGTTCGTTCAACGGCTGAGCAGGTTCGTTCAAGGGCTCCGGGGCCCGCGTGGTCGATCCTTCCTATAGGTAACCACGACCGGCCCTGAGCTGCAGGTATCAGGAACGGTCAACGACCACAGGTCCACCGCAGATAGGAGAAGACCATGTTCGCACACCTCATCCGCCAGCAGGCTCATCCGCGCACGGCAGCGCTCAAGGCGGGCACCCGGCTGCGCCGGCTCGCAGCGGCCCTAGCCGCGGTCACCATCGGCTTGCTGGCCTCCGCGGCTACCATCCCGGCCGCCTTCGCAAGCGACGTCCCGCAACCCGGGAACGGATTTGAGCTCGGCCGCTTCGGGCCGGTCCCGGCGACCACCTCCCACGCGGCCGCCACCGGCGTGCCGGGCTGGCAGATCATCCTGATCGCCGTCGGCGCCGTGCTGGTCGCGGCCGCCGTAACCATCGTGCTGGCCCGGGCACGGGCCGGCCACCGGGCCGTCCCGTCGCCAGCCGCCTGACCCGCCCCGCCGGCTCGCGCACCACATCATCCGTGAGCCCACGTCCCAGCTACATGCCCGGCGCGGGCCTGGCCGGCCAGGCCCCGCACGCACCCCCGCGCCGTCCCGGTCAGTCGAGGGATCGTTGGTGCCGGCGATTCATGGTGTCGCGGTGCTCACGGGGACGTAGTAGGTGGAGTGCACCGTGTCCAGCCAGTCTTGATCAGAGAGTGACGGCATCGATCCGGGCGCTTGGACGCCTCGCCGGGTGAGGTCGGCAGAAATGATCCCGGCGATCAGTTCGGGAGTGAGCGGGGCGGCCACGTCGCTCTGGGGGCCGGGGCGAACCTGGGCCTTCCAGAGAATTGAGATGCGTATGTCACGGTCGTCATAGCGGACGGGGGCTCTGCCGGTGTCGCTGATGGTCCAGCCACCGTCGGCGTGATGGCTGATCTGGGCGGCGGCGGAAAAGGCCGGAGGAGCGGCGGCGGGAGCGCCGACCCAGCCGATCCGGTGGTACATGCGGTTGTTGTCGGCGACCAGGGCGGAGTTGATGAACGGAGGGTGCTCGGAGCGCATCGGGCCTTCGAGCCCGTCCGGCCAGTAGTCGTAGGCGCCGCCGGGCCCTTGGTAGTTCCACCACACGACGCCCGCTTCGGCGACCCGCCAGTCCTCGAATAGCCCGGAGGCCGCCATGGCCTGGAGAAGCTGCATCGGGTAGCGGTCCCGGTCGGCGCCGCGGAACGAGGGGACGTCGACGTGGATGGCGCCGGCGGGCTGCGGGGCGCTCACGTTGACGGCAACGGTGTTGGGGATCACCTCGGCGTCAAACAGCTGCGAGGCGGCGCGCAGCAGGCGGGGGTTGTGGAGGATGACCTCGGCCCCGTCCACCAGCGGGCGGCCGCCCGCCGCCCAGGTGGCCCGGAAATGCGCCGGCACGCCGTCGCCGGCTGCGGGATGGCCGCCACGCACGGCCGAGGCCGGCAGGTAGCTCGCCATCGTCCGGTACGGCCCGTGGCGTTGAACCAGGCGGCGGATGACGTCGGGGTCGTCGAACACGCTATCGATCCTGATGGGTGTGACCAGTCCGGCAGCACCCGTCCCTTGCGCCACGGCTTCGGGCATCGCTCTCCTTCACCTGATCGGTCGTCCGGAAGTCCCAGACCGGCCCATGAACGGCCGGTTCTTGGACTATGCGCCGGTCCCGGCCTGGCGCGCATCGCTGAAATCAGGTATCCGGCGGCTTGGTCTGGGCCGAGGCGGCGACCGCGGCCAGCTCCGCCCGCGAGCGCAGCCCGAGCTTGGCGAAGACGTGCTTGAGATGAGTCTCCACCGTGTAGCGGGACAGGAACAGCCGGTCGGCGATCTCCGCGTTGGTATGACCTTGAGCCGCGAGCGCCACGACCCGCCACTCGCCCTCGGTAAGCGCAGGCCATCCCACGTGGTGGGTCCCGGGCACCGGGGCCCTGGGCCGCTTCGCCGGGGCGGTCCCGGGCGCCGCGACGTCGTGGATGAAGCCGACGACCGCCTGCACGACCGGCTCCCAGTCGCCGGCCCAGGGCAGGTGGTCCCGGCCGGGAACGACCCTCAGGACAGCGCCGGGGATCGCGTCGGCCACCGCCCGGGCGTCACCCAGAGGGATCATGTCCTGCTCACGGTGCACGACAAGCGCCGGCATCTGCAGAGCGGCGAGCAGGTCACTCACGTCGGCGCGGCCCATGGACTCGATCAGCGCCGCCGCCATTCCCGGGCTGGCCGCGGCCCGCTCGAAGGCTCCCGCAGCATCGCGGCTTACCGGGCCGACCAGGCTGGGACCAACCAGCTCAAGCAGATCCCCCTCACCCCAGTGAGCGACGATGGCGCGGTAGCGGCGCAACAAGCCGGGCCGCGGACCCCGGTAGGAGGTGCCGTACAGGACCAGGCCGAGAACCCGGCCAGGGTGGGCAGCCGCGAACGCGATGGCGCCACGGCCTCCGTCGGAGACCCCGAACACCACCGCCGTCTGCGATCCGGCAGCATCCATCACCGCGGCCAGATCCACGACCCGCTGGTCCATGCTCGGCAGCGCGTCGGTCGGATCGGACAGCCCGGTGCCCCGTTTGTCAAAACGGATCACCCGGCACGCACGCTCCAGCGCGGTCACGAACCGGCGATAGCCCAGCTGCTGCCACTGCAGATCCAGGTGAGACACCAGCCCAGGCACGAACACCAGGTCACACGGGCCTTCACCGGAGACCTGATAGGCGATCTTGGCCCCAGCCGACTGGGCATACAGGGTTGGCGGCATACGGCGAGCCACACTGACATGATCCATCACCCCAGGAGGTACCGGCCAGGACGCACGCCCTCACCCGCTTGCGGAGAAAGCGAAGCCTGACCCGCGAACTCGGCTGGGACGCCGCCTGCTGCCGCGTCGCCCGCGGTATCAAACCAGCGCTACCCGTGTCCTGCCTTCCAGGTTTCTGGAAGATCCCTCTCGGATGCGCTGGGACCGGGGCATGATCACCTATCGTGAGGTCGTCATGGGAACTATCTCTACGTGAGGGTGCCAGGGTCGATGAGTGACGACTGGGATGGCTGGTACCAGAACAAGCCCGGGTCCGGCTATCAGCCGACCGAGGCTTACCAGGGTGGCGGGGCGGGCGGCTACGGCGGGGCGGGCGCGAACCGGGCCGGGGCGTGGCCGACCCAGCCGCCGGCCCGGTCCATACCGGGCGGGGGCGAACCAGAACGGCGTGACCCGGGTGGTGGCGGCGGGCGCCGCTGGCGGTTTTGGGGGCGGCCGGGGCGGCGCGGCCGGCGGATCGCGCTGATCCTAGGCACGGTCGTGATCCTCCTGATCGCGGGCGGTGCCGGGACCTACTTCTGGCTGAACGGCAAGCTGAACAGGTCCGTCACGCTGCCGGCGACGTCGCTGACCTCGGCGGGGACGAACTGGCTGATCACCGGTTCGGACAGCCGGGCCGGACTGTCCCGCGCCGAGATCGACGCCCTGCACGTCGGGTTCGACGCGGGCACGCTGAACTCGGACTCCATCATGCTGCTGCATTTGGGCGGCGGCCGCCCGGTGCTGATCAGCATCCCGCGTGACTCCTACGTGAACATTCCCGGCCACGGCTCGAACAAGATCAACGCGGCGCTGGCCTACGGCGGGGCGAGCCTGCTGATCCAGACGGTCGAGAACGTCACCGGGCTGAAGATCGACCATTACATGGGCATCGGCTTCGGCGGCCTGGTCGCCGTGGTGAACAAGATCGGCGGCGTGCAGATCTGCCTCAAGACCGCGATCCACGACTCCTACTCCGGGGTGAACCTGTCCGCCGGGTGCCATAACCTCAACGGAAACCAGGCGCTCGCCTTCGTCCGGGACCGGCACTCGTTCGCCACCGAGGACCTGCAGCGGATCCAGGACCAGCGCGCCTTCCTGTCCGCCCTGCTGAACAAGGCCACCTCGCCCGGCGTGTACCTGAACCCGTTCACGGCGCTGCCGTTCGGGTCGACCGCCGCGAGCTCGATGTCTGTCGACACGGGCACGAGCCTGCTCGACCTGGTGCACGCGGCGTCCGCGCTGCGCGACCCGCAGACGGGCACGGTGCCGATCGCCAACAACAACTACTACACGAGCGCCGGCGACTCTGTGCTGTGGAACACGACCCGCGCAACCGAGCTGTTCAACGCGCTGAAGAACGATTCGACCGTCCCGCGGGGCTTGCTGTCCGGCACCACCACCGGCTGAGTGCCCGCCGGACGGGTCCACGAACGGCCGGTACCCGGCCAGGCGATCGCCGGGCCCGCCCGCTGACCCGGGCACCGAAACCGCTGCGGGCTGGTCATGAGCCGATCAGGTTGTGTTCGATCCAGACGTTGGGTTCTACGTAGACGGCGTGGTCGTGGGTGGTGTCGCAGTGGACCGGCACAAGCGCGTCCGGGACGATCACCTCGCCGGTGCGGTCGAACGGCAGCCCGGTCCAGGCCCGCCACTGGGCGAGCGAGCCTGCCATTACCATCGAGGCCGGCGCGACCTGCAGGATGCGCCCTCCGGCCCTGATGTGCACCCGCAGCCACGGATCGTCGGGAAGCCCGTCGCCGCGCCGCATCGCGATGTAGCGGGTCATCGGCATGGCCGGGTAACGGTGCTTGCCGGTGGGCCGGACCGGCGCGATCAGCCGGGTGAGCCCGGAGGCCTGGGCGGCGTCGCGCATCGCGGCGAGCATGAGATGCGATAGCCCGCTGCCCCGGTGCGCCCTGCTGACCGCGATCTCCACTGCGGACGCGGTGTCGGGGGCCCGGCCTTCCGCCCGGTCGTTGAAGGCCCAGACGGTGACCCGGTCCAGGCCGCCGTCGGGCAGTTCGCGCGGCCCTCGGCCTCCAGGGCGAACGCCAGCGCCCGCGCGGTGGCCGCCACCGCCCCGCGCTCATCCACGGCCACCGCGCACAGGTGCGGGAACGCCCCCGCTACCTGCCAGTACAGCGCGTTCGCCACCGGGTCCTTGGCCATGAACTCCGGCCAGGCCGAGTCCACCTCATAGATCCGGCCGATCAGGTCGGGCCGCTGATCCAGGCGGTGAATAGCTACCGCAGGCACGCCCTCTACGGTAGATGCGCGACCCTCGTCCGAACGAGCGAATAAACCAGACAGCGACCGCGCTCAGCAGGGCCTGCCTGCCCACCACGATGCCCGGGAGATTGCCACAGCAGGTGACGGCAGCACGCGGGGACTCAGCCTGTCGTGCTCGGGCTAGCGAAACCCGCCTGATGGGCACATTGCACCACACTCAGGACGACCCAGTACTATGCGCCCTGGCTCACAGATCTGACAACCCTCAGGCCGCACGTAACGGCGGTTTCCGCGCGCCCCTCACGAGGGGTGGCCACACTCCGTGACCGCCGGCGCTCTCCCGCCTGGCTCGCGCAAGGTCGTCCGGGGGACAATCGACGCCGGTGACGGTACCTGCGGGCAATACGGGGAGCCTGCGGAGGCTACCGGGAAGAAAGGCCGAACGCTTCCGTACGGGCCCGGCGGTGGTGGTCGGTCAGGACCTCACTGAGGCTGCCGGGCCGGTACGCAACGGTGCGGTGGCAAATCTGGCAGCGGGTGACCGGCAGTTGGGTGACGGTCACAGGAAACGGCGGGAAGGTGACTTGCTCATTTGCCTCTATGATGCCAGCCTCGCTGGAGTGATCTTGCCCTGCGCCTCCGCCGAACACGCTCCACGCGGCAGATGAGTACGCGCCAACCACGGTGGCGGCGGACCTGTGTCCGTTGCCCACCTCTGGGCCTCCACAATCTCCCCTCATCTCTATGAGCGAAGACTAGGACTCCTTTACTTGCTGCCTGGCCTTCATGGTGTCGATCCATTTCCGGATGCGTTCGACGACTGCAGGATGAGCGGGGACTGTTTCTACTCGATCGGCCAGAATGTCAAGATCGATAAGACCTTCCCTGACGAGTGCGGCGGCGAAGTCCTGGTCCTTCTCTTCGAACCTGACGAGCTTGGCCAAGACACAGTTGTGTGGCTCTAGGCACAGCCCCCGACCCGGCGCGGTACTCGGCGTCTCGTAGGTAACGAGGCGATCTATCCAGCCCGCGGGAAAGACACCTGTGTTGACGCTGACGCCCTGGGGGTAGTAGCCAAACTCATTGTGAAACTGTGAAAGCTCGCCAATCGTCGCGTCCACAAGATCCGACTTGGCCTCGTCAGGATCAACGAAGAAGGCAGTATCCACCTCCATCGAACCAGTCGCTTCGGGCGGCAGCTCATCCTCGGAATAGCTGCCCAGAATGGACTGGCTTCCAATCACCAGAACGTTAGGATCTTCGACTATCCGGGACACCGCACGCAGAACATGCGCCAGCTGCTCACGCGTCATGAGCATGCTCCGAGTGCCAGTGCTTACGGAACGAGTCAAGGACACTCTTGCGCTCTTCCTCTGACAGGATGCCGGTAAACGGGCTGTTCTGGCGCAATTCGGTCGCCTCAGGCGCATCGGACACCAGGACGGTTAGGACGTGATCTAGCCCTGAGTTCAGGGTGAGACGCCATAGATCCAGCCAGCGTTCCGCCATCGTCCCTGCGTGGACCTTGCTGAAGCGGTCAAGGTTCTCACGCGCCTGCGTTAGGACCAGATCAGGCTCGGTCACAAGGTGCCCGACGACCGCCCCATGCAGCCAGCGAGACCGCTCCTGATCACGCGTCAGAGATGGGCCGAGCAGCGCGAGCACATCAGAGCGGCGCACATACCGATGTGATCCGCCTTTCCGCATGACCGGCAGCTTGCCTTCGTCGCAGAGGTCCACGACATGCTGGCGAGAGCACCCCAGCAGCCGAGCTGCCTCTCCTGTAGCAATCAACTCGGTCGCGTCCACGCGTTCATTGTGTACTTCAAACACAAAAAACACAACGCATGCCACGCTCCGGGTGTTCCCGGCGATCTCATCGCTAGCCCGGTATCGGCAGGCCCGTGGCCAGATGGAAGCTCCCCGGCAGCCCGCGCGAGACGGCCCAGCCACCCGTTGTCGCGATCGACGCCGGAGTCTGCACACGGACTAGTCTGCTACCGGCTTGCCGGTACGGCATGCAAGCCACCCAGCCCTGTCGGCCCTGCCCGCATAATGACGTCAAGTTCGGAGAAACACGCCCTGGCCGAGCGCGAACAGCGGCATGAGCGCGCGTTGCGTCCAGGCCGGACCTCGATCGCGGGGTTGCTTGGCGGGCCCCGGCCACGGCGGTGGTCTGCTGGCATACTGGCGGCTGGGGGAGCTTTCCCAGACTGGAGACCGGAGTGGCCGCACGGAATATCAATACCGTTCTCGGCGGACTGGCCGACGCGATGCGCAGCCGCGACCCAGAGCGCATTGCCGAGTTCCTTGGCCCTGATCTGGTGTGGGAAGGCCTTGAGCCTGGCCTGCGCTGCGATGGACGGCAGGAGGCGATGAGCGTCATCCGGAACCGCTTTGCCGCTGCGCCATTGATCGTCCAGGCTGTCGAAGCGATCGAGGCCGGGCAGCACGTGATCGTGGGCCTGCGTGGGCCGGGATTCAACGGGACGCCGGGCGATCTGGAGACGGTGGGCCAGGTCTTCAATGTCTTCACCCTCAGCGAGGGCAAGGTTGTCCGCTGGCGTGACTTTCTGACCCGCCGGGAGGCGCTGGCCGCCGCGAATGCCGAAGACCAGCCCTGGCAGTAAGACACTGCACGAGGCCCGAGGGCCGGACGGTATCTTTCTGGACCCTGATCCCCCGGCCGAGTGCAACCACCGTCATCGCGGCAGAAGCGGACGACTTCACCCCGAAGCGCCGATGCATAAATATACGGGTCGTCCGCTGGGGCGTTGGGCCGTAACTGGGCGCCGCTAGGCGGTCAACTACGCGAAGCCCTGTTGATAACCGCTCGCCGAGCCGCCATTCGGTACGTCGCGGACGGTGACTGTCCGGCTGGTTGCGGACATCCAGAACCGGCTGTTCTGGCGCGTCGGCACTGGCCGGGCTTCTGAGTGCTGCGTTCCCGCTGCGGGATGGAGCCAGGCATCCCGAGATGGGCAGCGATGTGCCGGCTGGGCAGCGCCTGCAGGGCTTTGAGCCTCTGCGTTGCTGCGGACAGGGTGGTCTTGATCGTGGCGACTTCCCCGAGTCCAGGTGTGAGTGTGATCACCTGAACTGGCCCCGGTTTGGCCTTGTTTCGTCGCGAATTTCGGCCCCGCCTGGGTGGTGATCTCGCCTGGGCGGGTGGGCCGGCGTGTCGTCGCGAATTCTGGCCCCACCCTGGATCTGATCGTCACGTCGTTGGTGTCGGCGTGGAGGTCGGGGATGGCGAGGTCGCGTGTGGAACTGTTCGAGCAGATCAGGCGGGACCGGCGGGCCGGGGAGGTGTCGATCCGGGAGCTGGCGGCCCGGCATCATGTGCACCGGCGGACGGTGCGGCAGGCGGTGGCCAGCGCGGTGCCGCCGCCGCGGAAGGCGTATCCGCAGCGGCCTAGGCCTGCGCTGGATCCTTATACGCAGGTGATCGACGAGTGGCTGCTGGCTGACCGGGACGTGCCCCGTAAGCAGCGGCATACCGCCCGGCGGGTCTGGCAGCGGCTGGTCGCCGAGCATGGCGCGAGCGTGGCGGAGGTGACGGTGTCGCGGTATGTCGCCCGCCGCCGCGCTGAGCTGGGCCTGGACAACATCGAGGTCATGGTGCCGCAGATCCATGAGCCGGGCGCCGAGGCCGAGGTGGACTTCGGCGAGTTCCACGCCATGATCGCCGGGGCGCCGGCCAAGCTGTGGATGTTCGTGATGCGGTTGTCGTGCTCGGGCCGGGCCTTCCATGTCGCGTTCGCCACCCAGGCGCAGGAGGCGTTCCTGGAGGGCCACGTGCTGGCGTTCGAGTACTTCGGCGCGGTGCCGGGCCGGGTCCGGTATGACAACCTGGGACCCGCGGTGGTCCGAGTGCTGCGCGGCCGGGACCGGGCTGAGTCCGAGCGGTTCATCGCCCTGCGCAGCCATTACCAGTTCGACTCATTCTTCTGCGCCCCGGGCAAGGGCGGCGCCCATGAGAAGGGCGGAGTGGAAGGTGAGATCGGCCGGTTCCGCCGCCGCCACCTGGTGCCGGTCCCCGCCGCCGGGTCGCTGGCCGCGCTGAACCAGCTGATCGCCGCGGCTGACCTCCTGGTCGGGTAGTGCTGTCCCGCTCAGCCTCGTTGGCAGCCCTTGCAGGCCGTTTTGCAGCCGGCTAGGGGGCGGCTGGACCCTGCGCGCGAGCACTGCCATCCCGGTGCGCCGCAGCTCGATGACCACGTCATCTTGTTGTGCGGTGAGGGTTATCAGGCCCGCCTGGTGGTGGCGACACTGCGTCAGCTGGGCTTCGCCCGGGCGGCTGATGTTGAGGGTGGCTTTCAGGGATGGCGCGCTGCCGGGCCGTCCAGTGGAGCAACCTAGCCCGTCCGGGTGAGCGGCCTTGCCGTCCTACCGGACGGCGATCCCTATCTGGCCGGGTGGCGGGCCGGGTTTCGTACATTCGCACGGCGACGACGAGCCCGGAGGCGGCGGTGAGGGCGGCGACCACCCAGATGGCCGCGAGGATGCCGAACGCGTCGGCGATCACGCCGGCCAGCAGTGCCCCGACGGCGAACCCGCCGTCGCGCCACAGCCGGTAGACGCCGACCGACCGCGCCCGCCAGGCGGGGTGGGCGACGTCGCCGATGACGGCGAGCAGGGTGGGGTAGACCATGGCCGTGCCGGCCCCGAGCAGGACCGCGGCCAGCGCCCATACCGTGAAGGTGGTGCCGTGGGCGACCAGGGCGATCGCGGCGGCCTGCACCCCCATGCCGGCGGCGATGAGCCATTTGCGGCCGATCCGGTCGGACAGGGCGCCGGTTGCCAGCTGCCCGGCGCCCCAGACCGCTGGGTACAGGGCGGCCAGGACGCCGATCTGGCTGACGGTCTGGCCATGGCGGGCGTACAGGATCGGGAACAGGCCCCAGGCGACACCGTCGTTGAGGTTGTTGACCATGCCGGCCTGGCAGGCGGCGGACAGGGCCGGTTCGGAGAAGCTGGTCAGCCGGGCGACCTGGCCGGTGGTCAGGTGCCCGCCGAGGTGATCGGCGGCGGCCACGTGAGTGGCGGCCTCATGCCGGGCGTGGCCGCGGGTTTCCCGGACGGCGGTTGCGGACAGGCCCAGGCCGAGGGCGATGCAGGCGGCGCCGAGCAGGAACGGGGCCGGGCGCAGCCCGTAGGCGGCGGCCAGGTAGCCGGTGGCCAGCGCGGTGACGGCGACGGCGCCGTACCCGGCGGCCTCGTTCAGCCCCATGGCCAGGCCGCGGCGGGCGGGGCCGGCCAGGTCGATCTTCATGATCACGGTGGTGGACCAGGTCAGGCCCTGGTTGACGCCGAGCAGGACGTTGGCGGCGATGACCCAGCCCCAGTTCGGTGCCCAGATCAGCAGCGGCGGGATGGGCAGCGCCGCCAGCCACCCGGCGACCAGCACGGGTTTGCGGCCGAACCGGTCCGACAGGGTGCCGGCGAAGAAGTTGGTGACCGCCTTGACCGCGCCGAATGCCAGGATGAACGTCAGCGCGCTGCTGAGCGCGGTCAGGTGGAAGGTCTGCCCGGCCAGCAGCGGGACAACGGTGCGCTCCTGGCCCAGGGTGCCGCCGACCAGCGCGTTGACCGCCACCAGCAGCGAGAACTGGGCCAGGTTGGCCCGCAGGCCCAGCCGCACCCCGCCGCCGCGCAGGGGACCGGCTGACGGGGCCCGGCTTGCCGCCGACGGGGTCACGTCGGGAGTGGTCACGCGCCCCTCTCCAGCACTAGCCCGGTGGCATCCGCCCAGTCCCGCGGGCCGCCGGTCAGGACGGCCACGGCGGTGTGCCCGGCCCGCTCCAGCAGGCTGGCGGCGGTGGCGGCCCGCTCGCCGTGCCCGCACATGGTCACGACCGGCCCGCCCTCCACGCTGGCGGCCTGGCCGTCGAGGGCGCCGAGCTCGATGTTGCGGGCGCCCGGCACGTGCCCGGTGCTGTACTCGCTGGCTTGCCGCACGTCGATGACCGTGGCCCGGTCCACCTGATGGGGGGTGAGCAGCGGGGTGGCCGCCACCGGATGCCCGGCTCCTTCCCAGGCGGGCATGCCGCCGGCCAGCGTCCCGGCGAGGTTCTCGTATCCGATCTTCAGCGCCTGCCAGACGACCTCGCCCATGTCTTGGCCGGAATCGGCGACGACGACCAGCGGGCTGGCGGGGTCGGGGACGAGCCAGCCCAGCCAGGTCGCGAACGCCTCCCGCAGCGGGATGGCCACCGAGCCCGGGATGTGGCCCGCCGCGTAGGCGGGCACCGGGCGGACGTCGATGACCTGGCCCCCATCATTCTGCATGGCAAGGACCTGGCCGGGGGTCAGCGGGGGGAGCATCGGGGTGGCGGGCACGACAGCGGGGCCGCGCCGGTTCTCCTCCGGCAGCCGCAGGAAGTAGCCGGGGAAGGTGCCCAGGCTGGCCAGCAGCGCCTTGACGAACGCGCCCTCATCGCCGGCCGCCAGCAGCGGGTTGGCGGCTTTCTCCCGGCCGATGGTGGTGGTGCGCTCCGCGGCGGGCGGGGCGGAGCAGAACGAGCCCACCCCATGCGTCGGGTACACCGGCGTCGCGTCGGGCAAGGCGAGCAGCCGGCCCACGGAGGCGTACTGGGAGCGGGCCAGCGCCTCGGTCTGCTCCGGGCCGGACAGGTCAGTGCGGGCAGCCGCGCCGACCAGCAGGGACCCTCCGGTGAACACCCCCAGCACCTGCCCGCCGTCAAGCAGCAGGTACGCCAGGTGCTCAGCGGTGTGTCCGGGGGTAGCCCAGGTCCGCAAGGTCAGCCCGCCCAGGTCTGCCTCATCGCCGTCGGCCAGCCCCCGGTGACCGAAGGCCCGATGCCCGGCTGCTGACGCGAGGATCTGCGCGCCGTCCTCAGCGGCCAGCTGCGGCGCCCCGGACAGGAAGTCGGCATGCAGATGGGTGTCAGCGGCGAACGCGGCCGTCAGCCGGTGATGTCGGGCGGCCGCCCGTACCGCCCGCAGGTCCCGCGGCACATCGACCGCGAGCGCCCGGCCATCCCCCAGGTCCACTAGGTAGGCCGAGTTCCCCAGGCCCTCGTCCACGACGGGCACGATCAGCGTTCCGGTCACTACGGGCCTCCCCTCGTCATCACCCGGCGGCCACGGGCAGCCCGGCCCGCTTCCACTCCGGGAATCCGCCGGCCAGCCGCTGCGCCCGGAATCCGTGGCGGGTCAGCTCCCGCACCGCCTCGTCGGCATACACGCAGTACGGGCCGCGGCAGTAGGCGACCACGTTGGCGCCGGCGGGCAGCGCGCGCAGCTGGCGGCGCACTTCCGTCACCGGCACCGAGCGTGCTCCGGCGATGTGGCCCGCCGCGTACTCGGCCGCTGGCCGCACGTCGAGCACCAGGACCTCACCGCGGGCCAGCCGGGCGGCCAGCTCCTCGCGTCCGACCACCTCGATCCCCTCCCGGCTGCCCAGGTATGCCTCGGCGAGCCGTTCCAGGCCGGCCACGTGCTCCGCGGCCACTTCCTGGAGTGCCGACCACAGGGCGGCGACCCGGTCGCTGGCCAGCGCGTAGAAGATGCGGGTGCCGTCGCGGCGGGTAGTCACCAGCCCGGCCCGGGCCATCGCCCGCAGGTGATGAGAGGTGTTCGCCACGCTCTGGCCGATCTCGCCGGCGATCTCCTCGACCGGCCGCTCACCCTGGGCCAGCAGGTCGGCGATCTCCGCCCGCCGCCCGCTCGCCAGCGCCCGGGCAACCTCGGCAAACCCCTCATACAGGGCATCTTTCGCCACGCGGTCAGCCATGCCTTCATGATCCGGCCAGGCTTAGCCTCTTGTCAAATGATCAAACGAACACTTGACAATGTACCCGAGGCGGGCGCACGCTGATCCCAACGACCATGTTGGGAGGCCGCGATGGCAACCAAGCTCGCGCCGGGAGAAATCAGCGACCTCGACCCGTACAAGTTCATGGCCGTCATCGGCAAGCGGGTGATCCACCCCGGCGGGCGGGCTTCCACCGAGGCGTTGCTGGCCCGGGCGCAGATCACCGGATCGGTCCGGGTGCTGGACGTGGGCTGCGGGGTGGCCACCACCGCGATCCAGATCGCCCGCCGCCACGGCGCCCGGGTGACCGCGGCGGACATCTCCCTGCTGATGCTGGAGCGGGCCGAGGCCAACGCCCGGGCCGCCGGCGTCGCCGACCTGGTCAGCGTCACATCCGCCGACATCACGGCGCTGCCGTTCGAGGATGCCGCCTTCGACGTGGTCATCGCCGAGGCGGTCACCATGTTCACCGACCGGCCCAAGGCGGCGGCCGAGCTGGCCCGGGTGACCCGGCCCGGCGGGCGGGTGCTGGCCACCGAGTTCTACTGGCGCACGCCGCCGACGCCCGAGGCCCGGGAGGTCTTCCTCGGCCAGGTCTGCCCGGGCATGCACTTCGACACCGTCGAGGACTGGATGCGGATCTACTCCAGCGCCGGGCTTACCGGGCTGGACACCGAGACCGGGCCGTTCGAGATGATGACAGCCCGGGGTTTCCTGGCCGACGAGGGCCTGTCCCGCTGCCTGGCCATCATGGGCACGGTCGCGGGACGGCCCGCCTACACCCGCAAGATGGCCTGGCTCATGCCCCGCATGGCCAAGGCCGTCCCCTACCTCGGCTACGTCATCATCGCCGGCACCAAGCCCGCATGAGCGTGTGGCGGCAGGACAACGAACGACAGCGGAGGAACGCGATGCTCCCGGTCATGATCACCGGACCGCGATCTGTGA
>CAVPLC010000075.1:0-103906 GCA_963705835.1 uncultured Actinomycetes bacterium
CGCCTGATCGCGCAGTTCGCCAGCCCATCCCGTCCAGACCCCAAGCCCCGGGAACTGGCCGGGATCACCGACCGCGAACGCGAGGTGCTCAAGCTGGTGGGCCTCGGCATGTCCAACGCCGAGATCGCCGCCACCCTGTACATCACCGCGGGCACCGCCAAGACCCACGTGGCCCGGCTGCTGGCCAAACTCGGCGCCAGGGACCGGGTTCCAGCTCGTCATCACCGCCTACCAGGCCGGCCTGCTCGACGCCTAAAGCGGCCCGTCGCAAGAGCATCGCAGGACGCGCCACGCCCTTTCCATGGGCCGCCAGGCAAACGCGGAGGCATAAAGCGACCCTCATCTCATGCTGTCAGGCTCCGCTTGATATGCGACACCGTGGCTTCACTTGATGCGCGATACTCCCGCAATGCTTCGGGAGCTGAACGTGGTCGAGCAGAGATACCGGGCTCGACGGTGATCTGGCCTTGTCTCAGAACTCATTCCTGAGCTTGTCGGCGTCGCATCTCAGTTCACGGAGCCGCTGGTAGGCTGGCCGCTCGCGGATGCGGTCCAAGGCCCACCGGATGGCCTCCGCGCGGGTGGCCGCGATGCCCGCCATGATCAGCGTGTCCAGCGTTTCCAGGCCAGCCGGTCCCAGCCGGGCCAGCAGCGGGGTGGCCTCGCCGTCCTCCTGCTCCTGGATGTCCGGCAGCGGCTCCCCGACGGGATTGCTCGCGCGGGGCCCGTGGCCGTCGCGGGTGACGGGATTGTTGCTGAACGTGTACTCGACCAGGCTGATCTCCCGGAGCTTTGCTGCCAGGTAGCCCGTGAACTGCTCGATCGCCGTCTTGTTGGCTTGCTCGAATGCCGTCAGGGCCGGCTCCCAGTTGTCCTCCGGCCCGTCCGCGTCGAGCAGCAGCCCGGACCCACAGGTCCCCCGGCTCGATTTCCGGGTCGTCGCCGTATTGCAGCAGCACAGCCTGCCGCACTGCGCTGCCGGGGAAGCGTGCACCTCCTGGTCAATCTCGCGCTCGATCACATCCAGCACATCGCGGTCCATCTCGGCCTCCCTCAGCGCCAGAATCTGAGAGTAATTCCACAGCTCCTCCCCCGGCCAGGCAATATTCACGCTGCCCCGGAGCGCGAGGGCGCGCCGTCGTCGTCTCCGGTGGCGGCCCGGCTTCCGGCCGTCGTCTCCAGGCGGAGATGGGTCGCCGCGACTTCGCGTTGCATCGGAGCGAGCATAGGAAACCTAGGGTGTGTCGCACATCAACCGGGGCCGATGTGTCGCGCATCAAGTGGAGCTAGGCACGCCGCATCTCACGCCGCATCGCATGGCTGGCCCGCGACCCCGGCCGCCTCGGCGAATCATTGGAACAGTTCTTCGGCCATCCCGCCTGCGGCCTGAACGCACTACGCGGCGACCTGGAGCGTTTCGTCTTCCTGCTCGACGGCAGTGACGGCGAGGACCTCTTCGGGACCACGGTGGAAGAATAACGAGCCGTGAGCGAGAACCCCTGGTGGCACCCCAGCGAGGATGATCTCGGCTGGGACGAGCCCCTTCCCAGGGTCATCCGGCTCTCTCCGGATTACAGCGCTCCCCTTCCGCTGTGGGGCGAAGGCTTCGGCAACATCGACTGGCGGTTCACCAAGTTCCCGCCCGAGCTGCTGGACCGGCTCGCCGCCTGGCAGCAGGACTTCGACGACAACTACCACTACCAGACCGGCTGGCGATCAGCTGCGATCCGGAACCGCTGGGCTCACCAAGCCCACAACCTGGCAGCAGACCTACGCGCCGCCCTCGGCACCCAGGCCGAGCTCGTCGTGGACCTCTGGCCGATAGACGAAAAAACCTAGGGCGGTGTCAAGGATCAAACGAGGCCGTCAAGGATCAAGTGAGGCTAGGCACCACGCCATTTCCATCGCGCCGGGCCTGGCACGGGAATGGGCGCTGACAGCGAGGCCGTCAAGCCAGCCGCCGTCGTGTCCGCGTGCCAGGACCACCCCGGCCAGGGCGCCCGCGGCACGGTCACCGCCCGGATCGACGAGGTGGACGGCCGTCAGGTTACCGCCCTGCAGACGCAGACTGCCAGCTACACGGACCCGGACGGCGAGGCGACGGCGGAGGCGAACTGCGATGTGCTGGCCGTCGACCCCACCGGGCAGCACGCGCTCGTCCGCGGCTTCGGCTTCGGCCGGATCGACAACGGCACGTTCACTGCGCTCCCCGGCATCCCGCCGGACGCGGTCCTGGCCAGCGCCGCGTGGTAACCAGCAGCCGCGGCAACAGCGTCCCGGCAAACACCCTCGGCCTGCCAGCCAAGGCCATCCCCCCGCCATGTGGTCTGCCTGGCATGATCTCCGCGCGACGCCCCGGCGACGACCAGGTCGTGGAAGCCCTCGCCGTGGCCGCCCGCCGTCCGCGGGACATTGATCCTTCCGCATTGCCATCACAGGACCGCTTTTACCTCGCGCCGACCGCCGCCAGCGCAAGCAGCGCTGTCGCCCGACTCCTCCAGCAGCCTCAGCACCCGCCGAGTCGGGGCCGGCAACGGCATGGTTCACATACAGTTGCCGCGCAGCGGGCGGAAGAACGCGCGGAGGTCCGCGGCGAGCAGGGCGGGTTCTTCGAGGGCGAGGAAGTGGCCGCCGCGGGCGGGGCCTGTCCACTGGCGGATGTCGGGGTAGGTGCGTTCGGCGTACTCGCGGGGGTAGTCGCGGTCTTCGGGGGTCAAGGTGATGCCGGCGGGAACGTCGACGCGGGGCAGCGGCGGGGCCTGATCGTCGTCGTAGTAGGACCGGAAGGAGGAGCCGATCGTGCCGGTGACCCAGTACAGGGTGATGATGGTGAGCAGGGTGTCCTTGCTGAACCGGGATTCGAGGTCGCCGCCGCAGTCGCTCCACGCCCGGTATTTCTCCACCAGCCAGGCGGCCAGCCCGGACGGGGAGTCGGCCAGCGCGGCGGCGAGGGTGTCGGGCCGGGTGCTCTGGATCACGGCGTAGCCGCTGTCGCTGCCGTGCTCGGCTTGGCGGGCGGCGAGGTAGCTGCGCTCGGCGGCCGACAAGGGCCGCGCCCCGTCGAGCACGGGGTGCAGGTTGGGGTGGTGAGTGTAGATGCCCAGGACGCGGTCGCGGTGGCGGGCGCCGAGGAATCCGGTGACGTGTGAGCCGATGTCGCCGCCGTAGGCGCCGAACCGGGGGTAGCCCAGGACGTCGCTCATCAGGCGGGCCCACAGGTCGGCGATGACGGGCGGGGTCACCGGCCCGGCCGGGGGCAGGCCGGAGAACGCGAAGCCGGGCAGTGAGGGGATGATCACGTCGAAGGCGTCGTCCGGGTCGCCGCCGTGACTGCCGGGGTCGGTCAGCAGCGCGGCCAGCGGCAGCATCTCCAGGAAGCTGCTGGGCCAGCCGTGGGTCAGGACCAGCGGCAGCGCCGGCCGGGCTGGCCCGGAACCGGGAGCGCGGACGTGCACGAAGTGCACGCGCTGCCCGCCGATCCCGGCGGTGAACTGCGGCAGGGCGTTCAGTTCGCGCTCGCGGGCCCGCCAGTCGAAGCCGTCGTGCCAGTAGGTGACGAGCTCGCGCAGGTAGTCCGGGTCGGTGCCGGCCTGCCAGGGGGCAGCGGTCCGCTCCGGGAAACGGGTTCGGGCCAGCCGGGCCTGCCAGGTCGCGCAGCACGGCGCCGGGCACGTTGATGGCGAAGGGAGAACAGGGTCGACGGCGAGGACAGCTCAGTCGCCATCGAGCGCCTCGATCCACCGCGTGAGCAAGGCGTCCAGGGCTTCGAGCTCGTCGGGCGAGAAAGCGTCCGTGACGCGGCGCTCCACCGGCTCGGCACGGTGCCGCGCCGCATCCAGCACCTCGCAGCCGGCGTCGGTGATGTGCAGCTCGAGCACGATCGGATGACGCGGATGCGGCGAGCGCACGATGAGCCCCTGCTCCTCAAGTGACTTGAGTACCACCATCATCGCCTGCGGTGTGACCAGGCAGGCCCGGGCGAGGGCCGCGCCGGTGATTCCCGGTTGCCGGTCGAGCTCGGCGAGCGCGACGTACTGCGCCAGTGTCAGGCCAGCGGGCTTGAGCGCGGCGCTCTTGGCGCGCAGCATCGCCTGTTCGGCTCTTTTCAGCACCATGCCGATGCGCTGGCCTGCTGGTGTCGACATGCCCGGCGATCTCTCAGCCTAGGGTTTCCACGGCACGACCTTCCCCGACAGCACGAGCTCGCCGTAGAACCCCGGCTCCGGGTCCGGGCCGAGCGCGAGGTCAAGCAGCCCCCCGGCGGCCTCGGCGGGGGTTTGCGCGCGAGTGGTGTCCAGCCACCGCCGCGATGCGCCGGTGTCGATGAGGCCGGGGCACACCGCCGCGATCAAGATGCCGCGGCGCAGGTCGTCCGCCCGCCGCTGCCGCGCCAGGACTCGCACGGCGGCGACCTGCCCGATCTTTGAGGGAATGTTGATCCACGCCGGCCACGCCTCGCCAGCCGCGCGCCCCTCGCGGACCGCATCTCGCCACCTGCACACCGCACAATCAACGTCGCTGAGTGATTCCAGGTCACCGTCGAAGCGAGCGTGCAGCACCGGAGCCAGCATGCGCAGGCTCCCCGCCCTGCTCGCGACGACCAGCAGCCGGGCGCCGTCACGCAGCAACGGCGCGAACGCCCGGAGCGCATTCGTCGTGCCGAGGTTGTTGACGGCGACGTAGTGATCGATCATCTCGGCCGGGTCGTCGCCGGGCTGGATCCGCGTGTAGTGGTTGGAGAAGACGATGTCGACGCCGCCGTGCCGCCCGGCGAGCGACGCGGCGAAACCGGCAACGGCCTCTGGTTCGGAGACGTCGACCACCGCACCGCGAACCTCGGCCCGGGCGGCCGTGACCGTCTCCAGCGCTTCGGAGACCCGCGCGGGATCCCGGCCCGTCAGGTACACGACGTCGCCGGCTTCCAGCCGCCCGGCCAGCCCCCGCACGAGCGCAAGCCCGAGGTTGCGAGTGGCGCCCGTCACCACAGCTACGGTGTTCATTAGCTGATATGTATCAAGTAATTGATACCCAGTCAATACCTGATAGCCCGCCCTGCGAGGGGGAAGGCAATCGCGCCGCGTGAACGGGCGGGATGGGCGGTGAAAATCACCGGCATAACCGTCGGCGGCGAACTCCCGGACAGCACTGAAGTCGACGCTGCGGTCAGGCCAGATTTCCTTGGCCGCCACGTTATGACTTGACTCATCAAGTCATAACGGATTAACGTCTACTTGAACGATCAAGTCAAGGTTCCACGAACCGAGCACGAAGGAGCTTGTCATGAGGAAGTTGCAGCGCGTTGCCGTGGCCGCGGCCCTCGCCGCCGCCGGCCTGGGAGTCGCCGGCGCCGCCGCGAACGCGGCGACGGCAGCCCCCGGGCACCGCACCCAGGCGGCGACGGCGTCGTGGGGTGGCGGTCCGGGCGTCAGGGCGAACGAGCGGGTGGTGGAAGCATTCCTCCAGGACGTCATCAACGAGCACGACGGCGACCGCGCCGCCAACTACCTGAACCCCGGCATGCAGTGGTCCGGCGGCACCGTGGGCACGATCACGGGCAGGGCCAACGTCGCCGGGCTGTTCGCCGGCGTGGTCGCCGCGTTCCCCGACGCGCACATCACCATCGACGACATCTTCGGCCAGGGCGACCAGGTCGTGGTGCGCGTGGTCGTGAGCGGCACGCAGCAGGGCCCCATTCTCGGCATCCCCGCCAGCGGGCGCCACGTCCAGTGGGACGGCGTCGACGTCTACCGCCTGAGCCACGGCAAGATCAGCAACATCTGGGCCGGCGACGACTGGACCGCGATCCTCAACGACACCGGCACGTACAAGGCACCCTGGATCCCCTGACTCCCATCCGTTCGGGCGTGCTGCCGCGCCTGCACCGCTTCAAAGACATGGGGATGGGTCGCGGCCTTCGCTGACGACGGCACGGTCACCCACGAGTCCATCCGTGGCACCTGGCACGGCCCCTGACGAACTTGCCGAATATCGGGGAGGGCGCTTCGATGTGCTGCGATCGACGAGCGTCACAACCCTCCGTTCGTGCCGAGCGCTGACCCGGCAACCTGCAAACGTAAGGAGATTGGCATGTCTGACCTGCCCGAGACCGCGGACATGGTCGTCGTCGGGGGTGGCTCCGCCGGCGCTGTCCTGGCGGCCCGCCTGAGCCAGGACCCCGCGCGGACGGTCCTGCTGCTGGAAGCGGGTCCCGCCTACGCGCCTGACGCGTTCCCGCCCGCGCTGCTTGACGCGCGCATCCTCGACGACCCGCGGCACGACTGGGGGTATACCGCCCGGGCCACCGACCAGGCGCCGAACATCCGGGCCTCGCGGGGCAAGGTGCTCGGTGGCAGTTCGGCGGTGAACGCGGGGGTCGCGATCCGGCCGCGGCCCGCTGACTTCGCCAAGTGGGGCGCGCACGGCGCCGACGGCTGGTCCTTCGCTGACGTGCTGCCGACGTTCAAGCTGATGGAGAACAACCCAGGCGGGGAGGACGCCTACCACGGCCGGACCGGGCCGCTCCCGGTCCGCCAGCTCACCGACGAGGAACTGACGCCATCGCAGGCGGGGTTCATCGGCGCGGCCGTCGCGCACGGGTTCAAGCGAGTGCGCGACTTCAACGGCGCCGACCAAGACGGCGTAAGCGGCCACTCGGTCAACGTGGTCGACGGCATCCGGGAGAACGCGGCGATAGTGTTCCTGACCGCCGAGGTCCGCCGCCGGCCCAACCTGACGATCCGCGGCGATGTCACCATCGACCGCGTGCTGTTCGACGGAACGGCCGCCACCGGGGTGGTGGCCGCGGACGGCACGGTGTACCGGGCCGGGGAGGTGATCTTGTCAGCCGGCAGCTACGGCAGCCCAGCCATCTTGCTGCGCTCCGGCGTCGGCCCGGCCGACGAGCTGACCGCCCTGGGCATCGGCGTCGTCGCCGACCTGCCGGTCGGCCGGCGGCTGCTGGATCACCCGTACTTTCACACCGCCCACGCGCTGGCTCCCGGGCACCTGGAGATGACCCCGGCGGTCGGCGCGATCCTGTGGACGGCCTCCAGCGAGGCCGCGCCCGGCGAGCTGGACCTGAACATCACGGCAACCCACCTGATTCCCCCCTCTTACAGTCCCACTGGCGGAGTGATCGCGCTGTCCACCTCGGTGGTCCTGCCCGAGTCCACCGGGACGCTGAAGCTGGCCAGCCGCGACCCCGGCGTCGCCCCGCTGATCGACTGCAACTTCCTTGCCACCGGCCGTGACGCCCGCCGGATGCTGGAAGGCGTCAAGCTCGCCCGCGACTTCGCCCGCAGCCCGGACCTCGCCTCCCTCATCGCCCGCGAGCTGACCCCCGGCGACGCAGTCGCCGACGACAGCGCCCTGGCCGCGTTCATCGCCGGCAACGTGTCCACTTACTACCACCCCAGCTCCACCGCCCCCATGGGCGGACCGGCCGACCCGCAGGCCGTCGTGGACCCGGTCGGCGCCGTCATGGGGACCAGCGGACTGCGGGTCGTCGATGCCTCGATCATCCCCGACACCCCGTCCACGGTCCTCAACCTCACCGTCATGATGCTGGCCGAACGCGTCTACCAGCGCGTCTACCAGGCCTAAGGCGACTATGACCGACACCGGAACCGCAGCCGCCACCGCCCAGCGATCACGCTGGCGGCATAATCCCGCCGGAACCCCTTGCCGAAGTGCCGGCGTAGACCGCTGCGCCCGGAAACACGCGGGACGCCGACGGATCCCCACCGGGCGCGACGTAGCAACTTGCCTGCTCGTTCAGCCACCAGGTGGGCAAGCCCAGTTCGGCGCCTACTGCCTGTGCTTCTTCAAGCACGATGCCGTGTGGCTTAAACAGCCCCGCCGCTCCCGCAGCGTCGGCTCCTGCCGCGCCGCCCACGGACCCGCCCGCCTCCGACACTTTTGGCTCCCACTCAGGCGGTGGTGCGGAAGGTGCGTCGGTAGGCCGAGGGCGGGGTCTTCATGACACGGGTGAAGTGGTGCCGGAAGGTCACCGGGCTGTCGAAGCCAACGGCCGCGCCGATCTCTTCGATCGACATCGCGCTGTGTTCGAGCGGTGGCAGGCTGGCCATGATCCGCTGGGTGATGACCCAGCGCAGCGGGCTGGTCCCGGTCTGCCGGTTGAAGTGCCGGATGAAGGTACGGGGCGCGAGGTGGGCCTGGCGGGCCATGCCGGCCACGGTGATCGGCTCGGCGAGATGTTCCAGTGCCCAGGCCATCGCGCGGGCCACACAGTCGTCGGCCGCCGGCTCGCTCACAACGGCCTCCACGAACTGAGCCTGGCCGCCGTCTCGGTGCGGCGGTACGACCAGGCGTCGGGCCACTGAGTTGGCGATCCGGGCACCGTGGTCCTTGCGCACCAGATGCAGACACAGGTCGAGCCCGGCGGCGCTGCCCGCGCCGGTGAGGATGTCATCTCCGTCCACGTACAGCACGTCGGGGTTCACCCGGATCTCCGGATGGCGCCGCTGCAGCAGCTCCGCGTACTGCCAGTGGGTCGCCACCTCGCGGCCGTCCAGCAACCCGGCCGCGGCCAGCGCGAACGCGCCCGAGCAGATCGACACGACCCGGGCGCCACGGTCGTGCGCCTCCCGCAGCGCGGCCACAAGCTCCGGCGGCACTTCACCCCCTACGTCCGGCACCGCGACGACCATCACGGTGTCGGCCCCCGCAAAGACGTCCAAGCCGTTCTGGGTGGTCATCATGAAACCCCCGACCGCTCGCATCGGCTCCCGCTCCAACGAGCAGACCCGCAGGTCATACCAGGGGATTTCGAGCTCGGGCCTGGGCAGTCCGAAGACCTCCACTACCGCGCCGAGCTCGAAGGGGGCCATGCCGTCAAAGGCCCACACCGAGACGGTATGGCGCCTGCCGGGAGGCGCGAGGAGCATGGCGAGATCTTAGCGGTAGGCGGCGTTAATGCCACTGTCCAGGATGCCGTTCCAGCAGCCAAGATCTTGGTGTTCGCAGGAAACACCCCGGCCACAGGAGTGAGAGATGACCACCACCGCCGCCCAGTCCCCCGCCACCAGGGCCCCCGCCGCCAATGCCGAGGCGCTGCAGTACTTCTCCGCCCGGTTGGCTTTCGAGACCGACGTGTCCGACGTCGCCGCGGACCTGGCGGCTGAGGCGCCGGCGATGTTGGTTGTCGACACACGGAGCCTCGAAAGCTGGAACCAGGGCCACGTCCCCGGCGCGATCCACCTGCCCACCTCACAGATCGCCAAGCAGGCCGCCGAGCTGATCGACCGGGACAAGACCGTGGTCGTCTACTGCTGGGGCCCGGGCTGCAACGGCGCTCAAAAGGCCGCTGTGGAGTTCGCCAGGCTCGGCTACACGGTCAAGGAGATGCTCGGCGGCTTTGAGTACTGGGCCCGGGAGGGCTGGGCAGTCCAAACCGGCATCGGCGCGATCACCCGCCGTTCCGTCGACCCGCTGACCGCTCCCGTCTCCGGCATCTCCTGCGCCTGCTGAGCGGCCAGCAACAGAGCACCCACGGTATCGCGCGCACATTCGTAACCGCTATCAGGGGCCTTCCCTGGGGCGAGCGGGGACCAGTTCGCCAGCACTGGTCTGCCAGGTGCACGACCACCTCGTTCGGCATGGGCGCGCAGAACACCAATTCGGCGTGGGATGAATCGCCCGCGTGCAAAGCCCCGGTGACATCCATATCGAGGATTTTGTACCTCAGGCGATGCGCTGCGAAGCTACAGCGCGTGCCGGAACGCCGTCACGCCGGCACGACGACGCTGTTGTTGCGTGCGTCTGCTTGAGGCAGTTGGCCGACGGGACCTGGGACCGGGGCTGGGGGTGGCCGTGCGGGGGTCAGCCGCGCACGAGTTCCCAGACGAGGGCGCCTGGCAGGCCGACGTAGGCGGCCGCGGCGGCGTCGGGGATGAACTGTGTCGCGGGGCCTTGCATGGCCGCTTCGGCGGGCCCGATGCGTGGCTCAAGGCACTGCCGGATCACCAGCTGGGACTGGCGAAATGCGTTGAGGTAGTCGCCGTGGAGATGACCGTAGCCTTGGACGACGCCAGCACCACCAGCGGCGTCCTGGAAGTATGCGGCCCCTCCGAGTGCGGCGGCTGCGGGATGCATGCCGGACAGGACCATGTGCCCGCCGGGGCGCAGCACCCGGCTCAGCTCGGCGATGGCCCTGCCGAGATCGGCGACGTGCTCAAGCGCCAGCGCACACACCACCAGATCGACGCTGGCTGGCTCCAGCGGGAGCGCGCTTAGGTCCCCGTCACGGAAGGTGGCCTGGGGCAGCGCCGCCCTGGCCTTCTCCAGCATCGCCGGCGATGCGTCCACCCCGATGACGTGATGACCGAGTTCGGCCAGGCGGCGTGCGTGACGGCCGGTGCCGCACGCCGCGTCCAGGGCTGTACCCGGCGCGACGGCGTCGAGGATGGACCAGACGACGGGCTGCTCGAGGTGGATGAGGGGATTGCCGGGGTTGTCGTAGGTCTGCGACCAGCGGGCGTAGCCGCTGGCAACGTCCACGATCGGTACATCAGCACCCAGCTGGTAGACGGCCTCGCCGCCGCAGGCGATACGCCGGATCTCGGCAAGCCGTGTCGCCGCCTGCGCGTCGTCGTCGAACAGATGACGCATGAGCGCGATCCCCTCGACTCCGAGCAGGAACTCGCCAAGACGCAGATGCCGGGCCACCCGCTAAGGATGCCCGATCCTCACGGAGCTCGCACGCCCACCCTGCCCCCCTTGCTGCTGGCCGCCCGTGGGGCGTTAGGACCGGCCCGGCGCAAGCGGTCAGCGTGACAGCGGGCCCCGTCGAAGGAAGACTGCGCCCGGGGAACCTCCTGCCAGCCCGCACCCGGATCAACGGCCTCGCGCACGACGGACGGCAGACCCGCCAGGGGTCCCGGGCCATCAGAAGGCCCTACCGCCCTCGGGCCTGCTCCAGGTTCGACTGGTGGGCGGGGAGCCAGTATCGACCGTAGGGCGCATCCGGCCCCAGGCGCGCGTCGACCGGTTCCTCTCCTCGTCGCAGCGCGTCGATGTAGGCATGATCGGCGGCGAGGCGGGCCGCCACCTCGGGACCCTCGGCAACGGCGCCGTGGCCGGGGACCAGGACACCGACGTGCCTGGCGGCCTCACCCAGCCGGTCCAGTGCCGTCTCATAGGCGCCCACCTGACCGGGGCGGCGAGGGTCGAGGAGCGGGATCAGGACGTCGGAGAGCATGTCGCCGGCGAGCAGGACGCCACGGTCCGCGAGGAGGACCGCGGCGTGGCCGATGGCGTGCGCCTGATGCTCGACGATCTCGCCCGGCACGGGTCCGCCGTCCGCGGGCAGCGGGGTGACGAGCCCGAGCAGCTCCAGAGGGATGCCCGACGCGCTCTCCGCCGCCATCCCCTGCCCCCGCTCCCGGGCTTCACTGGCAGCGCGGGCGCCGGCTGAGGTGGCGTAGCGAGGCACGTCGCCGAACCGAGGATGCCAGAGCAAGTGGTCCCAGTGCGGATGGGTGGAGAACCCGGCGACCACCGGAATGCCGAGCCGGTCCAGGTCATCGGCGAGCTGGTTCAGATCCGCACCATCGATGCCAGGATCGACCAGGATCAACCCACCCTCCCCGCGCACCGCGATGGCATTGCTCAGGACCCACTCGCTCTGCCGGACCCAGAACACCGTTGGCCACCTGATTCAGCACGGGTTCACTGTGTCAGGTATCCCCGCCCGGGCGTAAGAGGAGAGCCCCGCTTTGGGCCTGCTGTATCAAGCGGCACGCTGCCGCCTCTGGGTGGTTGAGCGGAGGGGAGACCCCTGCTGCTCGCCGAGGTGCTGCCGCTTGCACGGTCGGCCGCCACGCGGCAGCACCGGCGCGACAGCAGGCCCGATCGCGGCCTGGTGCAGCGGGCGTGAAAAAAGGAGGCTTACCGATGCGTGATGACACGGTTGTCACCGCCCGGGACGGTAACGGCACTAAGCACGCAGGCGTGGCCGGGTGGAGCGTTCCCGGGTTCACCGAGCTGAAGGCTCTTGGCTCGGGCGGATCCGGCGACGTGGTGCTGGCCAGGCACGATGCCTCCGGCACCCTGGTAGCGATCAAGTACCTGCGCCGTAAGCTCCTGGCCGACCCGCAGTGGAGTGAGCTGTTTCGCGCCGAAGCGCACATGCTGGCCATCCTGGACGACCCGAACATCGTCCGGATGTACGAATACGTCGAATCCCCGTCGGGCGCCGCCATCGTCATGGAGCTAGTTGACGGCGTCTCCGTGCGCGAGATCTTGACTCATCGGGGCGCGACCACGCCGGAGGCGGCGCTGGTGGTCTTGCAGGGCTCGCTGCTGGGGCTGGCGGTGGCGCACCAGCACGGTATCGTGCACCGCGATTACAAGCCGGAGAACGTGCTCGTCAACGGCAACGGCGACAGCAAGCTGACCGATTTCGGCATCGCGGCGCGCACCGGTGAGGAGCCGGTTGCCGCCGGCAGCTTGATGTACGCGCCTCCCGAGCAGTTTGCCGGCACCCCGGCCAGCCCGGCCGGTGATGTCTACGCGGCGACGGCCACCTTTTACGAGTGCCTTACCGGCCGTCCGCCCTTCACCGGGGATACGGCCGAGCGGCTGCTGTACCAGCACCTGACCGAGCCGGTACCGCTGGATCCGGTGCCCGAGCAGCTGCGGCCGCTGGTCGCCGCCGGGATGGCCAAGGAGCCCGAACAGGCCGGCCGACGCCACTACCTTCATCGCCGCTCTTAACGCCGGCGCATCACGCGCGTACGGCCCGGACTGGGCCGAACGCGGCCGGTCGCACCTGGGCGAAGCGGCGCTGCTGCTGGCGGCGCTGTGGCCGTCCGGCGCAGCGCCCGCGGTACAAGGTTCCGCGGTGGAGCGGGTCCATCTGTCCCGGAATGGGCAGGAATCCCAGGAATCCCGACACCTGTGGCATCTGCGGCATCTCTTGCATCTCCGGCACCTCCGGAACCGCCGGAACCGCCGGGGCCGGCGACTCAGCCCGATCAAGGCCGCCGTCGTGACCACCGCTGCTGCCGCGGTCGTGGGAGCGGGCGCGGCCCTGGCGGCCACCGCCGGGCACGGCAGCGCACCTCCTGTCACGCTTCCGGCGGTCGCCGGCGTGTCCCCGGCCGGCGGCACCGCCATGGGCGGGACCACGGTCACCATCACCGGCACCGGCCTGGCCGACGCCACCCGGGTCACCTTCGGCGGCGTAGCCGGCAGGATCACCGCCGATTCGGGTACGCGGATCACCGTGGTCAGCCCGCCCAGCATCGGCACCGTGGGCATCAGCGTGACCGCCGCGGCCATCATCGCTGATTCGGGCGCGCAGATCACCGGGACCGGCCCGCCCGGCACTGTCACGGTGGACATCGCCGTGATCACCCGGGCCGGCACCTCAAAGCCCACCGTCGCCGGCCACTACACCTATACCGCCCTGCGCCCGGCGGTCACCGGCATGTCCCCGGACAGCGGCAGCACCGCGGGCGGAACCACCGTGTCCATCACCGGGACCGGCCTGGCCGGCGCCACCGGGGTCCGCTTCGGCGCCGCCGCCGCGGTCATCACCGCCGATTCGAGTACGCAGATCACCGTGACCAGCCCGCCCGGCAAGGGAACCGTGACCGTCACCGTGACCACTGCGGCCGGCACCTCAAAGACCACCGCCGCCGGCCACTACACCTATACCGCACGGCCGAAGCGAACCCAGTCGATCTCCTTCACCGCCCCGGCCTCCGGCACCGCGGGCGGGTCGGCGGCCCTGTCGGCCACCGGCGGCGGCTCCGGCAACCCGGTGGTGTTCTCCGTCGACCGCGCCAGCGGCCCGGGGGTGTGCACCCTGTCCGCCAGCACGGTGACCTACACCGGATCAGGCTCCTGCGTCATCGACGCCAACCAGGCCGGCAGCGCCACCTACACGGCCGCACCCCAGGTCCAACGCACGATCACGGTCAACGGCGGCCAGAAACAAACCCAGTCGATCTCCTTCACCGCCCCGGCCTCCGGCACCGCGGGCGGGTCGGCGGCCCTGTCGGCCACCGGCGGCGGCTCCGGCAATCCGGTCGCGTTCTCCGTTGATCCGGCCAGCGGCCCGGGGGTGTGCACCCTGTCCGGCAGCACGGTGACCTATACCGCGGCGGGCTCCTGCGTCATCGACGCCAACCAGGCCGGCAACGCCACCTACGCGGCCGCACCCCAAGTCCAGCAGACGATCACGGTCAATGGCGGCCAGAAAAAGACCCAGTCGATCTCCTTCACCGCCCCGGCCTCCGGGACCGTGGGCGGCTCGGCGGTCCTGTCGGCCACCGGCGGCGGCTCCGGCAATCCGGTCGCGTTCTCCGTTGGCCCCGGCAGCGGGGGCGTGTGCACCCTGTCTGGCAGCACGGTGACCTACACCGGATCAGGCTCCTGCGTCATCGACGCCAACCAGGCCGGCAACGCCACCTACACGGCCGCACCCCAGGTCCAACGCACGATCACGGTCAACGGGATACCCCAGTCCATCTCCTTTACCGCTCCGGCCTCCGGCACCGCGGGCGGGTCGGCGCGCCTGTCGGCCACCGGCGGCGGCTCCGGCAACCCGGTGGTGTTCTCCGTCGACCGCGCCAGCGGCCCGGGGGTGTGCACCCTGTCCGGCAGCACGGTGACCTACACCGGATCAGGCTCCTGCGTCATCGACGCCAACCAGGCCGGCAACGCCACCTACACGGCCGCACCCCAGGTCCAACGCACGATCACGGTCTATCCGCCTCCGGTGGTGACCGGCGTCTCCCCGGCCACGGGGCAGTGCAACGGCGGCGGCACCGTCACCATCACCGGAACCGGCCTGAACGGCGCCACCAGCGTCAGCTTCGGCAGCACGGCCGCAACGAAGTTCACCGTCGACTTCCAGCACCCAGATCACCGTCATCAGCCCACCCGGCCCGGGCTACTCCATCTACGCGGACATCACCGTTACCACCCCGGGCGGCACCTCAGCCATCACTCGATTCGACAAATTCGAATACGTCTGTCTCACGTGATCTGACCCGATTCCCTGAGCAAGCCGACGACACGGCCGCGCAAACGCCGATAGGTGCCGCTCTGGCCTGGGGTGATGATCGCTGCGAATGGATGATCATCTCAGCGCAGAGGGGCAGCTGGCCCTCGCCGCCCACGACGAGCACATCAGCTTCGCGATGCCCGGGCCTTACAGGTATCACGGCTGAGACTTCCCCCACCGTAAAGGGAGAAGCGCTTTACCACTTTGACCGGAAGCAGGGCCAGATGAGGTCATCAGGGTCCGATCCGACGTTGCCAGCCCGGGCAGGTGAGGGCGAGGCTACCCGCGCCCTGCCGAAGGGTGAACCGACCACCCGCACTCAGCCGACTGACCGCGTTCAGCCTTCATATCAGCCGACGGAGATAGTGAGCCACCCGGCCACGCAAGTGGGGCCGCGTGAGCCCAAGGCGGATGCGGCATATGAGCCGCCGACAATCACGATGCCCCGCCAGCCGACGGCCGGTGTGGCGCCGTATGAGCCCGTGGCCCACCAGCCGCCGCCTGAGCCGGTGACGGACCGCCCGCCGCCGTCGGAAGCGGTGAGGTACGGCCCCGGGGTTCCCGCTAGCCAGGCGGGGATCGCGGCCGAGAGCATCTGGCGCACGGGCCACCGACCCGAGCCGCCGCGGCGCCAGATCAGGCTACGCCGGCTGCTGGGCGCGGCGCTCACTGTGGCCCTGCTCGCGGTGGCCGGGGTGGTGCTGTACCTGCGCTTCTTCGATCGCCCGCCGTTCCACGTGACCGGGGTCGCCGTCTCGGCGCAGACCAAGACCGGGTGCGCGGTGGACGTGACCGACCGGATCGCCACCAACGGGGCGGCCGGGACGGTCTCCTACCAGTGGGTGTTCCGGCCGCAGACCCAGGCGCCGCAGCCACAGAACCTGTCGGTCATCGCCGGGCAGCACGCCGTCTACGTGACCGTCGCCGTCGAAGGCCAGGGCCACGGCAGCGCGTCACAGACAGTCACCTTGCAAGTCCTCGGCCCGGACCAGAGGACCGCGTCGACCAAAGTGGTCATCAGTTGCTGACCGGGCTGAGGACGCTCGGATCGGGCGAGTTCGGCGAGTTCCCGGACGAGTGGGTCCGGCGCTGGCCAGGGCCTGGGCACGCCCGTTACCCAGCTGGCAGTTTCAGGCGGCGACGGGCTGGTGGATGTGAATCTGCCGGTGTGGAGGAATCGTGCGACCGTCGGGCAGGAGCTTGCCCGTGTCGTCGAAGACGATGACGCCGTTGCACAGCAGGCTCCACCCTTGCTCGGGGTGGAAGGCGATGGTGCGGGCCGCGTCGCGGTCGGGGCGGTCAGCTGGAGGGCATGGGGGCTGATGTGGACACATTGCTTGCCTCTTGGGATTGCGGACGTATTGGACTGTGGTGCCGCGTTAGCTAGCCGCCATGACCGGCCTCGGCGAGCCTGACCTGGGGGTGATCAGCGCCGCGACCGCCGGGTGACGCCGCATCTTGTCCAGGCAGCGGCTGCGGGTCGGGCCGATGCTGCCGACGGGTATGCCCAGCGTGGCGCTGATCTCGGCGTACGACACCGGCGGGTCCACGGTGAGCATGGCGATTAGCCGCTGGCCTTCCGGGTGCAGGTGAGTGAACGCCTCACGCAGCGCCGCATGGCGCTCTGCTGCGAGCAGTTCCTGCTCGGCCGCCTCGGCCTGCTTGTCCGGCACGTTCTCGGCGTCGAGCTCGTAGATGACCGCGTGCGGTCCATGTGCCGCGCGTACGAGGCGCCCGCACTCCCGCCGGGTGGTGGTAGCGAGCCATCCGGGCAGCGCGGCGGGCTCGCGGATCTTATTGAGCTGGTCCACCAGGCGCAGCCATACGGTCTGGCGGACGTCGTCGGCGTCGGCGCGGCCGAGCCGGTAATTGCGGCAAATCGACCAGATCAGCGGGGTGTAGCGCTCGACAAGGGCGTCCCACGCCGGGATGTCGCCGCCCCTGGCGCCGACTACCAAGTCGATGACCACCGAGTCATCACACGGCCGGTCTACATCATTTCGCGCAGTTTCAAAGGGGACATAGGCTGTCGCAGCGGTCATGGTCTGGTTCTCCTAACAGCTACCGGGGCAATTTGGGTGCCGTTAGAGACAGCCTCAGCGGGCAGGTGTCCCGTCGTCATGAGGCGCCGGTCATGAGGCGCCGGGAAATAATCGCACGGCCCGCAGGAACAACGGCCGGGCGGATGTCCCTCAGACTCGGGACCGCTGTCCCAGGCCCGCGTCCCTGGCCTGCACGATGGCCTGTGCCCGGTCGGCGACCTGCAGCTTGGTCAAGATGTTCGATACGTGATTCCGTACCGTCTTCTGGCTCAGCCCCAGCTTGACCGCGATCGCCGTGTTGGCCCGGCCCTGGGCGACCAGGTCCAGCACCTCGCGTTCCCGGTCGGTCAGTTGCGGGAAGGCCGGCGGGGCTGAGGCACTGGTGGTGAAGTACGCGAGCATGCGGGCGGCCAGTTGCGTCCCGAAGATGATCTCGCCGTTGGCGGCAGCGTGGATGGCGGCGCGGATCTGTTCCTGGTCGGCACCCTTGAGCAGATATCCGCGGGCACCGGCTCGCAGGGCGGAGAAGATCGAGTCGTCGTCATCGAACATGGTCAGCACGAGAACCGTTATGTGGGGACTGTCGGCCACGATGCGGCGGGTTGCCTCGATGCCGTTCAGTCCCGGCATGTGCAGGTCCATGATGACCACATCCGGCTGGGTCTCCCGGGCCAGGTCGACGGCTTCGGTGCCGCTGGTGGCCGCCCCCGCCAGTTCGGTGTCGGGCCCCTCGGTCAGCAGGGCGGTCAGGCCGTCACGGAACAGCGGGTGGTCGTCGGCGATCAGGACCCGGATCGGTTCGGTCATGGTTGCTCCTAGGCGGGCAGACGGGCGGTGATCCTGGTTCCGTGCGGCAGGCAGGGCTCGATCGCCAGTGTCCCGCCAAGTTCGGTGACGCGCTCGCGCATCGACGCGATGCCCACTCCGGTCCGCCAGCCCTCGGGCAAGCCCACTCCGTCGTCGCGCACGTCCACGTCCAGGCCGTGGTTTCGATGGATCCGCACGGAGCATCGGGTGGCGTGAGCGTGTCTCGTGACGTTGGTCAGCGCTTCCGTCACTATCCGGTAGCAGGCTACTTCGACCGCCGCGGGCAGGTCGGCCAGGTTCTCGTCTGGAGCGTCCAGGGTGACCATGAGCGCGGGTGCCTCATGCTGCAGGCGCGCGACCTCCTCACACAGCGACCCGACCAGGCCGAACTCATCGAGTGCGGGGGGACGCAGCCCGTAGACGATGCGGCGCACGTCGGTCACGGCCCGCTGCGTCTCGGCCTTGAGCCTGCCCAGCAATTCCTGCAGCTCCGGCTGCCCTGCCGACCGTGCCCGGGCGGTGTCAAGGCCCAGCGTCAGGCCAGCGAGCGTCGGGCCCAGGCCGTCATGCAGGTCGCGTCGCAGCCGCCGGCGTTCCTCTTCCCGCGTGGTGACCAGGCCCGCCCGGGACGCATCGAGCGCCCGGCGCAGCGCCACCGCGTGGGTGGCGGGCCCCGCCTGCCGGGCGAGATCGGCTAGCAGCCGCTCATCGTCGGGGCCGAGCCGCTCGCCCCGCGACCGCGTGCCCACCAGGAGCCGCCCGACGGTTTCCCGCTGGGAGATCAGCGGGAACGCGGTCACCTCGGACGGGGGCTCGCCGTACGCGGCCGCTTGCCGCCATTCGTCGCCGAGCCGCAACTCAAGGGCCGCATAGGGCAGCCGCAGGCTGTCTGCGATGGTCTTGACCACGGAGTCCAGCGCCGATTCTGTCCCGGCCGATTCCTCGACGCGACGGCCGAGCCTGGCCAGGGCTTCGTAGGGCACCCCTCGGTCGCCGTAGAACAGCCGGTCGACCCGGCGCTGCACCCTGTCCCGCAGCGGGAACAACGCGGCGGCGGCCATCGCGGTGGCGACGACCTGCACGGCGAGGCCGCGGCCCGACCGTCCGAACACCACCTCGGCCACGGTCACCACGGCCAGGTAGACCGCGGCCACCCCGGCGGTCAGCAAGCCGTACAGCACCGTCCGGCTCAGCAGGACATCGATCTCATACAGCCGGTACCGCAGCACCGCGATCCCGATCGCCAAAGGCGCCGTAATGCCCGCCACCGCTCCCAGGCCAAGGCTCAGGGCACTACCGGAGTCGACGGCCTGGGTGACTATGGACGCAGCGGCAATCGGCAGGACGGCGAAGAACCACTTGAGCTGCTGCCGTCCGGCCCGGTCCGCCCGCCGCCACCGCAGGACCACGCTCGCCGCCGCCGCAACGGCCGCGGCCGCCCCGCACGCTATGGCCAGGGCCTGCAGCGTCTCGAACAGCCAGTCGGCTGAGGGGTAGGCATACGGGTTATCGAGGTGGGGGAAATATCCGCTCATGCCCTGCGGAATGAAGGCGTTGCCGGCCACCGACAGCGGTATGAAGGCCAGCGCCGCCCACAGCGCCGGGCGCCAACGCGGCGACAGCAGCCTCCCCTCGGGGAAGACCATCGGCAGGACCAAGCCGCCCAGGCTGGTCGCTGGCGCGTACGCCCACGTGTTCACCCAAAGCATCTCGGTGCCGAACGGCAGCGACCCTGGCGCGTGCACCAGGGTGTAGCGCGCGTACGCGAAGGGCACCACGCTGATCGCGTCGGCCAGCCCGATCAGGCACAGCAGCGGGCCTATGGGATGCCCCGGCCGCCGGGCCAGCAGGACGCACCCCATCCACGAGTATCCCAGAACCGCCGGCACCAGAAATATGGACACGTCGTGGCCGATAATCGCCAGCACCGCCGCCGCGAAGCCCAGGATCGTCGCCACCAGGGCCGCCGCCCAGGCCAACCCGGCTGGCGTCAGCCACCGAGCCGGTGTCGCCAGCACTGTCCGTTCCTGAAGGCCAAGACCCACGTTCCCACGATCGGCCCTTTCGGTCCCGCTGTCACGGGGCAGATGTCCCGGATATCCCGGGATCCCTGGAACCAGACCCCATGATGGCGCAGAACGTGATGCGCGGCTGGTACCAAGGTCCGTTCGGGACAATGAAAAGAGCGGTATAGGTGAGGGGCCGGCTTCCTCAGAGCCCGGCCACAGGCGGTGAACAGGCGTTTTCACGTGCCTTGCTCACGCCACACGTCGGTGCGGTCGCTGGCCAGGTACGCCCGGGCCTCGGCCGAGGCCACGTGCGGCTGTGCGGCCGGCCGGCCAGGGCTCGTGCTCCAGCGACTTATACGTCCCGGCGTGGAAGATCAATGGCGCCAGGTCGGGACGGTGTACCAGCGCGACGACCTCGCCCAGCACGATCAGGTGATCACCGGCGCGGTGCGATTGCCGCAGCCGGCAGTCGAACGACGCCACGGCGCCGGCCAGGACCGGGCAGCCGGTGACGCCTGGTTCGAAGGGCACACCGTCGAACATCGTCGAGCCGGCCGGGCGGTGCCGGTTAGCGAACCAGCGCGAGACGTCCTGCTGTCCGGCGGAGAGCACGTTGACGGCGAACGCCCCGGCACGCTCGATCAGGCCGACGCCGCGGCTGGTCTCATTGAGGCAGACCAGCACCAGCATCGGGTCGAGCGACACCGACGAGAAGGAGTTGACCGTCATGCCGTGCATGCTGCCGTCGTCGGAGGCCACGGTGACGACGGTGACTCCCGTCGGGAACGAGCCCATCGCCGTGCGGAAGGCGTCCGCATCGACGGTCGAGGCGGACGTGTGCGGAAGCCCTAGGGCGATCATCCCCGCGGCTCGCAGTTCCTGCAGCGTCAGCATGCCCTAGGAAGAGGGCGACCGATGCGGCGTGATACAGCCAATCCATCCGTATCAGACCGGGCTGCGACCCCTCTTTGCCGGTTGAAGCACCTCGTCCTGGATCTGGAGACACCATGCCTGTTATCGATGAAACCGTCGTCATTGCCCGTCCTGCTGGGAAGGTTTTCGATTTCCTGATGCTTGCTGGGAACCTGCCCCGCTGGGACTCGTCGATGCTCGAGTGCGTTCAGGTGGGCGGCGGGGCGGTCACCGTGGGCACCCGCTACCGCGGCGCGAGCATGGTCCTCGGCCGCCGCATCGAGTGGACCACGGAGGTCGTGGAGTTCGTGCCGGGTGTTCGCGCGACGAGCCGGTCCGTGGACGGGCCGCTGACTTTCACGGTCACGTACGAGGTGTCGCCCTCGCCCGCGGGCGCGGTCCTCCGCTATCGCCTCGCGGCCGAGTCCGGCCTCGGCGGCGCTTTCGGCAGCGCGATCGAGCCGATCGTCCAGCGCGCCCAGACCAAGGTCGTCCAGGCGAACCTCGGCAAGCTCGCCAGGTTGCTCGAGCGGCGCGCCGCGTGAACGGGGGATCACACATGCCTATCCAGATGGCCGGACCTCGCGGCATCGGCAGCGCGCGGCGCACCGTCCTGCTGACCGGCGCCTCGGGTGTCGTCGGACGCGCTCTGCTGCGGCGGCTGCGCCACTTCGACGTCGTGTGCCTGGTGCATCGCTCGCCGGTCTCCGGGCCGAACGTGACCACCGTGCTTGGCGACATTGCTCAACCGATGCTGGGGCTGGCCGAGCAGGCCTACGCGGAGCTGGCGGCCAAGGTGGACGCTGTCATCCACTGCGCGGCGGTCACGGACTTCAATCGCACCGACGGCAGCCTCGAGGCGACGAACATCACCGGCACGGAACAGGTGGCCGCCTTCGCCGCCGCGGCGAAGGCCGTGCTGTACCACGTCAGCACCGCGTTCGTGCACACCACGGCGGACGGCGACCGCGGCCGCACCGCCATCGGCTACGCCTCGTCGAAGTCGGCAGCCGAAGAGGTCGTGCGGTCCAGCGGCGCGCCGCACGTCATCCTCCGGCCGTCGGTCGTCATCGGCGACTCGGACACCGGGGAGATCGCCGCGTTCCAGGGCCTGCACCAGGTCGTAGCCGGCCTGTTCGCGGGCATCGTGCCGATGATCCCGTTTGACCCCCGCTGGCCCATCGACTTCGTCCCCGCCGACGTCGTCGCCGACACGATCGCCACCGTGGTCGAGAACCGGGTGAGCGAGGGCGAATTCTGGATCAGCGCCGGTGAGGCGGCGCTCAGGCTGGACGAGGGCGTCGCGGTCGTCGTCGAGTTCGCGCGTGGCATAGGCGTGAGCATCGACATGCCGCGGTTCGTGCCGCCGGAGATGTTCGACCGGCTGATCGGCCCGGTCTTCCTCGACGCGCTGCCCAGCAAGATCCGCAGGAACGTCCTGCGGATGCTGGAGTTCTTCACGATCTACCTGCAGTCCGGTCAGACCAAGCCGAGCAGCCTGGACCAGCTTGTCGCGCTCGGTGCCAGGCCGCTGCCCGACCAGCGCGAATCGCTGCGGAACAGCCTTCGGTACTGGGCGGCGCAGAACGGCTACGGCTATCCCGAGACCGAACGGGCGGCCTGACGTGACCGCGCCGACCGACCGCGACCGGGTGCTCGATCACTACACCAAACACGTGAACTCCTCGCTCGCCAGCCTGGCGCGGCTCGTCGCGGCGCCCGTGGAAGTGGCCGCCGCGGGGTCGAAGGTGCGCGGCAGCGACGGGCAGACGTACCTCGACTGCGGGGGCTTCGGGGTCTTCCTGCTCGGCCACTGCCACCCGGCCGTGGTCGCGGCGGTCCGCGAGCAGCTGGGGCGTAACCCCCTGGCCACGAGGCTGTTCCTGAACCCGGAACTGGCTCAGGCGGCCGCGGACCTGGCCGGCATCACGCCGACCGGGCTGGACTACGTCTTCCTGACGAACTCCGGAGCGGAGGCGACCGAGCTCGGGCTGAAGCTGGCTCGGCTGGCCGGCAAGCGTCACGTGATCGCCATGCACGGCGGATTCCACGGCAAGACACTTGGCGCGCTGTCGGTGACCGGACGGGCCCAGTACCGCGACCCGTTCGGCCCGCTGCTGCCGATGGTCGACTTCGTCCCGTTCGGCGACCCCGCCGCGCTGCGGGCCGCGCTGCGGGCCGAGTCGGTGGTGCTGCTCGAGCCCGTCCAGGCCGAGGGTGGCGTCCGGCTGCCACCCGACGGCTACCTGCGGCAGGTCCGGCAGGCGTGCACCGACGCTGGGGCCGTGATGGTCCTCGATGAGATCCAGTCCGGCATGGGCAGGCTCGGCGCCTGGTGGGGTGCTGACCTGGCCGGCGTCACGCCGGACGCGCTGCTCACCGGCAAGATCCTTGGCGGCGGCGTGATGCCCGTCGGCGGCGTCGTCGCGTCCGCGCGGCTGTTCGCGCCGCTCAACGCCGACCCGCTGCTGCACTCCTCGACGTTCGCGGGCAGCCCGCTCGCGGCCGCCGCGGTCACCGCGACCATCGGCGCCATCAAGTCCGAAGGCCTGATCGAGCGCACCCGCGAGCTTGGCCCGCAGGTCCGCGACCTCGCCGCCGACGTGGTCGCGGCCCGCTGCCCGCACCTGGTCACCGAGGTCCGCGGCGAGGGCCTGCTCATCGGCATCGACTTCGTCTCGGCCGACGCCGCCACCGAGTTCTTGATCGGGCTGCTCGACGAGCACGTCATCCCGTCCTACTCGCTCAACGCCGGCAACGTACTGCGCCTGACCCCGCCGGCGATCCTCGATGCGGCCGACCTGGACTGGCTCGGACGCGCCCTGACGTCGGCCGCCAGGCATGCCTCCCGCGCCGTGCCCCTCGCCGCCTTATTCGTATTTGGCTGTTTTCCCTAAGGAGATTTGAAATGCGCACCGTCCGCCTCCGGCTGCACGTGCCGGACAAACCACCCAACGACGTGTACCGGACGCTCGCCGACTTCGGGCGGTACCCGGAACTCAGTGACGCGGTCCGGAGCGTCGCTGTCACCGAGGTATCCGAGAACCTCACCGTGTCGCACTGGGAGGTCACCTTCCGGGCTGGCCTGCTGCGCTGGACCGAGGAGGACACGTTCGACCCCGGCGCGCTGAGCATCACGTTCCGTCAGCTCGAGGGCGACGCCGCCGTCTTCGACGGCTCGTGGGAGTGCGTCGATGCCGCGCAGGGCAGCGAGATCGTATTCGCCGCGCGGCTCGACATGGGCATCCCGAGCCTCGCCGACGCGCTGGAGCCGATCGCGGTGCGAACGCTGATCGACAACATCGTCTCGATCGTGCGCGGATTGGTCGGCACCGCCGAACTCGTCGCATCCGACATTGCGGTCCCGGTTCCGGCGGGAAGCGCGTCATGACCCTGCTGCGCGCCGAGCGAGACACCCTGGACAGCTACATCCCGGGTCTTGACAAATACCTCAGCGAGATTCCGCTGCTGGAGCTGGAGCGGCCCGGCAACGGCGCGCTGGCCAAATTCCGCGAGCTGGGCGGCCCAGCCCTGCTGGTGCCCGCCGAGTATGAGGGCAAGGGGGCCTGTTTGCTCGACGCGGTGCGCATCCAGCGCGCGGTGGGCAGCCGGTCACCGTCGCTCGCCGTGGCCACGACCATGCACCACTTCTCCGTTGCCTCCCTGGTCGAGCTGACCACGGCCGGCAACGGGTTCGAGTGGGCGATGCTCATGGCGATCGCCGAGAACTCATGGCTGCTCAGCTCCGGCTTCGCCGAGGGCAAGCCGGGTCAGCACATCCTGACGCCCACCATGCGGGGCGTGCCGGCGGACGGCGGCATCACCGTCAGCGGCGTGAAGAAGCCGTGCAGCCTCACCTGGTCGATGAACCTGATGAGCGCCAGCGTCGCCGTCGCCGACCCCGATTCCACCGGCACGGACCGGCTGGCAGTCGTGCTGATCCCCGCCGACTCAGCAGGCATCGAGCGCGCGCCGTTCTGGCAGACCATCGCCCTGGCCGCCGCCGAAAGCGACCAGGTCACGCTGACCGACGTGTTCGTCCCCGAGGCGCTAGTCTTCTACCCGCAAGACGGCGAGTCGATGGATCCGATCCAGGCGCGCGGGTTTGTCTGGTTCGAGCTGCTGGTCTCCGCGTCCTACCTCGGCGCCGCCACGAACCTCGCCGAACGCGCCGTCGCCCGCGGCCGGGGCTCGGACGAAGACCGCGCCGGCCTGGCGATCGAGCTGGAGGCCGTGGCCGCGGCGCTGGAGCAGGTGGCTGCTTTCGCCGCGACGACCGACGATAACGATGCCCTGCTCGCGCGGGCCCTCTACGCCCGGTTCGCGACCGAGCGGGCCATCGAGCGCGTGGTCATGTCGGCCGCCGCGACGCTCGGCGGCATGTCGTTCATCGAATCGCCCGAGATCGCCTACCTGCTGGGCGCCACCCGTGCCCTGGCCTTCCACCCGCCCTCCCGCGCCGCCGCCGCGGGGCCCATCGCCCGCTACCTCGCCGGCGGCCCGCTGATCCTCTGAGCGTCACATAACTGCCCTGTGCCGGGGGTGCGGAGCCAGGCGGCGGTGTCGGGGGGCAGCAGGCCGTCGTCGAGGGGGCCGCTGGCCAGGAGCACGGCGGTGTGGGCGGGCAGGGCGACCGGGGCGAGCGAGAGGTTGGCCACGCAGGACAGGTCGCCGCGGACGAAGGCGAGCACCCCGGCGGGCGCGGGCAGCCAGTGCAGGGGCCCGTCGCCGAGGGCGGGCTCGGCGCGGCGGAGCCGCAGCGCGGCGCGGTACAGCTCGAGCATCGAGTCCGGGTCGCCGGCCTGCAGCTCGACGGTCAGCTCGCGCCACTCCTTGGGCTGGGGCAGCCAGGGCGGTGCGGTGGCGCCGGGCGGCGAGAAGCCGAACGGGGGCTCCAGGCCGGCCCAGGGCAGCGGGACCCGGCAGCCGTCCCGGCCGGGGTCGGCGCCGCCGGTGCGGTACCAGATCGGGTCCTGGCGGCGTTCGTCCGGGATGTCCTCGACCTCCCACAGGCCCAGCTCCTCGCCCTGGTACAGGTAGACCGAGCCGGGTAGCGCCATGGTGAGCAGCGCCGCGGCCCGGGCCCGGCGGGTGCCCAGCTCCAGGTCGACGGGCTGGCTGTGGTCGCGCCGGTCCAGGCCGAAGGACGTGTCGGCGCGACCGTACCGGGACACGTGCCGGTCCACGTCGTGATTGGACAGGACCCACGTGGGCGGCGCGCCGGCTACGGCGTGGAAGGCCAGCGTGCTGTCGATCACCTCGCGCAGCCGTGCGGCGTCCCAGGGGCAGCACAGGTAGGGGAAGTTGAATACGGTGTGCAGCTCGTCCGGGCTCAGGTACCGGGCCAGCCGGGCGGCGTCGGCCAGCCAGACCTCGCCGATCAGGACCCGGTCGGGGTACTGGCCGGCCACCGCGCGCCATGCCCGGTAGATGTCGTGCACGTCGTCGCGGTCGGTGTAGGGCGCCTGGTCGCCGGGCCCAGTGCTGGGCACGGCGTCGGGCCCGGTGGTGAGCGCTGCATCAGGCAGGCGGGGGTCCTTGGTCAGCAGCGCGGCCGAGTCGATGCGGATGCCGTCCACGCCGCGGTCGAACCAGAACCGCAGTACCGCCTCGAACTCGGCCCGGACCTGCGGGCTGGCCCAGTTGAAGTCGGGCTGTTCGGGGGCGAACAGGTGCAGGTACCACTCGCCGGGCGTGCCGTTCGGCGCGGTGACCCGGGTCCACGCGGGGCCGCCGAAGATCGAGCGCCAGTTGTTGGGCGGGAGGTCCCCGCCGGGACCGCGGCCTGGCCGGAACCAGAACCTGGCGCGTTCGGCGGAGCCGGGCGCGGCGGCCAGCGCGGCCTGGAACCACGGGTGCCGGTCGGAGCAGTGGTTCGGGACGATGTCGATGATGGTCCTGATGCCGTACGCGTGACCGTCGGCGATCAGCGCGTCGGCGTCGGCCAGGGTGCCGAAGGCGGGGTCGATGGAGCGGTAGTCCGCGACGTCGTATCCGGCGTCGGACTTCGGGGACGGGTACCACGGGGTGAACCAGATCGCGTCGATGCCGAGAGCCGCCAGGTAGGGCAGCCGGGCCCGGACGCCGGCCAGGTCACCCAGGCCGTCCCCGTTGCCGTCGGCGAAGCTCTGCACGTACAGCTCGTAGATCGCGGCACCGCGCCACCAGGCGCCGTCCCTGATGTCAGGCAAGGAGAACCTGCTTTCTTCGGTGATTCGGAGTGTGGCCTCAGCCCTTGAGGCTGCCCGCGGTCAGGCCGGCCAGGATATTGCGCTGGAAGATCAGGAAGAAGATGAGCGTGGGGACCGCGGCCACGGCCGAGGCGGCGAGGACCAGGTTCTGCGGAGTGGTGCTGGACGCCTCCCAGATGCCGACGTTCAGCGTCTCCCGGCTCGGGTTGTAGCCGTACTCGACCAGCAGCGGCCACAGGAAGTCCTTCCAGACGGCGACCAGCGCGAAGATCGAGACCACGCCGAGGATCGGCCGGGAGATGGGCAGCACGACCGAGCGCAGGGTGCGCAGCGGGGTGGCGCCGTCGATCGCCGCCGCGGCCAGCAGGTCGTCCGGTATCGAGTCGAAGAACCGCTTGAGCAGGAAGATGTTGAACGCGTTGGCCACCGACGGCAGCCAGATGGCGGCCGGGGAGCCGACCAGGTTCAGGTGCAGGAGGGGCAGGTCGGCGACCGTGATGTACTGCGGGACGATCAGGACGGTGGCCGGGATCATCAAGGTGGCCAGCATCAGCGCGAAGATGACATTCCCGAGCACCGGCCGCAGCCGGGACAGCGAGTAGGCCGCGGCCACGTCGAAGACCAGCTGGAGGGCCAGCGCGCCGAAGGCGTAGTACAGGGTGTTGACCAGCAGCCGGCCGAGGCCGACGCGGCTCCATGCGGAGGCGTAGGTACTCGGGTGCAGGTGCGCCGGGATGATCGTGGGCGGCACCTGGACGGCCTCCTGGGTGGACTTGAGCCCGTCGCTGAACAGGAAGTACAGCGGCCCGATGAAGACCAGGGTGAAGACCACCACGACCAGCGTGAGCACGATCCGGTAGTAGATCCGGCTGCGCGGGCGGTTCAGCTGCGCGCTGGAGATCAGCGTTCTGGTTGCCGGGTCAGCCATAGGTATCCTCCGGAGAACACGGCCAGGACCAGCATGAGGACCACGCCGAGGGCCGAGGCGCTGTTGTAGTTGCTCGCGCCGCTGAGCGCGAACGCGTACTGGTAGATGAGGTTGACCACGGACAGGGTGTTGTCGTTCACCCCGGCTCCCCCGTTGGTCAAGATGAACGCCTCGACGAACATCTGCATGGTGGCGACGACCTGCAGCAGCAGCAGCGTGGACAGGATCAGCTTGGTCTGCGGGATCGTGATGTGCCGGATCTTGCGGAACAGCCCGGCGCCGTCGATCTCGGCGGCCTCGTACAGCTCGCCAGGGATGTTCTGCAGCGCGGCCAGGTAGATCAGCGTCGCGCCGCCCATGTTCATCCAGGTGGCGGCGATCACCACCGAGATCATGGCCATGGTCGGCGGCGTGGTGCCCGGCGACTGGACCCACTGCGAGGTCGGCAGGTGCAAGGTGTGCAGGATGTCGTTGAACAGGCCGTAGGTCGGGTCGTAGAAGTAGGCGAACAGCAGCAGCGCCGAGGTCGGCGGGAGCATGACCGGCAGGTAGACCAGGCAGCGCAGGTATCCCTTGGCGTGCCGCAGCTCGTTGAGCAGGATAGCCACGAAGAACGGCACCGCGTAGCCGATGATCAGGGCCAGGACGGTGAACTCCAGCGTGTTCCGCCAGGCCACCCAGAAGGTCGGGTCGTGGAAGATGCGCCGGTAGTTCGCCCAGCCGGCCCAGCTGGTCACGCCCAGCTGAGTCTTCTGGAAGCTCATCGTGATCTCCCGGAAGATCGGATACCAGGAGAAGAAGGCGAAGCAGAGCACGGCGCCGATCAGGAACCCGTGCGCCGACGCGTTGCGCCTGATCTTGCGGCCGAGCCTGTCCCCGGCACGTGGCCGGGCCGGGGACAGGGACGCCGGCTTGGGCAGCGTGGCGAGATCAGCCACTCCTCACCCGCCGCTGTTGGCCAGGATCTGGTTGACCTGGCTGGTCGCGGTGGCCAGCAACTGGGTGATGTTCGCGGTCGGGTTGGTCAGCACGGCGAGCATGACCGGGTCGAGGGTCTTGTAGACCGCCTGCGCGTCGACCGGCTCGCCCATGGGCAGCTCGTGCGCATCGGTGAAGGTGGAGTAGTAGGACGGGTTGATCGTCGCGCTGGCGTCCTGCAGCTTCTGGAACTGGGCTGCGGTGGCACCGTCGAACAGCTGCGGCTCGGGGAAGCCGACCGGGAAGCCGTCGGCCTTCTGCCGGACGAAGTTGAACTGGCCGACGCCAGGGGTCAGGTCCTCGAAGACCAGCCACTTGATCCCGGCCTGGATCTGCGCGGGGGTGTCATGCTTGGCGAACATGTAGTCGTTGCCGCCGGACAGCGAGCCCGCCGGGGTCCCGGTGGTGCTGGGCAGCGGGCCCATGCCGAAGTCGTTAATGTTGCCGCCGTCCTGCGGGACGATGACGTTGTAGATGTCGTCGGGCGCGGCGATGTACATGCCGAGCTTGTTCGCCGCCATCTGCTTCTGCAGGGTGCCCCAGGCCAGCTGCTGGGTGGGGCTCATGCTGTGGTCGACGAAGCGCATCGTGTGCAGCGCCTGGAGCACGGCCTGGCCCTGGGCCGAGTCGAAGGTCGCCGCGCTGCCGGCCTGGTCGATCATGTGGCCGCCCTCGGCGTCGATCTCGGAGGAGAAGTGCCAGCCGCCGTTGTTGCTCGCGCTGTAGTCGCCGTAACCGTAGATGCCGTGGCCCAGCTTGGTGATCGCCTTGGCGTCCTGCTCGACCTGCGCCCACGTGGTCGGCGGGTCGTTCGGGTTGAGTCCGGCCTCGGAGAACAGCGTCCGGTTGATGACCAGGCCCTGGGTGTAGTTGACCGTCGGCAGCCCATACAGGGTCTTTCCCGCGGTCACCGCGGCCATGGCGCTGGGAACGATGTCGTTCAGGTTGGGCACCGTGGTCGTGTTGACGTAGGAGGTGATGTCCGCGGCCTGGCCGGCGTCGAGAACCTGGTTGCGGTCGGTGAAGTAGGTGTAGAAGACGTTCGGCTCGGTCCCGGCGTCGAGCATGGCGGTGAACGAGGCGGGGACCTCGCACGGGTTCTCGTAGATGCTGTTGATGGTGATGTCCGGGTTGGCCTTCTCGAAGATGGCGACGTCCTCGTTCCACTCCTTGTGCTGCGCCGGGGCGCTGGCCGGCGGCGCGCAGTCGACGCTGATCGTCACGTGGCCGCCGCCGGATGAGCTGGTGGCGGCGGAGCTGCTGGAGCACGCCGCGGCGCCGAGCCCGAGAGCCGCGACGACGACGGTGATCCCGGCCGTTCGGCGACGGCCTGCGGGTCCGGCTGGTCGGTGAAGCGTTCCGCTCATCGACTGATCCTCCCTGGGGCTGGAAAATATCGATGGCTCAACATACTTTTGGACACTATTTATTGCAATATCTCTGACGAAATATTGCAAGGACACAACTTGATTACGAAGATGCGAATCGGTGGCCTGGCCTGGGGTTTCGCGGTTTAGGCGACATTCTTTGCGTCGCTCTTGCGAAAACGGCAGCAAGCACAGCGTTCCGTTCGGAATAAAATTGCTGAATCCAGTGGATCAGATCTTGCAGATTCTTGCGATTTCATGCCGTATATTTGCAGCATGACGCGTACACCCAGCAGGCGGCTGGCCGAGGTGGCCGCGAAGGTCGGGGTGAGCGAGGCTACGGTCAGCCGGGTCCTCAATGGCAAGGTCGGCGTGTCCGGCAGCACCAGGGAAGCCGTGCTGACCGCGCTCGACGTCCTCGGTTACGAACGGCCGACCCAGTTGCGCGGCGAACGCGCCCGGCTCATCGGCCTGGTGCTGCCCGAAGTGCAGAACCCGATCTTCCCGACGCTGGCCGAGGTGGTCGGCGGGGCGCTGGCCCAGCGGGGGTTCACGCCGGTGCTGTGCATCCGCACGGCGGGCGGCCTGTCCGAGGCCGACTATGTCGCCATGCTGCTCGACCAGCAGGTCTCCGGGGTGGTATTCACCGGCGGCCACTACGCCGAGCAGGCCGCTCCGCACGACCACTACCGGCTGCTGCGCTCCCGGGGCGTCCCGGCCGTGCTGTTCAACGCGGCGGTCGAGGGCCTGGACTTCCCGTGCGTGGCCACCGACGACGTGACCGCGGCGAAGCTGGCCTTCACCCACCTGGCCTCGCTGGGCCATCAGCGGATCGGCCTGGTCGCGGGGCCGCAGGATCACATGCCGTCGCGGCGCAAGCTCGCCGCGTTCGCCGAGCACACCCGCCGCGGCCGACAGGCGTTTGCCGGTGAGCCGGTCGAGCACGCGCTGTTCTCGCTGGAGGGCGGGCAGGCCGCGACGACGCGGCTGCTGCGGCACGGCGTCACCGGCGTCATCTGCGCCAGCGACGTCCTGGCGCTCGGCGCGATCCGGGCCGTCCGCCGCGCGGGCCTGTCCGTCCCCGGCGACGTCTCGGTCGTGGGGTACGACGATTCGGCGTTCATGAACTGCACCGACCCGCCGCTGACCACGGTCAGGCAGCCGATCGAGGCGATGGGCAGGGCGGCGGTGGCCCTGCTGGTCAACCAGATGGACAACGTCTCGGTCTATCCGGAGGAGCTGCTCTTCGAGCCCGAGCTGGTGGTGCGCGGCTCGACCGGCCCGGTACGTATGATCCCGGCGGCTCCCCCGTCGGCCACCGGGCCGAGGCCATAACCGCTGGTCGATTGCAGCTTAACCCGCTATATCCCGGTAAACCGCACTACTGTAGGGAACTGGCTTGCGGCAGGGCCCGGCGGCGAACCTCCTGACTCAGCCGCCGCGGCTGCCGAACCGGCTCTTCAAATCCTCGAAGGAAACGCCACGCTGGATGCCCCATGCCTCAAGCTGCGTGACATCAACCGGATCGGGTAGAGTCCGCGACGCCTCGTCGGCAAGGTCTGACCAGCCTGCGTGACGCAGCAGGTCGACGACGTGTTGCCTGCTTTGTTGTTCTGGTCCCATGACTATCACCAACCCCTCCTCGGCCTGACATCGCCGTAGCGCAGGTGTCAGGCCGGCGGCGGCCCTTGGGAGGTCACTGCTTCGCGCGAACTACCCTGAATCCGAGCCTAACCGGTCATCGCTCATCCGTGAGGAGGAAGCGTTCCCCGGCGGGCGGAAATGGCGGTTCTGCGCGGCGGCGCTTCAGCGGGGTGGCACGGTGCACGGGCCCGGCGGCAGTTCGGGAGGGGGGTCGGCTGCGCGGGGTGCGCGGGTGCGGGTACTTCCCTCGAATAGGAGGCCTCCTGCGGCGGATATGGCGAGCAGGGCGATCACGACGGAATAGACCAGTGCGGTGTCGTGCAGGCCGAAATGCGAGGTTGCCATGCCGGCGATCAGGGCTGGGAGGCCGAACGCGAGGTATTGGACGGTGGAGATAGCTGCGATCAGCCCGGCCCGGTCGCTGGAGGCAGCCCGTGCCATGATCACGCGGTAGGCGCCCAGGTTGCCAGGCCCGAAGCCCAGGCCGGCTATCACGGTACCCAGCAGCAGCAGCGCGGGCGTACTGGCCAGGATCGCGGCGACCGTCACCGCAGCGCCGCCCAGCAGCCCGAGGCAGCCGCCCAGCATCACCGCGGGCGGGGCGGAGTTGCGGAATACGGACGAGGTCACCGCGCCCAGGCCGGTGAGCAAGAAGGTGATGACGCCGCCCCACAGCAGGTTGTGTGAGCCGGACAACTGCGCGGCTAGCGAGGGTCCCAGCGACAGGTAGAAGCCGCCCAGCGCCCACACGGCCACCAGGCAGGGTGCGGCCCGTGCGAAGGTGCCCCGGGCCGAGCGCGGCACGCTGACGTCCGGCCGCAGCGAGGCCAGGGCGCCGGGGCGCACGGTTCCCGGCTCCGGCGTCGCGGCCACCAGGAGAATCGCGGCCAGGAAGGTACCTAGCAGCAGCCACCACACCAGGGTCGTCGGGACCGGGCCGTACTGGACCAGCACGCTGGTACCCAGCGCGCCCAGGGCCAGACCCACCGTGCCCCCGTTGCTCGTCACCAGCGGTGCCAGGCTCCCGGCCGGCCGCAGATCCAGCAGCGCGCCGCCGAGCGCGCTGGCCGCCAGGCCCACGGCGACCCCCTGCAACGCCCGTGCCGAATACAGCGCCCCGACCCCGTGCGCCAGCAAGAACAGGATGCACGCCGCCGTATCCACGGCAAGAGCGGTGATGATCACCGGCCGGCGTCCCACATGGTCGGACAGGGAGCCGAAGATCAGCACCGTCATCAGGAGGAACACCACGTAGACGGCGAACACGGCGGTGAGCGTGGTCGCCGAGAACCCCCACCGGGCCTGGTAGACCCGATACAACGGGGTAGGCGCGGCGGACGCGGCGAGGAACAGCACCAGCACTGCCGCCTCCAGCCAGAACGCGGCCGATCTCGCCAGCCTTGGCCGCCGGACTCGCTCCGCCCGGGTCGTCACGGTCAGCGCAGCCAGTCCAGCAGCAGGTCGTTCAGCTGGGCGGGGGCGTCCCGCGGTACCCAGTGGCTGGCGCCCGCGATCTCCGCGTAGCGCCACGGCCCGGCCACCCAGGCCGCTGACTGCCGCATCCGCTCGCCGTCCAGGTAGTGGTCGGCGTCTGACCAGATGCCGAGCACCGGTGCCTGGACCGGCGCGCAGGCTGGGCTGCGGACCCGGCATGCGCGGCGCCAGGTTGGCCCGGGCCCAGTTCAGCGCCGCGGTCAGCGCGCCCGGCCGGGACAGGTCCTCGATCCACTGGCCGGTGTCCCCGTCGCCCCGGCTGAACATCCGCAGCCACGCCCAGTCGTCGGCCTTGATGGTCGCCTCGGCGACGCCGGCGAACTGGAAGAACAGCTGATACCAGGCCATCTCGTGCTGCCGCAGGGTGACCGGCGCGAGCGGGTGCGGCACCGAGATGACCACGAGCCTGCGGACCCGGTCCGGGGCGAGCGTGGCTGTGAGCCACGCCACCGCCGCGCCCCAGTCATGGCCGACGACGTGTGCCGCCTCGATGCCGAAGGCGTCCAGCAGCCCGGTCACGTCCGCCACCACGTTCGCCAGCCGGTAGGCGGCGACCTCCTGCGGCCGGCCGGACCGGCCGAACCCGCGCATGTCCGGCGTGATCACCCGGAAACCGTTGCTCACCAGGAACGGCACCTGGCTGCGCCACAGCCGCGCGGAATCGGGCCAACCGTGCATGAGCAGCACCGGGACACCCGCGCCGTGCTCCTCAACGTACAGGGACACGCCGTTGACCTCGATGAACCGCCCCGGATCCGGGTTCATGCCAGGCTCCGCAGCTGCAGGTCGAAGAAGGCTGACGGGCCGTTCCGGGGATCCAGGCACGTGATCACGTAGACCTGGTGCCTGGCGATGATGCTGGCTTCCTCGTGGGCGCAGGTGGCCGCGAAGTCCTTGTTCCGCTGCAGGAGCTGGTCCCTGTTGGCCATGGTCCCCGGTCCTCCCGTCGGCGGATGTGTTGTAGATACACTACTGATAGCATGGTGTAGATGCAACATCTCGGCTAGCCAGATTCGGGACGCGCATGGAGCAGCACACGATCGCGGATGACCTCGCCGCGGAGGTAGGTGGCGCGTGCCTCGGCATGCGCGTTGCCCGGCTCCACCGGGTCGTCGCGCGCCTCTACGAGCAGGCACTGCAGACAGCGGGACTCACCCAGCCCCAGATGGAGGTTCTCACCAGCCTCATCAGCGCCGCAGGCCCGGTGAGGCCCGCGGCGCTGGCTGCGAGGCTGATGCTGGAGCGGTCCACCATCAGCCGGAACCTCGCCCTCATGCAGAACAGAGGCTGGGTCGCCGTCACCGAGACCTCGGCCACGGGACGAGCGATGTCGGTGACGATCACCGACGCCGGCATGACCGCGTTCACCAGCGCGGGCACGGCATGGCGCCGCGCACAAGCCGACGCGACCAGGATGCTCGGCCCGGACGCGGCCCCGGTGCTCGACCAGTGGCTCGGCCTGGATGCGGCAACGCCGGCCAGCGGAAGCGACGCGGAACCCTTGCCCCACAGAGCAGAGCACGAGCATGGAAAACCCGCGACAGCCAGGAATCGGTGATATGTCTACGGGGAGCGGTCCGCGCTGCTCGTCGCGCTTGCGGACTGGGCCTGCGGCATGCGCCGCTGAGAGCGACACTACTCTGGACAATCCTGCCTGGTGGGCGCTGACTGGCATCGACCGCCATCTTTCCGAGGGAGGAGGGAAGGCGCGCCGTTACAAGCCCGACGTTTCTCCGCTCGCGGCCGTTTCGGACGAGCATGACCCGCAGACATGGGCCGAGATGGCGGAGCTAGCGGCCGGCTCGCCAGTGACGGCCGTAACATCTTTCATACCGAACGGGTGGGCCGAACTGCATGCGCTCCCCGTGATCCAGATGGTCTACACCGAGGCACCGGACGGGCGCCTTCCCAGCGCGTATGAGTTCACGCCGCTCGTGCGTGCGGACGTACCCGACATGCTCGCTCTCGCGGAGGAGACGAAGCCCGGCCCCTTCGCCCGGTCGACCATCGACCTGGGAGGCTACCGCGGTTGGCGTGTAGACGGCCAGCTCGTCTGCATGGCCGGTGAGCGCATGCATCCGGGGAACTGGACCGAGATCAGCGCCGTTTGCACCGCCCCGGAGCATCAGGGACGAGGACTCGCGGCCTCGATCGTAGGCTCACTCGTGAACGACATCCGTGCGGGCGGGCGGCGCCCGTTCCTGAACGTCGCGGTGGAGAACGTCCGCGCGCGCCGCCTTTACGAGAAGCTGGGCTTCAAAGACCGCATGCAGATGACTGTCCGCGTGCTGCAACCGTCCGGAGAGGCGACGAGCCGATAGCCGTCCCGCCGGGGCGGCGCGCCCGCTCGGAACTGATGCTGCGTCGAGGAGAGCCGATGGCGATGCTGGACACCATGCTGGGGCAGACTCGCGGTTGTCGGCGCATCGCCGATCGGAGTGTCGGGGTCCGGAGGGCGACATGAGAATAACTGGGTGTGGCGGGGCGCGGTTGTCCGCGTCTGGCCACATAGGGACGGACCCAACGTCGCGGGCCGCTTACGCTCTGCGCCTCCGACTTCCTGCGTCATAGGCTTCGCGGGCGATGGCGGGCGAGTTGTTTGAGCGCGAGGCCGAGCGGGCGGCACTGGCATCGGCGGTCGAGCGGGTGGCGACTGGCGATGGCGGGGAGCTGCTGATGGTGCTCGGCGAGGCTGGGATCGGTATGACCGCGCTGCTGGCCGTCGTGGCCGACCTCGCGCGGGCGGCCGGCATCCGGGCGTTTCGCGCCGCGGGGCCGCGGCTCGAGCGCGACTTCGGCTACGGGGTGGTGCGCCAGTTGCTCGAGGGGGAGCTGCGCTCACGCTCGCCGGAGGAGCGTGCGCGGCTTCTGAGCGGCGCGTGCGCGCCGGCGGCCGCGGTGTTCAGCCTGCCTGATCTCCAGGCGCCGCTGCTGGTCGATCCAGACCGGTCGCTGGCGGTGCGCCACGCGCTGGTGCTGCTGGTGGGTGAGCTGGCGCGCGAGCGTCCGGTTGCGCTGGTCGTCGACGATCTGCACTGGGCCGTCAGACCTTGTCGGCGCCTGCCCGCTGGTCGCCCAGGCATGCCTCGTCGGCGATGGCGGCCCGTACTTGGCCATGCTGATCACGCTCCACGACCCCGAGCGCGCCGCCGACCCCGCCACCCGCCAGACGGTCGCCGACGCGCTCGCCCGCATCAATGCCAGGCTTGACCCGCGCGAGCGGATCGAGCGCCACGCGATCCTTTCCGAGCCCTGGCAGCCTGGCGACGAGCTGACCGACACGCTCAAACTCCGCATGCAGCGGATCGCCGCGAAATACGCCGCGCAGATCACTTCGCTGTACGCGTAGGAGGGCGCGTTACCCGGGATCCGGGCTCGCATCCGCAGCCAGCGTGCGCTGTATCCGGGGGTCGGCCGAGGTACGAACCGGCATCGCGCACGCCTGCAAGAACTCGGGCTGACCGGCATACGGCGGCGCAACCTCGGCTGGCGCATGTGGTGGGGCGGCCCGTGGTTTCCCACCAGGCTCGTCACGGCAACTCGGCCGCCAACTGCGCCCCCCGCCGCGCCCGGGCCCGGCAGCACCTAAACCGGGCACGCGGCGCAGGCCAGTGCGCGGCGACTCCCGCGCACCCGGCTGGTCTATATCAGTAGGCCGCCAGACAAGCGGCGCGGAACCCACAAGAACGTCGCAGAACTGGAGTAACAGACATGACAATCGCCGACAAGACAGTGCTGGTGACCGGGGCCAATCGCGGCATCGGCCAGGCGCTAGTCGCCGAAGCCCTCGCCCGAGGCGCGAAGCGGGTGTACGCCGGCACGCGCCAGCCCCTGGCCCACCCGGACGGGCGCGTCACGCCCCTGACGCTGGACGTGACCGACGCCGCGCAGATTCAGGCAGCTGCCGATCAGGTTGAATCTCTCGATGTTCTCATCAACAACGCCGGAATTGCGCTGTTCGATGACCTGAGCGATCGTGCCGTGCTCGAGCAGCACCTGGCCGTCAACCTCTTCGGCCCCTACGGCGTCATCCAGGCCTTCCTGCCGTTGCTAACTCGTTCTCAGGGAGCCATCGTCAACAACGTGTCGACGATGGCCGTCGCCCCCTTGCCGCTCACTCCGGCCTACGCGATCTCAAAGGCGGCCGCGTTCAACCTGACGCAATCGCTGCGCGCTCTTCTGGCCGGACGGGGCGTGCGGGTTCACGCGGTCCTGACCGGCCCCACAGACACCGACATGACCCGGGGCTTCGACATACCGAAGACCTCCCCCGAGTCCGTCGCGCGGGCGATCTTCGACGGAGTGGACAACGGGGAGGAGGACATCTTCCCCGATCCCGCGTCACAGTCCCTGGCCGAGAGCTGGCGCAGCGGGGCGGTCAAGGCGCTCGAGCGCGAGAATGCGGCGTTCGTCGCAGCAGGGCCCGCCGCGGCGTAGGCATCGAGAACCCGGCGACCTTCGCGCACTTGCGCAAGCAGCCGAGATTCACGTGGAGCTCGTCCCGGTCTAACCCTGTCGCTCGCAGTCAGGCTTTGGATTCGGCGGCGGCCTTAAGGTGGGCGAGCCAGGCGATAAGTGAGCTGTCCAGCGCCGATTGCATCCCGGTGACGTCGGCTTCCACCGGCTCGCCAGCGAACCGTGACGCAGCGGTGTTCTAGCCGATGCTGCAGCGGGCCTGCACGTTACTTGTCCGGAATCTGAAGATCTGCTCATATTGACCTATGCTCACTCGACGGACCTTCCTCCAGCTGATGGGGGCCTCCACCGGAGTGGCCTTGACCGGAGCGGAGTTCTTGTCCCAGACGGCGGCCAGCGCGGCTACTGCGCGCTTCCCGCACGGCTCGGACGGCATCGAGCACGTGGTCGTGCTCATGATGGAAAACCGGTCATTCGACCACTTCCTCGGCTGGCTGCCGCACGCCCACGGCCGTCACGACATGGTCTACCTGGCCACGAACGGCAACTTCTATCGCAACTACCCGCTGGCCCCGGATTTCCAGGGCTGCGGGTACAGCGACCCCGACCATAGCTGGGAGGGGTTCCTCATCGAGTACAACTTCGGCAAGCTGGACGGCTTCTTGCGGCGGCCGACCGCCCTGGACCTCAACAAGGGGGTGAAAGCGGCCGCCGCCAACACCTTCCCGATCGGCTTCTACACCAATCTCAACCCTGACGGCACGCCCAAGGCCGTCCCCGACCTCCCTGTGATCGGCGCCCTGGCCCACCACTACACCGTCCTGGACCATTACTTCTGCTCGTTCGCGGGAGAGACCTACCCCAATCGCTTCTACCAGCACGCCGCCCGGACCGACCGGGATCACAACATCAACAAGATCTCCAAGCTGCCGACCATCTGGGATCAGCTCTCGCCCATCCCCAACAACAAGGGGATACCGACCGGGGGTTACTTCTTCCGGGACCTGCCGTTCCTGGCCCTGTGGGGGCTGAAGTACCTGCCGTTCTGGCACCTGTTCGCCGCAAGCGACACCGACGTCCTCGGGATCCCGGTCAAAACCAAGTCGTTCCTCGACACCGTGGCGGAAGGACTGTTGCCCAACGTCAGCTTCGTCGACCCGGAGTTCGCCCTCGCGGACGACGGGACCGGCGCCGACGATCATCCCAAGTCCGACATCAGGCGCGGCGAGCGGTTCATCGCCGACGTCTACCACGCCCTGGCCGGCATGGGTTACCTGGACAACACGGTGCTCGTCATCACCTTCGACGAGTGGGGAGGGTTCTTCGACCACGTGCGGCCGCCGCGGGTGATCGACGACACCAACCCGGCGGACGTCGATCACACCGGGAACGGCACGACTCCGACCGACGGACGGCTGTTTCCCGACTACTCACAGCTCGGGTTCCGGGTGCCGGCCATCGTGGTGTCCAACCTGGCCAGAATAAAAGACGGAGGGAGGGTCGTCCACGATGGCCCGTTCGAGCACACCTCCACGCTGAAGATGATCGAGTCCGTCTTCGGGCTGCACCCGCTCACCGCGCGGGACGCTCATGCCAGGAACCTGCGTCAGGTCCTGAAGCACGAGGTCCGCCATCCCGTCCTGGACGGCGCCATCCCGACCAGCAGCCAGGTGCCCGGGCCCGCCAGCGACGCCGCCGCCGTATGCAGCGCCGCGAGCGTCCAGTCGGTCTCTCCGCCCCCGGTGTCCAAGCGCAAGGGGAAGGCCGGGGTCAGCGTCCTGCCGCAGCCCGGGTATCCGGCCGAAACCGGGATGGGGGAACTGGCGCGCAGCTATCGCAAGGAGATAACCAGGTAGGGACCCTGTTCCCGCGGAGCCGGCAGCGTGGCCGTCACCGGTTCCCTTGGGTCGGCGCGGCTGCCAGCCATGCGACCAGGTGGCAGCCCGGCTCGGCCGCGCCTGACGATGGCGAGCAGATCGCCGCCTATGCGGGGCTGGCCCGCAAGTCCTGACCGCAGTGATCGACAACGCGGGAACCCTGGCTTAACCCGCGGCGTCAGTGAGCATCAAGCCGGCGGCGACCTCACGGTGTGATGCCGGCGTGCCGAGCATGACCTCAGCGGACCTGGCCCGCCGGTAGTACAGGTGCGCATCATGTTCCCAGGTGAAGCCGATGCCCCCGTGAACCTGGATGTTCGACGCGGCGACGTGGAAGTAAGCCTCCGAGCAGTAGGCCTTGGCGAGGCTGGCGATCAGCGGCAGATCGGCGGCGCCGTCCGCCGCCGCCCAGGCCGCGCGGTAAGCGGCGGACCTAGCGGACTCGACCTCGAGCAGCATGTCCGCGCACATGTGCTTGATCGCCTGGAAGCTGCCGATGGCCCGGCCGAATTGATGCCGGACCTTTGCGTACGCCACCGCCATGTCCAGGCAGCGCTGCGCCCCGCCGACCTGCTCCGCGGCCAGCGCGAGCACGCCGCCACGAATCGCCTGCGCCACGATCTCCGCGGCCGCGCCGGGCGGGCCCACCAGTCGGCCCGGGGTTCGGCTGAACGTGAGCACGGCCTGCTTGCGGGTCATGTCGAGCGTCTGCATCGCCTGACGAGACAGGCCCGGCGCATCGCCGTCGACCGCGAACAGCGCGGGCCCGTCATCGGACGAGGCGGCGACGAGGACCAGGCCCGCGATCATCCCGTCGAGCACGAACGACTTGCGGCCGTCCAGCAGGTACTCCTCACCGGACCGGCGTGCGGTGACCCTGAACGCCTCCGGCGTCCACGAGCCGTCGTCTTCCGGTACGGCGAGCGTGGCGATCGTCTCGCCGACCGCCATCCCCGGCAGCAGATCCGCCTGCGCGCCCGTGTCGCCGCTGGCCAGCAGCGCCCAGGTGGCGAGCACGGCGCTGGCCAGATACGGCGCGCACAGCAGCACCGCGCCCATCTCCTCGCACGCGACCAGCTGCTCCACCGGCCCGCAGCCCGCGCCGCCGTACTTCTCGGGGATGGTGAGCCCGGCCAGCCCGAGCCGCCCGAGCTGCGCCCAGACCGCCGGGTCGTACCCGGCCTCGGTCGCCATCAGCCGCCGTACCTCGCTGACCGGCGATTTCTCCACCAGGAACCGCCGTACCATATCGCGCAGGTCCTGCTGCTCATCGGTAAATACGAAAGTTGTCATAACGGCCGGGCTTCCTGTTGCTGGGTTCCCCTTTTCAGCTCGCGGAACGGGACGTCCCGCGACGTGTCAGGTTCCTTCGGCAGGCCGAGAACCCGCTCGCCGATCACGTTGCGCTGGATCTGGTCGGAGCCGCCGTAGATGGCCGGCGCCGGCGCGGCCAGCGCCTGCATGGCCACCGCGCCGTCGAGCGGCCCGTCCGGGCCGGCCAGCATCCCGAGCGGCCCGCAGATCTCGGCGGCGGTATCTCGCCACAGGCTGGCGATCTGCGAGGTCATCAGCTTCCCGATCGACGCCTCTGCGCCGGGACGGCCGCCCGCCTTGACCGCCGCCCGGCCGCGCTGCCCGTTCCACGTGTTGAGCAAGGTCAGCGTGTGCAACCGCACGAGCTGCTGACGGACCAGCGCGTCCTGCTCCCGGCCCAGGTCGATGGCCAGCTGGATCAGTGGCGCCGCGCCGATGCCGAGCATCGCCATCCCGCCGGTGCCATAGCCGGACCGGCCGGGCCCGCGGCGGCGCACCGCGGCGACGTACTCGCCGGCCGACGTCTCCCGCTGCGCGCGGAACCTTGATCCGCCCGGCGCGGCGACCGCGAACCCGGTTCCGGCCCGGGCGCCCAGCCCGGTCCGCTCGTGCGCCAGCGTGGTCAGCGCGACGGTCCAGCCCGCGTCGAGCTCGCCGATGATGTCGGCGGCCGGCACCCGGGCCCCAGTCAGGAACACCTCGCTGAACATGGCGTCACCGGTCATCTGCCGGAGCGGCCTGACCTCGACGCCCGGCTGGTCCATGCGCAGCGCGAAGCAAGTAATCCCGTGGTGCTTGGGCACGTCGGCGTTGGTCCGGGCCAGCAGCAGGCCGTAGTCGGCGACCTGCGCCGCCGAGGTCCAGACCTTCTGGCCGTCGACGACGAAGTCCTCGCCATCGCGTTCGGCCCGGGTGGCCAGGCTGGCCAGGTCCGATCCGGCGCCGGGCTCGCTGAACAGCTGGCACCAGGCGTGCTCGCCGGTCAGCACGGCGCGCACGTACTTGCGCTTCAGCTCATCGCTGCCGTGCGCGATGATCGTCGGCGCGGCCAGCAGCGACCCCAGGCCGGCCGGCGGCCCCGGCACGCCCGCCGCGCCGAACCCGGCGATAGCGACCGCCGCCAGGCCGGCCGGGAGGCCCTGGCCGTACCAGGCCGCTGGCCAGGCAGGCGCCGCCCAGCCGGAGTCGGCGAGCAGCTCCAGCCAGGAACGCAACGACATGCCGGGATCGAAGTGGGCATCGATCCAGGCGCGTACCTGTTCACGGAGAAGATCCGGGTCATTCATCGGCTCTACCTCCGTGGTGGCGGTACGCCCGGTGTGTCGCGTGCATCCTGATACTATCGACATCGATGTCGATTCACCAGGGAGGCCGCATGCCCACATCCCGTGAAGCAGCATCCGGCGGCCCGCTGGACGGGATACGCGTGCTTGACCTCAGCTCGGTGGTGATGGGTCCGCTGGCTACCCAGATCCTCGGCGACCTGGGGGCCGACGTGATCACCGTGGAGACCCGGGACGGTGACATCAACCGGGTCATGGGCCCCGGACCGTATCCCGGCCTGTCCGGCGTCTCGTTGAACTTGCTGCGAAACAAGCGCAACATCTCGCTCGACATCGCGCACCCGGACGGCCGAGCCGCGCTGCTACGGGTCGCGGCCGACTGTGACGTGTTCGTCACCAACCTGCGGCAGGGATCGTTGAGCCGCCTGCGCCTGCGTTATCCGGACGTCGCCGCTGTCCGCCCAGACGTGATCTACTGCCAGGCGCACGGGTTCCCGTCGGACAGCCCGCAGGCGGACGCGCCCGCGTTCGATGACATCATCCAGGCCGCCTGCGGTGTGCCTGACGTGCTGCGCCGGGCGAGCGGTCGGCCCGGCCTGATGCCGACGCTGCTCGCCGACAAGGTGTCCGGGCTGGTGCTGGCCTACGCGATCATCGCCGCGCTGTTCCACCGGGCGAGAACCGGCGAGGGCCAGCAGGTGGAGGTGCCGATGTCCGATGCGATGCTCGCCTTCCTGCTGGTCGAGCACGGAGGTGGCGCCATCTCCCGGCCGGCCCGGGGCCCGGCCGGGTACCAGCGCATCCTCACCCCGCTGCGCGGGGCGCTGCGGACCGCCGACGGCTGGATCGCGGTGCAGCCGCACCGGGCGGCGCACTGGGCGGCGCTGCTGCGCGCTGCGGGTCACGACGAGCTGATCGGGGACCCCAGGCTGTCCAGCCGCGCGCTGTGGCGGGAGCCTGGTTTCGGCTACGCCACGCTCAGCAGGGTGCACGCCACCAAGACCACCGCGCAATGGCTGGCGTTCTGCGCAGACGCCGGGATTCCGGCCGCCGCGGCGACCGGTCTGGACGAGCTCATCGACGCGCTGCCCGAGGACGAGCATCCGGACGCCGGACGGTACAAGGTGATCCCGCCGCCGGTCAGGTTCTCGGCGACCCCGGCGTCGGTGCGACGTCCGGCGCCGCTGGCCGGGCAGCATACTCGTGAGGTGCTGGCCGAGGCCGGCCTGACCGGGGAGGAGATAACCCGGCTGGCCGAGGCGGGCGTGCTTACCGGAGATCGGGCTGGTCCAGGAAGGCGAGCACCTGCTGGCTGAACAGGTCCGGCTGGTCGACGTTGCACACGTGGCCGGCATCCGGGATCACCGCGTACGCGGCCCGGGGAAGTCTCGCCGCCATGTACCCGGCCGCGCCGAGGTAATCCTTGTCCCGCGCGCCGACCAGCACCAGCGCCGGGATCGTGATCGCAGGCAGCGCGTCGATCACGCGCGCGTCGCGCTGGGTGAGCATGCCGCGGGCGGCGTGCGCCAGCCCGCGTGCCGAGCCGCGCTCCAGGCGCTCGGCGAGCGCGATGGCCCGGTCGTTCCACTGCTGCCGCGCTTCGTCGCGACGGTAGCCCGGGCCGGTGTCGCACAGCACCAGCCCGGCGGCCCGGTCCGGGTGCGCCAGGCAGAACTCCAGCGACAGGAACCCGCCGAGGGACAGCCCGCCGGCCACCGCGCGCGTGATCCCGCACGCGTCGAGCAGCGCGGCCATGTCCGCCACGCAGGCTTCGGCCGAGTAGCGCGCCAGGTCGTCCCCTGCGTCGCTGCTGCCGTGGCCGCGCAGGTCCCAGGTGATGACCGGTCGCGCGGCGGCGAGCGCCGCGATGTTCGGCTGCCACATCGCCGACGAGGCGGAGAAGCCGTGGGTGAGCAGGAGAGGCGTGGCACCGTTCTCTGGCCCGAAGGTCTGGTACTGGATGCGGGCGCCGTCGTCTCGGTCGAGATAAGTCACGGGGCACCTCGCGGAAGGGCAGATTCCGGCTGGGGTCGGGCTCCCTGGGCAGGCCGAGGATCCGCTCGCCGATGATCGTCCGCTGGATCTGGTCGGTGCCGCCGGCGATGGAGATGCCCGGCACGGAGAGGAAGATCTCGGCGATCGTCCCGTCCAGCGGCGATCCGGGCCCGGCCAGCATGCCGTGCCGGCCCGGCGATCAGCGCGTGGACCCGCGCCGCCTGCCGGGCGATGACGCTGCTGGCCAGCTTGCCCAGCGAGCCTTCCGGCCCGGGCGGCCGGCCCGCCGCCCGCGCGGCGGCGGCACGCTCGGCCGTCCACCGCGCCGACCAGGCCAGTTCCACCAGCCGGGCGATCTCCTGGCGCACCAGCGGGTCTCCGGCCAGGCCGTGCGCGATTGCCCGGCCGGTGACCAGATCCGGCCGGCCGGCCCGCTGCGGGTACCACTTGTGCGGCTCGCTGGCCGCGGTCCGCTCCGCGATCGCCTCCCGCCAGGCCCGCCCGGTCGCCCCGGCCGGCACCGGGCCGGGCCGGGACGCGGCGAGACGGCGCTCGTGCGCGAGGATCGACAGCGCGACCGTCCAGCCGCCGCCCTGCTCGCCGATCAGGTAACCGGCCGGGACCTCGGCCTGGTCCAGGAACACCTCGTTGAACGACGCGTGCCCGTTCATCTGCCGCAGCGGGCGCACCTCGATACCCGGCTGGCGCATGGGCAGTACGAGGCAGGTGATGCCGCGGTGCTTGGGCACGCTGGCGTCGGTGCGGGCCAGCAGCAGCCCGAAGTCCGCGGTCGCCGCTCCGGTCGACCAGACCTTCTGCCCCGTCACCAGCCACCCGTCGGCGACCGCCTCGGCCCGGGTGGTCAGCCCGGCCAGGTCCGAGCCCGCACCCGGCTCGCTGAACAGCTGGCACCAGGTGATCTCGCCGGTGACGGTACGCCTGATGAACCGTTCCCTGAGCGCATCGGTGCCGTGCTCGATGAGCACCGGCCCGGCCAGCCCCACGCCGACCCCTTCGGCCGGACCTGGCACTCCCGCGCTGGTTAGTTCCTGTGTCACCAGTGCGGCCAGGCCGGCCGGCAGGGACCGCCCGCACCAGCCATGTGGCCAGGCCGGGCACGCCCACCCCGCGTCGGCCAGCAGTTCCCGCCAGCGCACCAGGCTCAGCTCGGGATCCCAGCTGGCCTCGATCCACCGCCGCAGCTCGGCGACCGCTTCCGGGATGGCCGCGGTCACCGCGCCTCGAATCGGGGTGGCCGCCGTTGCGCGGACGCGCGGATGCCCTCGGCGAAGTCCGCCGTCTGGCGCAACCGGTCCTGCTCGGCCAGTTCCCGGTCCATCGCCGTCCGGGCCCGCTCCGCCAGCGTCCCGCGCATCGTTTCCCGGATCGACCGCACCGCGAGCGGGGCGCCGGCGGCGATCTCGGCCGCCAGCTCCTGCGCGGCCGCCCGCAGCCCTTCGGCGTCGGCCAGCCGGTCGGCCAGCCCGATCCGGGCGGCCTCCTCGCCGCCGACCCGGCGGCCGGTGCACAGCAGGTCCAGCGCGCGCTGCTCGCCGATGATCGCGGGCAGCGTGACTGTCAGCGCGAAGCCATGGTGCAGGCCGAGCCGGGCGAAGTTCGCGCAGAACCTGGCCCGCGGGCTGGCGACCCGGAAGTCGGCGGCGCAGGCCAGCCCCAGCCCGCCGCCCACCGCCGCGCCCTGCACGGCGGCGACCACCGGCGTCCGCGCCTCGAACAGCCGGGCCGCCGCGGCGTAGAGTTCCTTCGCGCCGCCCATCCCTGGCCGTCCGGAGCGGCCGGTGAAGTCCGCGCCCGCGCAGAAGTGCTTGCCGTCCGAGCACAGCACCGCCGCGCGGAACTCCGGCTGTCCGTCCAGCCACGCGAGGGCGTCCGCGAGCGAGGTGATGAGCTCGGCGTCGAAGAAGTTGTCCGGCGGGCGCCCGATCTCCACTGTCGCCACGAGGTCGCCGCTCGGCCAGACGCTTACGTCACCGAACGTCTTCCTCGTCTCCAGCATGACCGCATCGTAATCGACATAGATGTCGACAGGGAAGGGGCGGCGGGCGGCCACCGGGCCTGGCTCAAGCCGGCCACAGGGCCGGCTCAGGCCGCGGGAGGCTGACCGGGCCGTTCGCGCAGGCCGACCGCGCGCGCCCAGATGGCGGTCAGCGTCGCCGCGGCGGCTTCGGGATCATAGCTGTCCCCGCCGACCAGCCACCAGTACGCGAAGTTGGACAGCATCGAGACCAGCGCGCCGGCCGTGGTGCGCGGGTCGATGTCCGGATCGGCGAGCCCGTGGTCCTGCCAGCGGCGGATGGTCTTCGCGACCCGCTCCACGTGCTCGATCCGGCCGCGCAACCGGATCCGGTGTATCTCCTCGTCCATCGTCGCGACCTGCTCGGCAAGCGCCCAGATCACACTATTCGCCCGGTAGGCGTCCAGATACCGCCGGTTGGCGCGGTCCAGCGCCGCGTACACCCCCATGCGCGGCTCGCCGGGCGGCACCGCGACGGCCACCTTGAACTGCTCCCCCACCTCCCGCATCACCGCGACGAACACGTCCTGCCGGGATGCGAAATACGTATAGAAGCTGCCGTGCGCCACCCCGGCCTCCGCCGTGATGTCGGCAACCCGGGCTCCGAAGTAGCCGTCCCGCTCGAAGACCCGCCGGGCGGCGGCCACCAGCTCCTCGCGGGTGCGCTGCCCCTTGGCGGTGGTCCGCGAAGCGTGCGCGGTGCGGCGCGCGGCCGACGTTCCGGCCGGAACCCAGCCGCCACGGGTTCGCCGGGTGGTCGGCTTTGCACTCGACATAGATGTCGATGATACTGACTCCGGGATCGACCTTTGACCCGAGATGGTCCGCCTGGCCCGACGTGACTATCCCAGCTTGTTCAAATCCGCGAGTACAAGGATCTGGCGCTCGGCTGGGAGCCAGGAATCGGCACCACCGGACAATATCCACGGCAGGACTTGATACCGGGGAACATGGACGACGGGTTTCGTCACCGTGACGATGAAGCTGTGCTCGGCGTCCGCGTGACAAGGGTTAAGGATGGGCTGATGAGCGACGACCGTGACCTCACCATCGCCACCGCCACGGTGACGAGTGAGGAAACACCGTACGGTGTGCGCATCAACACGGGAGGCCATGCGCTGCGCGGGGACGAACCGGTCGACCGCGGCGGTGCCGACAGCGGTCCGGCTCCGTTCGGCCTGCTGCTGTCCGGGCTCGGTGCCTGCACCGCGATCACGCTGCGAATGTACGCCGAACATCAGAGCTGGCCGCTAGCTGGCGTGAATGTCGAGCTGACCTACGTCGTCAAAGACCGGAACACCAGGTGGATCGACCGGCTGATCACTCTGCACGGCGTCGATGAAGACCAGCGCGCGAAGCTGGCCGAGATCGCGGAGAAGACCCCGGTCACCAGGGCGGTCCGGGCGGGAACCGAGATCCGTACCAGCACCGGGGCGGCCTGACCGGTGGCGACGCACGCGACGGAGCGAGTACTGATCCCATGACCAAGCGGATCGTCGTCATCGGGGCGGACGCGGCCGGGATGAGCGCAGCCTCGCAGGCCAAGCGGATCGCAGGCGACGCGGTCGAGATTGTCGCGTTCGAGCGCGGAGCGTACAGCTCTTACTCTGCGTGTGGGATCCCGTACTGGGTAGCCGGGGATGTCGACGGGCCGGAGCGTCTGGTCGCCCGTTCGCCGGACGCACACCGGCGCAACGGCATCGACCTTCGGATGCGAACCGAGGTGGAGAAGATCGACCTCGCGGCCGGCTGGGTGCTCGCTCATGACCTGGCCGCAGGGCGGTCATCCCGGGAAGGCTTCGACTCTCTGGTCATCGCGACCGGCGCAGTCCCGGTACGACCGCCGCTGCCCGGCGTGGACGCCGTCGGCGTGTTCGGCGTGCAGACTCTCGATGACGGCGCCGCGCTCCTGGCGGATCTGCAGCGCGTGCAGCCGCGGCGGGCCGTGGTGGTCGGCGGAGGCTACATCGGCGTGGAGATGGCCGAGGCACTTGTGCGGCGCGGGGTCGCCGTCACCGTCGTCGATCAGGCCGCGCAGCCGATGACCACGCTCGACCCGGACATGGGGGCGGCGGTACACCGGGCCATGGAGGGCATCGGCATCGATGTGCGTACCAACACCGCCGTCATCGGATTCGAGACCGGCAGCAACCACAGGATCCGCTCGGTGCTGACAGCCGACGGCTCAATCCCGGCCGATGTGGTCGTCCTCGGCCTCGGGGTACGGCCGAACACCTCGCTCGCCCGGGAGGCCGGCCTGGCCCTGGGCGATCACGGTGGCCTGCGCACGAACGTGCAGATGCAGGCTCTCGGCCACGACCACATCTGGGCCGGCGGCGACTGCGTGGAAGTCCTCAACCTGGTCTCGGGTCAGTATCAGCATGTGGCGCTCGGCACCCACGCCAACAAGCAGGGCCGGGTCATCGGGCACAATCTGGCCGGTTCCTACGCCACGTTTCCCGGGGTGGTCGGCACGGCGGTGAGTAAGGTGTGCCATCTGGAGATCGCCCGGACCGGGCTGCGCGAGCTCGACGCGACCCGCGCCGGGTTCGAGTACGTGACCGTCACCGTGCGGTCCGGCACGAAGGCCGGCTACTTCCCCGGTACCCAGCAGATGACCGTCAAGATAACCGCCGAGCGCTGCACCGGACGTCTGCTGGGCGTGCAGATCGTCGGCTACGAGGGATCGGCCAAGCGGATCGACACGGCTGCGGCGGCACTATGGAACCGGATGACGGTCGAAGAGATGACCGCCCTGGACCTCGCGTACGCTCCGCCGTTCGCGCCGGTATGGGATCCGATTCTCGTAGCGGCACGGCAGGCCGCCGGGGCAGTGCGCCAAGCCGGCACCGCCCGGCGATGACGTGCCGAAGGAATGATGTTGACTCTGCCCCTAGGGCAACCTCGATTGTTGAGTCCATGGATACAGGAACGGATCGAGCTCCCCGTGGGGGCTATTCCGCCGCAGGCAGCGAAATGGAGCGTCGGGGTGGAGGCGGGAGCACGACCGCCGGGGACGGACTCGATCATCTCCTCGATGAGCAGGTCGGCTACTACCGAGCCCTGGCCGCGGACTATCTGGACCAGGGCCTGGATCTTCCTGGCGGCGGCGAATTGACCGACGCACTGGATGCCTTCCAGCCGAGGGGCAGCGTGCTTGAGCTTGCCTGCGGTCCCGGGGTGTGGACCGGCCAGCTGCTCCGCTACGCGGCCGACGTCACCGCGGTGGACGCGTCCCCGGAGATGCTCGCCATCGCGGCGACCCGGGTCTCCAGGGAGCGGGTGCGTTTCATCCGGGCCGACCTCTTCACCTGGAGGCCGGACCGGCGCTACGACGTGGTCTTCTTCGGCTTCTGGCTGTCGCACGTCCCAGCCGAACGGTTCGAGTCCTTCTGGTCGCTCGTGGCTGGCTGTCTCAAACCACAGGGCCGCGTGTTCTTCGCCGACGATGCTTACCGCACCCCGGACGAACTCGTGGAAGGTCCATCGTCTTCGACCATCCGACGACAGATCCCTGACGGAACCGCCTACCGGCTAGTGAAGGTACCCCACCAGCCAGGAGACCTGGAGAGACGGCTCCGGCAACTCGGGTGGGACATCAAGGTCACCCCGACAGCGGGACCGTGCTACTGGGGAGCGGGAAGCCCGGCCGGCGGATGACGACAGCTGGGTAACCGCCGCGCTGACCAGGCCGCACCGGCTGCTGGAGCCCTTGCGCGCGGCGGATGCTCCCGCGGCTCCCTGACCGGTTCGGGCCTACCGGATGCTCCCCCGTCCGCGAACCGTCACGACGGGGTAGCCGTGTCGTGCGGTTGGAGGTCGAGGAAGTCGATGACCCGGCGCACGAAGCGCTCGACGTACTGGAAGTGGGCGCCGTGGCCGGAGTCGGGAAGCAGCATCAGCTCGGCGTCGGGGAGGTGCTGGTAGAGATGGTAGGAGTTGATCGTCGGTATGACGATGTCGTCGCTGCCGTTGACGACGAGGGCGGGCTGGGCGATCCCGGCGAGGTAGCCAAAATTGTCCGCGGGTGCTGAGGCCCACCCCCGCGCGGCGGCCCGGTATGCGGCGATGGTTTCGTCGCTGACGGGGATGTCCCGGTCGTCGGTGCGCGCCGTGATGCGGGAGATGAAGGCGCGGCCGGCGGCCTGGCTTTCCTTCGACGGCGAGAACATGATGGGCAGCCACATGTCCTCGCCGAGCTCGTCTCGCCGGGTGAACAAGGGCGCGACCTCGGGGGCCTGCCGGGCGATGGCGTCACCGCCGCGGGGACCGGTGCCTACCAGGACGAGGCGCCGTACGAGGCCAGGTCGGTCCAGGGCGATCAGCTGGGCGATCCCGCCGCCCATGGAGTGGCCGAAGATGTCGACGCTTGTCAGGCCGAGGCCGTCGATGAAGCTGGCGGCGTCGGCCGCCATGCCCGCAATGGTGTGCGGGGCGGTACCGGTGCTGCGGCCGACGCCAGCGTTGTCGAACAGGACGATCTCGCGCCCCGCTGCCAGCGCGTCGCTGATGGCGGGGTCGAAGTTGTCGAGGTTGCCCATGAAGTGCTGGGTGAAGACCAGCGGGGTGCCGGCCGGGGTCCCGAAGCGGCGGTAGGCGAAACGGGTGCCGCCGATGTCGAGGAACTGGGTGGGAGCGGTTGTGGCGAGGGAAGGGATCATGGCTGGTTACTCCTTTTCGGACGCCGGCAGGCCGATACGAAGCTGCCGCTCGTCAGGTGGTGGCCCGGACGGCCTGCAGGATGACGCTGGTCACGACGCCGGGGTCGGAGATCATGGACAGGTGCGGGGCCCTCACTTCGGTGATGCGGGCGTGCGCGTTCTCGGCCATGGCCAGCTGCAACGCCGGCAGGATGGCGTGGTCGGCGGTGCCGACCACGGCCCAGGACGGGATGGTCTTCCAGGCCGGGACACCAGACGGCTGGGTGAGGGCGATCGTGGCCAGCGGCGCCTGGTCGGCGGCCGCGGCCCGGGCCTCGCGGGCGGGCAGCCCGTTGGCCATGCACGACGGGAACGCGCTCTGGGTGATGTAGGCGTCCCCGACGCCTGCGGGAGCACCAGGGAACGGCACTACGGTGAGGTTCGACGGCTCGGCGCACGATCCGGGGTAGGCGGCCAGCAGCTGTGCGAGGGTCTGGCCCTGGGCGGGAACGAAGGCGTCTACGTAGACCAGCGCCTTGACCTGGGTGTCGCCGGTGGCGGCGTTGGTGATGACGTCCCCGCCGTAGGAGTGGCCGACCAGCACGATGGGTCCGGAGATGCTGTGCAGGAAATCGGCCAGGTACTCGGAGTCATAGGTGAGCCCCTGCAGCGGGTTCGGCGGCGCGTAGACGGTGTAACCGTCGGCTTGCAGCCGCTGGATGACGGCGTTCCAGCTGGCCGTGTTGGCCCAGGCCCCGTGCTCGAGCACGATGGCGGGCTTGGGCCCGCCGCTGGCGGCAGCGCGAGTCGTCGTATGGGCGGAGGCGATCTGGCTGAGGGGGATGATCAGGGCGGCGATGGCCACGGCCAGGGCCGCGATGATGAGGCGCAGCCTTGCGTGCTGTGCGGCACGGGCGATGTTCATTATGATCTCGCTTTCGGGGAATGGCGAGCGTCCGTTCGGTCGCATGGAGAGGCGTTAACAGGCAAGTCCTCTGTTTCGACTCTGCGGCAGGAAACTGGCCCCGGGTATCCGCACCTTGACTGCACTTCTGTCAACGGCGCTCGAAACTCAATGGGCAGGGCTATTGCCGGTCACGCCCGCACGAAACCTTCGAGAGTCGCCGACCGGCACCACCGATGCCGGAAACCCCGCAGGCGGTACCGCTACGACAGAAGACTTATAGAAGGGTCTCGGCTCCGGTGCTTTCGTGCGCCGTGGTTGGTGTGCTGGTGAGGGCGATCACGTCGCGTAGCTGGTTGCGGCCGGCGACCCCGAGCTTGGGATAGGACCGGTACAGGTGCGAGCTGACGGTGCGCGGTGACAGGAAGAGCCGGTCGCCGATCTCGCGGTTGGTCAGGCCGTGGCTGGCCAGGCGGACGATCTGGCGCTGCTGGGGGGTCAGCTCCCCGAGGGCATCGCGTTCGCCGGGCGACGCCGGCAGCGGCCACCCCGCACGCTCTCAGCTCGGCCTCGGTGCGCTGCGCCCATGACCGGGCACCTAGCCGCCGGAAGGTTGCCAGGGCTTCGGTCAGCACGGGCTTGGCGTCGTTGATCCGGCGGCGGCGCCGCAGCCATTCGGCGTAGTCGAGGCGTAGCTGGGCCCGCTCGAACGGCCACTGGTCCCCGGCGGGGTCGGCGAGCGCCGTGCCGAAATAGGCTTCGGCCCGGTCCGGGCCGGCGAGGATGCCGCGGGCGCGGGCGATGAGCTGCTCGAGCCGGGGAGAAGCCGTTCCGCCTAGATGGCTGAGCGCCCGCTCAAGGACCTCGCATCCTTCCATCCGCCGGTCGGCGCGCACCGCGGCAGCCGCGAGATCGGCCACACCCAGGTAGGAGAAAATGTTATGGACGGGCGCCCCTTCCTCGCTGAACAGCTGGCGCAGTTGCGTGAAGGCCAGAAGGTGGCTGCCGTCGGCGAGGGCGGCGATTCCGAGGGCCCGCCGGGCCCGGGCGACCAGTAGTCCGTTTTCTGCTAGATCGGCGTTGGCGAGCGCCCGGTCGGCATGCCTGCGTGCCGCGCCGGAGTCGGCGCGCATGGCCAGGACAGTGGCCGCGATCAAGTCGGCGGCCGCGGCGATGAGTTCCATCTGGTTAGCCTCGGCCAGGTCGGCGGCTTCGGCGGCAGCTTCTTGGGCCTCGTCCCACCGACCGGTGTCGATGTAGGCCCACCCGAGCGCGGTCAAGCCCGGGCCGCTGGTGCCCTGCGTACCGGGTGCCCGCAGCCGTTGCATGGCATCTTGCAGCAAGGTGATCGCCAGGCCGGATTCGTCCAGGAGCCACGCGGCGGAACCGATTCGCCACAAAGCAGGCTCTTCAAGGGGAGAGCCGCTGATCTCGCGCAGGTACCGGACGAGCTCGCTTCTGCTGCCGAACGGGTCGATGCACGCCTGTATCCAGAGCCTGTCCGGGCCGGGATCGGCGCGCGCGCCATGGCCGGCGGACCGGGCCCCCTGATTTTCCAGGAGCCCGAGCACGCGGCTTACGGCCTGGCAGCTGGCGGGCGCGCCTGAGTGGTAGGCGACAGTGGCGGCATCCGCGAGGGCGTCCCAGGCGAGGTCCGGCTGATCACGCGATGCCTCTTCGGCGACGGAGATGAGCGCTGACAGCGCGGCGGTGCGCCGCCCTGACCAGGCCAGCGCCCACCCGGCGTCGTGGCGGGCGGCCAGCCGCAGTTCCGGGTCCGCTGTGACCGCCAGGGCGCGGGCGGCGAGATCCTGGACCCAGTCTCCCTGGCCGGTGGGAACGGCGGCCGACGCGGCGGCGACCAGCCTGCGGGCCTGGTCTGCGGGGTCGGGGCTGAGGTCGGCCGCGCGTTCCAGCGCCAGCGCGGCGGCGGCCGCGCCGCCGCGGCGTTGCGCCTGCGCCGCGGTGGCCTCCAGCAGCGACGCCACCTGCTCATCGGGGTGCAGGGCCGCGGCGGCCAGGTGCCAGGCCCGCCGGTCCGGCTGGTCACCCAGGGCCCCGGCGAGCTCCCGGTGCGCCGCGGCCCGCCGGGCGAACGGCGCGGCGTGGTAGATGGCCGAGCGGACCAGGGGATGGGAGAACCGCAGCCCGGTCCGGTCGACCCTGACCAGGCCCCGGTCCTCGGCCGGCGCCAGCGCCCGCGCATCGGGCCCGGCGCCGCGGCTGGCCGCCGCGCTCAGGTCCGGCCCGTCGGCCACCGCCGCCAGCAACAGCGCCGCCTGCGTCGGCCCGGGCAACGCGGCGAACCGGGACGCCAGGACCGCGGTCAGCCGGTCGGTCAGGGGCAGCGGCTCGGCGGCCCACCGCCGGCTAGCCGCCGGATCCTCGGCGATCACCGCGGCCAGCTCGATCAGCGCCATCGGATTACCCGCGGCCTGCGCGAGCACCTGGGCCCGGGCCCGCCCCCGCGGCGGCCGCGGCTGCCCGTCCAGCAGCCGCCCGGCGTCCGCCTCTGACAGCGGCCCCAGGCGCAGCTCCGGGAACCCCCGGTCAAAACCGGGCGGCGGGGCCAGCCCCCGGGCCCCCACCAGCAGCACCACCGGCTCGGCGTCCAGGCGGCCGCCGGCGAAGGCCAGCGCGTCCAGCGAGCTGCGATCCAGCCAGTGCGCGTCATCGGCGACCACCACGACCGCGGACCGCTCGGACAGATCCGACAGCAACGTCAGCACCGCCGCCCCGGTCAGCAGCGGGTCCGCAGCACCAGGATCCGCGGCCAGGCCCAGCGCCCCGGACAGCGCCCGGGCCTGCCGGCCCGGCAGGCCCGCGGCGGCCCGCAGCACCGGCCGCAGCAGCTGGTGCAGCCCGGCGAACGCGAGCCGCGCCTCCGATTCCCGGCCGGTGACCGAAAGGACCCGCAGGCCCGCCCGCCGGGCCCGCCCGGCGGCCTCAGCCAGCAGCACGGTCTTGCCCATCCCCGCCTCGCCGGTGACCACCAGGACCCGGCCGGAGGCCGGGGCCGGGTCCACCAGGGCGCGCAGCCGGGCCAGCGCCGCGTCCCGCCCGATGATGGGCGCGGGCTACTGTGCGGGGAGGTCACCGGGGCCTGGCATCCGCCTGTCCTCTCGGCCCGTGCGTTTCGTCAACGCCGTCCCCAGGCTCAACAGCGGCCGCCGCCCCAGCATGCCCGCACCGCGCAAAGTGCAGTCACCCCACCGATACCGCCCGCGCCCGCCCGGGAGCCACAGTGAAGACCGGGCCAGGCGTTACCACGGCAAACACCAGACGGCGAGGATCACGATGCCTTTTATCACCGCCCGCACGGGCGAACACGACGACGGGCATGGCCTCGGGGGGCTACCCGGCGATCAGGTCGAACTCGTTGCCTTCGATATCGGCCAAGGTCGTCCACCGGGACGTGCCCCGCTGCACGTCGCGGAGCCGGCGGGCGCCCAGGCTCAGCAGCCGCTCGGTCTCGGCGTCGAAGGTGTCGCTGATGACGTCGAGGTGCAGGCGGTTCTTCACGGTCTTCGGCTCCGGCACCTTGTTGAACGTGATACGCGGCCCGCCGGCGCCGCCGGGGAGCAGGACCGCGTGCTCGGCAGTGGAGTCCTCGGCAACCTGACGCCCGAGGACATCGGCCCAGAACCGGGCCAGGGCAGGGGCGTCGGCGCAGTCAAAGGTGACTGCCAAAAGCGAAGTGGTCATGACTGGTACTCCCTTTCGCGAGCGGCGCCGGGGTCAGATGGCGGTGCGGCCGCCGTCGGCGGCGATGACCGCGCCGGTAATATAGCTGGCCTTCGGGGAGGCGAGGAAGGCGATGACCCCGGCGATCTCGCCGGGTTGGGCGGGCCGGGCCAGCAAGGTCGTGGCGCCCAGGGCCTCGATGCGGCCGGGGGCGGCCCCGTCGGTCAGGACCGGCCCGGCAGCGATGGCATTGACCCGGACACCGGAGGGACTGAACTCGGCCGCCCAGGAACGGGTCATCGCCGCCAGGGTCGCCTTGGTGGCGCCGTAGGCAGCGCCGCCGGCCAGGCCGATCTGGCCGGCCATGCTCCCGATGTTGATGATGCTGCCGCTTCCCCGGGCGGCCATCGTCGGGGCCAGCGCGGCGACCAGGAAGTACGCCGCCCGGACGTTGGCGGCGAAGAGCCGGTCGAAGGTCGCCATATCGAGGTCCGCGGTCGGCCCGAACCAGGAGAAGCCGGCGTTGTTGACCAGCACGTCGACCGGGCCGGCCTGCTCGACGAGGTCGCCCAGCTGGGCCGGGTCGGTGAGGTCGGCCGCCACGAAGCGGGCCTTGCCGCCCGCCGCGGTGATCGTGTCGACCACCGCGGAGCCGCGAGCGACGTCGCGCCCGTGCACGACGAGCTCGGCGCCATGCCGGCCGAGCTCTTCGGCCGCTGCCTTGCCGATGCCCGAGGTGGCCCCGGTAACCAGGGCACTGAGGCCCTCAAGATCTCGCTGGTCGTTCATGTCTCGTCCTTCAGATTGACGGACTTGTCGTGCCGTGGGCGGGCGAGCCGCCTAGCTCGTGGCCAGCACGGCCTCGGCCGCCATCTCGATGAGCTGGGCCACCTCACCGGGGTGGGAGACCATCGCGACGTGGCTGGACGGGATCTCGACGGTGGTGGCGCCCATGCGGGCGGCGAACTGCCGCTCGGCATCAGGCGGGAGGGCCTCGTCGTCGGCGGCGACCAGGTACCAGGACGGCAGCGTCTTCCAGGCCGGGACGCCCATCGCGTCCCCGAAGGCGGACATGGCCAGCGGCTGCTGCACGGCGTACATCACCCTTGCCTTCACCGGGTCGACGTCGGCGGCGAAGTGGTTGACGAAGTCGTCTTCGGACAGCCAGCCGAAGCCCCGCTTGTCGGTGGACAGGTGTGCCAGCGCCGGGGTCACCGGTCCCTGCGACAAGAGCCCACCCAGGGATTCACCCTGGTCAAGCCCGAACGCGGCGATGTAGACCAGGCCGGCGACGTTCGGGGCGTCCGTGCCCAGGGCGGTCATGACCTGGCCGCCGTAGGAGTGCCCGGCGACGATGGCGGGGCCGTCCTGGAGATCCAGCACCTCGCGGAGCCGGGCAACGTCATCGGCCAGCGCGGTCAACGGGAACTGGGGCGCGGTCACGTGGTAGCCGGCGGCCTGGAGGCGCTCGACGACGCCGCTCCAGCAAGAGCCGTCGGCCCATGCGCCGTGGATGAGAACGATATTCGGTCGGGCGTTCATCTCGGGGGTCCTCTCGTGGTCGTGTCTTGTAGTCATTGTGCGGAGCAAGGCGGCAGTCGGGGTATCCGTAACGTGACTGCACATTGCGGATGCCAGCGGAACGGTTGGGCCGGGTTCTTCGTGCTTGGTGTGCGAACGGGAGGAGACCTGGATGTCGGCCGACCGGAGCCGGGGAGGACCTGTTGCAGCCGGCGTCTTCTGGTGGGTTGCCGTCATGGTCGTCGCGGCCGCCGTCCTGGTCGTCGGGATGGCGTCCCGCCTGGCATCCGCGCCGCGGGTGCTGTCGGCCGGTGCCAGCGGGGCAGTCACGACGGCGGGTTCGCGTTCCGCCAGCGCCCGCACGGGCGGCGGCGGACAGAGCCAGAGCGCGGCGGCCGCGATCGACCCGGCCTACTTCAGCCCCGGCGCATGCGTCGCGTTCCCGCCCACGATGGGGAACCGGCATCTGACCGTGTTCCTGGACGCGGGCCACGGCGGACCGGACCCCGGCGCGGTGGGCATGACCAGGACCGGGCAGGTGATCTACGAGGCCGACCAGACCCTGCCCGTGGTGCTGGACACGACGACGATCCTGCGGCGCGCGGGCTTCCGGGTCGTGGTGTCCAGGACCGGCCCGACATCGGTCCTGCGGCTCGGGCCCGGCGACATGTCAGGGCGCGTGCTGACGGTCACCGGTTCACACGACGACGTGGCCGCCAGGGACGTCTGCGCCAACATGGCACACGCGGACGTGCTTATCGGCGTCTACTTCAACTCCGGCGCAACTGCCGCCAACGCCGGCTGTATCACTGCTTACGACTCTGCCCGGCCGTTCGCCGCCGACAACCGCCGGCTGGCCGGCCTGGTGCAGTCGGCCGTCCTGGCCGCGATGAACGCGCAGGGCTGGCAGATCCCAGACGACGGAGTCCAGCCCGATCAAGGGCTCGGCTCTTCGCTCACCCCCGCGGACCATGCCTACGGGCACCTGCTGCTGCTCGGCCCGGCCAAGCGAGGCTACTTCAGTACGCCCAGCACGATGCCGGGGGCGCTGGTGGAGCCGCTGTTCATCACCGACCCCTTCGAGGGCTCGATCGCCGCAAGCAACCACGGGCAGCAGGTGATCGCGGCCGGGCTGGCGAGCGCCGTCGAACAGTACTTCGCCCCCGGGTCCGCGCCGTGACGCGGCCAGCTAGGTGAGGTCAGCTCATCTCGGCGCGGACGGCGGCGAAGGCGGCCGCTGCGGTCTGGAGATCGTCGCGGCTGTGCGCGGCGGATACCTGTGTCCTGATCCGCGCCTTGCCGACCGGGACCACCGGATAACTGAAGCCGATGACATATATGCCCTTGTCCAGGAGCAGGTCGGCCATCTGGGTCGCGCGCGCGGCGTCGCCGATCATCACGGGCACGATCGGGTGGTCACCGGGCAATATGTCAAAGCCCAGGCCGGTCATGTGCTCGCGGAACCAGGCGGTGTTCTGGCGCAGGCGGGCCCGCAGGTCATCACTGCTCTCCAGCAGGTCCAGCACCTTTAGCGAGGCACCCGCCACCGCGGGTGCCACCGAATTAGAGAACAAGTACGGCCTTGAACGCTGGCGAAGGAGGTCAATGATCTCGCGGCGCCCGCTGGTGTAGCCGCCGCTGGCCCCGCCCAGCGCCTTGCCGAGAGTCCCCGTCACGATGTCAACGCGGTCGCTGACCCCGTGCAGTTCGGGTGTGCCGCGGCCGCGGGCGCCAACAAATCCCACCGCGTGCGAGTCGTCGACCATGACCATTGCCCCGTAACGGTCGGCCAGGTCGCAGATCTCGCCGAGCGGCGTGACGTAACCGTCCATGGAAAACACGCCGTCGGTGGCGATGAGCCGACGCCTTGCATCGGCACTCGCCTTGAGCTGAGCCTCGAGGTCGGCCATGTCGCGATTGCGGTAGCGCAGCCGCCTGGCCTTGCTCAGCCTGATCCCGTCGATGATAGATGCGTGGTTCAGTTCGTCGCTGATGACGGCGTCCTGCTCGCCGAGCAATGTCTCGAACAAGCCCCCGTTAGCGTCGAAGCAGGAGGAGTACAAGATGGTGTCCTCGGTGCCGAGGAACCCTGAGATGCGCTGCTCAAGTTGTTTGTGCACGCCCTGGGTGCCGCAGATGAACCTGACGCTGGCCAGGCCATACCCCCAGCGGTCCAGGGCCTCCTTGGCGGCCGCCACGATGCGCGGGTCGTCGGCCAGGCCCAGATAGTTATTCGCGCAGAGGTTGAGAACCTCCCTGCCGTCCCCGACGCGGATGCTCGACCCTTGCGGGCTGACGATGACGCGCTCGGCCTTGAACAGGCCTGCCGAGCGGATCTCATCAAGCTCGCCGTTGATGTCTTGCTGGATGCTGGTAAACACGTGCCGGACCCCTCGATCGTTGCTTACCTCTGAGCCCAGTTGAGGACCACCTTGCCGCACTGAGCGCTGCGCACAGTATCGAAGGCCTGCCCGAAATCGGCGGCATCGAACCTGTGCGTGATGACCGGCGAAATGTCGAGGCCCGAATGGATCAGCACCGACATCTCGTACCAGGTCTCGAACATCTGGCGCCCGTAGATGCCCTTGATCGTGATCATGTTGGTAACCAGGTGCGACCAGTCGATCCCGAACTCCTCCGGCGGCAGGCCGAGCATGGCGATCTTGCCGCCGTGGGTCATGGTGGCCAGCATCTCCCGCAGTGCGGCCGGCTTGCCGGACATCTCGAGGCCGACGTCGAAGCCCTCGCGCATGCCAAGTTCGGCCATGGCGTCACCGAGCTTCGTCTCGGCAGCGTTCACCGCCAGGGTCACGCCGATCCGCCGGGCGAGATCCAGCCGGTACTCCGAGACGTCACTGATGGCGACGTACCGGGCGCCGGCGTGCCTGGCCACGATCGCTGCCATGAGGCCGATCGGGCCGGCACCGGTGATGAGAACGTCCTCCCCGAGGATCGGGAAAGTCAGGGCTGAGTGCACGGCGTTGCCGAAGGGATCGAAGATGGCGGCGACGTCGAGGTCGATGTCCGGCTCGTGCCGCCAGGCGTTTGTCGCGGGCAGCGCGATGTACTCGGCGAAGGCGCCGGGATGGTTGACCCCCACTCCTTTCGTGTGCGCGCACTGAACGCGCCGACCGGCCATGCAGTTGCGGCAACGGCCGCATACTAGGTGGCCTTCACCGCTCACGAGGTCGCCCAGACGCGGCTCTTGCACGTCGGACCCGATATCCACGACCTCGCCGACGAACTCATGGCCGATAACAAGCGGCACCGGCACATTCGCCTGCGCCCAGCCGTCCCAGTCATAGATGTGCAGGTCTGTACCGCAGACACCAGTTCTGAGCACACGGATCAGAACGTCGTCCCTGCCCAAGGCAGGGACTGGCACGTCCTCAAGCACGAGGCCAGGCTCCGCCTTCGCCTTGACCAGCGCCTTCATTGTCTCTCACTTCCGGTACACGATCCCGACCGGCACAAACCCTATCTCCTCGGGCAGATAGCCGGCGCCATAGTGAGGACGGCGAGGGCCGGCCCCGGGTAAGGGATGACCCTGAATCTCCCGCATCACCACGGTCCGTTCGGAATAAGGATTTTTACCGAACGGGCCGTGGCGCACGCCGCCCGCCATGGCGGCCAGGGGACGGGCGGCGGCCGGCGCGTCACGGCCGGCCGTGGCGCTTTTGCCGACGGGTCCATACGTCGGCGAGCAGCCGCGCCAGGCTCAGCGAAGCCAGGACGACGATCGTCGCGTCCACGGCGGGTACCCAGCGGACCTGGTCGCCCTTCACGACGTAGACGCCCGACGGCAGTATCAGCCCGCCGAACCCCCCGCCGGCGTCACCGCGCCCTGGATCCTGCGGTGCCGGGTCGTGCGCCGTGGCGTCCCCTTCGGGCACGCTTCCGGGAAGGGCAGCCGGGTCACCGTGCTCGGTACGTGCCGTACCCCCGCCGCCGCCGCCGACCACCAGCGCGACCGGGATGATCAGCGTGCCGTCCCTCTCGTACGCGGCACCGAAGGCGCGCCTCACCGACAGATTGTCCGACAGTTTCTCCAAGAGATTCCCCGCGTCCATGTCAACCGCCTCCTCCTGCTCCGGGCCTGCCACCGAGTATGGACGGGAGGCCGACGGCATGAAACCGGCGGGAGCCGCTGTTTGCGTCCGGGGCACCGGCAAGTAAAACTCACAGCCATGACGTCCAGCATCGACAGCAACCCCGAAGACGAGTACGCCGACGACGAGTACGCCGACTATGACGCCGAGGATCGCGAGCAGCCCTCGACGCCGACCGATATTCCCGACGACGAGCCCGAGGAAGACGTGCTCGAACAGCGCCAGGAAGTCCCGTACCGCGAGGACGACCGGTGACAGCCGCTCTCGCGTGAGCACCGGTACCCTCGGGCCATGAAGCTCCACGTCGGATGCGCGATGTGGACGTACGCACCCTGGCAAGGCCGTTACCTGCCTGGATCGCTGTCACCGCGAGACCGCCTCAGCGCGTACGCGACCTGGTGCAATGCCGTAGAGGGCAATACGACCTTCTATGCGACACCCAGCCTCGGCACGGTGAAATCGTGGGCTGAGCAGACCACCCCTGACTTTCGGTTCATCCTCAAGCTGCCGAAAACGATTACTCATGAGCGCCGCCTCGCCGACGCCGACGAACCGCTCCGCGCCTTCCTGGCTGCGATCGAACCCCTCGGGCAGCGTGCCCACGTCCTCTGGATCCAGCTGCCACCGTCCTTCAGCCCCGCCGACCTCGGCGCTCTCACCGGTTTCCTGCGCCGTCTCCCGCGCGGATACCGGTACGGCGTGGAGGTACGGCATCGCGCGTTCTTCGAGGACCCGCGATCAGAACAACAGCTCGAGAGGGCTCTCGGTGACGTCGGCGCCGAATGGGTCACCTTCGACACCACCGTCCTGTTCGGGAGCCCTCCGGTGACCGATGCCGAACGGGAGGCGTGGACGAAGAAGCCGCGGCTGCCCCGCCGGTCGCGGGCGCTCACCTGCTATCCCGTCGTCCGCTACATCGGCCGGGACGACGCGGCGCGTACCGTCGCGGGATGGCAGCACTGGCTCGGCGCGGTTGCCGGCTGGCTGCGTGAGGGGCGTTCCCCGACCGTATTCATCCATACGCCCGACAACGTGGACGCGCTCGAGCTGGCGCGGCGATTCCACGACGATGTGCGAGCCCGGGTGCCCGAGGTCGAGCCGCTCCCTGAGCCGATCCCCTCCGGACCGCCGACTCTGTTCTGAATCGGGGTCGGTTCACCGATGAGCGCGGACTGAGGCCTGGCTCGGTAACCTGAAGGTCATGGCACGTGACGAGCGCAGCGTTACCCCGCAGAGCGAGGACTTCTCAGCCTGGTACAACGACGTGGTCTTCCGCGCTGAACTGGTGGACCGGGGACCGGTCCGCGGCAGCATGGTCATCAGGCCGTACGGGTACCGGATCTGGGAGCTGCTGCAGGCGGACCTGGACGGGCGGATCAAGGCCACCGGGCATCAGAACGCATACTTCCCGCTGCTCATCCCGCAGAGCTATATGCAGCGCGAGGCCGAGCACATCGAGGGGTTCGCGCCCGAGCTATTCACGGTCACCCACGCGGGCGGCAAGGAGCTGGAGGAGCCACTGGTCATCCGGCCGACGTCGGAAACGATCATCGGGGAGATGATGGCCAAGTGGATCAGCTCGCACCGGGACCTGCCGCTGCTGCTGAACCAGTGGGCCAACGTGCTCCGGTGGGAGCTGCGGCCCCGGATGTTCCTGCGCACCAGCGAGTTCCTCTGGCAGGAAGGCCACACCGCGCACGCCACCGCGGCTGACGCGATCGCCGAGACCATGCTGGCGCTGGGCTTTTACCAGGATGTGGCCGTGGAGGTCGCGGCGCTGGCCACCGTGCCGGGCGAGAAGACGCCGGGAGAGCGGTTCGCCGGAGCCGAGCGCACGTTCACGATCGAGGCCATGATGCGGGACGGGCGCGCCCTGCAGTCGGGCACCTCGCACTTCATGGGGACGAACTTCGCGGCGGCGTTCGGGATCACCTATACCGGCGAGAGCGGCACCGCCGAACTGTGCCACACCACCTCCTGGGGCATGAGCACCAGGATGATCGGCAGCCTGATCATGACCCACGGCGACGACAAGGGCCTCGTGCTGCCGCCGGCCTTGGCTCCCTACCAGGTGGTGATCGTCCCGATCGGGCGCGGGGAGCAGGCCCAGGCCACGGTGTCCGCGGCTACCGAACTGGCCGCCACGCTGCAGCGCGCGGGTATCCGGACGCACGTGGACGACCGGCCGCAGGTGTCGCCGGGCTTCAAGTTCAACGACTGGGAGATGCGCGGCGTGCCGATCCGGCTCGAGCTCGGCCCGCGGGACCTGGCCGCCGGTACCGCGTTGATGTCCCGCCGCCTGAGTTACCGGCAACCGGACGCCGCCAAGGAGGCCATCCCGCTCGATGCGGCGCCAGACCTGCTGGCTGCCGAGCTTGCCGCGTTCCAGGCGATGCTGGCGCGGCGGGCCGCCGACTTCCGCGACGACCACACGGCCACCGTCGATTCCTGGCCCGAGTTCGCCGCCGCCGTGGCGGTCGGCTGGGCGCTGGCGCTGCACTGCGGCGAGCAGGCTTGTGAAGACGAGATCAAGGCGGAAACCACGGCCACTCCCCGCTGCATCCCGCTGGCGGGCGAACCCGAGCAGGGCACGTGCATCCGGTGCGGCAAGGCGTCCGCCTACGGCAAGCGGGTGATCTTCGCCCGCGCCTACTGAAAGGCCTTAACCTGAGCGAAGTCATGATCGAGGAGCTCGCACGCGAGCGGCTGGGCTTTGCGCGGCTTCGGCCCGGGCAGTTGCGCGCGGTCGAGGCGCTGGCCGGCGGCCGCGACGTGCTCGCGGTGCTGCCGACCGGCGGCGGGAAGTCGGCGATCTACGAGCTGGCGGGGCTGCTGCGGGCCGGGCCGACCGTGGTGGTCTCGCCGCTGATCGCGCTGCAGGATGATCAGCTCGCCCACTTGCGTGCGGCGGGCCTGCCGGCCATCGTGCTGAACTCCCAGCAATCGGCCGGGGCGCGCGCGGCAGCGCTCCTGGCCTCGTGCGACTCCGGCACGTTCGTGTTCGTGTCGCCGGAGCAACTGATGAACGAGCAGACCCGCCAGGCGCTCCAGCGCGCGCAACCGGGGCTGTTCGTCGTGGACGAAGCGCACCTGATCAGCCAGTGGGGCCACGACTTCCGCCCGGACTACATGCTGCTGGGAGCCCAGGCCGAGGCGGCCGGCGCACCGGTGCGCCTCGCGCTGACCGCGACGGCCGCGCCGCCGGTGCGCCAGGAGATCATCCGGCGGCTCGGCCTGCACAATCCCGAGGTGGTGATCGGCGACTTCGACCGGCCGCACATCCAGCTGTCGGTGCACCGCGCGCGCACTGCCTCCGACAAGCAGCAGGAACTTGTCCGCTCGGCGGGCGGCCTGGCCGGCTCGGGGATTGTCTACGCGGCGACGCACGCCAGCGCGGAAGCGGCGCACGACACGCTGGCGGCCGCGGGCGAGCAGGTGACGCTCTACCACGCGGGGCTGTCCGGGCGTGAGCGGCACGAGGCGATGACAGCGTTCTTGGACGGCTCGGCCCGCATCATCGCGGCCACGGTCGCGTTCGGCATGGGGATCGACAAGCCGGACGTGCGCTGGGTGATGCACTTTGACCCGACGCCGTCGCTGGATGCGTATTACCAGGAACTCGGGCGTGCCGGGCGGGATGACAAGCCATCGCACGCGCGGTTGCTGTACCGGTACGAGGACTTCGACACGGCGCGATACCTGACCGCGCACGGCGTATCCGGCTCAGCCGTCGCGCGGGTCGCGGCCGCGCTCGCGGCCGGCGAGCGGATCGAGCCCGGCACGCGGCAGCAGACAGCCGCGCTCGTCCGGCTGACCGATCTCGGCGCGGCGACGTGGCGGGCGGACGGCGAGGTCCGCTGGACCGGCGCGATGAGCGTCACGCAGGCGCTGGCGGCGTCGGAGGCGGAGACCCAGCGCGAGGATGAGATCGAGCGAACGCGGCTGACGATGATGCGCCGGTACACCGAGCACACCGGCTGCCGTCGTTCGTTCCTGCTCTCGTACTTCGGGCAGGACTACCCCGGCCCGTGCGGGAACTGCGACAACGACCTCGCGCAGGCCGAGATGGCACCGGCCGATGTCCCTTTCCCCGTCGGCGCGCGCGTCGTGAGCGAGCGCTGGGGCGAGGGCACGGTGCAGCGCTACGACGGCGATCACGTCACGGTTCTTTTCGACGAGCACGGCTATCGCGAGCTGTTCGTGCCGATCGTGCTCGAACGCGGCCTCCTCCAATCCGCCTGACGGAGGTGATGGAACTGGCACCGCTACTCTCGCAGCCTCGGGACGCTGGTAACCGTGCCTGGCCATGGCCTAGGTTTCTGTCGTGGCCGCGGATCAGGTGGAGGTGGAGGTCGGGGACCGGCAGGTGCGGATCTCCAATCCGGGCCGGGTGTACTTCCCGGCCCGCGGGGAGACCAAGCTGGACCTGGTCCGCTATTACCTGTCGGTGGGCGATGGCATCGTGCGCGCGCTGCGCGAGCGGCCCTGCATGATGCACCGGTTCCCGTCCGGGGTGGCCGGGGAGAAGGTGCACCAGAAGCGGGTCCCGCACGGCGCGCCGCCGTGGCTGGAGACGGTGCGGGTGGAGTTCCCGCGCTACGGCAGGCACGCCGACGAACTGTGCGTGACCGAGCTGGCCAGCGTGGTGTGGGCGGTGCAGATGTCGACCGTGGAGTTCCATCCGTGGAACTCGCGTCGGGCCGATACCGAACGGCCCGACGAGTGGCGCATCGACCTGGATCCCGGGCCGCGGTGCGAGTTCGCCACCGTGCGCCGGGTTGCCCACATCGCGCACGAGATCCTCGGCGAGCTCGGGGCCACCGGGTGGCCCAAGACCTCGGGCGGGAACGGCTTGCACGTCTACGTCAGGATCGAGCCGCGGTGGAGCTTCGCCGAGCTTCGGCGGGCCGCGCTCGCCTTCGCCCGCGAGGTTGAGCGCCGCGCGCCGGACCACGTCACGACCACCTGGTGGCGCAAGGACCGCGACCCCGCCATGTTGTTCGTCGACTACAACCAGAACACCCGCGACCACACGATCGCCAGCGCCTACTCGGTGCGAGGCGTGCCGGAAGCGACCGTGTCCACGCCCATTACCTGGGACGAGATCGACCGGGTGGACCCCCGCCGGTTCACCATCGCCACCGTGCCCGGCCGCTTTGCCGAGCTCGGTGACCTGCACCAGGGCATCGATGATTCCGCCTGGCCGCTGGACACCCTGCTGGAATGGGCAGATCGCGACGGACTCGACTAGGGCTGACTGTGGCCGCCGGGCACGTGCATTCTCGAACAAACCCGAACCATTCGGCCCAAGACGGACCTTGTTCCGTAACCTGCTCGTAAGGAAGACTACGACTGGCGGTCGGTGGCCGCCGGTACTTCTCACCCTCCACGAGAGGCTGATACATCGTGCATTTGCGGCGACTCACCAGGAAAGCGCTGCCCCTTCTCGCGGCGACCGCCCTGCTGGCCGGTCCCCTCGTCACGTCCGCGCAGGCCGCTCCGGCCGCCCCGGCCCAAGCCGGCAGTGCGGCGCTAGCGTCAGTCAACCCCAGTCACATCAAGGTGCTCGCTGCCGCGCTGAAGAACATGCGCGACAACTACGCCAAGTTCGCGAACTTCACCCCCGGTCCGCAGGACATCTTCGACTACAACATCGGTAACCTCTGGCTCAAGGGTATCGACGGCACCGGCACCACCGTGGCCGTGATCGAGGGCTGGGATGACCCCGCAATCGCCGCGTACGTCCACGTCAGGGACCTGCGGTACGGGCTGCCCAACCCGGTCATCCAGACCATCTACCCGTCCGGCCCGCTGCCCGCGCAGTGCCCGCCCGGCATGGTGGTGCTCGGCAGCTACGGGTCGTGCGACGCCTGGGTGGGCGAACTCCAGCTGGACGTGCTCACCGTGCACCTGATCGCGCCGTACGCCAAGATCATCATCTCGGCCACGCCGGCCGACAGCGAGATCACCGACGACCCCGCGAGCAACGTCGCGCCGCCGGAGATGATGCACGCGCTGGAGTACATCAGCGCCAATCACCTCGCCAACGCGATCTCGATCAGCGACGGCACGGGCGAGATCACGTACTCCGACGGGGCGGCGCAGATCCACGCCAACGACCCGGGTCCGCTGTCGGCGGCCGCGGCGGGCATCCCGGTGCTGAACGCGACCGGCGACTGCGGCGTGGTGCAGAACCTCGCGGTCGCCAACGCCCAGTGCGGCAACACCAGCCCCGGGCCTGACACGGCCACCTGGGACGACAACCCGTTTGTCACGGCCGTCGGCGGCAGCGTACCGAACGTCGACCCGAAGACCGGAGCCAAGCTGGGACCGGACCCGCTCTGGCACGTGGGCGGCATCTTCTCCGAGGGCGCCGGGTTCTCCTCCATCTACCCGCGGCCGGCCTACCAGAACGGCGTGGCCAAGATCACCGGCTCGCCGTGGCGTTCGGTGCCCGACATCACGATGGACTCCCAGCAGGGCACCTCGGAGTCGGCTCCCATGACGGCCGGCGTGCTCGCGCTGGCGACCCAGCTGAACCACGGCCGGAACCTCGGTCCGATCAACCCGACGCTCTACGACATACTCGGCCCGCTCGGGTCGGCGGCCGGGATCTCCGACGTGGTGAGCGGGAACGACTCGGTGATCGATCCGACGACCGGGAAGGTTCTCGTGCAAGGCTTCACCGCGGGCCCCGGTTTCGACGTCGCCAGCGGCTGGGGCACCATCGACGCGAGCAAGTTCGTCCCGGCCCTGGTCTTTGCCACCCGGGCGTTCGGCCTTGACCGTGTGGCCCAGCGGCAGGCCAGCCAGCAGCTCCGCCGGCTCGAGCACAGCACGAAGCTCTCGGTCGAGAACATCCCCGCCGGCGGCACGTCAGCGGTGTCCGGCTCGGGCTTCCTGCCTGGTCACCCGGTCAAGCTCGCCATCGACGGCACGGCGATCACCACGCTCACAGCCAGCAACAAGGGCACGGTCAGCTACGTGCTCAACCCGGCCACGCTGGGCCTGGCACACGGGCACCACGTGCTGACGCTGCAGAGCATGCTCATCACCACCACCGCCAGCTTCAACAGTCACTGAGAGGTAGCTAAGGCAGACCCGCCTGGGACGTCGGCGCCCAGGCGGAGCGGTCCACTACCGCTAAGTTGCCGGGATGCGCCATGATCCAGCCATGAGCGATCAGGTGATCGGTCGGCCGGATGTGCGGTCGATGGCGCTGGCCACAACCGGCCGGGTCCGGCACCTCGCGCCGGCCACAAGGGACGGGGTCAGGTGGCCAGGTGACGGCCGAAGAAGTCGAAGACCTTGGCCCAGCCGTCCATCGCCGCTTCGGGCCGGTACAGCGGCCAGTGATAGTAGAAGAAGCCGTGGCCGGCGCCGTCGTAGCGGTGGAACTCGTAGTCCTTGCCGTGCCGCTTCAGCTCGGCCTCGTGCTGGTCCACCTGCGCGGGCGAGGGGTGGGAGTCGTCGTTGCCGAACAACCCGAGCAGCGGCGCGGTCAGGTCGGCGGTGTAGTCGATCGGCGCGACCGGGCGGGCCGGCGACAGTTCCTCCTCGGAGGCGATCACTCCCCCGCCCCACAGGTCGGCGACCGCGGCGAAACCGGGCACGCGTGAGGCGGTCAGCAGCGCGTGGCGGCCGCCCGAGCAGGTGCCGATGATGCCGACCTTGCCGTTGCTCGCGGGCAGGGCCTTCAGCCAGCTGAGCGCGCCCCCGCAGTCGGCCACCACGCTGTCGTCGTGGACGCCGCCCTGCGACCGGACCGTGGCCGCCACGTCGTCGGGGGTACCGTGGCCGAAGCGGCAGTACAGATCGGGGCAGATCACGTTGTACCCGTGACGCGCGAGCCGCTCGGAGAACTCGCGGTAGAACTCATCCCAGCCCGGAATGTGATGAACCGCCACGATCCCCGGGACCGGCTCGTCCGTGGCCGGCCTGGCCAGGTAGGCGTGGATCTCGTCCCCGTTGCCGCCGGGATAGCTGATCACCTCGGCCGTCATGCCGGCGCGGGCGTCGGTCCGGAACGAGTTCCACATGGCTGGCCCTTTCGTCCTGTGTCCGGGTCCCCAGCATAATGAGCGGGTAGCCGACCGTAGCGGCCCTTGTGAGAAGGAGACCATGATGACGCCCGCTCACGCGCCGGTCCCGTCGGCTGGCCCCGCTGGCCCCGCTGGGCAGCCGGGCTCCGGCCAGGTCAACGACCTGCTGCCGCTCGGTGACTGGATCCGGCACCACTCGCTGCGCAGCTGGCCCGTGGTGCTGTTCCTGCTGCTGATCTGCGTGCCGTCGATCGCGCTGGTCATCTTGGGCGGCAACCCGAGCGCGAGCACGTTCGATCATGTCGCCTGGATCTTCGCCGCGTACTTCGCGGCCGCCTGGCTGCTGCTGCTGGGCGTCATCATCCGGCCTGACCACGTGACCAGGCCGATGCTCCTCCTGGTCACGGTGGTCGCGCTGGCGACGCAGGTCCCGCTGGCGGTCACCCTGGAGGCCGACCTGCACGCCAGCAACACGAGCCTGGGCCCGAGCATCTACACCGTCGGCCTGCCCGAGGAGCTGGCCAAGGCCCTGCCGATCCTGGCGGTGGCGCTGGTCTACCGGTTCTACCGGCGGCACTACCTGATGCCCCGCGACTACCTGTTCCTCGGCGCGGTGAGCGGGCTGGTGTTCGGGGCCAGCGAGGTGGTGCACTACTTCACCGTCAACGGCGTCGCGGAGTTCTACCTGACCGTGCAGTCGGCCATCCCCTCGATCGAGCAGCTGATCAGTTCCGGTCACTCGACGGCGACCTCGCTGTTCGCCGTGCTGATCGGCCCGGTGCGGTACTTCGTCCTCGACTTCGTTCTGGCGGTTCGTCACCGACCCGATCACGCACGCCTGCTGGTCCGGCCTGACCGGGTACTTCATCGGGCTGGCGGCCAGCGGGCGGCACCGGTGGTACACGGTAGCCTGGATCGGCCTGGTCGCCGCGGCGATCCTGCACGGGCTGAACGACTGGAGCCGGGTCAACGGCCATCCGCTGTGGATCGTTGTCGCGCTGGTCAGCGGCGTGTTGTTCCTCGGCTACGCGAAGGTCGGATCCCGCGGCGACCTGCCCGTTCCGGTGCCTGGCGCTCGGCCGGTGCCTGGCGCCGGGTCGGCACCTTCACCGGCCGCCCGGCCGGTAATCAGGCCCTGGTGGGAGCATTGATGATGGACAAGCGCCTTCGGTTCATGACCGATCTCATCGAGCCGCTGCGGGTAGCGCCGGGCGCCGCGGCCAGGCTGAGCCGGGATCACGATCCGGGCTACACCGGCCAGGTAACGCGCGCGGAGGCGGGGGACCTGCTCGCCGACGGCGTGAAGCTGCTGGCCGAATATCAGGACCGGCTCGCGGCCCAGGATACGTTCGGCGTGCTGCTGGTGCTGCAGGGACTGGACGCCTCGGGCAAGGACGGCACGATCAAGCACGTGATGAGCGGGGTCAACCCGCAGGCGGTGGAGGTCCATTCCTTCAAGCAGCCCTCGGTCGAAGAGCTCAACCACGACTTCCTGTGGCGATACCAACGTGCCCTGCCGGGGCGGGGCAGGATCGGCATCTTCAACCGGTCGCACTACGAAGAGGTGCTCGTCGTCCGGGTGCACCAGGACCTGCTCGCCGCGGAGCGGATGCCCGCGCCCGCCCGCGGTCAGGGCATCTGGGCCCGGCGTTACCGCGAGATCAACGACTGGGAGCGCTACCTGGCCGACAACGGCATCGTCGTCGTCAAGGTCATGCTGAACCTGTCGTGGCAGGAGCAGGCCAGGCGGTTCCTCGACCGGATCGACCACCCGGAGAAGAACTGGAAGTTCTCGCCCAGCGACGTCAGGGAGCGGGGCTACTGGGACGACTACCAGGTGGCCTTCGAGGAAATGCTCAGCCAGACCAGCACGAAGTGGGCGCCGTGGTACGTGGTGCCCGCTGACCACAAGTGGTTCAGCCGCCTGGCCACGGCCGCGGTCCTGGTGACGGCGCTCGGCGCGATCGACCCGAAGTACCCGGCCGCTGATCCCGCCGTGAGGGACCAGATGGCGCAGGTCAGGGATGAGCTCGCGGCCGAACTCGGCCGCGAGGAGCCCAGCTGAGCGGGCCGGGGCTCGCGCCGCGCGTCGGCGCCTGCCGAGCGGCCCGGCTGAGCAGGCCGGCGCGAGCAGCTGGTGGATCCGGCCCGTTTCCCATGATCACGAAGGCTTTTGAGTCTCGCCAGACTGTAAACCCTTCATGATCGTGAAACCCGCTCTCGCGCGGGCAGCGAGGTACGCACCGGTTTCAGGGATCAGCGCCTGCAAGGAAGCCCCGCTATTCCGCTTGCCGTCCTTCAGGCGTTTGCGTAGGAGAGGATGACCACGCCGTTGCGGCGTTCGGTGACCGAGACCAGGCGCAGGTTCGTGCGCTTGCCGGGGCGGAACAGCGTGGTCCCGCTGCCCGCCATGACCGGGTTGACGACGAAGTTCAGCTTGTCGACGAGGCCGTGCTCGAGCAGCGTCTGGGCGAGCTGGCCGTAGCCGTAGATCATGAGGTGCCTGTCCCCCTGCTCCTTGAGCTCCCGCACGGCGGCGACGGGATCGCCGGGGATGATCGTCGTGTTGTTCCAGTCCGCGGCACGTCAGGGTGGAGGAGAAGACGTACTTGCGCATCTCGTTGATCCGCTCCAGGTAAGGCCCTGAAGGCGACGACCAGGCGGGGGCGAAGTACTGGTAGGTGTTCCTGCCCATCAGCATCGCATCGCTGTCGAGCAGCACCGCGAGCGACTCCTCCGCGGCCTGCTGGTCGAAGTAATCCCCGACCCACGACTGCGGGTCACCGTGGATGCCGTCCAGTGAGACCAGGCTGCTCACGATCAGGTCGCGCATATCGCCTCCCATGGCTGCTGCCGGGCTGGATCCCGGGTGACGATATGTAGACCCGCCTGGCCGTCCGAAGTAATCGCGAACGCAGCTTGGTGCGGCACGTATCAGCTGAGGACGCGTCGCAGGCCCCCGGAGCGTTCCGGGGGCTCAGAGCTTTCCGCGGCTGCGCTTGTTGAGGATGATCTGGGTCACCAGGTACGTGCTCAGGCCCAGCTTCTGGGCGATCTCGTCGGGCCGCAGGCCCTGCTCGTTGTACAGCAGGGCCAGTTTCTCCTGCGACCGGCTCCACGGCTGACGCGTCACTCTGCGCGCCGGGGCCTGCGGTTTCGGCCGGGGCGAGCGGGTCGGGACCGGTCCCGGAGCCGGCGACGGCCCGGTCGCGCCGAACAGCCCACGGCGCTGATCGCGGTACTTGCCGCTGGCCAGTTCTTCCTTGGTGGTCTCGTCGAGGATCATGTACTGCTCGGCCGCCTTGTTCACGCCGACCGCGACCATGGTCAGGCCCTTGGCGTTTTTCTCCTGGCATTCGAGCGACATGCAGTAGTCGTACTTCTTGGCCCGGTCGGGGTGCAGCTCCCGGCCGCACGTTATGCAGTTAGACATAGCCCCAGTACAACGCCTGGATTGCGTCATATGTTCCCGGAGGTTCAGGGGCGGAAGGCGTGGTACACGGCGGCCATGTCATCCTCGCCGTGACCGGAGCTCGCGGCCTTGCGGTACTGCTGGCCGACCGCCTCCATCAAGGCGGCGTCGATGCCGCTCTCCCGCATCGCCGCGGCGATGAGCCCGGTGTCCTTGACCGCGCCGTCCACCGCGAACGAGGGCGCGAACTGGCCGGCGATGATCGCCTCGCCCTTGACGTGAAGGTACGCGGCGTCCACGGCGCTGCCCTTCATCGTGTCCAGGAACGCCCGCGGATCCAGGCCGAGGCCCTGGGCGAGCGCGATCGACTGGCCGGTCGCGGCCACGATCGTGGCGACCCAGGAGTTGGCCACCAGCTTGAGGCGCGTACCGTCGCCCGGCCGTTCGCTGACCCAGACCGTGCGGGCGCCGATGGCGCCGAACACCGGCTCGGCCGGGCCGCGCAGCGGCTCGGGGGCGGCGGCCAGCACGGTGAGCTTTCCTTCCTCGGCGGGCCTGCGGGTGCCCAGCACCGGGGCGTCGATGTACCTGGCGCCGCACCCGTCGGCCAGGGCAGGCAGCAGGTCACCGGCGTCGCCCAGGCTGACCGTGCTCGCCTGGACCCACAACACCCCGTCCGGCGCGGCCGGCAACGCGTCGGCCATCACGTCGGCCACGGAGTCGCCGTCCCACAGCGTCGTGATCACCGCGTCCGCGTCGGCGACCGCCTCGGGGAGCGAGCCGGCCACGTACGCGCCGTCCGCCGCCAGGGGCTCGGCCCGGCCCCGGGTCCGGTTCCACACGGTGACGTCCAGGCCGGACCGCAGCAGGCTATGGGCCATGCCCGTGCCCATGATGCCGGTCCCCAACACCGCGACGCGCATTCTCGATTTCACATGGGCATGCTACGCGCGGCCCCGGAATTTCCGGGGTCTGCGTGAGCCTTGAGCAAGCTGTGGGAGCGCGCATGAATCAGAAGGTGGCCGTCGGCGTGGTCTTCGTGGCGGCCGCTGCGATCTGCCTGTGCGCGGTGGCGTGCTCGCTGTCCATCCGCGATGCCGACGCCGCCGCGACCATTCCCGGTCGACGTGGCCGTCAGGAGGCGGACGTGGCTCCCGCGCCGAGCGCGGCGGCCTGAAGCACCTCGTCGAGCTCCTCGTCCAGGCTCTTGCCGCCGGGCGGAGGGGGCGGTTCCGCAGGGCCGCCGGGCCCGCCTCCGCCGCCACCGTTGTCACCGGAGGCGGGATGGCCAGCGGTCGGGAGGCCGCCCCAGGCACCGAGCCCGGCGCCCAGGACCGGGAAGAAGATGAGCGGGAGCAGGTAGCCGCCCGCGCTCTCGGCCACGCTCGTCTCGAACGCCACCACGCCCGGCGGCACGTGGCGCGCGTTGGGGAGGGCCAACGGCGGGAAGTGCGCCGTCACGTGCGGCAGCAGCGCGGCCGCGCCGTCCCCCACCACGGCCAGGATCAGGGCGGCAACCGCGCCCGCGCACAGCCCGGCGGCCAGGCCCTGCCTGGCCCGCACGTCGGCCAGCGGCAGCCGGCTCCCCCGGCCCGACGCTCGCCGGGCCGCCATCCGCCCGGCCACGATGCCGCCGACCAGCAGCAGGGGAATCGCCACTCCGCGCCCCAGGTCGTTCAGGAGCCAGGCGTCCGGGGCGTGCAGCGGATCGCCCCACGGCGGCAGCGCCAGCAGGACCAGGGCGGCCGCGGTCCCCGCGACGATACCGATGATCAGCGCGGGACTGACGGCCGGGCGCCGGGCGGTCAACCGGGTCAGCCCGGCCACGTAGAGCGCGAGGGCGGCGAGGAAGATGACCTCGCCGACCCACAGGCCCGCGAGCCACGGACCGCCGTGCCACGCCGAGTACGCGAATCGCTCCATCAGGACCTTGACCAGCACCAGGGCACACAAGGCCAGGTAGCCGCCCGCCCGCACGCGTCGCGCGAGCCGGCCGGGGCCGGCCGGGCCGAAGACCCGGCGGGCACCCCACCACGCGGCCGCCACCAGCACCGGGCTCGTGACCGCGTTGACCTGGGTGATCAGCACTACGGCACTCCGGTGGCGGACGCGGCCTCACCGTGGACCGCGGCCCGCCACTACAAGCATGTCCCACCGGAACGGATGACGCCAGCGGGTTAGCGGCCGACCGGGAGCGTGATGAGGAGCACGTCGGCTACTGGCGAGCCGGGTTCGGGGTCGCGGGTGCGGGCCACCTTACGCCAGCCCCAGGCCCGGAAGGCGTGCTGCGCCGCGGCCGCCGCCGGCAGGACGGTGAGCGTGGCGCGCTCCTCGGGCCGGCCGGCCAGGATCAGGTCGTGCAGGTCCCGGCCGATGCCCTGGCGCCGCCATGACGCGCGGACCACGAGCTCGACCAGCGCGAACGTGCGGCCTGCAGGCTCGGCGGTGACCCCTTCGGGCAGCGGGGCGGTCAGCTGCCGCCACCAGGAGGTCGACGGCCGCAGCGGCATCCCGAACGCGTACCCGACCAGGTAGCCGCCGTTCCGGGCCTCGGCGAGGACGAAACCAGGCTGGCGGCGGTGAACGGGGAGGCGTTCGGCGAACCACGCGCCGTCATCGGTCCGGGCGTAGGGCGGCTCGGCGTAGACCTCGGCGTGCACGGCCCGCAGTTCGTCCGCGTGCGCCGCGGCCTGCGTCCCGTCCAGGAGCTGGAAGGTGATCTCGGGCACGCACTCCCTTCCGTTCGGTATAAAAATCAAAATTTACCGAACGGAGGGTGGTGTTACCGGCCTGGGGCGCGGCCGAGCAGCATCAGGGCCAGGAGCTCGAAGACGACGTGCGCGGCGGCGACCGTGGTCATCTCGGCGTGGTCGTAGGCGGGCGAGACCTCGACGACATCCGCGCCGACCAGGCGCATTCCGGCCAGGCCGCGCAGGCTCAGTGCTAAGTGAGTCAGGGCCAGCCGACGCCGGCCGCCGGCGCCTGCGCGGTCAGCAGCTGGCCGGTCCGGGAGGTCCCCGCCAAGCGCTCGGTGCCGTGCCACTGGGTGGCCATCATGAACAGGGTGGTCCGGTCGCTGCCGCCGAGGGCGCACGAGAAGCAGCCGCGGTCCAGCTGGATCGTCTGCAGCACCTGTCCGCCCTCGCGGACCCGCACGCACCGCTTGTTGGGCACGTCGGCGTACCAGACGGCTCCCTCGGCGTCGAGGCAGATGCCGTCGGGCACGCCGTCGCCGAGGTCGGCCCAGACCCGCGGCGGGGACAGGCTGCCGTCGGCGGCGATCTGGAACGCCGTCAGCTTCTGGCCGTAGGACTCGGCCACGATCAGCGTCGAGTTGTCTGGTGTTACGGCCATGCCGTTGGGAAAGGCGATCCCTTCGGCGACTTGTTTAGCCGACCCGTCGGGTCGGATCAGGGCGATCGTCCCGGGCGCGAACTCGCCGCCGGGAAAGTCGAAACCCTGGTTGTTGAGGTAGACGTGGCCGCGGCCGTCTACCACGATCTCGTTCCACGGATGCCCCCGCTCGGCCAGGCTGCTCAGGTCGGCGTGGGTCGCCAGCGTCCCGTCCGGCTCCTGGCGCAGCAGGCGGCCGTCGCGCGCCGCCACGACCAGCAGCCGGCCGTCGGGCAGCCAGTCGATGCACATCGGGAAGGCCGGGAAATCCACCCGGGCCATCACCTCCGGCCGGCCCTCGCCGTTGACGGCCAGCACCTCCTGCGCGCCCCAGTCGGCCAGCCACAGGCGGTCATGGTGCCAGCGCAGCGACTCGCCGAAGGAAAGGCCCCCGAGCAGAAGTCGGACCACAGGCACGGCAATGCTCCTTCCGTCGCGGTACTACGTTGGGCCGGACGGCGGCCGGCAGTTCACCGGCGCCCCCGTTGTCTCGATGGACCCCCGTCGAGACAAGGCCGGTGAACCGCCGGGGCGGCCCGGGAATGTCACGCCGCGGCTCGACGTCTTGCGCCGCCGCGGCACGTCGTGTCACCCGGTACGCACACCAGCACCATATGAACTCAGATGGTCTGCCGTCGAGATCCAAACTGGCCTTGTTTGGCCATACCAAGCTGTGGTACACCGGCATCGTGGATCTGTTCCTCGACCCGGAGGCCGGCAAGTCGCTGACCGAGCAGCTGTACGAGCAGCTCCGCCAGGCCATCACCGTGGGCCGGCTGCTGCCCGGCGATCAGCTCGTGCCCAGCCGCCAGCTGGCCGGCGAGCTCAGGGTGTCCCGGCACACGGTGACCACCGCGTACGGCCGGCTGGTGGCCGAGGGCTACGCCGAGGGACGCGCCGGCGGCGGCAGCGTGGTGGCCTCCGCGTCCCCGGCGCCGCCCAGCGCGGCGGCCCCGGCGTCGGCCCTTCGCCCCAGCCCCAGGTTCGAGGGCTGGTCCCCGTACTTCCGGCCGCCGCCGTACGGCTGCCGGTTCGACCTGCGGCCGGGCCTGCCCGACCCCGCGCTGTTCCCGGACGCGCCGTGGCGCCGGCTCGTGGCGGCCGCGGTCGCCTCGGATCATGCGTGGTACGGCGATCCGGCCGGGAAGATCAGGCTGCGGCGGGCCATCGCCGGCTGGGTGGGCCGGTCGCGTTCGGTGACGGCCCGCGAAGACACGGTCGTGGTCACCTGCGGCGCCCAGCACGCCATCGACCTGGTATGCCGGGTCCTGCTCGAGCCGGGAGACTGCGTCGCGGTCGAGGACCCCGGGTACGTGCCCGCGAGGCGCCTGCTTGAGGCGCTCAGCGCTCGGGTCGTCGGCGTCCCCGTCGATGACCAGGGACTGGTCGTGGAACTGCTGCCGCCCGCGGCGCGCGTCGTGTACGTCACGCCCTCGCACCAGTATCCGCTCGGCATGACGATGTCGATGCCTCGGCGGCGCGCGCTATTGCGGTGGGCCGAACGCCACGACGCGGCGGTCATCGAGGACGACTACGACACCGAGTTCCGTTACGTCGACCGGCCGCTGGAGCCCCTCCAGGCCCTCGACACCAACGGCCGGGTCGTGTACGTGGGCTCATTCTCCAAGACGTTCTCCCCCTCGGTCCGCCTCGGCTTCGCCGTCGTCCCCCCGCCGCTGGCCGAGCCGATCGCCGCGCTGAGGCAGCTCATCGACTGGCATCCGCCCATCGCGATGCAGACCGCCATGGCCGGCTTCATCGACGACGGCCTGCTGGACAAGCACATCCGGCGCAGCAGGCGCGTCTATTCCGAGCGCCACCACCTGCTGGTTGAAGCGCTGTCCGGACCGCTGGCCGGCCATCTCGCCGTCTGCGCGTCGAACGCCGGACTGCATGTCGCCGCGATGCTGCGGGAAGGGCTGTGCGAGAAGGACGTGCTGCAGGCCGCGGCCAGGCACGGCATCGTCACCGCCGGCCTTCAGCACTGCTTCTATACGGCGCCGGCGCAATCGGGCCTGCAGATCGGGTTCGGCGCGGTAAGCACGGCCGGCCTGCCGGTGGCGCTGCGCACGCTGGGGCGCATTCTCGCGTCGGCCGGCTGATTCTGTCTCAGGAGAAGATGCCGCGGGGCAGCGTCATCGACACGACCCAGTTCGGGAGGTCGACCGTCTCGCTGATCTTCAGGTCGCCCGCCACGCTGCACAGGGCGTAGGCCTCGTGCAGGCTCAGCTGCTGGTCGCCGACCAGCCAGTCGACCATGTCCCGGACGGCGTTCTTGGCGTTCTCCATCAGGTCCGGGCCGGTGCCGGTGGTGTGGTAGTAGCCGTGGGCGAGCATCTCGGCGGGCATGGCCAGCTGGGTGGGATCCGCGGCCGGCACGATCGCCCGCGGCGCGGCGATGACGGTGTTCTTGATCACCTGGAATCGCACGGTGACGGCCATCAGGGTCTCGATCCCGGTCACGCACACCTCGCCGTCGCCCTGGGCCATGTGCCCGTCCCCGGCGGAGAACTTCGCGCCCGGGGCGTACACCGGGAACTGGATCCGCGCTCCCCTGGTGAACTGCCGGATGTCGGCGTTGCCGCCCATCCCGCCGCTGACGCTGGGCGGCAGGGTCCGGTACATGCCCTTGCGCAGCGGCGCGACCCCGTAGATGCCCATGAAGGGCGCGACCGGGATGCGCGCCTCCCGCCCGGTGTCCGCGCCGGTGAAGGTGGCGAATCCGCTGCTCTGGCCGCGCTCGAACCGGAACAGCTGGACGAACGGCGCGCCGCTGTTGTAGGGCTGGTCCTCCGGGATCGCGCCGGGCACCGGGCCCGGGTTGGGGTCGCTGATCTGGGAGGCCTCGGTGAACTGGGTGAGCGGGGCGAGCAGGTCCGGCCGCAGCGACCCGAACAGGCCCAGGACCGGGCTGATGACCACGTAGCCGAAGTCCACCAGCGGGCTGACGTCCAGGACCTCGACCTCCAGGATGTCGCCCGGCTCGGCTCCCTCCACCTCGACCGGGCCGGTCAGCGGGTGCACCCGGCCCAGGTCAACGGTCATGCTCGCCTCGCGCGTCAGCGTGCGCGCCGACTCGCCGATATCCAGGGCGTCGCGGCACAGCAGCTGGATGACCTCGCCGGGGCGGACGACGGCCGCGGGCGGCAGGTCGCGGTTCCAGCGGGTATGCAGCACCTGGCCGAAGCCGTCCAGGACCTGCGCTCCGCCGGGCGCGGCGGTCACGTCCGGGGTGCCGGAGCCGGGCACGTCCATCCCGGCGATGGGGCCCTGGGCGGCGATGCTGGAGAACGCGGCCGCGGCCGCCTCGCCGATCGAGGCCTGCTGTACCAGCCCGACGGCGCTGCCGGAGTGGATGAAGCACATCGTGGCCTCCTCGGTTGCGGCCCGGTGGGTGCTGTCGCGGACGGATGCGGTTGCGGCGGGGCGAGCCCGGGTCCAGCATCTCAGGTGTGTCACTGGGCGGGAAGCCGGAGTTCTCGGCGGCTGAAATGCGGCGGCGGCGCGCCGCGTTCGGCCGGGAACTGCACCGCCGCGGGCTGCCATACGCGCTGGTGTACGGCGCGAACCGGTCGGGCAGCGCGGTCTCGTGGCTGACCGGGTGGCCGGTCACCCGGGAGGCGCTGCTGATCGTGGCGCCTTCCGAGGAAGACGACGTGCTCCTGGTCTCGTTCTTCAATCACGTTCCGCAGGCGCGCCGGCTTTCTCGCCCTCGGGTCGAATGGGCGGGCGCGGGTGCGGTGGCCACGGCGCTGGACCTGATCGCCGCGCGGGGCAGGCTGCCCGGGCGGATCGGCGTGGTGGGGGCGCTGCCGTTCGGTCAGTACCGGGTGCTGGCCGGGCAGATCCCGGACGTGGTGGATCTGGGCGCCGCCTACACGGCGCTGCGGCTGATCAAGTCCGCCGAAGAGGTGACGGCTCTGCGGCTCGGCGCGGCGCTCACCGATGCCGCCGTGGAGGCTTTGGCCGGCGCGCTCCGTCCGGGGGTGAGCGACCATGAGGTGCTTGCCCGTACCGAGCAGGCCTATGTCGCCCGGGGCGGCCTGCACCACATCCACTACCTCGGCATCACGGCCATGGACGAGCCCGCGGTGGCCGTGCCCGCCCAGTGGCCGACCGGCCAGGTGATCCGCCCTGGCAACGTCGTCACGTGCGAGATCAGCGCCGCGGCGGCGCCGGAGTACGCGGGGCAGGTGCTGCGGACGTTCACGGTCGGGGCGCCGCCTTCCTCGTTGTACCGCGAGCTCCACGCCGTCGCGACCGAGGTGTTCGGCGCGATGGCGGGCATTCTGGTCCCAGGCGCGCGGGCCCGGGATCTCGCGGCCGCCGCGGCGATCATCGAGCAGGCGGGCTTCACCGCGATCGATGACCTGGCGCACGGCTTCGGCGGCGGCTACCTGCCGCCGGTGGTGCCGGCTCCAGGCCGGCCGGTACCTGAGGCTGACGCTGACTTCGCGCTGGCCGCCGGGATGACCGTGGTCGTCCAGCCCAACGTCGTCACCCGCGACGGGAAGGCGGGTGTCCAGACCGGGGAACTGCTCCTGGTCACCGAGCGGGGACCGCAGCGGCTGCACGCCTATCCGCAGGGCCTGCAGCAGGTGGGCTGACCGCTCCGCGGCCGGTGGCGTCGGCGCTGGCCTCAACCCCGGTAACGGACGGTCAGTTTCGGAGAAGCCGCCGCGGCGGCGGTTCTCTAAAATGAGGATCATCCCCATCAAGACCCGCAGCGGGAGGAAACCTGCCATGAAGGACACCCAGAAGTCGGCCACGGCGACCACCGCGGCGGGCAAGACGTACGAGGGTTTCACGGCCGAAGAACGAGCCGCGATGAAGGACCGCGCCAAAGAGCTGAAGGCGACCGGGCGCCGCGGCTCGCGCGCGGCAAAGGCAGACGAGGAAAGCGACGTGCTCGCGAAGATCGCCGAGATGCAGGAATCGGATCGCGTCCTGGCCGAGCGGCTCCATGCCCTCATCAAGGCCAGCGCGCCGGACCTGTCGGCGAGACTGTGGTACGGGATGCCCGCCTATGCCAAGGACGGCAAGATGGTCTGCTTCTTCCAAAGCGGGCAGAAGTTCAACACCAGGTACGCGACGCTCGGCTTCAGCGACAAGGCCAACCTCGACGAAGGCACCATGTGGCCGACCAGCTACGCCCTGACGGAGTTGACCGCCGCCGACGAGGAAAGGATCGTCGCGCTCGTGAAGCAAGCGGCGAGCTGAGGACCGAGCACGCCACCGGACCCCGTTTCCGCGGAAACGTCTCACGCAATTGCGTGCGACCGGGCTCTGGCCTGCGCCCGACGGTACGCAGCGGCGCGCAGAAGCGTGCTGGTTCGTGCGATGCAGTCCGGCGTGCCGCGCATACTCTGTCGGCATGCCTGTCCGACTCCACCACACGAGTTCTGCGTGGTCCGCCCGAAGGAAACGCTGATCGGTTAGGGCTCAGCGCGCCCGGTTACGTCCGTCCCGGTTCCGGTAGTCGCGCAGAGGGAGGGACGCAGGCGGGCCGGGACGGGCAGTCACAAGGCGCCCGGCCCGGCCCGCTGGCGGTCAGAGCGGGCGGACTTCCTCTGCCTGGGGGCCCTTCTGTCCCCGTCCGGCGGTGTAGGTGACCCGCTGGTTCTCCTGCAGGCTGCGGAACCCGTCAGCCTGGATGGCAGAGTGATGGACGAACACGTCGGCGGTCCCGTCGTCGGGGGCGATGAAACCGTAGCCCTTGTCGGCGTTGAACCACTTGACAGTGCCTTCAGCCATGTACTTCTCCTGTAGAGACGATCGTTCGGGAGGCACGTGCGTGCACCCCGGGTTATCGCGACCGCCAGCCTGCCGGGAAGACCTGGCCGTGTACTCGCGGCGCCCGCTGTCAAAAGTTCGCAGGCGCAGGTACACGTAACGAATTTCGACTACAACCACCACCCATTAAACACCATGCCGGACACCTGGCTGACCAGCCGCGCTCGCGCCGCGGTCAGCGGTGAAGCCGCAGGCACCGCACCTATCGCACCAAGCTCCAGGTCCTGTGACCGCGCTATCATGGGATATCACCTGGAGGCGGAATGACTGATGTGCTGATCCGTGATGTGCCGGAGGACGTCGTCGCGGCACTAGATGCCCACGCCGCCCGCCTGGGCCTGTCCCGGAGCGAGTACGTGCGCCGCCGCCTAGCTCAAGACGCCGCCACACCAGGTTCTCCGGTCAGTGTGGAGGATCTGGCGCGGTTCGCCGACACCTTCGCCGATCTGGCCGATCCGGACGTGATGTCCCAGGCCTGGAGGTGACCACCTGGCTGATCGACAAGTCCGCACTGGTCCGCCTGGCCGCCAGCCCGGATGCCGCCGAGTGGGCCGCGCGGATCGAACGCGGACTGGTACGGATCACCACCGTCACCCGCCTGGAAACCGGCTATTCAGCCCGATCAGGCCCGGAGTTGCGGGCAGCACTCCAGCAACCGCCGCTGTCGTCAATGCCGGTTGAATACCTGACCCCGGCCATCGAGGACCGGGCGGCGGAGATTCTGACCCTGCTCGCGGACCGGGGTCAGCATCGTGCTCCGTCAATACCGGATCTGATCATCGCTGCGACTGCTGAACTCGCCGGGCTGACGGTGCTGCACCTCGATAAGGACTTCGATCTCATCGCCGAGATCACCGGTCAGCCCATGGAACGCCTGAACGTACCCCCGCCCGCCGTCATGGACGACGATTCGGGCCAGGCCGAGGCATGACTTCTTCCTGGGCAGTGCGATGGGGCCGGTCGCGCATCGGTGCCTGCTTGCGCTATCCCACCATGGCTGCGGGCGCGTAGGTTGGCTGTCCGTGCGGTGGTTTCGGATTCTCGCACTGGGCTTGGCCGTGACCGCGCTGGCGGGCTGCGGAAGCGCGGGGACGGCGCCGGGCGTGGACTGGACCGTGTTCCGGCATCTGCCCGCGGTGGTGGATCTGGCTGGGCCGCGCGGGGACGGGTCGTTCGTGGTGGCCGCGGCCGGGCGGCTGCTGATCATGGGGCGCGACGGCACGCTGAGCCCGTTCGCCCGCGGCGCGGGCGGGTACCAGACCGCGATGGGCACCGAGCCCTACCTCGCGCTCGCGAGCAGCTATCCCGGCCGGACGAACCAGTGCCCGTTCGGAAAAAATATGATCTTTGCTCTTGAGCCGGTGACGCGGCCGGGAGTCATCGTGATCAGCCCGGCCGGTCAGGCGCGGCGGTTCGCGAGCCTGCCGGCGGGCGGGTTCCTGTCCGGGATCGCGTTCGACGGCACCGGGCGGTTCGGGCACCGGCTGCTGGTCACGGACAGGTTCGGCTCCCGGACCACGGTGTTCGCCATCGGGTGCGACGGCCGGGCGTCCGTCATCGTCGAGGGCGCGCCGGTGGTAGAGGGCGGGATCGTGGTGGCGCCGGCGACGTTCGGCGGGTTCGGCGGCGATCTGATCGCGGCGGACGAGACGAGCGGGCGGGTTTACGCCATCGACCCGTCCGGCCGGGTGGTCATCATGGTGCGGTCGGGGCTGGCGGCGGGCGGCGATATCGGCGTGGAGTCGGCCGGGTTCGTGCCGCCGGGGGCGACCGCGGCGTACCTGGCCGACCGGTTCTCGGCGCGCAACAAGCATCCGGGCGACAACGCCATCCTGCGGCTGTCAGCGGCCGACCTGGCCCGGGCCGGGATCAGGGCCGGTGACCTGCTGGTCGCCGCCGAGGGCGGGGCCGCGACGATCGACGTCCGGTGCGCGGCGGCGTGCACCGTGCGTTATGTCGCCGCGGGGCCCGTCATCGCGCACGCGGAGGGGCATATCGTCTTCGCGTCATGACCGGAGCGCGGCCTGGACCGCGTCCACCAGGCCTTCCAGCGGGACCTTGCCGTCGATGCGCTCGCCGTTGACGTAGAACTTCGGGGTGGCGTTGACGCCGTTCCGCAGGCCCTCGGCGATGTCGCCCTCGATCCGGGCGGCGTAGGCGCGGCCGGTGACCTCGGCGCGGAACCGGGCGAGGTCCAGGCCCAGGTCGGCGGCGTAGTCGAGCAGTGAGGGCAGCTCCAGGTTGGACGAGGGCGTGAGCAGGAGCTCGTACATCGGCCAGAACTTCCCCTGGGCCGCTGCGGCCTCGGCCGCCTCGGCGGCCTGCTCGGCGTGGGGGTGCAGCTGCGGGATGGGGAAGTTCCGGAACACGAACCTGATCATGGCGGGGTACTCGTCGAGCATCCGGTGCACGTCGCGTGCTCCTCCCCGGCAGAACGGGCATTCGTAGTCGCCGTACTCGAGCACCGTGACCGGCGCGTCGGCAGGCCCGCGCAGGTGATCATCGGCTGTCACCTCGGGCACCGTGAACTCATCCACTCGATCCTCCATCGCCGGCGTGATGCCTCATTATCACTATGAGGGCAACCGGGATCGGCAGGAGGCGTCGGCGGTGGATTCGTTCAGCGGGAAACTCGCGGTGGTGACCGGCGGCGGCTCAGGCATGGGCCGCGAGCTGGTGCGCCAGCTGGCGGGGCAGGGATGTTCGGTCGCGACGTGCGACTGGCACGCGGACGCGGTCGCGGAGACCGCGGCCATGGCGCAGGCGGAGGCGCCGGCCGGGGCCCGGGTGACCGGCCACGTCTGCGACGTCTCCGACGAGGCGCAGGTGCTGCGGTTCCGCGACGAGCTACTCGAGGGGCACGCCAGCGACCACGTGGACCTGGTCTTCAGCAACGCGGGCCACGGCGGCGCCGGCAGCTTCGTCAATGACAGCCGGGAGGACTGGGAGCGCACGTTCGCGACCGACTGGTGGGGCGTGTATTACTGCGCCCGGGCGTTCCTGCCGCTGCTCATCGCGAGCGGCGACGGCGTGCTGGTCAACACCAGCAGCGTGAACGGTTTCTGGGCGTCGCTGGGCCCGGGCATGCCGAACAGCGCGTACGCCACGGCAAAGTTTGCCGTGAAGGGCTTCTCCGAGGCGCTCATCGAGGACCTGCGCAGCAACGCGCCGCAGGTCCGGGTGGCGGTCGTGATGCCGGGTCACGTGGGCACGAACATCGTCGCGAACAGCCTCCGCGCCCACGGGCCTGCGCCGGAGGACATGAGCGACGCCCAGGTGGAGGAGCTGATCGGGCCCGAGGCGCGGTCCGCGCTGGCCGGGCCGGCCTGCTGCCCGAGGGTGCCTCAGCCGGCGACCTGCGCCAGATGCTGACGCGGATGAACACCGACTTCCGGGAGAAGGCGCCGCTCAGCGCGGCCGGGGCGGCGACGATCATCCTCGACGGGGTGCGGTCCGGAGCCTGGCGGATCCTGGTCGGCGAGGACGCCAAGATGATCGACGAGAAGGTGCGCGCCAAGCCGGAACTCGCCTATGACTACACCGAGCTGTTCGGCGGGTGACCGTTCCGGCTCGTCCGCACGGCCAGGGCGCCGGCCGCGCCGGTGAGGGCGGCGCCTGCGGCCGAGCCGGCGACCAGCCACCGGCCGACCCGCGGTAGCTCGCGCCACGAGGCCAGGCTGGCCGCCACGTCCAGGGCGTCGGACAGGGCGCCCGCGGCGACCCAGAGGGACGCCGACGCGTCCTGGGCCTGGAGCGCGGTCAGGGCGCCGAGCCCCAGGGCGAGGTCACGCGCTCCGAGGGCGCGGGCGAACACCCGGGCGGCCAGGTCATCGGCTGCCGCGCCCACCCACGGGCGGGACGGTACGGCCGGCCAGGCCAGGGCGGTCACGCCGATCGCCGCCCGCCCGGCCGCCACGGCCAGGGCGCCGCGGCGCAGCAGGCCCGGAACGTCAGCCTTCGTCACTTGGATTTTGGTGTGCATGGGTGAACCTTACGGGCCGGTGTGATCGTGCTCCAGATAGTTGTTGGCGATGCGGGGGCCGTCGACTCATACCGCTGAGCGGCCGGGAGGCCGACCCGCGGACCCCCAAGGAGAACGACGATGCGAGCCCACAACCCCAGGTCAGGCTGTGAATCCTTCGGACCGGCACGGCCCTGGTGCCGCAGGCCCGTCCCGCTGCGCGCCGCGCAGCCGGACGCCAACCACGCGGTGACCGCGCTGTACCTGGCGCACTACCGGCCCCTGGTGCGGCTCGCCGTGCTGCTCGTGCAGGACCTGGCCACCGCCGAGGAAGTCGTGCAGGACGCGTTCGTCGCCGTCCACGCAGCGTGGCGCAGGCTGCCCGACGCCGAGCACGCGCTGTCCTACCTGCGCCGGTCGGTGATCGACCGGTCTCGTTCGGCGCTTCGGCACCGCGCGGTCGCGGACAAGCTCGCGCCCGCGGCGGCGCCGGCCACGCCGGGCGCGGGCCGGGAGGCGAGCATCGAAGTCGAGCGTTCGGCCTTCGTCTCGGCGCTGTGGACGCTGCCCGCGCCGCAGCGCGAGGTCGTGGTGCTGCGGTACTTCGCCGATCTGCCCGAGACCCAGGTCGCGTCGGCCACCGGGATCAGCGAGGCCGCGGTCAGGAGCCAGGCCGCGGCGGCCATGTCGTCGCTGCACGCCGAACTGGGCGGGGCAAGTTAACGGGTCCGCCTCGTTCCCGCCGCCTCCTGGCCGTAGGCTCGTCCGGCAACCTGTCGCAGGCCACGGCATTGGTGGGTGACGTGATGGCGGAACCTCTGTACGAGCTCATCTCGACCGACGAGGGCGTGCTGGCGCGGGTCCGGCTGCGGGGCGGCGCGGTGCTGGCCACGCCCATGCTGAACCGGGGTACCGCGTTCACCCTCGCCGAACGGGCGGCGCTCGGGCTGACCGGCCTGCTGCCCGAGGGCGTGTCCACGATCGAGGGGCAGCTGGCCCGCGTGTACGGCCAGTACCAGCGCCAGCCCGATGACCTGGCCAAGAACATCTTTCTCGGCGCCGTCCGGGACCGCAACGAGGTGCTGTTCTACCGGCTGCTGACCGAGCACCTCGAGGAGATGCTGCCGATCGTGTACACGCCGACGGTGGGCACCGCGATCGAGCGGTACAGCCTGGAGTTCGGCCGGCCGCGCGGGGTGTACCTGTCGGTGGATCATCCCGGTCAGGTCGAGGTGGCCTTCCGCAACTACGGCCTCGGGCCCGACGACGTGGACCTGATCGTGGCCACCGACTCCGAGGGCATCCTGGGTATCGGCGACTGGGGGGTGGGCGGCATCGCGATCGCGGTCGGCAAGCTGGCCGTGTACGCGGCCGCGGCCGGGCTGCACCCCCGCCGGGTCATCCCGGTCGTGCTGGACACCGGGACCGACAACCCTGGCCTGCTGGACGAGGACATGTACCTGGGCAACCGGCACCCGCGGGTCCGGGGCGAGCGCTACGACGAGCTGATCGACACGTACGTCACCGTGGCCACCCGGATGTTCCCGAACGCGATGCTGCACTGGGAGGACTTCGGCGCGGCCAACGCCCACCGCATCCTGGCCAAGTACGCCAGCAATTACTGCACGTTCAACGACGACATCCAGGGCACGGCCGCCGTGGTGCTGGCCGCCGCGGTGGGCGCGGCGCGGGCGGCCGGCACGCGGATGCGCGATCAGCGGGTGGTGATCCACGGCGCGGGCACGGCCGGGATCGGCATCGCGGACGTGCTGCGGCAGGTGATGATCGAGGACGGGCTCAGCCCCGCCGAGGCCGCTTTGAGGTTCTACGCGCTGGGCAGCAAGGGGCTGCTGACCAGCGACTATCCGGGGACGCTGCGGGACTTCCAGGTGCCCTACGCCCGCCCGGGCGCCGAGGTCGGTGGCTGGCGGCGCGACGCTGACGGGGTCATCGGCCTGGCCGAGGTGGTGGCACGGGCCCGGCCCACCATGCTGATCGGAACCTCGACCCAGCCGGGCGCCTTCACCGAGGCGATCGTGACCGAGATGGCCGCGCACGTGGACCGGCCGGTCATCATGCCGCTGTCCAACCCGACCTCCCATTCGGAGGCCCGGCCCGCCGACCTGATCGCGTGGACCCGGGGCCGGGCGCTCATCGCCACCGGCAGCCCGTTCGACCCGGTCACGTACGACGGCGTCCGCTACCAGATCGCGCAGGCCAACAACGCGCTCATCTTCCCGGGCCTCGGGCTCGGGGTCACCGTCTGCCGGGCGCGCCGGGTCAGCGACCGGATGCTGACCGCCGCGGCCCGCGTCCTGGCCGGCCTGCCCGACGTCTCGGCGCCGGGCGCCGCCGTACTGCCCCCGGTCACCAGCCTGCGCTCGGTCTCCGCGGCGGTGGCGGCGGCGGTGGCCGAGGCCGCCCAGGCCGAAGGGCTGGCCGGACGGCCGCTCGACGATCCGGTTGAGCAGGTGCGCCGGGCCATGTGGGCGCCCGCCTACCCGCGGGTCGAGCCGGTGTAGCAGTGTGCGTGAGCGGCCCGGCGTTCACGGGGTGAAACCCCGGTTTCACCTTGTTCTAGCGAGGTCGAACCCGGGTTTCACCCTCTGTGGGGAGCTTCGGAGCGCCGCGGATTTGTCGCGCGGCCTCTTCTTTAATTAGGCGTTTTTAGTGATAGAGTTCGTGGTGTGATGGACCTGGGGCCGGTTTCCTCGGTGAGCAGCCTGGATGATCCGGTGCGCCGCCGGCTGTACGAGGTGGTGTGCGAGCGGACCGAGCCCGTGGGGCGGGACGAGGCGGCGGCCGCGGCCGGGGTGGGGCGGGCGCTGGCCGTGTACCACCTCGACAAGCTCGTGGAGTCGGGGCTGCTGACAGCGAGGTATCAGCGGCCGCCCGGGCGCAGCGGGCCGGGCGCCGGACGGCCGGCCAAGCTGTACACGCGGTCGGGCCGCGAGTTCGCGGTGAGCGTTCCGCCGCGGGAGTACGAGCTGGCGGCGCGGCTGCTGGTCCAGGCGGTCGAGTCCGATCCCACCGGCCGGAGCCGGGACGCCCTGGTGGACGCCGCGCGCAGGCTCGGCGTCGAGATCGGCAGCCGGTTCCGGGGGGACCTGACCGCAGCGCTGGCCGGGCAGGGATACGAGCCGAGACGCGGCGCGGACGGGGTCACCCGGCTGCGGAACTGCCCGTTCCACCAGCTCGCCGAGCATCACCGGGACGTGACGTGCGGCATGAACCTGGGGCTGATCGAGGGGATCGTGGCGGGCCTGGGCGCGGACGGCGTGCGGCCGGTGCTCGATCCCTCGCCCGGGCACTGCTGCGTGGCGATCGGCGGCGGTCAGCCATGACCAGGGCGCCGCAGATCATTGAGCACAAGCCGCCAACGCCTACCATCCCGTGCTCGGCCGGCACATCAGGGTCGAGCACTGGGCCAACGCGCTGCACCAGCCGCAAGCGGCGGCGCGGGCCATGTTGGGCCAGGACGCCGTGTACGACAACGTGCCGTACTTCTACACCGACCAGTACGACCTGGGCATGGAGTATGCCGGTCACGTCGAGCCCGGCGGCTACGACCAGGTCGTGTTCCGCGGTGATGTCGAGGGGCGGGAATTCATCGCGTTCTGGCTGAACGGCGGGCGGGTGCTGGCGGGCATGAACGTCAACGTCTGGGACGTCAACGAGGTGATCCAGGAGATGGTGCGCGGCGGCCGCGAAGTAGACGCGGCCAGGCTCGCCGACGCGGACGTTCCTCTGCAGGAGTTCCTGGGCTGAGCTGTTCTTGGGGGGTGGCCTGCGCCTCCCGCCAGGTGCGGACGAGCGCGTCCGCATCCAGGAGGGAAAGGAACAACGGCGGGCCGACCGGGATCCGGCGCCATTCGAGGATCCGCCGGTTGAGGTCGCGGGCGACCTCGCGCACCTCCTGCTCGCTGCGCAGGTCCCGGACGGTCTCGGTCAGCCGCTCGATCTCCTTGCGCAGCCTCAGCGGGGTGGGCAGCAGCTCCTCGGCTGCCACACCCTCACGGCGCAGGTAGTCCCGCAGCCAGGCCTGGCCGGCGTCTTCCTCGCTCCGCTTGGGCAGCGGCTTGCCCGCGCCGGGCAGGTTATCGAAGGCACCCCGCTCCGCCGCCTCGCTGATCTGCTTGTCGACCCACGAGGTGAAGCTCATCTCGGGCGGTTTGCGCTCCGGTGGTTTAGGCTCTGCCATCCGTTCTTACGGTACTTCCCTTTTCGGGGACGGGCGCGCAGAGTAAGGCCCAGGAGGTTGCGCGGTGGGAGATGCGATCGTCGGCGTGGTGGCGAACCCGCTGTCCGGTCGCGACATCCGGCGCCTGGTCACGCAGGCCTCGGTGTTCCCCACGGCCGAGAAGGCCAACATGATCCAGCGCATGCTGGCCGCGTTCGGCGCGGTCGGCGTGCACCGCGTGCTGCTCGGCACGGACCTGGGCGGGATCTCCGCCGCGGTGTTCCGCGCCATCGAGCGGCGTGGCGTTTTGGCGGCGCCGCGATGGCCCGAAGTCGAGTTTCTCGATGGCCAGCCGATCAGGCAGAGCGCGCAGGACACCGTGGACGCGGTCCGGCGCATGGTCATCGCGGGCGCGCGGGTGATCGTCTGCCTCGGCGGGGACGGCACCGCGCGGGTGGCCGCGTCGGCGGCCGGGGACGTGCCGATGCTGGCCCTGTCCACCGGCACCAACAACGTGTTCCCCGCCGTCCGGGAGGCCACCATCGCGGGCCTGGCCGCGGGACTGGTCGCGGTCGGGGCGGTCCCGGACTCGGTTGTGGTTGGCCGGGTCAAGCTGCTGGAGGTCCGGGTCGGCGAACGGGCCGAGACGGCGCTGGTGGACGTGGCCGTGTCGACCGAGCGCCACGTCGGGGCGCGGGCGGTCTGGGATCCGGCCACGGTGACCCAGCTGTTCTGCGCGTTCGCCGAGCCCGACGCGATCGGCCTGTCCAGCGTCTTGGGCCAGCTCTCCCCCGTGACCCGGCGCGACCCGCACGGGGTCACCGCGCGCCTGTCGCCCGCCGCGGCGCGGCAGGTGCTCGCGCCGATCGCGCCGGGGCTGGTCGTGCCGGTCGGGGTGGGCGACATCGAGCCGATGTCCGTGGGATCGGTGTTTCCCGTGGACGCCCGGGCGGGCGTGATCGCGGTGGACGGCGAGCGTGAGCTCACCTTCGGGGCGGGCGAGCGCCCCGTGGTCAGGCTGCGCGCCGACGGGCCGCGGTGCGTGGACGTGCCCGCGGTGCTGGCCGCGAGCGCCCGCCTCGGCCTACTCATACGCACATAAGAGGAGGAGCACATGACCGACACCGTCGAGCGGCGGGCTCTGACCCGGGACCAGTTGCTCAGCGCCTACCGGACGATGCGGGCCATCCGCGAGTTCGAGGAGCGCGTGCACGCCGAGTTCGCCACCGGCGAGATCCCCGGCTTCGTCCATCTGTACGCGGGCGAAGAGGCGTCGGCCGTCGGCGTGTGCAGCAACCTCGACGACCGCGACACCATCGCCAGCACCCACCGCGGCCACGGCCACTGCATCGCGCGCGGCGTGGACGTGGGCGAGATGATGGCCGAGATCTACGGGCGCAGGACCGGCAGCTGCCACGGCAAGGGCGGATCGATGCACATCGCCGACCTGTCCAAGGGCATGCTCGGCGCCAACGGCATCGTGGGCGGCGGACCGCCGCTGATCTGCGGGACGGCGCTGGCGGCCAAGCTCAAGGGCACCGGCGGGGTCAGCGTGGCGTTCTTCGGCGACGGCGGCAGCAACCAGGGCACCACGCTGGAGTCGATGAACCTGGCCTCGGTGTGGAACCTGCCCGCCATCTTCGTCGCGGAGAACAACGGGTACGCCGAGACCACGTCCAGCACCTGGTCGGTGGCCAGCGACAACATCGCCGACCGCGCGGCCGGGTTCGGCATGCCGGGCGTCATCCTGGACGGGTTCGACTTCTTCGCGGTGCACGAGGCGGCCAGCGAGGCGATCGCCAGGGCGCGTTCTGGCGCCGGGCCGACGCTGATCGAGATGAAGTTCACCAGGTACTTCGGCCACTTCGAGGGCGACCAGCAGACCTACCGGGCCGACGAGGTGGCGCATGCGCGGGCGTCACTGGATTGCCTGAAACGGTTCGCGGACCGGGTGCTCGCGACCGGGGAACTGGCCCAGGCCGACCTGGACGCGGCGGACGCGGAAGTTGCTTTGCTCATCGACGGGGCGGTTTCGTCGGCCAAGGCGGCTCCCCTGCCCACCTCCGCTGACCTTCTCACCGACGTTTACGTGCGCTACTGACGGGAGGGTGGCCATGGCACGCAGCATCACTTACCGTGAGGCCCTGAACGAGGCGCTGGCCCAGGAGATGGAGCGCGATCCCAGCGTCATCGTCATGGGCGAGGACAACGCCGGGGGCGCGGGATCGCCCGGCGAGCAGGACGCGTGGGGCGGGGTCCTGGGCGTGACCAAGGGGCTGTACCACCGGTTCCCCGGCCGGGTGCTGGACACGCCCATCTCGGAGTCCGCGTTCATCGGCGCGGCGATCGGCGCGGCCACCGCCGGGCTGCGGCCCGTGGCCGAGCTCATGTTCGTCGACTTCATGGGCGTCTGCTTCGACCAGATCTACAACCAGGCCGCGAAGTTCCGGTACATGTTCGGCGGCAAGGCGGTCACGCCGGTGGTGATCCGCACCATGTACGGGGCCGGGCTGCGGGCCGCGGCACAGCACTCGCAGTGCCTGTACCCGCTGTTCACCCACATCCCCGGGCTCAAGGTCGTGCTCCCGGCCACGCCGTACGACGCGAAGGGCATGCTGATCCAGGCCATCAGGGACAACGATCCGGTGATGTTCTTCGAGCACAAGGCGCTGTACGACCTGACCGGGCCGGTGCCGGAGGAGAGCTACGCGGTGCCGTTCGGCGAGGCGAACGTGGTGCGCGAGGGCGGTGACGTCACGATCGTGACGCTGGGCCGGATGGTGCACGTGTCGGTGGCCGCGGCTTCGCAGCTCGCTGCGGGCGGGGTGGAGTGCGAGGTGATCGACCTGCGCACGACCAGCCCGCTGGACGAGGACACGGTGCTGGAGAGCGTGGAGGGCACCGGGCGGCTGGTCGTGGTGGACGAGGCGCATCCGCGGTGCTCGATCGCGACAGACATCTCGGCGCTGGTGGCGCAGAAGGCGTTCGGCTCGCTGCGGGCGCCGATCGAGATGGTGACGGCGCCGCACACCCCGGTGCCGTTCTCGGGCCCGCTCGAGGACCTCTACATCCCGGACGCGCAGCGGGTGGTGAACGCGGTCAAGACGGTGACCGGGTGGAGGCGGTGACTGAGCCCCGGATCGTGGCCGTGACGATGCCGAAGTGGGGGCTGTCGATGCGGCTCGGCAAGATCACCGACTGGATCGTGGCGGAGGGCGACGAGGTAGGGGTCGGCGACGACCTCGCGGACATCGAGACAGAGAAGATCACCGGGACGCTAGAGGCGTCCGACGCCGGGACGGTGCGACGTCTGGTGGCCCGGGTAGGCGAGGACGTGCCGGTCAGCGGCACGATCGCGCTGATCGCCCCGGCCTCGGTGGGTGATGCTGAGCTGGACGCCGCGGTCGCCGCGGCACGAGAAGTCATCGACGCGGGCGTGGCCGACGACGCGGGCGCCGGCCCCTCGGTCGAGACGACCGAGGTCGGCGGGCGGAAGATCAGCTACGCCGGGGCCGGGCAGGACGGCGCCGTGGTGCTGCTCATCCACGGTTATGGCGGGGACAAGAACTCGTGGCTGTTCCTGCAGGAGCCGCTGGCCGCGCGGCACCGGGTGTACGCGCTCGACCTGCCCGGGCACGGCGCGTCGGCCAAGGACGTGGGCGGCGCTGACCTGGCCGGTGCTGACCTGGCCGGCGCTGACCTGGGCGGGGTGCTGGCTGACGCGGTCGCCGGCGTGCTTGACGCGGTCGGGGCCGAGCGGGCCCACCTGGTCGGCCACTCGATGGGCGGCGCGGTCGCGCTCGCGGTCGCGGCCAGGGACCTTGGGCGGATCGCCTCGCTCACGCTGATCGCGCCGTCTGGCTTCGGGCCGGACATCAACGCCGGTTACCTGCGCGGTTTCGCTGACGCGCAGACCCGCCGCGAGCTCAAGCCGGTGGTCGGGCTGCTGTTCGCGGACGAGAGCCTGGTGACCCGGCAGGTCGTCGACGATCTGCTCGCCTACAAACGGCTGGACGGGGTCGACGAGGCGCTGCACGCCCTGCTGGGCATGCTGCTGGACGGCGATACCCAGCGCGGAGACGGCGCCGCGGCACTGGCGGTGATCGGCGGCGCGGTGCCGGTCAGCGTGGTCTGGGGCGCCGCGGACCGCATCATCCCCGCGGCGCAGGCCGAGTCCGTGGCCGGGGCGGTCCGTTACCTGGTCGACGGGGCCGGGCACATGCCGCACATGGAGCGGCCCGCGCAGGTGCAGGCCGCGATCGAGGAGACCATCGCCCGGGCCGGCGGCGCGGAGGAACTCCCGTGATCGCGGCCGAACGCGCCGCCCTGCGCCGCCGGTACGCGCAGGAGCGGGACAAGCGGTACCGGGCGGACGGCAACGATCAGTACCTGGAGTTGAAGGGTCAGTTCAGCCACTTGCTGGATGACCCGTACGCCCCGATGGCCGAGCGCGATCCCAGGCGCGACCACGTGACGTTCGCATTTGTCGGCGGCGGCTTTGCCGGGCTGGTGACGGGCGCCCGGCTCATCCAGGCCGGCATCGAGGACGTGCGGATCGTGGAGAAGGGCGGCGGCTTCGGCGGCACCTGGTACTGGAACCGCTACCCCGGTGCGCAGTGCGACACCTCCGCGATGATCTACATGCCGCTCCTGGAGGAGACCGGGCACATGCCGTCGGAACGGTACGCGCACGCCCCGGAGATCCGCGCGCACTGCGACCGGATCGCCAGGCAGTACGGCCTGTACGACGGCGCCCTGTTCCACACCGAGGTCACTGACCTGGAGTGGGATGCTATCGCCGGCCGCTGGATCGTGCGGACGAACCGGGCGGACGAGTTCACGGCCCAGTTCGTGGGCATCGGGACCGGACCGCTGCACGTCGCGAAACTACCGGGGATCCCCGGTATCGAGACCTTCGAGGGCCACGCTTTTCACACCAGCCGCTGGGACTACGCCTACACCGGCGGCGACCCTGACGGCGCGCCGATGGATCGCCTGGCCGGCAAGCGGGTCGCGATCATCGGCACGGGCGCGACCTCTGTCCAGTGCGTCCCGCATCTGGCGGCCGCGTGCGGGGAGTTGTTCGTCTTCCAGCGGACGCCGTCGTCGGTGGACGTCCGCGACAACCGGCCGATCGATCCTGAGTGGTTCGCCACGGTCGCCGCGCCCGGCTGGCAGGAGCGCTGGCTGGAGAACTTCGTCGCCAACATGGCTGTCGGCGAGTTCCCGGACGAGGACCTGGTCAACGACGGATGGACCGACCTGGCCAAGCGGATCCGCGGCCGCCTCGCCGCGCCGCGCCGGGGCCCGGCCGGATTCCAGGACCTGCTGGACGACTTCGAGACCGCCGACTTCGAGAAGATGAGCGAGATCCGCGCCCGGGTGGACGCGATCGTGACCGATCAGCAGACTGGGCAGCGACTGAAGGCCTGGTACCGCCAGCTGTGCAAGCGGCCCTGCTTCCACGACGAGTACCTCAGCGCCTACAACCTGCCCTCCGTGCACCTGGTTGATACCGACGGCAAGGGTGTCGAACGGATCACTCCCGCCGGGGTCGTCGTGGCCGGGGTCGAGTACCTGGTCGACTGCATCATCTACGCCTCCGGCTTCGAGGTCGGCACCGAGGCGACGAGGCGGTACGGGTTCGACATGACCGGCCGCGACGGGGTGAAGCTTTCAGAGGCCTGGTCCGGCGGGATGCGCACCATGCACGGCGTCCACGTGCACGGGTTCCCCAATGTCTTCCACGTTCAGCTGTGGCAGGGCGGCAACGTGATTGCCAACGTGCCGCACAACCTGACCGACTCGGCTAAAACGGTTGCGGCTGTCGTCTCCCACATGGCCGACCACGGCTTTGACGTGGTCGAGGTCACCCAAGCGGCGGAGGACGCCTGGATGGAGCTGGTCAGACCCAACCCGGTCATGACCTCGTTCCTGGCCGGCTGCACCCCTGGCTACTACAACAACGAGGGCCACTTCGATGGCCGGCAGTTCCCGCTGGGCGGCGGGTACCACGAGGGCGCCCCGGCGTACTTCCGCTACATCGACCGGTGGCGCGAGTCCGGCGCCTTCGCGGGCCTGGAGTTCAGCCGCGGACCGCATCATCCCGGCGGCCCAGAATCCCTTGCGCGTACCCGCGCTACGGGTGCGGCGTCACCAGGGCGTACGCCGCAGGGCGTACGGGACCGGTGAAATTCATTCGCAAGGCGGACGCCGCCACTACAAACTTTCCTTAGCGTCGTAAGTACGGGGCAATCCAGTCAGGGGGCTGAGAATGCAGCTAACGATGTACCATCCCGGCACCAGCACGATCTGGGCCGACGCCTTGTTCGTGTCGGTGCTGCAGCGCTCCGATGAACCGAGCGTAGTTCAAGTCCGGCAGGCCATCGCCGCCGCCGTGCGCGCCTACGGTGGCCGAGGGTGCGCCCAGCGGGTGGCCCAGGAATTCGGCGATCACCCCGAGGCCGCGGTCGCGCGGATGCGCTGGGCTCGCGCGCTGGCCGGTGAGGTGTTCGTCTCACCGTTGGGGCCTGCGCAGACCAGTGCTCGAAGACAGCCAGGACTCCTCGTTGACGGATCCGCGGCGCTGGAACTGGCGGGAAGATGAAGCGCATCCGCATCGACAGGCCGAGGATCCGGCGTGAGCGCTCCTGGCCGGAGGACCTGCCGACCGACCCGCGAGACCCGGACGTGGTCCGGGCCAAGGCGCTGACCCGCGCCCGGCTGGCCGACTCGTCCCGGACCAACCGGGCTCCCTAGGTGCCAGCGGACTAGCGACCGGGGATGCCGCGTACACCACAAGGCGTATGGCCCGGCGAAAAGTTCATCTGTCAGGCGGACGCCGCCAGCCGCCGCTGTTCATAGCGTCGTAAGTGCCGGGCAAAACGGCGCAGGGCAACAAGGCAAGACGGCAGCGATCGCTGTCGATGAAATGAGAAGGTATGCAGTGAAGAACCTTATGGCGCCGAACATCCCGCTGGCCCTTGTCCTCTTCGCAGTGGCAGCCGCGGTTGCGCTGCGGGCTGCGTCCAGGCGGCCGAAGCCACGGTGGGTGGCAGGCACCCAAACTCCGCCGTTCACGGTAGCTGCCGATAAGGGGCCTACCGGCTGCCGGGCCAGTGCCGTTGAGCAGATGCAGCATGCATTTCACGAGCTACACGCCAGTGGGCGTCATGCCGTTTGCGCGGTGTGCGATAGCCAGTACTCGTCAGCGTGATGCCAACTGTCGGCATTGCGCTATTTCTGGCGTTGATTCCGTTACGGCGCGATTGGTCCGGTGGTCGTTGAATCATCGTGGCGTGAGCGTGGATTTCCGGTCAGCTTGTGAAATCCTGCACAATCCGCTTCCGCGGAAACGTCCTGGCCTTCTCCAGGGATTCTGCCTTTGTCCCGTCTCCGATAAATCGGCCCTGTCTCACTGATTCCGGCCCGTCACGGACCGTGTTCTCATTATTGTTGGCCCAGGGGGCGGGATCCCTGATGACGGGCAGGGCGATGACTGTCGCTGCGTTGAACCTTGGAACCGGTGCTGATCTGCGGTTCTTAGTGGAGTACGTGCGGGCGGATGGGACGCGGAACCGGGAGCCGCTGGCGGCTTGCGCGACTGAGCGGCTCGAGGACGCGTTGCCGGTGCGGTCGTTTCAGTGGGCGAAGGGGGCCTCGCATTTCCCCGGCTCCTGGTGGTCATCGACCACCGGGGAGCATGTGGGGTTCGAGTCGTGGCTGGAACGCGATCACGTCATGCTGATGGACTTCGATCCTGGCGTCGTGGGCATCGCTTCCCAGCCCTTCTGGCTGCACTGGCAGGACGAGGACGGCCGGTCACGGCGGCACGCGCCGGACTTCTTCGCGCGGCGGGCCGATGGCGGCGGCGTGGTGGTCGACGTGCGCCCGGATGACCGGATTCCGCCGAAGGACGCCGAGGTGTTCCGCATGACGGCCATTGCCTGCGGGCAGGCCGGCTGGGAGTTCCGGCGGGCAGGCACGATCGATCCGGTGGTGCGGGCGAATGTGCGCTGGCTGTCGCGGTACCGGCACGAGCGCTGCCGCCGGGAGCCGGCTGCAGCCGAGCTGCGGGAGGCGTTCACGCCAGGCAGGCCGCTGCTGGCCGGCGCGGCCAAGATCGGGGACCCGGCAGCGGTCCTGCCGGTGGTATATCACCTGCTGTGGCGGCGTGAGCTGGCCTGTGACCTGTCCGTTCTGCTCGGCCGGACATCGATGGCGTGGCGGGCGCCGGCCGGGAGCGCGGGGTGACCGGGACAGCCTGCCCGCCGGGCCTGATCAGGGCCGGGGACCGGGTTGTCGTCGACGGCCTGCCGCGGGTGGTGCTGGGCGCTTCGGGAGCGCTGATCCGGTTCGCAGATGACGACGGCGCGGTCGAGGAGGCGTCGGTCGCGGAGCTGGCGGGCAGCGGCCGGCTGCGGCTGCAGCCGCGGGGGACGGGCTGGAATCCGGGTTCGCAGGCCGGGCTGGCCGGCCTGCCGCCGGAGGCGGCCGAGCAAGCGCGGTGGTGGGAGGCCCACATCATCGAGGTCGTGGACGGGACCCGCCCGGACGCGCCTGCCGGGACACCGTCCCGGCCTGGCGGATGACGTGGAACGCACCAGCCTGCGCGAGCGGGAGCAGGCCAAGGCGGCCGAGTTGTCCACGCCGGGCAAGCCAGTGGCGGCCTCTACCGTCAAGCACCGGCGGCAGCGGTGGCAGGCCGATGGGCTGCCCGGGCTGGTCGACAGGCGGGTAATGCGGCGCCGCAGCCCGGCTGGCCGGGCCGATCATGTGGTGGCTGAGGCGATGGAGCAGGCGATCGCCGAGGCGACCGAGGAGTCGTCCCGGACGGCGACGTTCATCGTGTGGCGCACCCGGCAGCTGCTGGCCGAGCGGGGCCAGGCCGGCAAGGAGCCGTCGCGGGCCACGATGTTCCGGCTGTTCTCCCGGTTGTCGGCGGGCAGGCACACCACCGGGTCCGCGGCGACCCGCCGGGGCCTGGCGGGCCGGCCGCAGCGGATGTTCTCGCAGGCGTATCCCGCCGCGCCGGGCGAGCTGGTGGAGATCGACTCCACGCCGCTGGACGTGATGGTGCTGCTGGATGACGGGGTGCCCGGGCGGGTGGAGCTGACCGGGATGATCGATGTGGCAACCCGGACGGTGCCCGCGGCGGTGCTGCGGCCCTCGACCCGGTTGGTGGACGCCAGCGTGCTGCTGGCCCGCGCGCTCACGCCCGAGCCGATGCGGCCCGGGTGGCCGGCGAGCCTGGCGATGGCGCACTCGGCGCTGCCCTATGAGCGGCTGCTGAGCATCGATGAGCGGCTGCGGCACGCCGCGGCCCGGCCGGTGATCGTGCCGGACACCATCGTCATCGACCACGGGTCGGTGTTCGTCTCGGATAACTTCCGGTCCTCCTGCCGGCACCTGGGGATCAGCATCCAGCCGGCGCACCTGGCGACCGGCTCGGACAAGCCGCACATCGAAAAGATGTTCTCTTCGCTGGCCACGCTGTTCTGCCAGTTCGCCGTCGGCTACCTGGGGCGCAGCGCCGACCGGCGGGGACGCCGCGTGGACGGCCAGCCGCTGTGGTCTCTGATCCAGATGCAGGACCTGCTCGATGAATGGCTCATCTCGGTCTGGCAGAACAGGGCCCATGAAGGGCTGCGGGAACCGCTGCATCCGCAGCGGATGTTCTCGCCGAACCAGAAGTACGCGGCGCTGATCGAGATGGCCGGGTACGTGCCGGTCCCGCTCAGCGCCGAGGACCACATCGAGCTGCTGCCCGCGGTATGGCGCGCCGTCAACGCCTATGGCATCAAGATCAATCACCGGACCTACGACGCTGCGGAGCTGAACCCGATCCGGCAGCAGAAATCGGGGGTCACGACCCGGAAGGGACTGTGGGAGGTCCACCACGACCCCTACGACGTGTCCCGGGTGTTCGTCCGGGGGCCTGGAGGCTGGATCAGCTGCCCGTGGAAGTACCTGGAGAAAGTGCCGGTCCCGTTCGGAGAGCTGGCATGGGATCACGTGTCGGGCCGGCTGGCCGAGCAGGGGCGAGGCAATGCCAGCGAGCTAGAGCGCGCCCGGGCTGTTGATGACCTGCTGCGCCGCGCTTACCACGGCCCGCCGGACGACACGGGGACGGACACCCCGGACCCGGCCAGGCCCTCGCAGCCATCTGGGCGGCAGCTATCGGCCCGGGACCGGCGAGTTGCCGCACGCACGCGTGCCACCACGGCATCCCGCGCAGGATCTGGGGCTTCGGTCCATGCGGTGCCTGCCACGACCGAAGATGCTCCGGAAGCGCCGGGACAACACAGTGAGGAGCCGGTCGCCAAGGTGATCCCGCTTGGCATTTTCGACCCCTTCGAGGAGGCCGAGAAGCCATGGTGACGGGTGCTGTTCCCGGCGAAGGCGCCCGGGCCATGCCGGCGAGCGGTGATCCGTACCGGCACCTGTCCGCGCTGGAGGGCTGGCGCGGCTTCACCGCCGCCGTGCCCGCGCCGCCCCGGCTTCTGCCCGGGGACCAGTACGCTGCCCTCGGCAGTGACGCCCGGGCGGCTTATGACGAGGAGCGGCTGGACTACCACACCCGCCTAGGCGTGGTAGGGACCTCGACGTTGCGGCAGGTCGTCACCACCGGACGGCGCCTGACGCTGCTGAACCGGCATGCGATCAGCGCCCGCCGCGGCCTGATCCTGTCCGGGGCGGCCGGCACCGGCAAGACGACCGCGATCACCCAGTTCGGCAAGACTCACGAGGCGATCGACCGGGCTCGTCATCCGGGCCTGGAGCGGATCCCGGTCATCTACGTGACCGTGCCGCCCGCGGCGACGCCGCGCATGCTGGCCATGGAATTCGCCCGTTTCCTGGGCCTGCCGGTCCTGCCGCGCGCCAACATGACCGACATCATCGAGGCCGTCTGCGGCATCGCCATCGACATGCGGGTCAGCGTGGTGCTGGTCGATGAGATCCACAACATGCAACTGGCCACCCGCAGCGGCGCCGAGGTGTCAGACACCCTTAAATACTTCTCCGAACGCATCCCCGCCACCTTCGTCTATGCCGGAATCGACCTGGAACATCAGGGCCTGTTCACCGGTATCCGGGGACGCCAGATCGCCGGCCGTTTCACCCTCATCCCCACGCTGGCCTTTCCGTTCGCCGATGAATGGCGCGGCCTGGTCGCCACCCTCGAAGACGCCCTGCGCCTGCACCGCCACCCGGCGGGAACCCTGGCCGGGCTCGATCACTACCTGCACCAGCGCACCAGCGGGATGATCGGCAGCCTGTCCTGCCTGATCCGCGGCGCGGCGATCGAGGCGATCCTGACCAGCACCGAGCACATCACCAAGAAGCTGCTGGAGACCATCGACCTCGACCACGCCGCCCAGCAAGACGGGACGGCGGCCAGCCGCCGCACCTCCGCGACCCGCCGGTGACCCAGGAGACAGCCCATCCGCCGGCGTTGCGGCCGCTGCCCGTCCGGCCGCGCCCCATCAGCGGCGAGACCCCGTCCTCCTACCTGCGCCGGCTGGCCCGCGCCAACCACCTGCGGCCTCGCTACCTGGGCCGCTACCTGCGCGCTGGCGGCACCGGGCCGATCAGGCTCGACATGCTCGCTGCCCTGGCAGCAAGACCCGTCTCCTCCCTCGAGCACGCCTTCGGGACCGCCTCATCAGACCTGGCGCATCAAGAGGGGGCCAAACAACGTCAGCGGCTGTTCACCGCCATCCGCGAGGACGCCGGCAACAACCACCGGTCGATACGGGCACTAGCCGACCACCACGGGGTGCATCGCCGCACCATCCGGCAGGCCCTCGCCTTCACGGCCCCGCCACCACGCAAAAAACCATCGCGGTCGTCCCGGCTGGCCCCCCACCGCGCAGCGATTGACGCCATCCTCGACAACGACCTCGACCACCCCGGCAAACCCGCCCGCACCTGCAAGCAGATCCTGGACCGCCTGATCACCGAGCACAACGCGACCGGGATCTCCCTACGGATGGTCCGCGATTACGTCGCCGGCCGCAGCCTGCGGCCACGACCCGCGCACCGGGCCGCTGCCAGCCCGGACCAGCCCCGCCCGGCCCCCTGGTCGCCAGCCCACCTGGCAATCCAGCAGCACGACCTGCCCCGGCTCCGGGAGCTCCTGGACGCCGGCCACGACGTTGAAGACGGCAACGGACACGGATGGACCCTGCTCCGCCACGCCATCCACCGCGAATCCGCCACCCAGGCCCCGGCAGGCCAGCCCCCTCACGCCGACATGACCGCATTCCTGCTCGCCCGCGGTGCCGACCCGCAAGCGCTGCACAACAACACGTCCATCGAAGCCGAAGCAGAACTCCTCGGGCACTGGCTGGCAGCCGAGATCATCCGCGCCTGGACCAAACCTCCGGCACAGCATCGCGAGACACCACAGCAGCCAACATGATCCCGGGCTGCATGCATTGAGACACGGACCCCAATGGGCCGGAATCAGTGAGACAGGGCCGATTTATCGGAGACGGGACATCGCCAGCACGGCACCCTTCCCCTGCCGCCAGGCACTCCGCCCCAGTGGCACCGAGGCATCGGTGAAGTGCTCTTCCACATGGACCTCGCCTAGCTCCACCGCGGCCAGCACCAGGGCGTTGCGGAGTCAGGAGTAGGTCAAGCACCACGCAGGCTCCGGATGAAACGAACCCGGTCGCCGCCGTGGCCGTCATAGCCGGAGGAAACCGGGATGCCGCCGACCTGTGCGTCGCCGGGCTCTAGCTGGAAACCCATCCGCTGGTGGAACGCGACCGAGCCGCGGTTCACCGGGGACGTGACCGCGCGGACCAGGACGCAGCCGCGAGCCCGGGCAGCGGCGAAGAACGCCTCGTAGAGCAGGCGGCCGAGCCCTCTGCCGCGCTCTGCCGGATCCACGCCGACAAAGTGAATGTAGGCCTCGCCGGGCCTGGACTGGGAGATGAACCCGACCAGGAAACCGGCCAGCTTGCCGTCGCGTTCCGCCGCGAAACTGGTGTCGGTGAAGTGCTCGAAGAATAGCCGCGGAAGCTTGTCCGCCATCTGGCGGCCGCCCCACCATTGGTCGATGACCGAGATCACAGATGGGTAGTCGGCCGGGCTGAGCTGGCGGATCCGGAACGTCATGCTGCAAAAGCCTCTACTCATACGGGCGGTCGGCACAGCCGCTCGGTAATCATCGCAGGCTCCGGGGTCTGGGCCGCGGCCGGGTTTCGACCCGCGTGCCGGCGCACCAGCCTGCTGGGCGGGCGGCCTGGAGTGGCCACGGGAAAATGGTTACGCTGCCAGTGCGGATGTTCCGGGCGCCAATGGCCAGACCAGCGGAGGCAGGCATGGGCACGATCACGACGACCGATGGCACGGAGATCTTCTACAAGGACTGGGGCTCGGGCCCGCCGATTGTCTTCAGCCACGGCTGGCCGCTTTCGGCCGACGACTGGGACACCCAGATGCTGTTCTTCCTGCTGCACGGTTACCGTGTCATCGCCCATGACCGGCGCGGGCACGGACGCTCCACGCAGACCAGCGATGGTCACGACATGGACCACTACGCCGACGACCTGGCGGCGCTCACGGCCCATCTCGATCTCCAGGACGCCGTCCATGTCGGGCACTCCACCGGTGGCGGCGAAGTGGTGCACTACATTGCCCGGCACGGTGAGAACCGGGTCGTGAAAGCGGTGCTGATCAGTGCGGTGCCGCCGCTCATGGTGCAGACCGACGCCAATCCCGGCGGCCTGCCCAAGAGCGTCTTCGATGACCTGCAGGCCCAGCTGGCCGCCAACCGGTCGGTGTTCTACCGGGCCCTGCCGTCGGGTCCCTTCTACGGCTTCAACCGGCCCGGCGTGGAACCCTCCGAGGCGATCATCGAGAACTGGTGGCGCCAGGGACTGATGGGCGGGGCGAAGGCGCAGTACGACGGCATCGTGGCCTTCTCCC
>CAVPLC010000076.1:0-159711 GCA_963705835.1 uncultured Actinomycetes bacterium
CCCCTCGGTGATCGTGGTGGCCTACGCGGATGGCCGGCGTCGTCGGGATGATCCCGGCCACTCCTGGCGGTCTCGGGCTGGTGGAGGCGAGCCTGACTGGGCTCCTGGTGCTGGCTGAGGTGAACTCCAGTCAGGCCGTGCTGGCCACGCTCACCTACCGGATCGCCTCGTACTGGGTGCCGTTGTGCGCCGGGCCGGTCGCTTACGGCCTGTTCAAGATCCGGTACAGAAAACGCGCGGTTACGCCAGCGGCAGCGGGCGGCTAGTGTCCCGGTCTTGAGTTCCCTTTCCACCACGTGAGTCGTGTTTCGTCTCAGAGCCCGGTTGAGTGGTGACGGGATCCTCGGGCCGGGGTCTGCTGGTGGCATGGGTGATACGAGGCTGGAGCCGCTGGTGCTGTCTGAGTGCCGAGCGGCGGACATTGGAGAACTGGGCGAAGCGCCGGAAGACCGCGCAGGGGCTGGCGCTGCGGGCGCGGATCGTGCTGGCCTGCGCCGAGGGCCGCAGCAACACCGCGGTGGCGGCGCGGCTGCGGGTCAGCCGGACCACGGTGACCAAGTGGCGGGACCGGTTCCTGGCCCGCCGGCTGGACGGGCTGAGCGATGAGCCCCGTCCCGGGCGTGCCGCGCACGCATCAGCGACGCCCAGGTGGAGGAGGTGGTGGTGCGCACCCTGGAAGAGGTCCCCGAGGGCGCCACGCACTGGTCCAAGCGGGAACTGGCCCGCCAGGTCGGCATCTCCCCGACCAGCGTGCACCGCATCTGGCGGGCCTTCGGGCTGCAGCCCTGGCGCACGGAAGACTTCAAGATCTCCCCGGACCCGCTGCTCATCGACAAGATCCGCGACGTCGTGGGCCTGTACCTGGCCCCGCCGGCGAACGCGGCGGTCTTCGCGGTCGATGAGAAGCCGCAGATCCAGGCGCTGGAACGGACCGCCCCGGTGCTGCCCATGCTCCCGGGCGTCCCCGAGCGGCGCAGCCACGATTACGTCCGGCACGGCACCATCGACCTGTTCGCCGCGCTGAACACCGCCACCGGCAAGGTGATCGGCCACCTATCCGCCCAGCACCGGGCGATCGACTTCCGCGACTTCCTTGATGAGATCGACCGGCAGACCGACCCCGGCCTGGCCATCCACGTGATCTGCGACAACCTGTCCGCGCACAAGGCACCGCCGGTGCACAACTGGCTGCTGGCCCACCCCCGCGTCCAGCTGCACTTCACGCCCACCTACTCCTCCTGGATCAGCCAGGTCGAACGGTGGTTCGCCGAACTCCAGCGCCGCTGCCTGGACCGCGGCGTGTTCTGCTCACTCGACGAGCTCACCACCGCACTGGAAGACTGGATCAAGACCTGGAACGCCAACGCCCGGCCCTTCAAGTGGACCAAGACCGCCGACCAGATCATCGACCGCATCTGCCGCTACTGCTCACGCATCTCAGGACCGGGACACTAGGTCAGCTCGGCCAGGGCGAGGAGGTCGTCCATGACCAGGCCGCTGCCGGGCCCGCCCAGGGTCAGGTGGCCGTCGCCGGGCAGCAGGTGGGCGCGGGCGCCGGGGATGTGCGCCGCCAGCCACTGACCGTGCGCGAACGGGACCATCAGGTCCTGGCCGCCCTGCCAGATGGTGGCCCGCGCGTCTTCGATCCAGAAGCCCCAGTCCTGGACGAAGGCCAGGTCGTCGTCGCGCCAGCCCGCGATGCCCGTGCTCACCCCGGCGCGCAGGCCCGCGGCGATGTAGTCGGCGAACTCGCCGGTGAGCGCGGCGTTGTCGGCGGCGGAGATGACGCCGCCCAGCGACGCGGCGACCTGCTCGCCGGTGACGGCCGCGAGGCTGGCCGCCTCGGCGTCGAGGAACTCGGTCAGCGCGGCCGGGCCCTGGACCGCGCTGTTGAACTCCGCGATGTTCTCCGGGCCCATGCCCGCGGGCCAGTCGAGCCCATCCGCTCCGTACGGCGCGACGCCGGCCACCGAGGCGGCCGCCAGGCACCGGCCGGGCAGCGCGGCGGCGCAGGCCAGGGCGTGCGGCCCGCCGCCGGACCAGCCGGCCGTGACGAACGTGTCCAGGCCGAGCTCGTCGAGCACGGCGGCGATGTCGGCGGCCACGTCGACCACCCGCCTGCCCGGCCGCGGCGTCGAGCGCTCGTAGCCGGGCCGGGCGGTCAGGATGACCCGCAGGTTACGGTCCTGGGCCGCCTGCACTCTCGGCGGGTACAGCACCAGCCCGATCGGGGTGCCCTCGTGAATGACCAGCGGCAGGCCGCCGGGCGGCCCGGCCAGCAGGACGTCGAGGTCCCGCCCGTCGGGCATGGTGATGAGGCGCCGCTCGGTGTCCACGCTCAGCCCCCGGGCTGGGTGGCGCGCTCCGGCGTGAGCAGGACGGCGACGCGGCGCTCCTCGGCCATGACCCGGTCGTAGGCGGGCCAGTCGTCGTGCGTGCCGCCCGCCGCGGTGAAGATCTCCCGCAGCAGCAGCCGCAGCCGCTCGGCGTCTACTCCCGGCATGGGGTCGTCGGGTCCGGCCAGTTCGACCGGGCCTTCGGCCGAGGCCCACTGCCAGCCCGCCCGGACCACCACCGTGGCCCGCGGCCGGGCCCGCAGGTACTCCAGCCTGCGGGCGTCACCCCGGCTGACCAGGCCCACGACCTGGGCTCCGGTGACCGGATGCGGCAGCACGCCCGCGTTCACCACCGACGACTGGATGGTCCCGTCGGGCCGCAACGTCGACACCACGACCAGGCCGTGATCTCCGTCGATCAGCCGGGCGAAGTTCTCAAGTCCGTTCACGGCTGCAGCCTAGTGCGCCGCGGGTTCCTTTGGGGTGAAGGTCAGCGCAGTGCGATCCTCGACCGGGCGGTAACCCAGGCGCTCGTACAGGGCGTTGCTGGTGGGGTTGGCCAGGTCGGTGTAGAGCACGACCTGGGTGGCGCCCGCGTCCAGCGCGGCCTGGCTCACCGCGGCCGTGGCGCCGCCCGCGTAGCCGCGGCCGCGCAGCGCCGGAGGCGTGTACACCGGACCGACGCGGACCATCCCGTCCACGGCGCGGGTAATGCCCGCGATCGAGGTCGGGGCGCCGGCCGCCTCCCAGACGGTGACGCCGCCGTAGCCGAGCCGTTCGTCGACGGCGGGCGCGTGATCCTGCCCGGCGGCGTCGTCGACCTCGACGGCGAACGCGTCGAACCACGCCAGCAGCAGGTTCCGGTCCCGCTGGCCGGCGACCCTGGGACGGCCTTCGGGCGCGGGATCCGGCCAGGTGAGCGCGCCGAGCCGGTGCAGGCGCATGAGCCGGTGCACGGTGACCGCGTCCCCGGTGCGCTGCCACCAGGTCTCCGCGAAGGCCTCGGCGGCGTCGGCCTGCGCGTTGACGCCTTGGACCGTGCGTCCGGACGCGGCCAGCAGGCCCGCGAGCTCCTCCGCGGCCTGGCTGCTCATGGCGGTGAGGAAGACCGGATAACCCGGCGTGTGCATGAACGCCGCGGTCTGGCTGCCGCCCGGTCGCCACCAGCCGAACAGCGGTTCGTCGGCGCGAGGCTGGCTCGGGTGGCCTGCCTGGGCCTTGAGGCGCAGGTTCTCCGCGACCGACAAGATGACCGTGTTGCGGGCGGGCTCAGCGTGCAGGAAATCCCCGGCCTCGTCCAGGAACTGCATTACTCCGCCCGTGGTGAACCAGCTCATAAGGGCATGCTGCCATGTGATCGGATAGGGGTCATGCACGAAGAACCACTCGCGGCGCCCGCGTCCGCCGGGGCGGCGGACGACGCGTTCGGCGCGGACCTGTACCGGCTGCTCACCGAGGACACCCCGGACACGGTGTTCTCCCCGGTGAGCGTGGCCAGCGCGCTGCGGATGGCGCTGTGCGGGGCGCGCGGCCGGACCGCGACCGAACTGGCCCGCGCGCTGCACGGATCGCCGGACTCGGCGGCCGACGGGCTGCGCGCGACCTCGGCCGCGGTCCGCGACATCGCGGCCGACGGGTCGGTGACGTTCCGGGCCCCCAGCACCGTGTGGGTGCAGTCCGGGCTGCCGCTGCTGCCCGCGTTCACCGACGCGCTGCGCGAGGCCGCGGCCGCGGCGCCCGCCGACGCCGACTTCGCCGGGGCACCCGAGGCGGCGCGGGCCGAGATCAACCACGTGATCGCCGAGCAGACCGCGGGAAAGATCACCGGACTGCTGTCTCCCGGGGCCGTCACGGCCCTGACCCGGCTGGTGCTGACCAGCGCCATGTACCTGAAGGCCGCCTGGGCCGAGCCGTTCGGTGAGAACGACACGCGCGACGCGCCGTTCTATCCGGACGGCCCGGACCGTCCGGGCCCGGACGTGCCGATGATGCGCGGCACCGCGGCACGGGCCTACCGGCGCGGCGACGGGTATCAGGCGGTCCTGCTGCCCTACCGGGGCGGCGGCCTGGCCATGGCCGTGGTGCTGCCGGACGGGCCGGTGGCGGCGCTGCGCCCGGCGATCGAGGCGGGCGGCCTGCGCGGACTGCTGGACGGCACGTCCCGGCATCAGGTCACGCTGTCCATGCCCAGGTTCCGGCTGGAGGCCGCGTTCGACCTCGTCCCGGTGCTGAGGCGGCTCGGCGTGTCCGAGGCCTTCACCCGCCAGGCCGACTTCGGCGGCATCACCGCGGCCGAACGGCTGGCGATCGGCGCGGTGGCGCACAAGGCGTACGTGGACGTGGACGAGCACGGCACCGAGGCGGCGGCGGCCACCGCGGTCGTCTTCACGGCGTCGGCCGTGATGCGGCCCCCGCCGCGGGTCACGATGGTCGTCGACCGGCCGTTCCTGTTCGCGATCGTCCACACCCCGACCGGCCTGCCGCTGTTCCTCGGCCAGGTCAGCCACCCGCGTTCGGGGTGATCGGGGGCCGTGAGGGCCAGGCCGGACGGGCTCGGGGAGCGCGACGTCAGGCTGGCGCTGGCCGAGGGCTGGCGGATCGACGCCGCGGCGATGCGGTACGCCGCGGTGGGCGGCGGGAGCTACCACTGGGTCGTGCGGGACGGCGACGGACGGCGCTGGTTTGTCACGGTCGACGACCTGGACGACAAGGCCTGGCTCGGCTCGACCAGGCCCGCGGTCATGACCGGCCTGCGGTCCGCGATGGACACCGCCCTGATGCTGCGCCGTCGCGCCGGCCTGGAGTTCGTGGTCGCGCCGGTCCCCGGGTGCGACGGGACGGCGGTGCGGCCGGTCGGCCCGAGGCACGCGGTGGCGGTGTTTGCCTTCCTGAGCGGAGTCCCGGGCCGCTGGGGTGAGGCCGTGTCCGCACCCGAGCGTTCCGCGCTGGTGGACACGCTGGCCGCGCTGCACCGGGCCACCCCCGCCGCGGCGGACGGGGCACCGGTGGCCGCGATCGACCTGCCCCGGCGCGAGGCCCTGGACGCGGCGCTGCGGGACCTGGGGCAGCCCTGGCGGACCGGCCCGTTCGCCGAGCCGGCCCGCGCGGTGCTGGCCGGAGCCGAGCATCAGGTCCGCCGCCTGCTGGAGACCTTCGACCGGATGGCCGGCGCGGTGCGGGCCAGCGCGGTCGTGCTCACCCACGGCGAGCCCCATCCCGGCAACATAATCCGGGTGGGCACCCAGCGGATGCTGGTCGACTGGGACACGGTCGGCCTGGCCCCGCCCGAGCGTGACCTGTGGTGGGTGATGGGCGAGGCGGGCGAGGGGTCACGCCGTTACGCCGAGCTGACCGGCCGGGCCGCCGATCCGGCCGTGCTGGCGTTTTACCGGCTGCGCTGGGCGCTGGACGACATCTCGAGCTTCGTGAACGAGCTGCGCGGCGAGCACCGCCATACCGCGGACACCGAGCACGCCTGGCAAGGCCTGAAGGACGCCGTGGCCGGCGTTACGCGGGACGCGGGGTGATCGGCGCCGGATCCTGCCCCGCGGCCAGCCGCCGGCAGGCCCGCATCAGCATTTCCGCCATCTCCGTCGTTTCAGCCGGCCTGGCTCGCTTGCGGGGCGTCTGGCATTCGGCCTGGTAGAGCTCGCCGAGGGCGCCGACCGCGGCGGCCGGATCGGGCTCGCACGCCGTCACGGCCAGCCGCTTCGCACTCTGCTGTAGGTACTTGCGCCGCCGCCGGGTCTTGCGCCAGGATCCCGCGGGCTCGGACGCGGACCGCTTGACCTCGTCGACGTACCGCGTGATCCTGATGGCCCTGCTGAAAGCCTCGCAGCCCAGCTCGTGATCCTCTTGCCGCGGCTTGCCCTTGGCCTTGGTGTAGCGCAGCGGCTCCTTGCACTGGGCGCAGCGGATCAGCCTGATCGTCCGGCGGCGTTGGTCCGGCGGCAGTGGCGCCGGCCAGGAGTACGTCACGACCACCCACCGCCTCAGCTCGAGAACCTGAGCTGAGCATAAGGGCTGGACCGCCGGATAGCGCGGTTGAACTACGGTGATCATCGCGGTGGACGACCACGACAAGCACGCGGACGATGACGTCACCCCGGTGATGGTGCGGCTCAAGGCGCCGGAACTGGCCATCGTGGACACGCTGATCACCGCGGGCATCGCGAACAACCGCGCCGAGGCCCTGCGCTGGGCCCTGGCCCGCGTCAGCGAGCGGCCCGCCTACGCGCGGCTCCGCGAACACACCCGCGAGATCGAGGCGCTCAAGACCGAGTTCTGACGCCAACGCCCTCGCCGGCCGGCAGCTGACCCGCGCTTGTCGTCGGCTGCGTAGCGTCACGGATCACCCGCGACGGAGGATGCCTGCTGACGGGCCGGCGTGCCACGGTGATGCCGGGCGGCGCGGCACCAGCTGCGGCTGCGCTCTGGGCGCGTCGCGATGGTGCATCAATTGTTGACAATTTTGTTGGACATTTTCTAGGATCGGCCCGTGCGTGGGCAGGCGGGAGCTGAGCAGCCAGGCGCGGGGTCGGTGCTGGCCGGCGAGCCGGGGCGGCGGTTGGCGGCCGGGCGGCTCCGGCAGGCCATCCTGGTCGGCGACATGGCCCCCGGGCAGCGGCTGGTCGAGGAGGAGCTCGCCGCGATGCTCGCCGTGACCCGGGCCAGCCTGCGGGCCGCGCTGTTCGACCTGGCCGCCGAGGGCCTGGTCGAGCGGATACCGAACCGCGGAGCGCGGGTCCGCGCCATCACCCTGGACGAGGCGATCGCCATCACCGAGTGCCGGATGGCGCTGGAGGGGCTGTGCGCGGCCAAGGCGGCCGAGCGGATCACCGCGCCTCAGGCGGCCCGGCTGCGCCAGCTCGGCGGGGACATGGAGCGCAGCGTCGCGGACGGCGAGCCGCTGAAGTACTCGGCGCTCAACCACGAGCTGCACAGGCTGATACGGGAGATCTCGGCCCAGACGATCGCGGCCGGCCTGCTCGAACGGCTCAACGGGCAGCTGGTCCGGCATCAGTTCCAGCTGTCCCTTCGCCCGGGCCGGCCGCAGGCCTCGCTGCCCGAGCACCTGGCCATGATCGCCGCGATCGCCGGGCGCCGCCCGGCCGAGGCCGAGGAAGCCACCCGGCGCCATCTGCGCAGCGTCATCACAGCCCTGCGCGAAACGGAGGAGGCTTAATGGAGTCCATGCTCGTCATCAGCGCGCACGCCGCCGACTTCGTCTGGCGGGCCGGGGGCGCGATCGCGCTGGCCGCCTCCCGGGGCGACCGGGTCACGGTGCTCTGCCTGACCTACGGGGAGCGAGGCGAGTCGGCGAGCGCCTGGCGGGCGGGCCGGACGCTGGAGGAGATCAAGGAGCTACGGCGGGCCGAGGCGAGCAGCGCCGCGGCGGTGCTCGGCGCGGAGATCGAGTTCCTCGACGCCGGGGACTACCCGCTGCGTGAGTCCGATGAGCTGATCGACCGCATCGTCGGCGTGTACCGCAGGGTCACCCCGTCGGTCGTGCTCACCCACCCCCTCGCCGACCCCTACAACCAGGATCATCCCGCGGCGGGGGAGATGGCCCTGCGGGCGCGGGTGCTGGCCCAGGCGATCGGCTATCCGGCCCCCGGCGAGCCGATCGGCGCGCCGCCGGTCTTCCTGTTCGAGCCGCACCAGCCGGAAATGTGCGGGTTCAAGCCCGAGGTGCTGCTGGACATCACGGCGGTCTTCGAGACCAAGCGCAAGGCCATGGAGGCCATGGCCGCCCAGCAGCACCTGTGGGAGTACTACACGGACCTGGCCAGGCGGCGCGGCACGCAGCTCAAGCGCAACGCCGGGCCCAACCTCGGACTCCCCCACGCCACCATGGGCGAGGCCTACATGCGGGTGTTCCCCCAGGTAACGGACAGGCTGAGCTGATGCGGCCGGTCATCGTCACCGGCGTGACCCGCGCGGACCTGGCCGTCATCGACCAGCTCGCGGGGCTCGGCGTGGCCACGGTGCACGAGGCGATCGGCCGGTCCGGGTACCTCGGGCCTGGGCTGCGGCCCATCCAGGACGGGGCGCGGATCGGCGGGACCGCGGTCACCGCGCTGTGCTGGCCCGGCGACAACCTGATGATCCACGCGGCGGCCGAGCAGTGCCAGGCCGGCGACGTGCTGGTGGTGACCACGACCTCGCCGTGCGCGGACGGGATGTTCGGCGAGCTGCTGGCCACCTCGCTGGCCGCCCGCGGCGTCCGCGGCCTGGTCATCGAGGCGGGCGTCCGGGACGTGGCCGAGCTGCGGGCCATGGGCTTCGCGGTCTGGTCGGCCGCGGTCAGCGCGCAGGGAACGGTGAAGGAGACGGCCGGCGCGGTGAACGTGCCGGTCTCGGTCGGCGGGCAGATCGTCCGGCCCGGCGACGCGATCATCGCCGACGACGACGGCGTGGTCTGCGTGCCGCGGGGCGAGGTGGGCCCGGCGCTGGCCGCCGCGCGGGCCCGGGTGGCCAAGGAGGAGCAGAGCCGCAGGGCCCTGGCCGGCGGCGGGCTCGGCCTGGACCTGTACGGCCTGCGCGACAAGCTCGCCGCCCGCGGCGTCGAGTACGTCACCGCCGAGGAGTACGCGCGGGGGGAAGCCGATGGGTGACGGCGTCCGGTGCATGCTGATGCGGGGGGGCACGTCGAAGGGGGCCTACTTCCTGGCCCGGGACCTGCCGGTGGACCCGGCGGAGCGCGACGAGCTGTTGCTGCGGATCATGGGCAGTCCGGACGCCCGGCAGATCGACGGGATCGGCGGGGCGCACCCGCTGACCTCCAAGGTGGCGGTCATCTCGCCCTCGGCCCGGGACGACGCCGACGTCGACTACCTGTTCCTGCAGGTGGGCGTCGACCAGGCCACGGTGTCCGACCGGCAGAACTGCGGCAACCTGCTGGCCGGCGTGGGACCGTTCGCGGTCGAGCGAGGCCTGGCGGACGCGGCGCCGGTCCGGATTCACATGGTCAACTCCGGCAGCGTGGCCACCGCGAGCTTCCCCGCGGCCGATGGCGTCGTGGAGTACGAGGGCGATACCGCCATCGCCGGGGTGCCGGGGACGGCGGCGGCCGTGGTGCTCGACTTCGCCGGGACCGAGGGCTCGGCCACCGGGTCGCTGCTGCCCACGGGAAAGGTCGCGGACGTCATCAACGGGATGACCGTGACCTGCATCGACAACGGGATGCCGGTCGTGGTGGCGGCCGCTGCCGAGCTCGGCCGGACCGGGTACGAGACCGTCGCCGACCTCGAGGCGGACGTGGACCTGAACGAGGCGGTCCAGGGGCTGAGAATGGCGGCCGGGGAGCTGATGGGCCTGGGCGACGTCTCCGCGACCTCGGTGCCGAAGATCTCGCTGGTGGCCGCGCCGGCCGACGGCGGGACGATCTGCACCAGGACCTTCATCCCGGTCCGGGTGCACGATTCGATCGGGGTGCTCGGCGCGGTCAGCGTGACGACCGCGCTGCTGCTCGACGGGGCGGCAGGAGGAGACCTGGCCGCGATCGAGCGAGGGCAAAAGCGCTTCGACATCGAGCATCCCACCGGGCACCTCCAGGTCGAGGTCGAAGTCGACACCGCCCGCACGCCGCCCCGGGTGATCCGGTCCGGCGTGGTGCGCACCGCACGCAAGCTGTTCGACGGCACCGTCTTCCCCCGGAGGTTCTCGTGACGAGCCCGCAGCAGGCGGCGACGCGGCCGCCCTTGCATGACGTCGCGCACCTGGGACACGTCGAGCTGCTGACGCCCAAGCTGTGCCAGAGCCTGTGGTTCTTCACCGACGTGCTCGGCCTGACCGAGAACGGCCGCGAGGGCAACTCGGTGTACCTGCGCACCTGGGATGACTACGAGCACCACACGGTCAAGCTCACCGCGCACGACACCTCAGGCATCCGCCGGGTCGGGCTGCGGGCCTCGAGCCAGCCCGCGCTGGAGGCCCGGGTCCGGGCCATCGAGGCGGCCGGGCTCGGCATCGGCTGGAAGGACGGCGATCCCGGTATCGGGCCCACGTACCTGTTCCGCGACCCGGACGGACACGAGCTCGAGCTGTACTGGGAAACCGAGTGGTACTCGGCGCCGGCCGGGCTGAAGCCCGCGCTGAAGAACCAGGCCCAGGCCTACCCGGGGCGCGGCGTCTGCGTGCGGCGGCTGGATCACGTGAACTACCTGGCCCGGGACGTCCCGCCCAACGGGGACTTCGTCCGGGACGTGCTCGGCGGGCGGGTCACCGAGCAGATCATGCTGGACGACGGCACGATCTCGGCGCAGTGGCTGCACTTCACCAACAAGGGCTACGACCTGGTGTACACCCGGGACTGGACCGGCAGCACCGGGCGGCTGCACCACGTGGCGTTCGCGCCCGACACCCGCGAGGACATCCTGCGCGCCGCGGACATCTGCCTGGACCAGGGCGTGTTCATCGAGACCGGGCCGCACAAGCACGCCATCCAGCAGACGTTCTTCCTGTACGTGTACGAGCCCGGCGGCAACCGGATCGAGCTGGCCAGCCCGGCCGCGCGCCTGGTGCTCGCGCCGGACTGGCGCACGATCACCTGGACCGAAGCCGAACGCGCCAAGGGCCAGGCCTGGGGCCTGAAGACCATAGAGTCATTCCACACGCACGGGACTCCCCCAGTCAGCTGAGGCTAGAGGGGCGCGTGGGCGCGCGAGGAGGAGGGGCGGTCAGGGGTAACAGGTCGAAGACCTGCTCGGCGATGTCCTGGAAGAAGGCCTTCTTGGCGGCGGGGTCGAGCGGGAGCTGATCTTGGTCACACCTGTCACCTCAGCCACGGGGTCATGCACGGTACGGGTGCACGCGCCACTGGCGTTAAGTAAAAAGATCTTGATTTCCCGGCTGGCGGGGTGACCGAGGACCTCGACGGCAGCACGTGATTGTCCGCGACCTTCGGTATGCGTCCCGCTGGTCGTCGACCCAGCAGGGCGTTCGGCAGGCCGCAGCGTATCGCGCGTTACCGCTTGCTGTTGCCTCCCCATGGTTGATCCGACGCCGCCGACGCTAACACAGGACCCGGCGGAGGGGCCTCGTACACTGGGCATTCATGTACGCCAAGACGAACCCGAGCGCGGGGCGGCTGACCTCGCGGCAGAAGCGGGTCTTCGGGATCGTCGGCGTGCTGGTCGTCGTGGTGCTCGGCGGCCTGGCCGCGTGGGGGGCCCTGGCCCCTGACAGCTACTCGAGTTCGGGCCACGGCTGCGTGAACGTCACCGTGCCGAGTTCCACCGGCGGGGCGACGCTGCACTACTGCGGGGCATCGGCGCGGTCGTTCTGCCAGAAGTCGTTCCGGTCGCAGGACCCGATCTCGCTGCGCGCCCGGCCGCAGTGCGTGCTCGCGGGGCTCGGACCCCAGAAGCCCGGCGCGTCGCCGTAGGCCTCGTTCAGATCTCGATGATGATGGTGACCGGGCCGTCGTTGACCAGCGACACCTGCATCTCGGCGCCGAACACGCCGGTCTGCACGCGGGCGCCGAGGTCGCGCAGGGACCGGACCACGGCCTCGACCAGCGGCTCGGCCACCGGGCCGGGAGCAGCGGCCGACCAGGACGGGCGGCGGCCCTTGGCCAGCTCCGCGTAAAGCGTGAACTGGCTGATGACCAGCAGCGGCGCGTCAACGTCGGAGCAGGACTTCTCGCCGTGCAGGATCCGCAGTCCCCACAGCTTGGCGGCCAGCTTCGCGGCGTCCTCGGCGGTGTCGTCGTGGGTGACGCCGACCAGGACCATCAGGCCCGGCTCCTCGATCGCGCCTGCCATCCGTCCCGCGACGGCCACGCTGGCCCGGCTCACCCGCTGCACGACTGCCCGCATGGGATGGCAGGGTAGCGCGCGCGACGGGTGACGGCACGCGGCAGACTTCGTGCATGACGATCTTTACGGGCCACGATGACGTGAATCCGGTGCTCGCCGAGGTGGTGCGTTCGGGCTTTGCCGAGTCGCGGCACCACGGCGCGGTAACGGGGCTGGCCGCGGACGGGACCGAGGTCATCAGCGTCGGGCGTACCGGCGAGCCGTTCTTCCCGCGGTCGGCGAACAAGCCGCTGCAGGCGGCGGCGATGCTCCGCTGCGGGCTCGCGCTGGAGGGCGAACTGCTCGCGCTGGCCGCGGCGAGCCATTCCGGGGAGGATTTCCACACCGACGGGGTACGGAAGATCCTGTCCGGGGCCGGGCTGGGCGAGGAGGACCTGCACTGCCCGCTGTCCTGGCCGGTTGACGTGGAGACCGCGCGGCGGCTCGTGGCCCGCGGCCACGGCATGTCGCGGATCCGGATGAACTGCTCGGGCAAGCACGCCGCGATGCTGGCCACCTGCGTGGCCAACGGATGGCCGGTCCAGACCTACCTGGCCCCCGATCATCCGCTGCAGCAGGCCATCCGGCACACCGTCGAGGAACTGGCGGGCGAGCAGGTCGCCGCGACCGGCGTGGACGGCTGCGGCGCGCCGCTGTTCGCGCTGACCATGACCGGCCTGGCGCGGGCCTTCCGGGCGCTGGTGCTCGCCGCCCCGGGCACGCCGGAACGCCGGGTGGCCGACGCCATGCGCGCGCACCCGGAATGGTGCAGCGGCACCAGCCGGGACGAGCGCAGGCTGATGGACGCCGTGCCCGGCCTGCTGGTCAAGGCGGGGGCCGAGGGGGTCAACGCGTTCGCGCTCGCCGACGGCAGGTGCGGGGCGGTCAAGATCGACGACGGTTCGGCGCGGGCGCGGACCCCGGTGACGGTGGCGGCGCTGCGCCTGCTGGGCGTCGCCGTCCCCGACGAGCTCGCGATCGTCCCGCTCACCGGCGGTGAGGCCGTGGTGGGCGCCGTCCGCGCGGTGAGCTGGCCATAGGATGGCGCGGGTGAGCAAGAAGAACCGGTCCCGTCGCGGCGCGCCCGCGGCCGCGGCTTCGGCGGGCGCGGCTTCGGCGGCCGGGGCCGCTGGTCAGGCGCCGAGCCGTCGTGGCCTGGCCGACGAGCTGGCCGGGCTGCTGACCGCGATCTCGGCGGGCGACCCGCTGCGGGCCGAACTGGAGACCGCCACCTGGATGGGCGTCCCGCACGCGGTAGGGAAGGCGGACGCGGACGACGCCGAGGCCTTCATCCAGGAGACGCTGGTGGACGGGGCGGTTCGCATCCGGACGCCGGAGGCCGCCGCGCTGCTGCGGGTGGTGGCGTCGCTGGGCACCCCGCTGACCAAGCGGGCGGCCAGCCAGGGGCTGGCCCGGCTGACCGCCGCGGGCATCTACCCGCCGGAGTGGGTGACCGAAGTGGGGAAGCCGGTCCCGGTCCGGGCCTGGCGCCGCTACGACGTGTTCGGTGACGACGAGGTCATCGCGGTGACGTTCGGGTACGGCGAGGCGGTCCACGGCATCTTGGTGCATGTCGACCTGACCGGCATGCCGATGGCCATGAGGGTCGGCGTGACCCTGAACCCGGCTGCCCTGATCGAGTCCATGACCCGCGAGGACGATCCGTTCGACCGCCACGAGGACATCGGCCTGGGCGAGGCGCGCCGTCGGGTGGAGGAACCGCTGGCCCGATGCGAGGCCGAACCGGATCCCGGGGTCAGCCGCGACACGCTGCTGTACCTGCCCATCGCCAGGTCGCGGGTGCGCCGCCTGCCCGCCGACGGTGCCGAGCCGGCCCCTTGTTCACCGCGGCCGACCGCGCGGCGGCCGTGGACGACTTCCTGAAGAGCCCGCTCGCCTCGGAGGCCCTGGCGGCCGACGCCGAGACGACGCGCTTCTGGGCCGAGGTGCTCACCGGGTACAGCAGCCGCATTCCCGGTGAGCCGCCCACCCAGGTCGGGCCGCGCAGGCTCGCGCACATCCTGCTCGGCCACGTGCCGAACACGTTCACCCTCTCCCCCGCACAGCGCGAGCATCTCGAGCCCGCCGTGACCGCGTGGACCCGCTGGGCCGCCGAGCGCCAGGGCCTGGACGAGTCGGCGACCGCGCACCTGCTGGAGCGCGTGCCGCGGGTGCTTGACCGGTTCTCCCCGGCGTACGACGATCCGGAGGCCGTCGCGGCCCGGGCCTACCTGGCCGACCTGGCGACCAGCGACGCCGAGGTGCCCTGGCTGGCCAGCCGGCTCGCCCGCCGCATGTTCGCCGTGCCGATGCGCGGCCCCGAGAACCTGGGCCCTGACGTCGGTGACCCGGAGGGGCGGCGCGCGCTGGCCGAGGAGGAGTTCGCCGGGTGCACGCCGCCCAGCGGCATGACCAGCGAGCAGTTCGTGGCCGCCGCGGACCGGGTCATCTCCGAACTGTGGAACGACGATCCCGCGGAGACGTACGCCCGGGCGCGGCGCCTGTTCGCCAGTGGCGTCGACCGGCACGACATCATCCACGCGCTCGCCGAGGCGAGGGACTCATCGGCGGTCCGATGAATCTCCTGGCGGTCCGCCGTTCTACTCGTATCTGGAACTGAACGCGAGCCGAAGGGCAGGAGCGATGAGCTACGCGGACGTGAACGGCATTTCCCTGTACTACGAGGAGCACGGCTCGGGCCAAACCCCAGAGCCACTAGTCTTGCTGCACGGCGGCCTGGGGGCGGGCGAGATGTACGGCCCGATCCTCCCGGCCCTGGCCAAGGACCGCCGGGTGATCACGGTTGACCTGCAGGCCCATGGCCACACCGCCGACGTGGACCGGCCGCTGCGGTACGAGACGCTGGGCGATGACGTGGCCGCGCTCATCGGGCATCTGGGCCTGGCGCAGGCCGACGTGATGGGCTACTCGTTTGGCGCCGGGACGGCTCTGCGCACGGCGATCCAGCATCCGGACCTGGTGCGGCGCCTGGTGATCGTGTCGACCCCGTGCCGCAGGGACGGCTGGTACCCGGAGAGCCTGGCGGGGATGGACCAGATGGGGTCGGGCCTGGCCGAGATGCTCAAGCAGTCGCCCTTGTATGAGGTGTACTCACGGGTCGCGCCGCGGGTGCAGGACTGGCCCGTGCTGCTGGACAAGACGGGCGAACTGCTGCGGCGGGACTACGACTGGTCGGCGGAGATCGCGCGCATCACCGCGCCCGCCATGCTGGTCTACGCCGACGCCGACGCGGTGCGTCCCGCGCACATCGTCGAGTTCTACGCCCTGCTCGGCGGGGGTCTGCGCGACGCGAACTGGGACGGCTCGGCCCGGCCCGTGGCCAGGCTGGCGATACTGCCCGGCCACACGCACTACGACATCTTCGCCTCGGCGGATCTGCCCGCCGCGGTCATCCCGTTCCTGGACGCCGCCTCGCTGGAGCCGCCGCCTCCGATGGGCCAGTGACGCGGGCCTGGGAACGCGACCGCCGGGGCCGCTCAGCGGCGGTCCGGGTCCAGCACCGCGCACAGCCGGGCCAGCGCGGTGGTGTAGGCGTGCTCGGGCGGGCGACCGTAGCCGATCACCAGGCCGGCCCGGTCGGGTTCTGCGGGCGCGCCCTGGCCCGCGGCCCGGTAGCTATCCAGGCCCTGCACGGCCAGGCCGTGCTCGGTGGCCCGGGCGACGAGCCGCCGCTCGGCTTCTATCCCGGACACTTCGAGGACGGCGTGCAGGCCGGCGGCGATGCCGGTGACGTGCAGGCCCTGGCCGTGCAGCGCCGCCGCCAGCCGGTCGCGGCGCCGCCGGTAGGCGAGCCTGGCCCGGCGGATCTGCCGGTCGTAGCCGCCGGAGGTGATGAACTCCGCCAGGGTGAGCTGGTCAAGGCTTGACGGGCCGGCGGTGAGCTGCGCCGTCACCGCGCCCAGCAGCCGGGGCGGGACGACCAGCCAGCCGAGCCGCAGGCCCGGGGCCAGGCTCTTGCTCGCCGTCCCGGCGTAGACCACGTGGTCGGGTGCGAGCGCCTGCAGCGCGCCCACCGGCTGCCGGTCGTAGCGGAACTCACCGTCATAGTCGTCTTCGATCACCACCCCGCCCCACCGGGCCGCTTCCCTGCGGCGCTGCGGGTGGAGGGTCACGCCCAGCGGGAACTGGTGCGCCGGGGTGAGCAGCACCGCGTCCGCCCGGCCCAGCTCGCCGATGACGGCGCCCTGGCCGTCGACGGGCAGCGGGCGCAGGCGCAGTCCCTGGGCCGCGGCGATGTCACGGTGGGCCTGGTGACCGTACGCTTCGACGGCCAGCGTGCCCGCGCCGCCCTCGCGCAGGGCGCGGCACAGGACCGCGAGGCCGTGGGCGAAGCCCGCGCAGATCACGATGTGCCCGGGGTCGGCCGCGACTCCCCGCACGCGGGCCAGGTAGCCCGCCAGCACCTCCCTCAGCCGCGGGACCCCTCGCGGATCGAGGTAGCCGAGGAGATGATCGGGGGCGTCGGCCAGCGCCTTACGCGCGGTGACCAGCCACGCCTGGCGCGGGAACGCGGACAGGTCCGGCTCCCCGGCACGCAGGTCATACCGGGGCGCGGCGACCTCGGGGCGGGCCGCCGGGTCCGGGCCGGGTTCGGCGGTGCGGCGTTCGGCGACGGAGGTCCCCGAACCCGTCCGCGCGGTCAGCCACCCCTCCGCGACCAGCTGGCTGTAGACCTCGGCCACCGTGTTGCGGGCCAGGCCGAGGTCGGCGGCCAGCGCCCGGGACGACGGCAGCCGCGTACCGGGACCAAGCCGGCCCGTCCGGACGGCCTCGCGCAGCGCGGTCTCAAGGCCGAGGCGGACCCGGGTGCCGGAGAGATCCAGGTGCAGGTCAACGCCGGCGAGCGTAGCCTGCGGGGCGTTCTGGCCCGCTTCGTCGCGGGCGGCCGTTTTGGCGTTCTTGGCCCATGTTTCTGGCATAGGAATGGACCTTACCTTGGGCCGATTGCTCTCGTAGTGTCGATGTCATGACAGTTACCAGTGACACGATGCAGATACCGGTCCGGCTGGACTTCGACGCCTTCGCACCCGGCTTCGCCCGCGCCATGGCGCACCTGGATCAGGCCGCGACCAAGGAGCTCGACAAGGCGGAGATTGACCCCCGGCTCCGCGAACTGATCCGGATCCGCGCGTCCCAGCTCAACGGGTGCGCCTACTGCATCGACATGCACACCAAGGACGCCCGCGCGATCGGCGAGACTGAGCAGCGCATCTACGGGCTGGCCGCCTGGGCTGAGACCCCGTACTTCACCGCCCGCGAGCGCGCCGCGCTGGCGTTCACCGAATCGGTGACGCTGCTGGCCCACACCCACGTCCCGGATCAGGCCTACCAGGCCGTGGCGGCGGAATTCAGCCCGCAGGAGGTCGCCGCGCTGGTCAGCCTCATCGTCACCATCAACGCGTGGAACGCGATCGGGGTCAGCACCCGGGCCTGGGTTCCCGGCTCCTACCAGCCCTGAGCTGGGGTCAGCTGGTGAGCGGGGCGGGGTGCGGGCGCCAGCGTGACTCGGAGCGGCCGGGCAGCTCGGCGCGGCCGCCGGTCCACAGCAGCGAGGTCCACGGGTCGGCGTCGTGCAGCTCGCCCGGCGCGTGCGGATAGAGCCGCGACAGGACGCGGCGGCACACATCGCGCGGCGGATCGAGGCTGAGGCCGAAGCCCCGCGCGATGTCGTTGCCGTGCAGCAGCGCCTCGTTGCAGCCCAGCGCGGCGAAGCCCTCCGGATCGGCCGTGCCGGCCGGGTGGAAGGCACGGACATGCGGGGGCGACGTGCGCACCATCGCGGCCAGCACGCGCCCGCCGGTGACGGCGAACTCCAGCACCTCGGCCGGGGACGCATCCTTCTCGGCCGTGGCCACGGCCCGTACGTACCGCGTGGTGGGCTGCACGGCCAGCTGCCACGCGTAGGACAGCAGGCAGTCGCCGATGTGCTCGGCGGTGTGCCAGCAGTCCCACTCCAGGGTTCCCGCTCGCACCGACCAATCCCGGTCGGTCACCGGCAACAGGCCGCTCATCACGCACGAGATCGCAGCGTCAAGATCACTGGCGGTTACTGTCATGGTGGTTCGAGCCTACGATCATAAGCCGATACGCATGAGCGGTTCGCCACTAGTGACGCTGATTGAGGCGTTCTGGTCAGGACTGTCCGGAACCTCTCACGGCGACGTCGCGGCCGGGTCAGCGGCCGTACTCGTCGTGGCGGCGGACCCAGAACTGAGGGTCGCCCTCGCTGGGTTCGTCGCGGCCCTTGGCGGTGAGATCCAGGAGCTGGTAGGTGCTGTTGACCGGATCGATGCCGCGCGCGTACGTCGAGTAGGTGTGGAACACCCGCCCCTGATCGTCCCGGACGAAGGCGCTGATCCCTTCACGGTCCTCGAACCCGGGCGCGGAGCCGTAGTTGTAGACCGCGGTCCCGTTCGCTACCGCGTCGGCCGGGAAGGAGACGCCGAAGTCGTAGTTGAAGTCCGTCTCACCCGCGGAGTACCAGGGAAAGGACCAGCCCATCCGCTGCCTGTAGGCCATCAGCTTCTCCAGGGGCGCACGGGAGACCGCGGCGAAGGCCGTGTCGCGAGCCCGCAGGTGAGCGGGCGAGCCGTTGAAGCTGTCGGCCCAGAACGAGCAGTGCGGGCACCCCGCGTCATCCTCCGGCGGGAACATGAAGTGGTAGATCACGAGCTGGCCGCAGCCGTCGAACAGATCGGGCAACGCGGCTTTCCCGGCCGGGCCGTCGAAGACGTACTCCTTGGTCACCTCCTCCCAGGGCAGGTGGCGGCGATCGCGGGCAAGAGCCTCGCGCTGGCGGCCGAACTCCTTCTCCCTGACGAGCAATGCCTTGCGGGCCTCGATCCACTCGTCATGGGGTACGACCTTGTGCTCGGCCACGATGCTGACCTCCCTGTGTTATCGTTCAATGAATTCGTTGAACGATCCCACGCTAGCACTGGAACGTCAACACGATGATTGAAGATCAGTTGCTGGACCGGGCATACGCGGCGCTGGCCGACTCCACCCGGCGCGGCCTGCTGATCGCGCTGCGGGACGGCCCGGCCCGGATCACCGATCTGGCCGCGCCGCTGCCGATCTCGTTCGCGGCCGTCGCTCGCCACGTGGCAGTGCTCGAGTCGGCCGGCCTCATCGACCGCGAGGTACGCGGGCGGGAGCACTGGCTGACCGTGCGTTCCGGCGGGCTGCGGCCCGCCGAGGAGTGGATCGCGGAACAGACCTCGTTCTGGTCGGTCCGCGCGGACGCGCTGGCGGCCCGGCTCGACCGCCGGAAGCGACAGCCGTGACGGCGGACCGGAAGGTCGTCGTCAGGCGGGTGCTGCCCGCTCCCCCGGACATCGTGTACGACGAGTGGCTCGACCCGGCGGGCATGACCGAGTGGATGTGCCCGCGGCCGGCCAGGGCGGTCAAGATCGCACTGGAACCCTCGGTCGGCGGGTCGCTGCGCATCGACATCGAGGACAGCGGGTTCTCGCTGTACGTCACGGGGATGTTCGTCGAGCTGGACCGGCCGCGACGGCTCCGGTTCACCTGGAGCTGTTCGGACTGGGCGGATCCGACGGTGCAGAGCCTGGTCACGGTCAGCCTGGAGGCTCGCGGCGAGGGCGAGACCATGATGACCATCGAGCACGAGCAGCTGCCGCCCGAGCAGGTGGACAGCCACCAGCACGGCTGGGGCACGATCGCGCTCCAGCTCGCCGAGGCCCTTTGCGGGTGATCTGCGCAGTGGGTCAGTCCGGCGCGCGCCGGGACCAGCTCAACTCGGCATAGCCGGGCGGGAATACGCCAATTGAAACCCTTTTAGGCCACGGCTGGAGCGGACCCTGGCGGAGCCTCGGCGACCCGCATGAGATCCCCGGAGACGCCCTGGCTGTGGAGAGGCGGCTCTTCCGGGGAGTGGCCAGCGGGGTAGATCTCCACGGTCGCCACCAGGCGGTACTGGCCGGCCGGCAGGGCAGGCCCGGTTACCTTGACGGAGAGAGGGTCGCTGACGCGAATGGTCCCCTGGCTCGTCCCCAGGAGCGAGCGGTCCCGCCCCCCGAACGTGCGGGCCGCGATCGTGGCGGAATAGTCGAAGGTGTCATGGCTGAGCGGGCGGGCTGAGTTGAGGCGCATGGTGAGGCGCGCGGAGTTCGGTTCGCCGGGTTCCCGGGTATAGCTGCGCTGGTCGCCGCGGACGGGGGCGAGTTCCTCGATCCTCAGGGACCAGGACGGCGGGCGTTCGGGAGCCGAGGGTGATGGCCGGCTCGCGGGCCTGGCCGGGGCGCTTGCCGGTGCCTGGTCCGGTGTCTGCACGTGAGACGGCTCAGGACCCGGCGCAGCGCCGGACGTTTCCGCAGCGGGCAGCGGTATGCGGGCGCGCAGGAAAGCGAGCAGTCGCTCCTCGTCCCATCCCGCCCAGGCCTCGCGAGCATCCGTTTGATGATGATGAACCTTGGTGCGGCGGACGCGGTCGTCGGATTCGAGGAGGAATTCGACGTGGAAGGTGGCGTAGTGCTGCCGCGAGTCGGACGCCTCGGGTGCAGGCCCCGCGAGCTCGCGCGCCTGCCCGGTCCAGTTCTGGCTGGCAATGCTTTCGGCGGATTTCCCAGCCACGGCGGCGAGTTCTTCCGGGTTGCGTCGTGCCAGATCGTCGTACGTGAGAATGCCAGCGTTCCAGAGGCGCTGTGCGAGCGTAGGACCTATACCAGTGATCTTCTGGAAGTCATCGCCGGGCTGGCCTGTACGGCTGGGCTTGGGGTCATCACGTTGCGGCATTTTTGGTGCTCCAGATCTGCCAACCCGCCCGACCGATACCGGGGTCAGGTTGGCGCTAGTCTAGGGCGCGCTTCAGGACGGGAGCCCGGACGCCTCATGCGGCGGCGGCGGAAGACCTCCGGCCGCCAGCACCCGGGTCCCGACCATTTGCACCGATCAGCTCGGCCTTGGCTACTTGCAGAACGGCGCATCTTCGTCGTAGAACACCAGGACCGGGATCACCGCGTAACCCAGTATGTCGTCAGCCAGCGTCTTTGGGTTCTGGTCGCAGGGCGTCGCCGCGAAGGTGATAACGACGACCAGGTTGTAGACGCCGGGTGTGACTCTGCCGGCCGGGAACTCGAACTTGGCCTCAAAGCACCGCTTACTGGTATCGTCGTCCCCCGGCGTGGGCTTGATGACCACCCCGGTCGACGTATCTACTTGCTTGGAACCGAGCGGCCCGCTAGTGGTACCGACGCCGTCGATGTCGTCGATGAAGACCTGCACGCACCAGCAGCCGCCCAGCAAGTCGGCGAAGGGGCCACAGATGCACCATTTGACGGTGAGGTCCCAGGCGGTGTCGGTCTCGACGACCCGGATCCGCTCGTTGTTCTCGGTCGGGTCGGTCACGTCCACGAAGATGCTGCCGTCCAGCCCGTGCGGTGGGGGAAGGTCCGATGCTGGCGTGATGAACCCCCTGATAAGGGGGAAGCGGTCCCGCTGGGGACAGGGGGGCCATGGGAATGGTGTTGTCATCTTCTCCTCCTCGGTGAGGTGGCGCGCGTCCGGAACCTGATCTGTTCTCGGATTCGGTCGTCCGGTGTCCCGGTGCTCCGATCGTCGCGAGCGGCGCTTAACCGACGCGGTCTGTGCGCTTAATCTGCGCATCGCTTTAAATTAAGTGCTCCGATTGTGGCGAGCGGCGCTTAACGGGCCTGGTCTGAACGCTTAATCTGCGCATCGCTGAAGTTAATTAAGTGCTGCGATCGTGGCAAGCGGCGCTTAAAGGGCCTGGTCTGAGCGTTTGTCTGCGCATCGCTGAAATTAAGTGCTCCTACGCCAACATCTGGACCATTTGCAGCATCGAGACAATCTAGACAAAGGGGCTCGTCTGGGTTATACCAAATTCATACGACAACCCGTCCGGAGCCGCGACAACTGCGTCAAGAGCGGCCGCACAGGGGAAGACGATTAGCTCCGCTTGTCAGGGGGGCTTGGCGATCATGGGATTTAGCTGCTCTGAACGGCTGGCGGGGACCTACCTCGTCCCACACCCACGGCTAACGATGCCGAGCTGGCCGGCAGTCGAGCGAATAGCGAGAATCGGGTTGACGGCGCTAGCGGCCTCACCGGACTTCCTGGCCCTCGACATGGTGGCCACGGTCCTGCAGGAGCGTTACGCCCGAATCCTGTGGATTCGCCTCCAGATCGCTGATGCTGACCCGGGTGTCCTGCTTGTCACGTTGCTCGGCGCAGCGACGCGATTGGAAGCGGAAGCGCAGGAAGGGATTGCCGAGGATGTGGCCCGCCATGCCCGCCATGGCGAATGGCGGATTGGATATCAATTGCTGGCCGACTGGCTGGTGGCGGCTACCGTGCCACCAGCGGTACTAGTGGTCGAGGGTGCAGAACACCTTGAGGCCGGAAGCCCGGCCAGTCTTGACATGCTCGTATCGGCTTTCCTGCCGCACCTGCAGGGCCGCCTCGACGTCCTGCTCATCGGCTTCACGGAGTGGGACCCGCGGCGTCTGGATCCACACGGCGAGGTGCTCGGGCGGTCTCGCCTCCAGCTGGATCGCCGTGCTGGTGCGCTTTTGGCCGAGGCCTTTGTACCCGGTCTTTCGGCGGCCATCTTTGACCGGAGTTTCGCCCTTACCCACGGCGCAGCCGGAGCATTGCAAGCCGCCTTCTCGGCGGCCGCGGTCCTTGGACCGGAGGCCTTCTGTGCCACGATGGCAGGGGCAGGTAACGCCCAAGACCTGCTCAGCGCACTTGGTCGCCGCCTGCTTGAGCATGCCGACCGGCACACTCTCATCTCCCTGGCGGGCGCCAGTCGGCTTGGCGTCTGGCACCCGGCCATGGCGAGTGCTCTTGGGGTCTCCGCTCTTCATCGAAACGAGCCCTGGTGGCTTGATCTCGCCGAGGGATGGCAGCAGCTTAGCCCCGCGTGGCGTGCTCCCTTGCGGTCCGCTGGAGCCACTCGGGACATTGATCCCGCCTCACTCACTCTCCTGGCCGACTACGTCTCCAGCCAGGGAGCCGCGGATCGAGCGCTCGAGCTGTTTTTGGAAGCTAACGAGGTCGGCCGTGCCGCCGACACAGCCGTCAATGTCGCCAGCGACCTTGCGACTACAGGCTCCTGGGTGACACTGGCCAGGCTGGGTCAGACTCTGGCCCGCGACTGTCCGGCCGCAGGACACATTGCTGAACCACACCACACTGCTTACCCCTCCGCCCCGTGGTGGCGTCGCCGGTTGGACCGGCTTGCTCGCCGATCATCTGCCTGGACAGGGCGTGCGCCCGCGCGACTGCCGGCTCTGATCGCTGAAGTTCCTGTTGCGCCGCCTCCACCGGTCCTAACACAACCCTTGGCCTTGACCGATGCCCACTGGCTGAGGCCTTTCCCAGGGCCTGCAGTTATGCGCACGACCGTGCATCGGCTAACGCCCGACATTACAGCTCACCTGCTTGGTGAACTGCGTGTTGCCTTTCAAGACCGCCCGGTCGAGATCTGGTCATCGGGGCGAGGTCGCGCTGTGTTCGAGTACCTTCTCGTCAACCGCCACAGCAAGGTGCGGCGAGATCGGCTGATGAGCATATTCTGGCCCGAAGTATCGCCCGACGCCGCTCGCAACAGTCTCAACGTGGCAATCCATGGGCTTCGTCAGTCTCTGCGCGCGGTGGTCGGCGACACCCCGGTGGTGATCCACCAGGACCAGGGTTACTTCATTGAGCCGACACTCGACGTCTGGGCTGACATTGAGGTTTTCGAGGAACAGCTAAAGGCTGCTCATCAGCACCTCGCCAGTGCAGAACTTGTGAATGCAGAGGCAGCTTTCGAGGCGGCGACCTGGCTCTATCAGGGCGAGTTTCTTGCCGACGACCCCTACGAAGAGTGGGCGATGGTCACCCGGGAGCACCTGCGTCTTTGCTATCTCGACGCACTCGACCGGCTCGGCGGTTTGCGCTTGGACTCAGGCGACTACGCCGGCTGCGTCGCGGTATGCCTGAAGCTTCTGGCGTGTGACAGCTGCAGGGAGGACGCCCATTGCCGGTTGATGCGATGCTACAGCCGACAAGGCCACGTGCAGTTGGCCCTTCGGCAATACCACTCCTGTGCTGCCGCTCTACGCGCAGAACTCGATGTGGCGCCCGCCCGGGCCACAACCGAGCTCTTCGACCGCCTTCGCCGACGTGAGGGCATTTAACAATCGTCACTTGCAGGCGAAGGTCAGAATGCCGCCGGCCGACGTGCGCACTATCGGGCTCGGCGCCCACCCGCCTGCGTAGGGCGCTCAGTAGTGAGCCTCACTCTTCCGATCGTATCTAAGTCGTACATAATCGCCGGCAATTTCCGTGAATAACTGGTAAAATGCCTATTCAGCACTCAGGAACTGGGTTTGGCATACTCAGGTGAGCTGGCGGTAGAGCTCGACCGTCTCTTCGCCGGGAGGAATGCCGAGTTCGTCGTGCAGGGCGGTGACGCAGACACGATATTGACGACTCACGAGCTGCTGCTGGCGCTGCGATGCGTAGCAGCGCATGAGCATCCTGTGAATGGGTTCGCAGCATGGGTCATTGCCTATCGCGAGCTGGCCGAATCGCACGGCCTCGGAAAGTTCGCCGAGTCCGAAGTGGATCTCCGCGACGTGCTCCAGCGCCTGCAGGTAAAGCTCAGTGAGATGGCGTTGTTCTGGTAGGTACCATTCGCCGGTGACGTCATCCTCGAACAGCGGTCCCCGGTAGAGCGCAATAGCCTTGTGGTAGGCATCGATAGCCTGCCTGGGCCGGTTCGCTCGGCGCGCCTGCTGCGCGCCATCGAGGGCCGACAGGAACTCGCTGCGGTCGATCCACCAGGTCAGCTCGGGATTCAGCAGATAACAACCATCACGGTACAAGATGGGCTGAGCGTTTCTGCCTAGCCCGTCCAGGGTGTTGCGCAGGCTGTAGAGCGCGACGTTGAGGTTGTTACGAGCGGAGTTGCGGCTGTGCTCGGGCCACTGCAACGCCATGAGTACGTCACGCCGGGTAGGCCGGTCCTGATGGATCAGCAGGTACTGGAATACCGCCCTGGCCTTCAGGCTGTTCCAGCGGGGCACGCGCTGCCCGGCCACGTGCACCTCGAGCGGACCGAGCGCCAGCGCCGCTACGTCGGCCCAGGGCATGAGCACCCTCGGCTCGGCATGCCGGGGCGCCGCGTACAGCACGCCAGGCGCCGGCCGGTGCTCACCTGTAGCCGGTACCCTCTTTTCGCCAGAGGGCGGTGCCGGAGAGCCCCGGCGGAGGATCTTACCAAGCCAGCCGGGATGGCTAATACTCGATCGCTTGATGGCCAGCAAAGCATTTTCTTTCCGGCCAGCAAGTAGTCCGTCGACACGCTGATTAATTTCCTGCTCGACGAGGCGGCAGTAGCGGGCGGCGGCCTCGAGTTCGATGGCGACGCGCTGATGCTCGGTGCTGCAGTGCAAGAGCTTGCGTACAGTATCCACGCCGGCATCGGATTCAGCGGGAACATTGTCGAGGTCGGCTAGTACGTGTGCGACTACTTCGGAAAACGGATCCCGCGTCAGGCGGCTCAGTTCTGCCAGCGCCTCAGTTAGCCCCGTCCGGGCACGAGCCACCGTATTATCGTCAACTCCCGTGCGGGGTGAGGCATATGGTTCGTCGCGGTTACCTGCCATCGTCGACCCCCAAGATCCCAGGCCTGGAGCCGGAGTCGATAATCTACGTTCGGCGTTATTCCATTTAAGGTCTCCTATACACGTCACCAAGTAAACATTCAAGGCCGACTCCGCGAATACCGTGGGGAGACCGGCGATAATGATCTTCGGTGTGCGTGTTCGGCGGTTGTGCTGGCTGATCAATCGCGTGCCGGCGCCGCGAGCACCGGGCGGTGAGCAACGGGCGGCGAGATGCAGGTGGGCTGGTCAGCCCGTGGAACAGGCGGGGCGCCGCCCCGGGCGGCTACCTGCTTTCGCCGCCGCGCAGTTGGGCCTTGATCTCGGGCTTGAGGATCTTGCCGATCTTGGAGCGGGGCAGGTCCGGCCAGACCTCGACCTGCTTGGGGGCCTTCACGCTGCCCAGGCGTTCCTTGACGAAGGCGCGCAGCTCATCGGCGGTGACGGAGTGGCCGGGCCGGAGCTGGATGACGGCGGTCACGCGCTCGCCCCACTTCTCGTCCGGCAGCCCGATGACCGCGCAGTCCTGGACCGCGGGATGGGCCAGGAGCACCTGCTCGACCTCGGCGGAGTAGACGTTGAAGCCGCCGGTGATGATCATGTCCTTGGCGCGGTCGACGATGAACAGGTACTGGTCGTCGTCGAGGTAGCCGATGTCGCCGGTGTGATGCCAGCCGTGCCGGCCGGCCTCGGCGGAGGCGGCCGGGTTCTTGTAGTAGCCCGCCATCACCAGCGGCCCGCGGACCACGATCTCGCCGCGCTGACCCGGGCCGAGCAGCGTCCCGTCGTCGTCCATGATCGCGACCACGGTGAGCGGAGTGGGACGCCCGGCCGAGGACAGCCGCTCGCGCGCCAGCGAGCCGTCGGCGCGGAAGTGGTCCGCAGGCGCCATGGTGGAGATCATCATCGGCGCTTCGGACTGGCCGAACAGCTGGCCCATCACCGGCCCGATCCGGTCCAGGGCCTCCTCGAGGCGGCTGGCGGACATGGGCGCCGCCCCGTACCACAGGCACTCCAGGCTGGTCAGGTCGGTCGAGGCCAAGCCGGGATGGTCGAGGAGCATGTAGATCAGCGTCGGCGGCAGGAACGTGTGCGTGATCCGGTGCCGCTCGATCAGGGCCAGGAATTCGGTCAGGTCCGGCTTGGGCATGATGACGATCTCGCCGCCGAGCGTCATGACCGGGAAGCACAGCACGCCGGCCGCGTGCGTCAGCGGCGCGAGGGCCAGGTACCTCGGGCGCGGGCCGAACGGGTAGCTCATCAGCGTGAGCGCGGACATCGTCTCCATGTTGTGGCCGGTGAGGATCACGCCCTTGGGGCGGCCTGTGGTCCCCCCGGTGCCGACCAGCATGACGACGTCGTCGACCGGTTCGACCAGCGCCGCGAGGAAATGATCTGGCGCGTCATCAGCCGGTACGCCGAGTTCGCCGGGATCACGGTGGCCGTCTCCCCCGGCGTGGCCTACGCGATGCTCGACGGCCTGTTCCAGCAGGCCTTGCTGCATCAGCTGGCCGGGGAGCAGGACGCGGCGGGCGATCTGGCCGCGAACGTGATCCGCGTCCTGCACGCGCTGGAAGTCCGCGGGTAGCGGCCGCGCCGCAAGCCGGGTAAAGGTTTTGCGGCTGCCGTGCGACTTAGCTGCGTGATTCTTCCCGGTCCCGCGGCTATGCCGGCAGCCTTCGAGTACCTTTACCGCCATAAACCGTGCATCGCTCTAGCCAGGCACGGCTGCGATGGTGGATGCTGTTGGATGGGGTGGGGAGGTGGGCGGTGAGTAGTGGGAGGATCTCACCGCACCACGCCGAGGAGCTTGCCGGGTGCTTCGCGGCCCACGCCCGTGAGCTGTTCGGGTTCGCCTGCGTGCTGGCTCGCGGAGACAAGCCGCTGGCCGAGGATCTGGTGCAGGCGGCCTTTGAGGCCGCGGGCCTGACCTGGAATGTGCTCCGGGACCTGGCCGATGAGCAGCGCCGCATCTGGCTGCGCAGGACGCTGGCCAACATCGCCGCGAGCGGGTTCCGCAGGGAGGCGGCGTTCCGCGACCGGCTGCCGCGCATCGAGGTCCGCTACCGGAAGACCCAGACCGACCCGCCCGAGGAGGCCTTCTCCTCGATCGCGCTGGAGCGATGCTGGCGGATCATCCGGGCCATGCCGGAACGGCAGCACGCGGTCGCGGTGCTGCGCTGGCAGCTTGACCTGAAGGAAGCCGAGATCGCGGCGATCCTGCACATGGCCCCGAACACGGTGAGCACGCACCTGCACCGGGCCCGGCGCAAGCTGATCGCCCAGCTCGGGCCGGACCACCCGTTCATGCCCGACGGCTCAGAAGGAGCGTCGTCATGAGGGGCAGGGACACCAGCGACTCGCACGAGGACATGCTGCTCTCCCGCCTCTACCAGCAGGTCACCAAGTGGCAGGAGCCCCGGTTCGGCAGCGAGTACGACGTGGCGTCGGGCCTGGACCGGTACAAGACCTGGCTACGTGATCACGGCGTAGCCTCCGGGCGGAACGATCTCACCGGGGCCAGCAGCCAGCGGCAGGCCGCCCCTGGCGCTGCTGACACCGGCGCTGTCGACACGGGCGCTGTCGACACGGGCGCTGTCGACACGGGCGCTGTCGACACGGGCGCTGTCGACACGGGCGCTGGCGACACGGGCGCTGGCGGCACGGGCGCTGGCGACACGGGCGAGCAGCTCGAGGACTGCATCGAGTTCCCTGGCCCAGTGGCCAGCGACGCCGTCATGCCCGATGATCTCCTGGCCGACGCGACCGAGCGCACCGAGTGGAGCGCGGACCTCGCGGTCATGGAGCTCTACGCCCAGCACTACCGGGCCCTGGTGCGACTGGCGGCCATGCTGGTGCGGGACACGTCCACCGCCGAAGAGGTGGTCCAGGACTCGTTCGTCGCGATGCACGACGGATGGCACCGGCTGAAGGACACCGAGAAGGCGCTCGCCTACCTGAGGCAGGCGGTGGTGAACAAGTCGCGTTCCGTGCTGCGCCATCGGGCGGTGGTCGAGAAGAACGTGCAGAACGCGCCGCCGGACATGCCGAGCGCCGAACACGGGGCCTTCCTCCTGCTCGAGCGGTCCGCGGTCATCGCCGCGCTCCGCGACCTGCCGGCGCGCCAGCGCGAGGCGATCGTCCTGCGCTACTACGCGGACCTGTCCGAGGCCGAGATAGCAGCCACGATGGGGATCAGCCGCGGCGCGGTGAAAAGTCATACGTCCCGCGGCATGGCCGCCCTACGCGCGGTCCTGGAGCAAGAATGATGAGAATCCCGGCCCAGTGGCACGAATTCGCCGACTTCGTGCGCCGTGCCCTGCACGATGCCGCGGACGATATCGAGCCCTCCGAAGACGGCCTGGAGCCGATCCGGGCGAGGATCCCGGCCTGGTCCGGCCTGCGCGACCGCCAAGCGGCGCGGCGCCGTCGCCGGCCCGCGGCCAGGCCCGGCGCGCGCCACGGCGGGCCCGGCCCCCAGAGTCCTCAGCAGAATCGTTCCTAGCGGCTCAGCCTGACCCGTGACCGAGGACGTCGGTGCCGCCGGCCTCCGAGCCCAGCACGTCGGTACCGCCCTCCTCGGCCCCTAGCACGTCGGTGCCGCCTTCCTCGGACCCCAGAACGTCGGTGCCGCCGGCTTCGGCTCCGAGCACGTCGGTGCCGCCCTCCTCGGCTCCGAGCACGTCGGAGCTCACGTACTCGGGCTCACCCGCGGCGGGGGAATCAGGTGTCATCGCGACCTCCTTCGACGGTGTTCGGTCACGGTCACAGTCTTCACCATGACGAGGGCACGCAGCCAGGACCGTTCGGCATAAAAACAAACCCGCCGAGACAGACGGCCGCTTTCCTCGGCCACCATCGCGGACCCGGCCCGGGGTGAACTTAATATGGGCGTTATGACCGCCCAGGACGAGACGATCCGGACCGCGATCCTGACGGTCGACGACGACCCGGGCGTATCCCGCGCGGTCGCCCGTGACCTGCGGCGGCGGTACGGGAACCGGCACCGGATCGTGCGGGCCGAGTCGGCGATGGCGGCGCTGGACGCGCTGCGGCAGATGAAGCTGCGCGGCGAGCTGGTGGCGGTGATCCTGGCCGACTACCGGATGCCGGAACTGAACGGGATCGAGTTCCTCGAGCGGGCGATGGACATCTACCCCGGGGCGCGGCGGGTGCTGCTGACCGCGTACGCCGACACCGGGGCGGCGATCGACGCGATCAACGTGGTCGACCTGGACCACTACCTGCTCAAGCCGTGGGACCCGCCGGAGGAGAAGCTCTACCCGGTGGTCGACGCGCTGCTGGACGCGTGGATGGCCTCGGACCACCGGCCGGTGCCGGAGACCAAGGTGGTCGGGCACCGGTGGTCGGCGCGCTCGTCGGAGGTCCGCGAGTTCCTGGCCCGCAACCAGGTGCCGTACCGCTGGTACGCCGCCGACGAGCCGGAAGGCCAGCGGCTGCTCGAGGCGGCGCAGGCGGACGGCCGGTCGCTGCCGGTGGTGATCACGCCGGACGGCGAGCCGCTGGTCGAGCCGACCGACGCGGAACTGGCGTCGCGGGTCGGGCTGGCGACCACGCCGGCCGAGGAGTTCTACGACCTGATCGTGATCGGCGGCGGGCCGGCCGGGCTGGGCGCGGCGGTGTACGGCGCGTCCGAGGGGCTGCGTACCGTGCTGGTGGAACGGACCGCGACCGGCGGCCAGGCGGGCCAGAGCTCGCGGATCGAGAACTACCTGGGCTTCCCGGACGGGGTGTCGGGGGCGCAGCTGACCGACCGGGCGCGGCGGCAGGCCACGAAGTTCGGCGCCGAGGTGCTGACCACGCGGGACGTGGTGCGCCTGGAGGTGTGCGGTTCGGCCCGCCGGGTCACGTTCGCGGACGGCACGTCCATCGACGCGCACACCGTGATCCTGGCCACCGGCGTGTCGTACCGGCGGCTGGACGCGCCGGGCCTGGCCGAGCTGACCGGGCGCGGGGTCTACTACGGGTCGGCGCTGACCGAGACCTCGGCCTGCCTCGGGCAGGACGTGTACATCGTCGGCGGCGCGAACTCGGCGGGGCAGGCCGCGGTGTACCTGTCACGGCACGCGAGGTCGGTGACGATCCTGGTCCGCGGGGGGTCGCTGGAGCAGTCGATGTCCTACTACCTGATCAGGCAGATCGCGGACATTCCCAACATCTCCGTCCGGACTTGCACCGAGGTCATCGAGGCCAAGGGCAGCGACCACCTGGAGAGCCTGACGCTGCGGAACACCGCGACAGGCGCGTCGGAAACAGTTGAGGCCCAGTTGTTGTTCCTGTTCATTGGTGCGGCGCCGCTCACCGACTGGCTGGAGGGCGTGGTGGTACGGGACTCGCGGGGGTTCGTGGTCGCCGGCCCCGACCTGTCGGTGGCCGGGGAACGGCCGCGCGGCTGGGAACTCGACCGGTTGCCGTACCACCTGGAGACCAGCGTGCCCGGGGTGTTCGTGGCCGGGGACGCGCGGGCCGAGTCGGCCAAGCGGGTCGCCTCGGCGGTCGGGGAGGGCGCGCTGGCCGTCATGCTGGTGCATCGTTACCTGGAGAAAAGATGAGCGCTGAGCCGTTGGGTTCGCTGTCGTGCAGCGTGGATGAGCTGCGCACCCTGTTCCTGTTCGAGAAGCTGGCCGACGATCAGCTGCGGTGGCTGTGCGAGCGCGGGCACGTGGAGCTGATCCCGGCGGGGCCCGTCTACGCCGAGGGTGCTCCCGCGGACTGCTTTTACGTGCTGCTCGAGGGCACCGTGGTGATGTCGCGGCGGGTGGGACCGGACGACATCGAGGTCGGCCGGACGTCGGACCGCGGCGTGTACTCCGGCGCGTGGCTGGCCTACATGGGCGACCGCGTGCCGCAGGTCTACAACGCCTCGATGCGGGCCGCCGAGCCGTCGCGGTTCTTCGTCCTGGCCGCCAGCACGTTCGCCGAATTGATGAACGACTGGTTCCCGATGGCGGTGCACCTGCTGGAGGGCGCGTTCTTCGGCAACAAGGACTGGGCGCAGCAGATCGGGCAGCGGGAACGGCTGCTGGCGCTCGGCTCGCTGTCGGCGGGCCTGACCCACGAGCTGAACAACCCGGCCGCGGCCGCGGTCCGGGCCACGGCGGCGCTGCGCGAGCGGGTCGCCGGGATGCGGCACAAGCTGGGCATGATCGCGGGCGGGTCCTGGGACCGGACCACGCTGGTGACGCTGATCCGGCTCCAGGAGGAGGCGGCGGACCGGGTTCCGAAGGCGCAGGCGCTGTCGCCGCTTGAGGCCTCGGACCGGGAAGACGCCATCGCCGACTGGCTGGAGGATCACGGCTGCCGTGATGGCTGGGACCTGGCCCCGACGTTCGTCGCGGCCGGTCTCGACGTGGCGTGGCTCGATCATGTCGAGGCGTCGGTGGATCCGGGGACGCTGGAGTCCGCGCTGCGGTGGCTGAACTACACCGTCGACACCGAGCTGCTGATGAACGAGATCGAGGACTCGACCACCCGGGTCTCCACCCTGGTCGGCGCGGCCAAGCAGTACTCGCAGCTCGACCGGGCCCCGTACCAGGTCATCGACGTGCACGAGCTGCTGGACAGCACCCTGCTGATGCTGTCAGGGAAGTTCCCCCCGGGGATCGCGGTGGTAAAGGACTACGACCGGTCGGTGCCCCCCGTCCCTGCTTACGCGGGCGAGCTGAACCAGGTGTGGACGAACCTGATCGACAACGCGGTGTCGGCCATGGGCTCGTCCGGGGTTTTGACCGTGCGCACCGGGCTGGACCGGGAGTGCGTGTTCGTGGAGTTCGGCGACACCGGGCCCGGGGTGCCGCGGGAGATCCGGGAGCGTATTTTCGAGCCGTTCTTCACCACCAAGCCGGTCGGCGAGGGCACCGGGCTCGGGCTCGACATCTCATGGCGCATCGTGGTCAACAAGCACCACGGGGACATTAGGTTGGAGTCGGTCCCCGGCGACACCCGGTTCCGGGTGCGGCTCCCGATCACCCCGCAGAAGGAGGACTGAATGAGCGGAGATGACGGGGATCGACCCTTCGGTGCCGCCGAGCGGTACCGGCTGCGTGGAATGCGAGGCCGCGGGCGGCTGGTGGCTGCACCTGCGCCGGTGCGCGCAGTGCGGGCACATCGGCTGCTGCGACTCCTCGCCGTCGCAGCACGCGTCCGGCGCACGCGAAGGCCGAGGGGCATCCCGTCATCCGGAGTTTCGAGCCCGGTGAGGAGTGGTTCTGGAACTACGAGACCGAGGACTCCTTCGAGGGACCGGACCTCGCCCCGCCCGAGCACCATCCGCTGGACCAGGGCGTCCCCGGGCCGCGCGGCCGCGTGCCGCGTGACTGGCGCTTCCGCGTGCACTAGGTCCGGCGCTGGCCGGCGTGGCCGGCGTCGGCCGGTCACGGAGTGCTGGCTCCCCGGCACCGTCGATCCCTCGTAGCCGGCCGGTGCGATAGCGTTTCATCGCCACATCAGAGCTGACGGAGGTGAGCGGTGGAGCCTGACGGTTCCGCGCAGGTGGCGGTGTTCGTGGATTTCGAGAACCTGGTGCTCGGCGCGGTCAAGGAACTGCCCGGCCAGGCGAACCCGGCGCCGTACGAGGCGATCGACCGGCTGTGCCGCGGTTACGGCACCGCGTCGGTGCGGCGCGCGTACGCGGACTGGGCCGATCCGCGCTTCGGCGGCCACCAGGACGACCTGGCGATGAACGGCGTGGACCTCATCCAGGTCGCGCGGGTCGGCATCCAGAACAAGAACGCGGCCGACATCAGGATGGCGGTCGACGCCATGGAGACGCTCATCGTCCATCCGGAGGTCAGTGTGTTCATCCTGGTCAGCGGGGATGGCGATTACTCGCCCCTGGTGCAGAGGCTGCGCGAGTTCGGCAAGTGGGTGGTCGGCGTCGGTACCGAGGCCAACGCCAGCCGCAAGCTGGTGTCGGTCACCTCGGAGTACAAGTACTGGGGCACGCTGGTGGCCGAGGTCGAGCCCGAAGCGCGGCCGACGGCGGCGTTCGACATCAGCGAGGCCGAACAACTGCTGGCCCGGGCCTTCGAGGAGTCCAGCTCGGAGACGCTGACCGCCGGCGGGCTGAAGAGCAAGATGCTGGCCCTGGACCCGGCCTTCGACGAGCATAACTACGGGGCGCGGAGCTTCCGGGCGTTCCTGGCCCTGATGCCGGAACGGGTTCAGGTCGTCGGGGCGGGCAGTCCGGACATCACCGTCAAGCTGATCGACAAGCCAGCCGCGAAGCCCGCCCGGACGCGGACCCGCAAGTCCTAGCTCCGCGGTGCGTGGGAGGTATTCGCCCGAACGGACCGTTCTGGACGACCTGGTGAACGAATTACAAGGCGGTCAGATGCCCGTCCAGGTGGCGAGAGCCCGAGACCGCGGAGCCGCACGCCGGGGTGGTACGGACGCACCGCATTGATCCTTTGAGACCAGGAGAGCAGATGACAACGACGACGGCGCCCGTGCAACAGCAGCAGCAGCGGTCCGAGAAGGATCCGATGCGATTTCACCTGCACTATCGGCGCGGCAAGCGCAAGGCCGTGGATTCTCCGTACGCCGGCGGGAGCAGCTTTATGGAGCGCGTCTCGGAGGCTGTAGCGAGCGGAATGGGGACCGTCGCGTTCCTGGTCATCAGCTCTGCGATCATTCTCGGCTGGGTGCTCGTCAACCACGTCGTCCAGTTCCTGGACAGCTCGTGGCAGGGGCTGCTGAACGGGAAGGGGTTCGATCCTGCGCCGTTTATCCTGCTGAACCTCGTCTTCTCGGCTGTGGCGTTCTACACCGGCGCGCTGGTCATCATCGCCCAGAAGGCGCAGACCCGAACCGACCACGCCAACGAAGAAGCTAGCGCGAAACACCGAGAGGAACTCGCCCAGTATCAGGCTGACTTGCTGCGGAGGAACACCGATCTTACCGAGGAGATCCACTCGATCTCCGAGCAGCTGCAGGGCGCTGACCGAGCAAGTCCACGCGGCTACCTGCGGCCGCTCACCCTCCAGTTCATGACTCGGCGCGATGCAGGCCCCGGCCGGACCGGTCGGAACGTGCCCGGCCCGGCCGCCGGGGAACGGCGGGCGGTGCTCAACCTGAGGATCCGTACGGGACGGGGACGTTTATGACCTGAGCCCTGGTCCAGGCTGTCGCGCCGGGTGCGAGACGCCAGACGGTGAGCGTGCCGCGGTTGACGGCCAGGGCGTCGGCCCCGCCGCCCGGGCCGGGGGCCAGCGTGGCCGCGCCCGGGGGCAGGGGGGGCAGCGGCCGCCACGAAGATCCCGTGCTGGCGATGATCACGCCGCGGTTGGCGGAGGTGATGACCGCGGCGGTGCCGCCGGGCCCGAAGGAGGCTGAGGCCAGTGCCGCGCCGTCGAGGGGAAGCGGCGGGGACAGCGTCCAGTGGCCGCCGTCGTCCGCGGACCAGGCGGCGAGCAGGCTGGCGGTGGGTCCCGTGCCCGCCGTGAGCAGCGCCGCTATACCCTGCCCGGTCTGGGTCAGCCTGCGGATGGTGATGTCCTGCCCGGCCAGGGCGGCGGGCAGCGCGGGTCCCGCTGCGTGCCAGGCGCCGTTCCCGGCGGCGAAGATACCCGCGGTTCCCGGGTGGCTGCAGCTGCCGCCGAGCACCGGTGTGTCCGGCGAGGCGTACGCGGCGGCGGTGAGGTCCTGCAGCCCGCAGCGGCGGCCGGCCGGCGTCGCGGCGAGGGACCGCTGCGTGGCCAGGGCCGTCCAGCTGGTGTAGCCGGGCGCGGCCAGCTCGGCCGTGCCGTCGGTGAGCAGGGCCAGCAGGTTGCCGCTGCCGGGCGCCGCGGCGAGCGCGTCGGGGACGTCGGCCAGGGCGGCATCCAGCGGGCCGGCCGACGACCAGGCCTGGCCGGCGTTGCGGGTGACCGTCAGCGGCGTGTAGGTCAGGTACTGGCTGGGCCGGAACCCGGTGATCAGAGACCGCGCGCCGCCGTCGGCCAGGACCAGGCCGCCGTTGTCGGCGGTTCCGGGCGGGGTGACCAGCTTCCACGTGCTGCTCCCGGCCGGGCGCACGAACAGCTGCCAGAAGTTGTTCTCCTCGGCGACCGGGCCGCCCATCACCACCACAGCCCACGTGCCGGCGCCCGTGACCATCGAGGTGGCCAGGAACGGCGCGCCGCCCGGCGGGGCTTCGGGCGCGGGCCCGGACGCGGCGGGGGCGGCGCTGCCGCACCCGGCCACGAGGGCGGCCGAGACCAGGGCCAGCGCGGCGGCCGGACGGGCTCTCACGGGTGCCCCAGCAGCTGCTGCGCGGCGTCGGTCAGCTCCGCGGCGAACGACGACTTGGTGGCCTGCGTTCCCGGGCCGGTGTCGAAGCCCAGTTCCTGGCGCATGTGGCCGGACTGGTCGATGACGAACGCGTAGTCCCCGTGCCCGACCATCGACCCGGCCGGGATGATCTCCGGCGGGGCGATGGCGTAATGCCGCCAGACCTGCTCGAGCTGGGCCAGGGTGCCGGTCAGGTACAGCCAGTTCGGCACCCCGGCCAGGCCTTCCTGGCGGTCGAAGGCCTGGATGTAGCTGACCTGGGTGTCGAGCGGGTTGTAGTTGATCGCGACCAGCTCGACCCGCGCGGTGTCCGCGGACAGCAGCTGCCCGGCCTGGCGGAACTCCTGGGCGATCAGCGGGCAGTCCACCGAGCACGTGTCGTCAAGGAACGTCAGCAGCACCACCTTGCCGCGCAGGCTCGCCAGCGTCACCGCCCGGCCGTCCTGGTCGGTGAGGCTGAAGGCCGGCGCCGGGAAGTCGACCGGGGCGCTGGCGCCGTTGATCGACTCCGCCAGGATGGTGTCGGCGACCGGGCTGGCCTGGGCGACTGCCATCGGCGCCGCGCCGAGGATGATCAGCCCGAACGCCCCGACCGACGCCACCGACTGGATGCTCGCGGTCGCGACCGACCGGCGCACGGCCTGCGGCCGGACCAGGTCACGGGCCAGCCGGACCCGGTCCCGCCAGCCTGGCCCGGCTGCACTCGCCGTGGCAGGTTCGGCCGCTTCGGCCGGCACGCCGGCCAGGGCCAGGTACCCGGCGGCGGCCAGCAGCACCATCGGGATCATGCTGTTGGGGTCGGTGCCCAGGCCGCCGAGGAACCCGAGGTCCTCGACCAGCACCCAGTCCGCCAGGCACAGCACGGTGAAGCCGATCAGGACCGGGCGGATCAGCCGCGGCCGCATGGACAGGAACGCGGCGCCGGTGACCGCCAGCGCCACCACGACGAACAGGTTCACCGCGAACCCGTGCGCCTCATCGAACGTCGTGAAGGCGTTGATCCAGGCGGACAGGAAGCCGGGCTGCGAGGTCTGGGCCATCGTTCCGGTCATGCCGGCCAGCGTGCCGGGCTGGCCGGCCGCGGTTCCCTGCCAGAACCCCCGGCCCGGCCAGGCCTGCAGCACCGCCATGCCGACCAGGAAAAGCCCGATGCCGGCCGCGAGAAGCCGGCCCATCCGCCTGCTGCCCCAGGCCCGCTCGGGCAGCGCGATCAGCGCGCCGGCGACCGCATAGATCAGCACCGCCCCGGGAGCGCCGAACAGCCAGGTCAGGCCGGGGGCGAAGATGCCGCCGAAGGACTCGCCGAACACCCACACCACCAGGCCCCAGCCGACGCTGGCCAGCCCGGCCAGCCGGGACAGCGGGCCGCGCGCGGCGACCAGCAGCCAGATCCCGATTCCGACCTGGATCCACACCGACGCGGCGCCGGCCTGCATCGGGTGATAGGACCAGTTGGTCCCGGCCCAGTTCACCACCTGCTGCACCCACCGGGGCGAGCTGGCCGCGATCGGCTGGATGACCTGCGACGGGAGCCCGACCGCCATCTTCGGCTGGGCCTGCAGGAGCCCGTCGAAGACCCACAGCAGGCCGAAGCCGATCCGCAGCAGCTTCCGCCAGGCAGGCTCGGCCGGGACGGCCGCGGAAGCCTCCGCCGTGCCACCGCCCGCGGGAACCAAGACCCTGACGGTGACCCACGCCATCCCCAGCAGCGCGAAGATGAGCAGCGCGATCAGCCCCTGGTGCACCAGGGCAGCCTTGAACGCCGCGACCACCGTGGGGTCGCCGACATTGATCCCTGAGTTCATCCCGGGCATGGCAGACCCTCCTCGCGCAATTCGCGGCCGGCCACAGCCGGCTCGGAGTACGGCCCGGCGGGCCGCTTGCCGCGGCTGGGCGGCTCGGTGACATCGAACCGGCGCAGCCGGACGCTGCTGGCCACCACGAACGCCGACGAGGCCGCCATCGCCGCCCCGGCGATCACCGGGTTGAGGAAGCCGGCGGCCGCGACCGGGATCGCGGCGACGTTGTAGCCGAACGCCCAGGCCAGGTTGCGTCGGATGGTCGCCAGCGTGGCCCGGGCCAGCCGGATCGCGTCCGGGATCACGCCGAGGTCGTCCCGCAGCAGGATCAGGTCCGCGGCGCTGATCGCCACGTCGGTGCCCGAGCCGAGCGCCAGGCCCAGCTCGGCCGCGGCCAGCGCGGGCCCGTCGTTGACCCCGTCGCCGGCCATGGCCACCCGGCGGCCCCGGGCCTGCAGGTCCTGGATCACCGCTACCTTGTCGCCGGGCAGCGCGCCGGCGATCACCTCGTCGGCGCCGATCTCGGCCGCGACCGCCTCGGCGACGGCCCGGCTGTCCCCGGTCAGCAGCACAGTGCGCAGCCCGAGCCCGCGCAGGGCGGCGACCGCCGCTGCGGCGCCGTCCTTGACGGTGTCGGCCACCGCGACCGCGCCGCGGGCCTGGCCGCCCCAGCCGGCCAGCACCACCGTGCGGCCCGCCCGCTCCCACCCGGCGACCTGCCCGGCCAGGTCTTCGGGGATCGTGATGCCGTGGTCGCGCAAGAGCTTCGGCCGGCCGACGATCACTTCCTCGCCATCGACCAGCCCGCGTCCGCCAAGGCCGGGCAGGGCACGGAAGCCGTCCGCTCGCGGCAACGGCCCAAGCTCGGCGCGCGCAGCGGCGCTGACCGCGGCGGCGACCGGGTGGCCCGAGGCGTCATCGACCGCGCCGGCACGGCGCAGCAGCACCTCGCGGTCCGTGCCGGGCGCGGCGAGCACCCCGGTCACCGCCATCTCCCCGGTCGTGACCGTCCCTGTCTTGTCCAGCACGATGGTGTCGACCGACCTGGTGGCCTCGAGCGCCTGGTAGCCCTTGATGAAGATGCCGAGCTGCGCACCCCGCCCGCAGGCGACGACCAGGGCGGCCGGGGTGGCCAGCCCGAGCGCGCACGGGCAGGCGATGATCAGCACGGCCAGCGCGGCGCTGACCGCCCGCTCGGCCGGGCTGCCGAACGCCAGCCATCCGGCCAGCGTCAGCGCGGCCGCGGCCAGCACCAGCGGGACGAACACACCGCAGATCCGGTCGGCGAGCCGCTGGACGTGCGATTTCTCGGCCTGCGCGTGCTCGACCAAGGCGATCAGGTGAGCGAGCTGGGTGTCCTGACCGGCCCTTTCGGCGCGGACGATCAGCCGGCCACTCACCACAGCAGTTCCGGCGGTGACGGTGCCGCCCGCGGTCACCTCGGCGGGCACCGACTCACCGGTCATCACGCTGGTATCGACCGCGGATTCGCCGAACTCCACCACGCCGTCGGCGGCGATCACCTCACCGGGCCGGACCACGAACCGGTCGCCCGGCCGCAGCTCCCCGATCGGGACGAGCCGCTCGCTGCCGTCGCCGTCCAGGACGCAGGCCTCCCGCGCCCCGGCGGCCGCCAGTTCCCGCATCGCGTCCCCGGCATCGCGCCGCGCCCGCGCCTCATACCATCGCCCGGCCAGCAAGAACGTGGTCACCGACGCCGCGACCTCCAGGTAGATCCCGCCGCCGGAGGCGTGCATCAGCAGCTGCAGCGCGCTGACCCGGCGCTGCCCGCGGTCCAGGACGAACATCGCGTACACCGACCAGCCGCACGCCGCCGCGATGCCCAGCGAGACCAGCGTGTCCATCGACGCGGCGCCGTGCCGGGCGTTCCTCAGCGCGGCCCGGTGGAACGGCCACGCCGCCCACCCCGCGACCGGGGCCGCGCACGCGATCAGGACCCACTGCCAGCCCGGGAACCTCGACCACGGGAACAGCGAAAGCACCACCGAAAGGTCGCTGAGCGGGATGAAGAACACCAGCGCGACGATCAGCCGCCGCCTCAGGTCCGCGACCAGGGCCGCATCGGGCCCGGCCACGTCCGCCGGCGCGGGCCCCGCGGCATCCGACGGCAGCAGCGCCAGGTCGGCTTCGTAGCCGGCCTGCTCGACCGCCTCGATCAGCCGCGCTACCGGGACCGACCCCGGCGCGGTGACAGCGGCCTTGCCGGTCGCGAAGTTCACCGCCGCCGTGACATCGTCCAGGCCGCCGAGCTTCTTCTGCACCCGGGCCGCGCACGCCGCACACGTCATCCCCCGGACCGAGAGCTCGACCACCCGCACTCCCGGCCGCACTCCCGGCGATGACACGTCACCGGTTACCGCAGCCGACATCAACCTTGCCTCTCAGCCAGCCTGACCGCGGCGGGATGCTGCCGCACTCGGAAATGTATAACACGCAGAAAGCGCCGGCAACGCAGCGGGGGCAATATGACGATTCCGTAATCCTGCCCCGGGAACGCGATACCCTGGGCCGGTAAGCGACAGCGCCACGGAATACCCTGCCCCCGTATCCGCTGCCCAGGCGAGACAAGTAAATACCCCCACCGGGTTTGCGGAGCGAACCGTGCGGCAATGCAGGCCATTTCAATTGGCCATCTTGCGTCGCCTTGGGCGAGGGATTAGCCTTTTGCCGTTATGCGCAGCGCTGGATCCCGGGCGCCGGCCGCGCGGACGGCCGCCGGCCCGTCGCGAGTGGTAGCACGCCGTCGGTGGCCGCGGGGTGAGCGGCCGTGAGGATGGCGACGTGAGCGGCCCCGCGTGGCTCGCGGGCGGCTTCGCGGCGCTGATGGTCGTGATCGCCGCGTACTGCGCGGGCCGCCTCGCCGTCTCCTCGTCGCGCGGGAGGGTCACCGAACGCGACGCCGACGGGTTGCATGTCCTGATGGGCGTCGCGATGGCCGGAATGCTGCAGCCGCGGCTGACCCCCGTTCCGGGTGCCGCCTGGCGTGTGGTGTTCGCGGCCGCGGCGGCGTGGTTCGCATGGCAGGCTATCCGCGCCGCTGGCGGCCGGGGCGCCGCTGACGGCCGGGGCGCCGTCGGTGTGCGCTGTGCGCATCCGGCGCCGCACGCCGTCGAATCCGCCGCGATGGTCTACATGCTCCTGCCCGCCGGCTCCCGGCCGGCAGGCCACGGGCCGGGTATGGCGATGCCAGGCATGAGCCAGGGCGCTACCACGGGCAACCCCGCGCTCACCCTGGTGCTGGTACTTTTCATGCTCGGCTACGTCCTGTGGGCCGTCGACCGGCTCGCCGGGCTGTCGCGGGCCGTGCCTGCCGCGACGGCCCGCGGAACCGGCCCCGGCTGGTCGTCGTCCAGGCCGGTCGTGACCGTTCCAGCCGCCGCGAGTGTCCCTGGCGCGCCCGCGCCCGCTTCGATGACATACGGTCATGCTCCAGGCAGTCCGGCGCTCGCTCCGCGGCTCTCCGTCTGCTACAAGATCGCCATGGCTATCACCATGGGATACATGCTGGTCATGATGCTCTAATTAGCTGGCCGCCGAGAATCGCCAGCCGAAATCAGGCGGCCCTCGCGGGGCGACCTCAACACCGGGCAGAAAGCCGTCTTACACCAATAAGGCTGAAGGACTATCCGTTACAGCCGCAACTACACCCCCTGGGGCAACCGCATGATGAACCATGTCCGCATGAGCAATCGCGCATCGGAAATCACCCTCTCCGCGTGGTTCCGGTATTCCGCTTGTCTCGCGCATTTATTGCAACATGACCGGGGAAGATCGTCCAGTGATTGCGCTGGCTACACTTACCTAACTGGGCAGCATGTCAGGAAAGTAGATAACATAAATCGAATTATCCGAACGGCAACCCATTCGAGCTTCCTGCCTAACAATCGCGGGCCAGGGCTTGCCCAATCGCAGCGAATCCGGCTCACTCGAAGCTCATCACGATCCCGCTCCCAGTGCCGCATCCTGGCGTATTCAGCCGGTGGTGACGGCTAGGACTAGCGGGAGGACGGCGGGGGCGCCGGCCTCCCGGAGCTGCTTGGCCGCGACGGTCATGGTCCAGCCGGTCTCGATGCGGTCGTCGATGAGCAGGAGCGGACCGGTCAGCCGGCTGAGTGCCCCGCGAAGGTCGTCCGGGACGGTGAGCGCGTGCCACAGCGAGCGCAGCCGCTGGGCGCTGTTGTGGCGCCGCGGGCCGGGGCCGTCGGGGCTGGCGTAGCCGAGCGAGCCGAGGTAGGGCAGCCTGCCGACCTGCGCGATCCGCTGGCCGAGGCTCGTTATCAGGACGGGCCTGGTGCGCGACGGCATGGTAAGGACGCCGGCCGGGCGCTGGCTCCAGTCCCAGGCGGCAAGGACCTTGACCACCGCCTCCATGAGCTGGTCCGTGACCGGCCCGTCGGGAGCCTCGTCGGCGAGCAGCGCCCGCAGCGTGGTCCCCCAGCCGATGTCGGTGAGACGGCCGAGCGCGCGGCCCGGCTCGGCCGTACGATCCGCGGGGATCTTGCCCGAGGCACCGGAGATCCCGAGGTCCTTCATCCCCGGCGGCCACATCCGCCGCGGCTCGACCCCGACGCCGGGGCGGAGCAGCCGCTGCCGCGCCGCGTCCGCGCCGGCCTGCGGGACGTCCTGGTCCGGCTCCCGGCCACTGCAGTTGTCGCAGCGGCCGCAGCGGGCAGCCTCCGGGTCGTCGAGCTCGCGGCGCAGGTACTCCATCCGGCAGGCATCGGTCGCCTGGTAGGCCAGCATGGACTGCTGTTCGCGGATCCGCTCCTGAGCGACCCGCTGGTACCGCTCTTCGTCGTAGGCCCACGGCCGACCGGTGGCCTCCCAGCCGCCGGCGGTGCGGCGTACCGCGCCGTCGACGTCGAGCACCTTGAGCATGGACTCCAGCCGGCCCCGGGACAGGTCGACCCGGGTCTCCAGCGCGGTGATGGACAGCGGCCGGCCCGCTTCGGCGAGCGCGGTGAGTGCCGCCCGGACCTGGTGCTCGGGCGGGAACGCGAGTGAGGCGAAGTACGCCCAGATGTCCCGGTCCTCGCGGCCGGGCAGCAGGATCACCTCCGCTTTGGCTACGGCCCGGCCGGCCCGGCCGATCTGCTGATAGTAAGCGACCGGGGACTGCGGGGCACCGAGGTGCACCACGAACCCCAGGTCGGGCTTGTCGAAACCCATGCCCAGCGCGCTGGTCGCCACCAGCGCCTTGACCCGGTTGGCCAGCAGGTCGTCTTCGGCCTGCAGCCGCTGCGCCTGGTCGTCGCGGCCGCTGTACGCGGCGACGTCGATTCCCTGGTCACGGAGGAACGCCGCCGTCTCGTAGGCCGCGGCGACCGTCAGCGTGTAGACGATCCCGGATCCCGGCAAGCCGCCGTCGGCGAGACGGGCCGCCAGCCAGGCGAGCCGCTGGTGGGCGGTCGGCAGGCTCACCACCGCGAGGTGCAGCGACTCCCGGTCCAGCGGGCCGCGCAGCACGAGCACGTCGCCCGGGTCTTGGCCCGCGCCGAGTTGCTCGGCGACGTCGCGGGTGACCCGGGCGTTCGCGGTCGCGGTGGTCGCCAGCACCGGGATCCCCGGCGGAAGAGCCTGCAGCAGCGTGCGGATCCGCCGGTAGTCAGGGCGGAAGTCGTGGCCCCAGTCGGAGATGCAGTGTGCCTCGTCGATCACGATCAGGCCCGCCGCGGCGGTGAGCTTCGGCAGCACCTGGTCGCGGAAGCCAGGGTTGTTCAGGCGTTCGGGGCTGACCAGCAGCACGTCGGCCTGGCCGTCCGCGACCTCCGCGTAGACGTGGTCCCACTCCTCGATGTTGGCGGAGTTGATCGTGCGTGCGTGGATCCCGGCCCGGCCCGCCGCCTCGACCTGGTTGCGCATCAGCGCGAGCAGCGGTGACACGATCACCGTCGGCCCGGCACCGCGCGCCCGCAGCAGCGCGGTCGCGACGAAGTACACCGCCGACTTCCCCCACCCGGTGCGCTGCACCACCAGCGCCCGGCGCCGGGCGGCGACCAGGGCGCTGATCGCCGTCCACTGGTCGTCGCGCAGCCTTGCGTGCTCGCCGGCCAGCGCACGCAAGTGCCGTTCAGCCTCGTCGCGCAGCCCCTGGTCGTTCCGCTCCGGTACCGGTCGGTCTGTGTCGGCCACGCCTCCATTGCTACCAGGTGACTACGACATCCGGTCAGCTGAGGCGGTTGCCTCACTACGCCGCCGGGCGGCAGAGCCGGAGAGGACAGGATCAGGATCAGGACTCGCCGACCGGGACGTTGCGGGCCGACCTGGTGACCGCGCCGGCGCCCGCGAGCCGGGCCGCGAGGACCACGGGAATGATCGTCAGCAGGATGACGATGGACACCACGGCGTTCACCTCGGGAAGTTGCTGCCCGAGCCGGATCGCGCCGAAGATCCACAGCGGCAGGGTGTTCTGTGCGCCCGCGGTGAACACCGTGACGATGACCTCGTCGAAGGACAGGCCGAAGGCGAGCAGCGCGCCGGATACCAGCGCGGTCGCGGTCAGCGGCAGCGTGACGAAGCGCAGCGTCTGCCAGCCGCGCGCGCCGAGATCCATGGACGCTTCGGCCAGCGATCCTGACGTCCGGCGGAGCCTCGCGATCAGGTTGTTGAACACCACCACGATGCAGAACGTGGTATGCCCGATGACGATGGTCAAGGTGCCGAGCTGAATCCCGGTGAACGAGAAGAACGAGTTCAGCGCGATCCCGGTGATGATGCCGGGCAGGGCGAGCGGCAGCACGAGCAGGAACGAGATGGCCTCGCGGCCGAAGAACCTGAACTGGTGCAGCGCGTAGGCGACCGCGGAGCCGAGCAGCACGGCCAGCACGGTCGCGAACAGCCCGACCCGGACCGACAGCAGGAACGCGCTGCGCACCTGAGGGTCGTGCAAGGCCACGGCGAACCAGTGCAGCGAGAAGCCCGAGATGGGCCAGCTCTCGATGTTCGACCGGTTGAACGAGTACAGCACGATGAGCACGATCGGGACGAACAGGAACGCCAGCACCAGCACGACCCAGATCCGCAGCGCGACGCGCAGGGCCTTCGGTTCCATCGGTCAGATCGCCTCGAACGCGCCGAGCGCCCGGGCGCTGAGCAGGTAGACGGCCATGATGGCGATGGGGATGCAGGGCCATGGCGGCGGCGAAGGGCACGTTGTTCGCGATGCCGATGTTGGAGTAGATGATGTTGCCCATGAAGTTCGCGCTCGTTCCGCCGACCAGGAGCGGCGTGATGTAATCGCCGAGGGTCAGCGAGAACGTGAAGATCGACCCGGCCACGATCCCGGGCAGGGCGAGCGGAAGCAACACCAGGCGCGTGGTTCGCCAGGTTCGTGCCGCCCAGGTCCTGCGACGCCTCGATCTGTGACGGCGGGATGCGCTCCAGCGCCGCGTACACCGGGATGATCATGAACGGCAGCCAGAGGTAGCAGAACACGGTGAACACGGCCCAGTTCGTGTAGATCAGGTGGACCTGGCCGAGGCCGATCCGGCCCAGGCGACCAGTCCAGGATCCCGTCATGGGTGAAGATCACGAGCCAGGAGTAGATCTTGGCGAGGTAGCTCGCCCACAGCGGCAGCAGGATCGCCACGAACAGGGCGGTCCTCGTCCGGGGCGAGGCGATCCGGGCCATGAAGTAGGCGAACGGGAAGGCGACGGCGGCGTCCACGACGGTGACCGCCGCCGCCATGCCCACGGTCCGCAGGATGACGCTCCGGTAGGCCGCGCTGGTGAAGATCGTCGTGAAGTTGTTGAGGCTCCAGACCCGCTCGATGTTGGTCGTGAACGGGTTGATCTGCCAGAAGGCCGTGATCAGGAGCACGACGAGCGAGGCGATGTAGATCAGGACGAACCAGGCCAGCGGCGGGGTGAGCAGGATGGTGGCCCGCGCCCACGGCCGACGCCAGAGCGCGGCCGAGACGCGGGACCACATCCCGTCCCGTGGGGGATTCTTGCCGGGCGCCGAGACAGCGGTGGCTGTCATCCGCGTCCGGCCGGGCTCTCGGTAAGCGCCGTCACTTGACCTGCGTGTTCCACGCGGACACCCACTCGCTGTACGGCACGCAGTCCGGCTTGCCGTTATCGCAGGTCGCGATCGGCGTCTTCCACAGCGCGATCGAAGCCAGGTAGCTGAGCGGTGCGTTGGCGTGGTACTCCGCGCAGGACCCCGGCTGCATCTGGTTCATGTACGCGCAGGCGAGGCTGTTGTCCGGCGTCTCGCCGTAGTTGATGGCCTGCTCGGCCTGGACCTTCGGCGTGCTGATGTACTGCATCCACATGTAGGCGCAGTTCGGGTGCGGGCGCCTTGGCCGCCAGCATCCAGGTGTCCGCCCAGCCGGTCGCGCCCTCGCTCGGGACCTCGCTGCCGATCGGGAAGTTGTCGGCCTTGAGCGTGCTGACCTGGTAGGGCCAGCCCGCGCCGACGATCGCGTTGCCGTTCTTGAAGTCGAAGATCTCCTGGGAGGCGAGGTCCCAGTACTTCTCGATCAGGGGACGCTGCCCGGCCAGCAGGCTCACCGCCGCCTGGAACTGCGGCTGGGTCAGCTCGTACGGGTCGGTGATGCCCAGCGACGGGCTGTGGGTCTTGAGGTAGAGCGCCGCGTCGGCGATCTGGATCGGGTTATCGGGAACGGTCACCTGCCCCTTGTACTTCGGGTTGTAGATGACGTTCCAGGACGTCGGGGCGGTCGGGAAGTCCTTCGTGTTGTACATGAGCACGTTCGGGCCCCACTGGAGGGAGACGCCGTAGTGCACTCCGTTGATGGTGTTGAACGGCCGGGGACTGGAAGGCCGGGAAGAAGTCCTTCCAGCTCGGGATCAGGTTGATGTTCACCGGGTGCGCGTCTCCCGCGTACAGGATGCGCAGGTCGGCGTCGCCGGATGAGGACACCATGTCGTACTGGCCGCCGCCGCCGTTCTTCATCAGCGCGACCATCTCGTCCGAACTGCCCGCGTACTTCGCGTTCACCTGGCATCCGGTCTGCTGCTCGAACGGCTTCACCCACTGGGGCTGCAGGTAGCCTTCCCAGGCGATGAGGTTGAGCTGGCCCTCGCCCGGCCCGATCTTCTGCAGGACCGGGAGATTGGCCGTGGGCACGGTCAGCCCGGAGGTGCCGGTGCCCGCGCCCTGTGAGCTATTAGTGCTGCTACTGCTACTGGTGCCGACTGCTATGCTGCTGCCGCTGCTGCCGCAGCCGGCGGCGATCAGAGATGCGACGGCGAGTCCAAGTGCGATCTTCATGGGGCGCGACGAGGTCCGCGCCCAGGTTGTCATCATCGATAACCCCTCCTCAGAGTTCAGGGCCTGACTCGGTTCCTGCGGCCTCAGAGTTGGGGCCCGGACTGGGTTCGGTCGGAATCATGAACGCCTGCTCGGTCCGCCAGGCGATGCGGACTCGATCTCCGCGAGCGATGGCCGCGCCACCTTCGCGAGCGTCGGGAGCCTCTGCGTTCTGCCTGCTGACGACCAGCTCACCGCCCCCGTCCAGGTCGACGACGTAGCGGGTGAGAACGCCCGCGTAGATGACGTCCTGGACCCGGCCGGACTCCACGTGAATGCCAGGCGGGTCCGGCTGACCGTCCTCGAGCAGGGTGATCTTCTCGGGCCGCACGGTGATCCGGTGGCCGTTTCGCTCGATCAGGTTCGAGACGCCGATGAACCCCGCCACGAAGGCCGTCCGCGGCCGCTCGTAGACCTCGACCGGCGCGCCTATCTGCTCGATGTTCCCGTGGTTCAGCACTGCGATGCGGTCACTCATCGTCAGCGCCTCTTCCTGGTCATGCGTGACGTAGACGAAGGTGATGCCCACCTCACGCTGCACACGGAGCAGCTCGAGCTGCATCTCCTGGCGGAGCTTGAGGTCAAGTGCGCCGAGCGGCTCGTCGAGCAGCAGCACCTGGGGCTCGTTGATGATGGCCCGGGCGAGCGCTACGCGCTGGCGCTGGCCGCCGGAGAGCTGAGCCGGCTTGCGGGACCCGAGGCCGGGCAGACGGACCATGTCCAGCGCCTTGCTCACCCGCTCACGCCTTTGCGCCTTGGCCACGTGCCGGACCCTCAGGCCGTATTCGATGTTCTGCGCGACCGTCATGTGGGGGAACAGCGCATAGTCCTGGAACACCGTGTTGACGTTCCGGGCGTACGGCGGGACCCGTGTCACGTCGCTGCCGCCGAGCTCGATCCGCCCGCTGTCCGGGCGTTCGAATCCCGCAATCAGCCGCAGCAGAGTGGTCTTCCCCGACCCGGACGGGCCGAGCAGCGTGAAGAATTCACCCGCCTGCACGGCGAGGTCGACGCCCGCGAGCGCGGTCACGTCGCCGTACCGCTTCTGAAGTCCTTCGACACGGACCGCTGGCGCCGCGGCAGCCCGATCACCTGCGGCGGCGGGCTGCGCAGGACCCGGGACAGTGATCATTCCGGTCGTTGTACCACGGTTCAACCGGCCTCGCAATCCGGCTGACCCTATGGGAATATCCCGGATGCGTAGTCACTCTGGATTTCCTGGGCGGCTCGGGTGCCCTCCTCCGCTCCTCCTTCCATGAATCCTTGGAAGTTGATCGAGCAGTGCTCGCCGGCGAAATGGCACTTCGCTTGCCGCAACCTCTCAAGGCCGGCGACCGACGTGTACTGTCCCACTTTCCAGCAGGCGTAGGAGCCCAGCAGGTCGGGATTACGCCAGGGGGCGGAGAGCGTGACGGTGCCGTTCCAGTACGGCGTTATGCCGGGGAAGAACGCCTCGAGCAGGGACAAGGTGTCCTTGGCGTAGGTATCGAGGGAGCCTTGATCGTCCTGCGTGAAGGAGGTTCCGATCGACCCGCCGGCGTACCGGACCATGATGCCGGTGGCGCCCGCCTGCCCGCGCGTGACGTCCCAGCCGCCCTGGAAGGCGGTGTCGACGTAGCTGGTGCCGTCGTTGGCGATGCCCCATCGCTGGCCGGACAGGTTCCAGTAGCGCGAGGTGAACTGGAGCTGGAGCTTGCTGTTGGTCCCGTAGCCGAGGTTGTCGATGGCGTAGGTCTTGCCAGAGCTGAACCCGGCCGCGCCGAACGTGAGCCCGCGCAGCACCGAGAACGGCAGGGTCAGGATGACGCGGTCGAAAACCTGGGTGAACGTCCCGCTGGGTCCGTTAAAGGTCAGCGTGTAAGTACCGTCAGGGTTCTGCCCGATGGCGGTCATCTTGGTGCTGAGGTTGATGGTGCACTGCGGCGCCCGCGTCGTGATCAGGCCGGCGATGGCCTTGGGAATCTGCTGATTCCCGCCGGTGACGTGATAGCGCTCGTCAGAGGTGCCGAAGATGGAGAAGGTGACGGGCTTTGGCGGAAAGCCCAGTAGGTAGACGATGTTGAGCGAGCTCTGAGAGGTTGAGTCGAGTCCATACTCGGTGAGGTAGGCGGAATCGATCAGCGCACCCATGTTAGAGCTATGCCCGCCCGGTACATACGTCTCGATCCACTGATAGTTGCTCATATGGTCGAGGTTGTAGCCGGCCGTATTAAAGGAGTTATAGAGAGTGGGGTAGCCGGCGGCGTGGATCTGATTCTTCAGCGTGGTGTAGACCGGACCGAAGTCCGTTACCGCCTGGGAGTACGGGTAGTACTTCCCGAAGAGGTAGTACAGATCGGTCGATCCGGCCGGCTGGGCCGCCAGAAGGTCGGTCAGAGGCAGGCCGAAGCGCGCGGCCAGATTCATGATCGCCGTGTGGTTGCTGTCGATCAGCTCACCACACCACTCACTGACCTGACCATTGGACCAGCTAGTGGTGTCGGAGTGCATCCGCCCGCCGATATAGTTCTGAGCCTCGAAGATGGTCGACGCATAAGGCGCGACCTTGTTGGTACCGTCCTGCAGCGTGAGCGCGGCATTCAGGCCCGCGATGCCGGCCCCGATGATCGCGATCCGGGGTGTGGTCGCGGCTGCCGCCGGAAGGGTCTGCCTCAGCAGCACCGCAGAGCCGACCGCCGCGCTCGTCGCACCCACTACACCGGCCTTGAGGATCTCGCGCCGGGTGAGCCCCTCTTTACGCCGCGCCTCCTGCCGCTCGGCCTGCACCTCCTGTACGGTGCGGCCGGCTTGTTCGGCCGTAGCGTAGTCGCGGGAAATCCCCTGCAGGACACGCAACAAGGGCGTACGCGCTCCCATTGTCCCTCCTTAACCTATGTGCTCCTCCGAACTTCGTACGGGTCTGATCACGCTCGCTCTAAAACGCGAGCCAGGTTTGACTCGCCATTCAGTGTTGCAGCCGTAGCCGCTTCCAACAAGAGTTCCTGAACCCCGCGGCCACGTCAGCTAGGCACCGGCAGCGGCTGGCCCGGCCTTCGGTCAGGTCGGTAGCATTGTTGCTACCAGCCGTGACGCTGTTGTGGGAACGGCCGGCTCGTCGTTGTTCCGGTGGTGTGCCATGCGACGCAGGCAGTTCCGGCCGCGGGCCGCGAGCGGTGGCGCTGTGCGCCTGCACGGCGTCGGCCACGCTGAGTTCCGGCCCCGCGCGGCCCGGCACGCCCGGAAGCTGCGGCCACGCTTGCTGATCGCGGGGGCCGCCGTTCTGGTCGCCGCGGTGGCCTGGGTGGCGGTGCAGCTGCTGCGCCCGGTCCCCCCGATGGCTCTGGCCGCCTCCGTCACCACGGTGCGCGTCCTGCCCGGGGCCGCGCCCCGCGCGGACTGGCCCGGCCAGGGCGAGGCGGTCATCGGGCTGCCCGGGATCGGGCTGCTGGGCACGCACGGCGGCGGCCTGCCGGTGCCCATCGCCAGCCTGGCCAAGATCATGACCGCGTACGTGGTGCTCCGCGAGCATCCGCTGCCCGCGGGCCAGTCCGGCCCGGCGATCACCGTGACCGCGGCCGACGCGGCAGCCTATGCCAGCGACCAGCGTCAGGGGCAGTCGGTCGTCAAGGTGCAGCCCGGGGAGAAGCTGACCGAGCTGGAGGCGCTCGAGGCGATGCTCGTCCCCTCCGGCAACAACATCGCCTCCGTGCTGGCCACTTGGGACGCCGGCTCGGAGGGGGCGTTCGTGGCGAAGATGAACGCCGCGGCGCGCTCGATCGGGCTGGGCGGCACGCGGTACGCCGACGCCAGCGGGGCGGACCCGGCCACGGTCAGCACGGCGAGCGATCAGTACCGGCTCACCGTGCGCGCGCTGCAGATCCCGGCGTTCCGCCAGATCGTGGCCATGCCGCAGGTCATGCTGCCGGTCGCCGGGGTGGCGTACAACGTCAATGCCGCCCTCGGGCACGACGGGATCACGGGCGTCAAGACGGGATCGACCTCGGAAGCAGGCGGGTGCCTGGCCTTTGCCGCGATCCGGACGGTCGCGAAAAGGCCGGTCACGATCGTCGGCGTCGTGCTCGGCGTGCAGCCGACCACCGCCCAGCCGAGCGAACTCTACGGCGCGATCTCCGCCGCCGAGAACCTCCTCGGCAGCGTCGGCGGGGACCTGGAACACGTCCAGGTCGTCACGCCCGGCGCAGTCCTCGGCAGGGTATCCAGCGCCTGGACGTCCGGGTCCGCCGCGGTCGCGGCCACCGGGGTCAGCGTGACCGCCTGGCCGGGGACCCCGGTCACCGTCACGGTGACGCCCCGCCCGCTGGCGCACTCCGTCAGCCAGGGCCAGCCCGTGGCCCAGGCCACCGTCACCGTCGGCAGCGACGTCAGCCACGTCACCCTTGACGCCGGCCAGGCCGTGCCGGCACCGTCGGTGAGCTGGCAGCTCACCCGGCTCTGACCGCGCCGGTACCGGTGACGGCAGAACCCCCCCGCCGACCCTGCGATGGAAAACCATTGATCCGAACGGTCCGTGGCGCACCGGCCGCGGCTCGTCCGAGAGCGCTAACCGGCCGACGCGGCCGAAACAGCGCGTTCGATCAGGGGAGCGGGCACCCCGGCCTGCTCGCCGTTCCAGCGAACCCATTCGGGAAGCAGGGCCAGCGCCGCATCGGTGACCGGGTCATCCAGCCAGTCGCTGATGAGCTCGCGGAAGGATTCCGACCGGCTTGGCGAGACCGAGTGCTCGGTGCCTGGCAGCATCCCCTCCAGCCACTCCTCCGCGAGCGCTTCCACCCCGTCGCGGCTGGGCTGGTCGCCGTGCCGTTCCGAATACCACCTGGTGAACGGGTCTGCCATCGGCGCCACGTCGATGTCCTGGTACCGCGGCCTGTACTCCGGCAGGACGATCCCGCGCTCCTGCAGCGCGTCGTGGACATCGCGCATGCGACGAGGGCCACGGAACCAGTTGTCCATCAGCGTCCGTGACTCATCGCCGATTACCTGCTGCTCTTCGTGCTCGCAGTACACCAGGCACGTCAGCGACTCGGGCGTCGCCGGGACAGGCGTCAGTCCTTCCGCGCTGACGCCGACCTGTTCCCGCCAGGCCGCGGCCGCCTGGTCCACGTCGTCGAACACGCCGGCTCCGGCAAGGCCGATGAGCTCGCTCGCGTCGATGTCCATCAGGTACACCGACGGGTCGATGCCGCCCGGATAGCTCATGGCCGCGGTCACGCCGAACCGCGTCCCGTACGCGTCTCGCATCACGTGCACGTCGCCGGTCGCCTTGATCTCCGGAAGCAGCCTCAGCCACGCCGGGTCGGCGGCCAGTACGTCACGGGGCAGCAAGCCCGCTGCCTTCGATGCCTGTTCCCAGGCATAACCGCCGAGTCCGTAGGAACCGATGGAAGCAAGACCGTGCAGGAGCCACCACGGGCCCCGCCAAGAGTCGTCGTCGCGGCCGGCCGCATCCACCATCTGCTTCGCGGCGCGGTCCACAAGCTCTATGGCCCACGTGTCGAAGCGCAGCCCGGATCGTTCATCGCGCACCGCATCGTAAAGTTCGGCGCCGACGAGCTCGGCGGTTGCCTGTTCCAGCGCTCTCGGGCTCCGCGCTGCCAGCAGGCCGCCAGAAGCGGCAATCAGCCGCTCATGGGATGGCTCCCACCATTGCGTGTAGCGGTCGAGCAACCTGGGGAACTCGTGGGACCACGGCACGCCGAGGCCACGCCCGCCGATTTCGTGCCTGGCCGCCTTCGCCCACCCCGAGCTGGTGACGCGTGCTGGGGGCTTCTTACCCTTCTTTGCCTTCTTCGACTTGCGACCTCGGGACACCGGGGACATGCGACGAGCCTAGTGCACCCGCCCGTAAATACTGTGGTGTATTCCGGGCTCCTCGCGGTTGGGGCGAGCGACTCCCGGCCAGCCGTGTGACGGGCGGGCGGGGCGGGCCGGTGCCGGCCAGGGGACCGTGCGACGGGCCGCGATGGGGGCGCCGCCTGGGGTCACGTCGCGCCGAGTGCACACCTGGCAGGTGCGTCCCGGCCCGGCGGTGCGTGATCCCCGCACCTGCCAGAGCGGGGATGATGCCGCCGCCCGCGCGGGCAGCGATATTGGCCGCCGCGACCAAGTCGCGGTGCCCGGCCTGCCCGCAATGCGGGCAGGAGAAGACCCGCCCGGCAGGCTTGGGTACCCGCCGGGCGCACCCGGGACACGTCGAGGAGGTGCCCCGCTCGTCGACAAGCTTGACGGTGATCCCGGCGGCCTGCGCCTTATCGCACAGGGCGCGGATCAAGTGCCCGATCCGCCAGGCGCGGACACGCTGGTTGTGCCGCCGTCCGGCATCCAGGCCGAGCACGCCGCGCGGGTCGCCGACGGCCAGCGTGCCGATCTTGCCTGCAACGGCCCAGCCGATGACGGTCCTGGCCGCCTCGTGCTGGGCCTGCCGCACCCGCCGCCGGTGCCGGTCCTCGGCGGCCCGCTGCCGGCGCCGGTGCTGGCGCCACCGCCGCGAGCCGCGCTGTCCAGGCGTCGGCGCCCGTCGCGCCATGGCGCGTGCGCGGGCCCTGGCGTCACGCAGGTGCTGGCGACACTCCGCGCGGATCGCCCGCCCCGACACCAGCAGCAACTCCGCGTCCGGTCCGGCGGCGGCATACGGGTGGATGACCCCCAGGTCCACCCCGGCCACCCGGCCCGGATCCGGGGCCTCTCCGTCCGGATACGTGGCGACCGGGACCTCCGCGGTCACGTCCGCCCACGGCCAGGCCTCGCACAACACGGTCACCGACCGGACCTGCCCGGCCGGGTAGGGCGGGTCCCGGTCCAGCCGCACCACCAGCGGCGCCACGCCTAGCGGGCCTACCGCGCCCGTCCCAGCAGCATCCTCACGCGGACGTGCTCGGTGAAGCGCTCGTGCGGCGCCACGGCGCGGCGAACCTGCTCGGCGAAGGCCGGCCGCTGATCTGGCGGGGGCAGTTGCTGGACGCCGGCTCGCCCTCGGCGCGGTTCAGCGCACCGCGTAAGAACTCCTATATCGCCGTCTCCGGCCGCCTACTCGTTGTCTCCTAATTCTGCTCCTATACCTGAGTATATACGAGAATAGTCGAGTAGCTTTATTGGGTAATCAAGTCGTTCGTTTTCTGGCGCCCTTTCCCCTTGGAGGTTACATAGGATAATTCTCCGATCACAGAAAGTCCCGGAATGGGAGTACCGTGGGGTCCCTGGACCGGCCGGACCAGCCGGACGAACCCGGGCGCGCGGAGCAGGCCGACGCGCGCGGCCCGGACCGGCCGACGCCCAAGCCTCGCGAGCTACCCGACCCGGACGAACGCGGCCGAGCCTACGAGGCGATGCTGGCGCATGTTTCCGCGGAAACGGCGAAAGCGGCGGATCAAGGGCCTGAATCGGGCCAGCCACCCGACATGCCGGTCAGCGCGGCTACCGGGATGATGTGCCCCGGTTCCTGGACATGTGGGTCGACCTGAGAGACGCTGGCCGACCGCCCAGCGGCCAGCGACCGATCGTTCGGCCGATTCGGAACGGCAGGCGGAGACCGCCGACGCTATCGGCCAGGATGCGCAAGGCCGAGCCGGGACTCTCAGCGGACGCGCAGGCCTTCGAGCAGGAGAATGAGCATGGCGGCTGGCTGGAGGGCTTCGAGCACCGGCTCAAGGGCGAGGACCGCCTCAAGGAGAAGATCGCCGAGAAGCTGGAGGCTGAGCCGGACAAGACGCCAGCCGAGATCCTTCGTGAGGATTCGCGGACGCGATTCGCTACACGTTCTGCTTCCAGTCGGAGAACTACACCAGGGGCTACTACGACATCAAGGAACGGTTGGAAAGCCGCGGATACGAGATGTACTACTCCAGGAACTGGTGGACCGATCCCGAGTACAAAGGGATCAACACGCGCTGGGTGACCGCGAGACGGGCAGCGGTTCGAGGTGCAGTTCCACACTCCGGATAGCTTCCACGCCAAGCATCACGTCACGCACGACGCCTACGAGCGGATCCGCAACCCGGCGACAAGCAGGGCCGAGCTCCGCGAACTGCATGCGTTCCAGCGGGCAGGTGTCCTCGCGGATCCAGGTACCGGATGGCGCCGCGGACATTCCCGACTTCAAGAAGGAAGGGTTCTAGGTGCCAGACAAGATTACGTACTACGCGATCGTCGGCGGGACCGTACCATCGACAACCCTACGGGCTGGTCCGACGGCTTGAGCACGACGACGGCCCGTCCGACGAAGCCCTACGGAAGGACTTCAGCTGGAAGTTCACACCGGTGATCGTCGAATGGGAGCGCGGCGACTTCGATGACGAACTCGTCGAGGTCAGCCACGAGCAGGCGAGCAAGATCATCGACTACTTCCGGCGAGCAGTGGGGTCCGTACGGGCAGCCGCTGGACTCCTGAGCTGGGACGGGCCTTCTGCCGTTACGCGAGCCGCCCTCGCCCCGCCGGACCTCGCCCGGACGTGGCAGCAGGTCTTCCCCGGCACGCCGGATCAGCTCCGCCCAGCGCGCGCAGCGCTCAGGGCCTTCCTGGGCGGCTGCCCGACGACGTCGCCTTGCTCGTCACCGAACTCGCGGCCAACGCGATCGCCCACTCCGCCAGCGGCAGGCCCGGCGGGACCCTCACGGTCCGCGTCGGGCACGTGCACGGCAACCACGTACGGGCCGAAGTCCACGACGCCGGCAGCGACTGGCTCGGTGACATTCATAGGTCAGCCAGCCATCCGCACGGGCTGTACCTGCTGCTCGCCTCGCCGCTGCCTGCGGCAGCGACGGCACCGGCCGCTCCCGCACCGTCTGGTTCCGCCTGGACGAACGCGACGGTCAGATTCCTGCCGAGCTGGGCCGGCCGTGAACCTCACCCGCAGGCAGCTCGACCGGATCAGCCGACTCGGCGAGCAGTGGTCGCTGTGTGGGACAAGCGGCGCAGGCTTTGGATCGCCGCCGAGGACGACGAGGACAGCGAGCAGATCGAAGAGGCTGACCTGGACGTCCTGCTGGACCGCCTGGCCGAGTCCCCGGCCAGGCCGGGCGGAGCAACCCCGATGACCGGCATTCCCGCTGGCTGAGGTCATCGACGATCGCGTCAGTCTATACTTGAGAGTATCCGACAATAATCGACCAATCATGATAATTATCAAGTGGTTTCCCTTGAGGCGGTCTTCGCGGTAGCACGGAGCCGTTCCGCTGAGCCCCCGACGGCAGGAGGCGCGTTCAGGTGACAGAGCCGGCGAGGTTCGGACAGCGGGCCGGTGAGTCCACGGCCAGCTTCCGGTGCACGGCATGCGGCGAGGTCGCCGCCGTTGTCAGGGCAGTCCCGGCAGGCGTCCCGGCGGACATGGGGCCGCCGCTAGGACCCGAGTCCCACCGCCGGGACGGGATCGTCGTGGACTACTTCAGCGGTACCGCGTGGAAGCTCGCCGAGCCCGGCACCTACAGTGGCGTGCGCGCGATCCTGGACGGCGACCAGCCGGACCCCGCCGAGCTGCGGCGGATCGACTGGGAGCTGGCACCGTTCTACTGCTCCGAGTGCGAGCGGAACTACTGCCGCGCCGACTGGCATACCTACGTCTTGTTCGACGAGGGCTTCTACGACTGCACAATGGGCACCTGCCCCGCCGGGCACCGGCACATGGTCGACGACTGACCGCTCGGCTCCGGATGGGATCCCCGGGCCCTCGCTCCTGCCCTTTGACTCCGGACGTGGATCACGCTCGTGGTAATCGCGGCGATCGCGCCTTCCGTCCACGAATCGGGGTCCCTGCGGTCACCTCAGGTGCACAATACCGTTATGCGGGGTTACGTAGGGGTGACTGACTACGAGTGGTACCGGTTCCTGGCCGAACGACCCGAGATCTCCGAGGCGGAAGTCAATTTCTGGCGTCCCGGGGGCGGCCGGGAGTTCCGGGCCCTGACCGTCGGCGAGCCTTTCTTCTTCAAGACGCACAGCCCGCACAACCGTGTCGTCGGCGGCGGCTTCTACAGCGGATTCGCCCCGCTTCGCGTTTCCGAAGCCTGGCGGCTATTCGGTCCCGCCAACGGCGCGGACAGCCTGGAAAGGATGCAGGCCCGAATCGCGCAGTATCGCCGGCTACCTATAGCGCCTGGCCAGGATCCCGAGATCGGGTGCGTTTTCGTGAGGAATGTGACGTTTTTTCCCGAAAATGCGGCATTTCAACCGCCACCACGCTTCGCCTCCAACATCGTCCAGGGCAAAAGCTACGACTTGTCTGAGCCGCAGGCCTCCGGCTACTTCGGCGATCTCATGCAGCTCGTCCTGGGCAGGGAGATCGAGATCGACCTGAGCCGGCCGTGGCACGACACCGGACCGGTGTTCGGCGATCCGCGCCTCGCGCCATACCGGCTCGCGCAGCAAGCATTCAAGGCCGTCGTGCTGAACACCTACCACGGTCACTGTGCCATCACGGGAACGAAGATCCGGCCGGTGCTCCAGGCGGCCCATATCCGCGGCTGAGCGCATCTTGCGAGGTGGTCATGAGATCGCTATTCGACCAGTTCTTCGAACGGCACCGCGACCTTGAGGCCGGAGGTTGGGGTCAGGCGGCGGCGCGAGCCTGCCTGAGGCTGTAGCCCCAGTTCAGCATCTGCGCGGCGTCCTGCGCGGCGGCGGACACGCCGGTCGCGGGGCTGTCCAGCACGACTCCGATCAGCGCCCGGCCGTTCCTGACCGCCTCGAAGAGCAGGCAGTGCCCGGCGTCGTCGGTGTACCCGGTCTTGATCCCGACGGCGCCCGAGTAGGAGTCGATCAGGTCGTTGGTGTTGTCCCACCAGTACTGGTGATGTCCCGGCCCCTTCGGCAGGTGGAAGAACTGCTGGTCCACGATCGAGCGGAACGCCGGGAACCGCATGGCGGCGAGGCCGAGGGTGAGCAGGTCCGAGGGTGTGGAGTACGTAGAGGTCTCGGTCGGGTACGGCAGCCCGTCGGGCGAGGTGAAGTGAGTATGCGTCAGGCCCATCCGTGCCGCGGTCGCGTTCATGCGCGCGATAAAGGCATCCTGACCCGGACCGTATGCGTTAGCGAGCGTATACGCCGCGTCGGCACCCGAAGGCAGCAACAGGGCCTCGAGCAGTTCCTGAGCTGTCAGCTCATCGCCTGGGCGCAAGGCCGCGCTCTCCCCGCCGTACTTCCAGAACGTAGTCGAACGCCGCCTGCGGCACCCGGATCTCCTGGTCCAGGTGGCCGCTCTCGAGTACCACCAGGGCGGTCATCACCTTGGTGACGCTGGCCATCGGCCGCTCGATGTTCAGGCCGCGGCCCCACAGCACCTGGCCGGTAGCCGCGTCGGCCAGCACCGCTCCCTTGGCCTTCACCCCCCGTGGCGCGCCGGTCACCTCGATCACCGGGCCGGCCGGCGGGCGGGGCCGGACGACGGACGCCCGCGACCGGGACGCGACGGCCGCGACATGCTCCGATGCCGACCGCGCACCTGATCCGGTATCCGTGGCCGCCCACGCGGCGATGCCGCCGCCGGTGACGGCGGCAGCCGCGATCACCGCGACGATCCGTGCCGTCAGCCGCATGGCGTGGTTGAACTCCCGCTACCGTCAGTCGGTCGGCGTTTATGAGCGACGTCCGCCGGACGGCGGCGTCCGCTGCCACACTCTACCGGCGGGAGCTGACACGCCGGAAACTCCGGCCTGGCCGCAGGAGAACCGGTATCGTGCGGTCTCGTGCTGGATGGCGAGCTGGTCTTCGTGCCGGGCGAGACCCCGCGGCGGGGAGTGTTCGCGCGCTGGGGCACCGGCTCCGGATCGGCCAAGCTCGAGCTGGTCTTCCCCCGCGGCACTCACGACCTGCGCAAGCGCCTGGTCGCGGCGGACCTCATTCCGCTCGGCGAGGCCCTACCCGCGTTGCTGGCCATCGATCCCGGAGGGCACGGCGGGCAGCCGATGCGGCGCAGCGCCCGGGTCTGGGCGGCGGCCGCAGCCGCGGGCGTGGGTCTGGTGGCGCGGGGCAGGCTGCTGCCGACGGTCGGAGCCGACGACGCGGACGTCTGGCGGGCGGGCCCGCTCGACCCGTCCGATCTCAGCTGGCTGCGCGAGCTGGCCGCCGTCTTCCCGCCCACCGCGCACGCCCTGGCTATCCCCGGCTCGCGCCCGATGCGGTTCCGGTCTCCCGACGCGCTCATCCGCGACCTGTGGGACGCGATCGCCGACATGATCGCGCGCTCGCCCGCCGCGCCCCGGACGACCTCCTCGACCGCATTCGCCGCGGCCGAGCCGACGCGGGTCGGCGATCTGGTGGAGTGGCTTGCCGACACCACCGACGGCCTCGCGGCCGGGGCGCGTCTCGGTCTGCGGATCGAGACTGTCCCGGTGTCACCTGTGGCGCGGAGAAGAAGAACCAGACGACGACGAAGACGGAGACTTCCTCGCCGGCTGGAACGGTACCGCGGTGCGGTCGAGGCGTATGGCAGATGAGGCCGGACGCCGATGCAGAGGCGGTCCGCACCGGCGTTCCGGCTGGTCCTGCAGCTGCGGAGCACCGCGGATCCGAGCCTGATCGTCGACGCCGCCGCGCTGTGGAACCAGCCGGAGACCGTGCTGTCCAGGTTCGGCCCGCAGGCGGAGACCGACCTGCTGCTGGCCCTGCGGCGCGGCGCGCCGATATGGCCGCCGCTGGCCGAGGTGCTGCGGCAGGCCACCCCACCAGTCATCGAGCTGGACGACGACGCATTGACCAGCCTGCTTGGCCCGGCTGCCGAGGAGCTGGCGGGCGTCGGCATCGAGGTGCTGTGGCCGTCCAGCATGCTCGGCGACGGCCTCAAGCTACGAGCCGTCCCCACGCCGGCGCCGGACAAGCTGACGGACGCCGGGTTCGGGCTTGAGGCTCTGCTGGATTTCCACTGGCAGCTCACACTTGATGGCGCCCTGCTCAACGCCGACGAGATTGCCGCCCTGGCCGAGGCGAAACGACCGCTGATCAGGCTGCGGGGCCGTTGGGTGATCCTCGACCCGGCCCTGCTCGACCGGCTGCGTCGCCCGCCGCGGACGCGGATGCGCACGTCCGAGGCGCTCGGCGCCGTCCTTGCGGGCACGGCGGAGATCGACGGTGAGACCGTGACCGTGGTCGCGGAAGGCCCGCTCGCCGACCTTGCCGCCCGGATCGCCGGCATCGCGACCGCCCTGGTGCCTCGGGATGAGCCACCAGGGCTTACGGCGACGCTTCGGCCCTATCAGCGGCGGGGCCTGGCCTGGCTGGCCGGGATGTGCGATGCCGGGCTGGGCGGCTGTCTCGCCGACGACATGGGGCTGGGCAAGACGATCCAGGTCATCGCGCTGCACCTGCACCGGCGGGACATCAAAGGCGGACCCACGCTCGTGGTGTGCCCGGCATCCCTGCTCGGCACCTGGGAGCACGAGGTGCGCCGGTTCGCCCCGGAAGTCCCGGTCCGCCGCTACCACGGGGGCGGGCGGCACCTGGAGGATCTAGCCGTCGACGAGATCGTCCTGGTCACCTACGGCGTGGTGCTGCGGGACTCCGCCCGGCTCGCCGAGGTCGGATGGGGGCTGGTCGTCGCCGACGAGGCGCAGCATGCGAAGAACCCGCTGTCGCGGACCGCGCGCGAACTGCGGGCGGTGCCCGCGCCCGCCAGGATCGCGCTGACCGGAACGCCGGTGGAGAACCGGCTGTCGGAACTATGGGCCATCCTCGACTGGACGACGCCCGGCCTGCTCGGCCACCTGGAGGCGTTCACCCGCCGGGTGGCGGTGCCCGTCGAGCGGTACCGCGACCCCGACGCGACCACCAGGTTCGCCGCCCTGATCCGGCCGTTCCTGCTGCGGCGCAAGAAGACCGACCCCGGCATCGCGCCCGAACTGCCGCGCAAGACCGAGACGGACCTGTTCGTGCCGCTGACCGCCGAGCAGGTCACGCTGTACGAGGCGATGGTCCGCGAGACGATGGCAGCGATCGAGACCTCCGAAGGCATCGAGCGGGCCGGCCTGGTGTTCAAGCTGCTGACCGCGCTGAAGCAGATCTGCAACCATCCGGCCCAGTATCTCAAGCAACCAGGACCGCTGGACGGCCGGTCCGGGAAGCTGGCCGCGTTCGACGAGTTGACCGACGTCATCCTGGCCAGCGGCGAGTCGATGCTCGTCTTCACCCAGTACACCCAGATGGCGACGCTGCTTCAGCAGCATCTTGACGCCCGGGGCATCGGCTCGCTGTTCCTGCACGGCAAGGTTCCGGTGCCGCGCCGGGAGGAGATGGTGGCGAGGTTCCAGGCTGGTGACGTGCCGGTCTTCCTGCTGTCCCTCAAGGCGGGCGGCACCGGCCTGACGCTGACCCGTGCCACCCACGTGCTGCACTACGACCGGTGGTGGAACCCCGCGGTGGAGGATCAGGCGACCGACCGGGCGTACCGGATCGGCCAGGACCGCCCGGTGCAGGTGCACCGGCTTATCGCCGAGGGGACGCTCGAGGACCGCATCGCGGCCCTACTGGAGAAGAAACGCGAACTCGCCGACGCCGTGATCGGTTCTGGCGAGGGCTGGATCGCCGAGCTGTCCGACGCCGAACTCGCCGATCTCGTCAGCCTGCGAGCCGCCCCATGAGCGAGGTAAGCGACATGGGCGGGACCAACCCCGAGACCCCCGAGCAGCCGGAATTCGGCCGCACCTGGTGGGGCCGGGCCTGGCTGGAAGCGCTGGAACAACGAGCACGGCTCGACCCCAACCGGCTGCCACGCGGCCGCGGGTACGCGCGCAGCGGTGCGGTCGGCGAGCTGATCCTGGCGCCGGGCGAGGCACGTGCCCGGGTGCGGGGGCGGAAGACCGAGCCGTATGAGGTCAGGATCCGGGTGCGGCGGTTCACCGACGACGAATGGGACCGGGTGCTATCCGCCATCTCGGCGCGGCTCGGTCACGCGGCGGCGCTGTTGGACGGCGAGCTGCCGCCGGAGATCGCCGACGACGCGGCCGGCGCGGGACTCGACCTGCTTCCCGGCGGCGGCGAGCTCGGCCCGCGCTGCAGCTGCCCGGACGACGCGGACCCGTGCAAGCACTCGGCGGCGGCCTGCTACCTGCTGACGGATGCGCTGGATGCTGACCCGTTTGTCCTCCTCCTGCTGCGCGGACGAACCCGTGACCAGGTGTTGGCCGGCATCCGAGCCCGGCGGCGCGGCACGATGCCCGGCCCGGCCCCGGTGCCGGGAACCGACCGGGCCGACACCGGGACGCCGACGGTCACGAGGCCGTCGGCCACTGACGAAGGAGTCGACGCCAGGACCGCGTTCGGCGCGCCGGAGCCCTCGGCGCCGATCCCCACCGTGCCGCTGCCGCCCCACAGGCCAGGGGCTCCCGCGGCGCTTCCGGTGGATCCGCCGCCGTGGCGCTCGGGCCTGCGCGAAGACCTGGTGGAGCTGGCCGCGGACGCGGCCGACCGGGCCTGGGAGATGGCGATGGGCCTGTCCGCCGATGCCGGGCTGAACCTCCCCTCAGACGCCGACCTGGTCCGCCGCGCGGCCCGGGCTCTGGGCACGCCAGCGTTCGCGACGCTGGCGGCGCGCTCCGGGGTTGGTGCGCGCGGCCTCGCGCGTCAGGCGCTGGCCTGGCGGCAGGGCGGCATGACCGGCCTGGAATCGCTGCGCGCCGAGTGGGACCCGGCGGCGGAAGATCCGGACGCCGTTGGGCTGCTGACCGCGGCGCGGTCAGCGCTGAGGGCCAAGACCGGTGCGCAGGAAACCGTCCGGGGCAATCAGGTCACCGCGGGCCACCTGCAGCTGCGCCTCGGCCGGGACCTGCGCTGGTACCCGTACGCGCGATCGGACGAGGACTGGGAGCCCAGCGGCTCGCCGGAAACCGATCCGGCCCGCGCACTCGCGGACCTGTGACGCGGCACCGTCAGTGGCTCAGTAGCTGGTACTGACGGTGCGGCTGCCCTTCGGCCAGGTCGCGCAGGGGTATCGCGACCGGCTGGTCGTCCCGGGCGGCGATGACGGCCTCGCCCGCGGTGAGGTCTGCAATGAACGTGCACAGCGTGGTGGCGTCGTGCCCGGGTCCGGGATCGGCACGGACGCCGTCCGGCAGCGGCGCGTCGGCCAGGATACGCAGGAACCAGGCCGGTCCGGGGTCGTCGGCGGGAACGGGCAGGGCGCCCAGCAGCTCGCCGCGCGTCACGCTCGTCCCCTTGGGCGACGGCTCGGCGCCCGGGAGGTAACGGCCGTGGTTGGTGTGCCACGCCAGCGGATCCGATCCCTGCCCGATCTCCACGATGGCGTGGCGCCCGGCCATGGCTTCGATGTTCACGATCCGCCCGGTCTGGTCGCCGATGGTGTAGGCGAACCCGCCGGCCGTGGGGTGCGTGCGCAGGTAGTCGATGGCCTCGTCGGTGGTTCTCGCCGATCGCTGCAGGCCCCGGCCCACGACCTGGCGGCCCGCCCCGCCGCCGGGCGAGGCGACCGGCAGATGGTCGATAGTCCACACCAGCCCGTCGCCGGTCAGGGCGAACGCGTTGCTGGGCAGGAAGCTGGGATACCAGAACGCGGTGACCGTGGGCAGGCTATCCAGGGCCAGCGTGAGCATGGCGCACTGCCCGACGTTCTCCGGGGCACCGTCTTCGTTGTGGGCGATGACGGACCTGTCCCGCCGCCACGCCAGGTCGCTGCATCCGATGCCGCCGAGGACGTCGCCGAGGTCACCACGGAAGTTCAGCAGGGCCAGGTCGTCGAGCGGCACCGCGGCGCCCTCGGCGAGCGCGGCAAGCTCCGCCCAGGCCTCGGGGAAACGCAGCGCGCTGGCCTGGCGCACGGCGCCGAGGCGGTCGCTTCCCGGCGGGCTCGAGACGTGCTCCCGAAGCCGGGGCAGCAGCGGCCAGGTCCCGATGAGCGCCTTGATGTCGTCGCGCATGTGCTCCCCGAGCGCTCGGAAGCCGTCCTGGTCCGGACCACGTACCACGATCCAGCGCAGCCCGCCGAGCCGGTGCTCATCCAGCGAGACGTTCATTCCGTGACTCCCTGTCGACGCCTGTCTTACCAACGTACGCCTGGTCCTGACGGCCGAAGGTAGTCATCATTTGGCGATGCCCACCGTCTGCCCGATCGTCTCGGGCTGGTCGAGCGCGTGGAGCATGTAGTGCGCGACGTCGGCGCGGGAGACGAACAGGCCATGCGGGACGTTCTGCCCGAAGGCGGTCCGGTACGTGCCGGTCACGGGCTTGCCGGTCAGCCGCACCGGCCGTACCACGGTCCAGTCCAGGTCGCTCTCACGCAGGATGTCCTCCATCCGGGCCAGATCGACGTAGTTCTCGCGGAAGGCCGACTTGAGGATCGGATAGGCCAGGTTCCGCATGATGAAGCCGTCGCCTGGATCGTGCCTGGGCGGCTCTGGCCTTGCGGGCGAGGGGACCGTGCCCACCGGCGCCGCGCTCACCACGACGATACGACGGACGCCAGCCATGTGCATGGCCTGGGTGAGGGCCTGGGTGCCACGCCAGGCGACGCCCACCTCGGCCTTGGACCGGGGCCCGAGGGCCGACAGAACGGCGTCGGCCCCGTCGACAGCAGGCTGGAGGGCGATCGGATCTGCGGTCACGAGGTCGGCGGTGACGATGCGGGCCGGTGCCGAGGCCAGGGTCCGCGGGTTCCTGGCCACGGCGGTTACCTCGTGGCCGACCGCGATGGCCTGGTCAAGCAGCTGTCGGCCGATGCCGCCGGTCGCCGCGACGATGGTGAGCTTCATGTGCCGTTCCCTTCATGCCGGGTCCGCCGTGCCGCCTTGGCATGCCAGTGACGTTATGACGGATCGCGGCACAGGGAATGTGACCGCGGAGCTAGCCGACCGCCGTTTACAGCACCGCCGCGAGCAGGGCAGCCGGGAGCAGCGCAGCTGCCGCCAGCCAGGGCAGGCATCCGCTCCCGACGAGCCCGAAGGCTTGCGGCCGCGCGATGAGCTGATCGCGCCGCAGGCCACGCACCACTCGCCCGCCAATGAACTTCACGTCGTAGGCGCCGAGGTGGTTGGCACCGACCATGGTTCCGGGAGTGCCCCGGCGGATGTCACCGAGGGCCCAAGCGTCTGAGCCGCCGCTACCCGCTGCCCGACCCGAAACGGCATCGTCGCCCTCCTTGGAACCAGGGTCAACCCTCCCGAGGATACCGAAAGTAATTGGTTAGTGATGTTTGCCGGGCGTGTCCGGTCGGAGGTCCCCTAAGTATGCCCGGCATAGAGCCTCGCAACAAAGAGGTGGAAAATCGAATATTTCAGCGTGTCGGTCGCAATAATGTCAGAGGCACCTGCTAGGGTCGGATTAGAACGCAAGATCGAGATCACAAACTAATGGCGTCGAGCTGCTCGTTACTGCATCAGGATGGATTGGGTCGTCGTGACTGCCAGCGACCATTATCAGGCCTGCCCTCCGGTTGCCGCCCGACTGCGGGCGGTCCCACCTGGCCGGACCCAGGTCTGCCTTCGGGTTCAAGCGACCATCCCCGGGCCGCTCGGGCACTGAAAGTCGGGGGATCAGGGCCAGAACTGAAGTCCGGCCGTATTCCACAGCTCAACGTTGTCGTCTTGGTCCACGACAGCGAGGGTCGCGCCGTCCGGGCTGAAGGCGACCGTAGTAATCCCGCTGTGGTCAGGCTTATGGGGCCCGGGGCCTGGTGGGTGTGCCGGACCGGGCATCAGTAAGCCCAGAGCGGAGGGACGGCTACGATCGCAGCAAGGCCGCGAGCCGAACCGCTAGCCTCTTCGTCACGAAGCCAAGTAACGATGGGGGGCTGCCAGGGCTTCGGCATGTCTGACCTGGGAAGCATCGTCGGTTGATGTTCGCTGGCGTCCACCGCTGTCGGTGGCGATTGTTACTCACTTGGGGTTACTCGGTCGCTGGCGAGCTGGTATACCACTGTGGCAATCCAGATCCGCTTTGGGCCGCTCGCCACGCTGGTACCAGCTTCCGCCCCTGCGGGGGTTGCCCCGAGTACCCACATCGCTGATGCTAAGGAATGGGTCTAACCCGACTACGGCAGGGCCGGGCCAGGGAGGGTCTCATGACATCATCGTGGCGTGCGACAAGATCACCCCGCTTCTATCTCGTGATTGGCGGCATCCTGCTTGCCGTTGGACTGTTACGCGCGCCGCCAGACGATCCGCCCAGGCTCCCGGCTTTGCCGGCCTGATCTGCCCAGGGCCGGTCCAGGACCGGCACCGGCTCATCGTCGCCCGCGATGGCGACATCGACCGCCGCCTTCAGCAAGCGGGCCTTGGTGCCGAACAGCGCCTCGACGGTTGGCACCGACACCGCAGCCTCGGCCGCCACCGCCCGTACCGTCGCACCCGCGTAGCCGCGATCGAGGAAGACAGCCGTTGCTGCCTCGATTACCCGCCGACGGGTCCGGCGAGCCTGAGCCTGCCGGAGAGCAGACCGGTAGGGCCGGGTCGGCGGAGGGGAGACGAAGGGCACGTGCCAAGTATTGGCTATGGTGTTACCATAGTCAATCTGGCTGCCGCCAGCGCCTCGTGCGTATCCGGCTCCAGGAGACACAGCCCGATGCGGCTGCGCGTGGACGGCTCAACCTCATTGTCATGGCAGCTGAAGTTCGTTGTGATCACGGTTTCTTCTCTGCATAGGCGTTCCAGCGTCTGTGAGCTTCGCGGGCGCGGTACTGGTGACGGCGCCGCCAGTCCGACCAGTGCAGCCGGTGGGGCCGGTCGCGGCGGGGCGGCGGGATGACGATGCCGCGCAGGAGCCGCAGCAGTTCGGGGACGGTGACCGGGATCAGCCCGGCGTCCGGGCCTGAGCCGGCGTCGTGCTGGCGCTGCACGGCGACCGCGACGGCGAGGTAGAGGTAGGCCAGCAGGCAGATGGCGGTCCAGCGGTGCCAGGACTTCCAGCGGATGACCTGCCCGGCGTCCAGGCCGGCGGCCTGCTTGCTGAGCTGGTGATCCTCTTCGACCCGCCACCTGGCTGATGCGACGGCGATCAGCTTGGACAGCGGGACCGGCCCGGGCGTCCAGCACCGGTAATAGGACAGCGTGCCGGTGTAGCGGTGCCGCCGGGCCAGCAGCGCGCTGTGCCCGCCGGCGTGCCCGCCGGGGGTGTCGTCGCTGGCCACCTCCAGCATCGCCCAGTCGTAGTGCCGGGTGCCCTTGGTCCCGGACCCGGTGCGCATCCGGTGCCAGGCGCGGGCGGGAATCAGGCGGGCAGCGGCGGCGGCGGTCACGGCGCGGCCCGAGCCGGTGGTCAGGATGTGATTGGCGCGGACCGCCATCACGTAGCCCATCCCGCGTCGGCGGATGCTCCGGCGCAGCTGGCGCCCGCCGTACACCTCGTCGCCGGCCACGAAGGCGGCACGGATCCCCAGGCTGTGCGCGCGGTCCAGGAGGATCCCAGCTAGCTGCGGCTTGGTGGCGAACATGACCTCCTCCGGGACTCCGGCCAGCTCGCGGTGCTCGTCATCGGCGGCGCAGCCTCGGGCAGGTACAGCGCCCGGCCGATCAGCGCGTGCCCGCGGCTGGTGGCATAGGTCATGGTGACCGCGACCTGGCACAGCGCGATCCCGCCGACGTGCCGCTGTACTGGCGGGCCGCGCCGGCGCAGTCGGCTGAGGACTTCTCATCGGCGGTTTCGTCCACGATCAGCACCGCGTCCTCGTCGTCGAGGTGGCGGACCGCCCAGGCCGAGGCGGCGTCCAGGACCTGCTGGTCGTCCCAGACCGCGCGGGACAGCAGGTGCTGCAGCCGGTGCGGCCCGCGATGCCCGGCCGCCTCGGCGATCGTCCAGCAGTTGTAATCGTCCAGCTCCATCAGCAGCCCGCTGACCATCTGGCGGCGGCACTGCCGGGTCTCCCGCCGGGGAAAGCACCCGGCCACCTGTCCGAGCAGGTCCGCCAGCAGCGCGGACCGGGCGTCATCGGCTACCGTGGCAGCAGCGACTGCCGCGTCTTGGTCGTGTCTCACAAAGCCATCATGATCGCGGCAGCCGCACCTGTACGCGGTCAGCCCGCCTGACCTGCGTAACAACCCCGCGGTCACGAACTACAGCTGCCGTAACTGTGCGACCTGTTTTTCGTCCTGTTCCGTTCGGAAGATTTCCTGTTTACGCTCTCTGCAGCCTTGCTGCTGCTATTGGGCAGCCTTAACATCTGGCAAGGTGTTACCCAGCTGCGGACCTGGACGACCGGCGTTGCAGGCCGTCGCATCATCTGACTCGGCGGCCCGCTGCGGCTGTCACCGGAGGCGATACATATGCCCGTTCCGCACGGATCATTCCGCGACATCATCGACCCTGAGCGCGTCGAGGAGGCTGAGGAACAGCTGAACCCCACCGGGGAAGATAACGCGGCGCGCGCTGGGGGCAAGATCTGCAAGCGCTGCGGCCAGGTAATCCAGGCCGGTCAAGACGCGCGCCTCAGCGGGGTCGACGACTGGGTGCATGACACTTGTCCCGTGGCTGGATGATCGTCGGGGCCGGGTTGACGGCCTGCAAGCTAGAGGCCAGGCCTCGATAACGATCTTTAACGGCGGGGATTGCGGCGTTTGCGAGCACACGCCGAAGCGGGCCGCGCTATCCGGGTCAGCGGGGGACGCTGGCGTGCGCGGAGGCCAGAGGATCGGTCACCGTGAGTGATCGTCCCGAGGGTCGTCCCGTCCCGCCTCTCGCGCGTGCGTCTGCACGTAACGCGCGTACACGGACGACGGGACGGACGGACGGGACGAACACACCGTGGCATCCCCCGAACGGGAGACCATCCGGGAAGCCGGTGCGGAAGATGCGCGGCGCTCACGTATCGCCAATGGACTTCCGGAGCGGATCGAAGATCCGGCAGCGGTCGCGGGCACTGGCCGCGATCCTGCGCCGGCTACCGAGCAAAGGCACCAGCCATGAAAGCAACCCGGCGGCATAAGCCGCACAAAATGGAGAGCGGCCGAGGAATATTCCTCCGCCGCTCTTGGCGTGTTCGGTGCGGTATCAGAACCGCCAGTCGAATTCTGTCCGGTCACGCACGAATTGCAGCCTGACTTCCGGTGACAGATTCGGGCCGCCCTTGCGGCCGGCATGCGGGTTTACGATGACCCGGTTCATGACCGCCTTGACTGCCGCGCGGCGCCGGTCGGTATTCCAACCTTCCCACGCGTCACGGACCATATCCGAGGCGGGAATGTCACCGAACACGGTAGCCAACCCGGTCAGCTTGTCGTATTCCTTCCGCGCTTTCGCGATGCGCGCTTCGGTGCGCTGCTTGATGTCCAGCCAGTCTGCTTTCTCGATCGTGTTCCGCCCAGTCCCGCCGTGCCTCTGCCCGCTTGTCCTGGGCCTTGCGGATCTCCTCGAGCAGTTCCGCGCGGCGCGGCGCGCTGGTGTCTTCCCCAGCGCGTACGGCTTGCTGGACGCGCGGGGATTCCAGGGCGTCCAGAACCGCGCCGGTCACGTACTCGTCAAGGATTTCCGCGTTCACCGAGATCCCACCGCATCCCTTGCCGGCCGGACCGGAGACACACCGGTAGGTCGCCGATTTCCCCTTGCTGGCCCCGTAAGGGTAGAGCGGGCCGTCGCATTTGCCGCATCGCGCGATCCCGGACAGCAGGTGCTGTTTGCGGCCGACCACGTGCGCGCGGCGCGACGGGTCGGCGAACAGCCTGACGAGCCGTTCGTGTGTGTCCTCATCGACAATGGCGGGCCATTGCGCCGGGTACGTCTGCCCGTGCCATTCCTGCAACCCGGCCACATGCGCAGACTTGAGCGTCTTCACCAGCGAGGATTCTTCCCACCTCTGCGCGCGGGCCGGCTTGATGCCGCGCTCCGTCCACTCCCGGATAATGGATCCGACAGTCTCGCCGTTCAGGACTCGTTCAGCGGCATCCCGCAATGCGTCGGCTTCCACGGGGTCTCTGTCGACCGTACTTGCTTTCGTATTTTTATTTTGAACTGCGAAATACCGTTCACTGAAGCCCATAGCGTCTGTCGCCGTCGGCGCCGATCGTTCTCAGTTGGGTTACTCGGTCGACCGTGAGCATGCCGCTCGCGGCTCGCCGTCCGCTGCGGACCGCCGGTGGCAGGGACAGTCGCATAGCCGTGTCCATGGAATCTGGTCGATGGCGCCGGAACGAAGTTCCCCGAGGCCACTGACCGTGCTCATCACCGCCGCCTCATCCGTCCTGTGCCGAGAACTCGTCTTTGAGCCTGCCGCAATCGCGCACCCGGTCACGGAGCTGCTCATAGGCTGGCCGCTCGCGGATGCGGTCCAGGGCCCAGCGGATGGCCTCCGCGCGAGTGGCCGCGATGCCCGCCATGATCAGCGTGTCCAGCGTTTCCAGGCCGGTCGGTCCCAGCCGGGTTAGCTCGAAGGTGTCTTCGCCGTGCTCCGACTGCTGGTAGTCCGATAGCTTCTGCCCGACCAGCATGCTCATCCGGGGGCCGTGACCGTCGCGGGTGACAGGGGTGTTGAAGGTGAACTCCAGTATCCTGATCTCGCGGAGCTTCCCTGCCAGGTAGCTCGGGAGCTGCTCCATCCCCGCCAGGTGGGTGTCCACGAACGCCTTCAGGGACCGCTCGTAGTCCTCGGGACCGTCCGCTTCGGGGACTACCCGGACCCACAGGTCCCCCGGCTCGATTTCCGGGTCGTCGCCGTATTGCAGCAGCATGACCCGGCGTACCGCGCCGGGGAAACGTGTCTTGACCTCGCCATCGATCTCGCGTTCGATCGCATCCAGCACATCCCGGCCCGTCCCGGGCTCCCTCGGTGACCCGTCCTGCACCGAGAACTCGTCTTTGAGCCTGCCGCAATCGCGCACGCGGTCACGGAGCTGCTCACTGGCTGGCTGCTCGCGGATACGGTCCACGGCCCAGCGGATGGCCTCCGAGCGAGTGGCCGCGATGCCCGCCATGATCAGCGTGTCCAGCGTTTCCAGGCCGGCCGGCCCCAGCCAGGCATGCACAAAGGTGACCTCGCCGCGCTCCCACTCCTGGTAGTCGGCCAGCCGCTGCCCGGTTGGCAGGCCATAACGCGGGCCGTCGTGGCCGCCGCGGGTGACGGGGTTGTCGCTGAAAGTGAACTCCACGTTGATGATCTCGTGGACCTTCTCTGCTAGGTAGCGCGGGAACTGCTCGATCGCCGCCTGGTGGGTGTCCACGAACGCCTTCTGGGACCGGTCGTAGTCCTCGGGCCCGTCCGCGTCGAGGAGTACCCGGACCCACAGGTCCCCTGGCTCGATCTGCGGGTCGTCGCCGTATTGCAGCAGCACGACCTGGCGCACCGCGCCGCCGGGGAAACGCATCCTAACCTCGTCATCAATCTCGCGTTCGATGACATCCAGCACATCCCGGTCCATCCCGGCCTCCCTCGGCGACCCAGAACCTGAGGGTAACGCCGCGATTCGTTCCCCGGCCACGCAATATTCACTACGGGCGGCCATGCGCCTACGACACCAAGAACAGGCCACCGCACCTCCCGGACATGTCCGCGACGCGAAACAGCACTTCACAGACCTGGTGGCGAGCATCACGGCTGAAAACATGACATCGCCGGGTTCTTGGCCCAGACCGGGCTCACCCTTGAACCCGAGCCGCCTGTAGACGCCAGACCCTGGCCTTTCAAACTCTGGAGCTACTCAACCCCGTGAATGGACACGCATGTGGTGCCGCGTCCTGGTCTCTGCTCCCTCTCCTGTGTGGATTAGGGAAGTACGTGCCTTGGTGTATCACTACTAGCCGGGCGGATACTTCCTCTAACCACACATTAATCACGCTGGTCGGGTGCTGTCCAACGGCGCTCGATGCGGACTATCGGCACCGGGGTCAGTAAGGGTCGTTGGCGCAGGTGGCCAGACCAACGGCGGCGATCTGGAATCAGTGAACGGCAGCCTCGTTGCCGCACTTTGCTGCTGCACGTATGTAACCCGCCCGTTTGATGGCGCCTCGGTCTGCTGTCAGGATGGCTGTAGCAGGAACCGGTCCCTGCGGAAGGAGGTCGTCATGATCGCGGCGACCGATACCGGCGTGGTGCCGATGCGGGTCAGTAAGGCGGTATGGGTCCACGATGGCGAAGCCAATGCTCATTTCATGGTGCTCGAGGAGCTGGACGGGGACCGGCATCTGGTGATTCCGATCTGCCAGGCGCAGGCCTTCGACCTCGCCGCCAGCCTGCAAGGCTGGCAGATGGGCCGCCCGCTGACCTACCAGTTCACCGCAGCGCTGGTGCACGGTCTTGACGGCCGGGTCGTCGAAGTTACGCTGGACCGGATCGTGAAGGAGGTCGCTTATGCCGCCACCGTCAAGGTCGAGGGACCGCAGCGCACGGCCCTGGTCGATGCTCGTGCCAGCGATGCGCTGAACCTCGCCGTCCTTACTGATGCGCCGGTGTTCGCCGCGCCGGACGTGCTGACTTACTGTATTGGCCAGCAGGCAGGCGATTCCGATGAGGCCACTCTGATGCGCCATGCGCTAACCGCTCACCCGATGACAATCGGCCGGATCGACGAATCAGAAGACGCGTGCGAGTGAGCTAGAGCCGTGCTGCCCACCTTGCCCCGTCGGCAACGAGTTGATCAATGCGTTGGTCGCAGCCGGTTGGTCGGCGGCTGCGACCAGCCCGCGTCCGGGTGCGAAGCGCACCACGTGATCCACCGGGCCGACGGCGGCCGCACCAGCCTCACGAATCTCAAAGATTATTGCTGGTGGCACCACCACGTCATGCTCCACCAGATGGGCTGCTGCTGACCGTGCACCCCGACGGCACCAGCCAGGTTAAGAGCCCCGGCGGGAAGATCATCCGCAGCCACAGCCCGCCGCCTCACCCCGGGTAACCAGCCCGGAAGAACCATGTATGGGCTGGAACTTGCTTATGCTGACGCCGATTTGCCCTTCTCTGGTGCGGGCTCGCTCGCGGCAGGAGTGCCCCTTTCCCACCCTCACCATTCAGGATCAGCACGTGGTGATGCCTTGTTCGCTGTGTACCGTTACCTGTGCGATGTGCTGGGCTGCACTGTGCGAGTGCGCTGCCCTTTGCGCATCCCGTTCGAAGGTATCCGGTTAACCGCCGGTCGGCTTGTGCTCGCTTCCTGAATGGCTACCTGCTCCTGCCTTAGTTATTCATCCAGCAGGTCGACCTCCCAGTTGGTGCGCTGAATTTCGGTGTCCAGCTCACGGATGCGCCGTGCCACGTCGTCCGCCTGGGCGCGCAAATCGGCGACCGGCAGAGCGGAAATGAACGTCAGCTCGGAACGGAGCTGACGACTCCAGCCGCGGTCGCGTCCAGCGGCGGCGTCCGCGGCGGCTGTGATAACACTGTGCCGCAGTTTCAGCACGTCCCGGCGGGCGATCGCGTCCGTGATGGTCCCCGCGCCCATGCTCGCTGAAGCGTTGGTCCGGTTAATGCGCTGGATAAGCGACTCCAGTTCCGTGCATGCCTGGCTAGTCTGCGCCAGGAGCGCCGTCGCATCCTCAGCCGGTTCCTCGCCCTCCTGGTAACGGGCACTGTCCACGATCCTGACACGCAACTTGTCGATCCGGCGGGTAGCCTCGGCGCGCAATGCCAGGGCTTCGGCCAGCTTCATTGGCTTCTCACCCCCTTCTGCATAACAGTCACGAGAAGCATTCCATTAGCGGCTAGAGTGCGCAACTGAATTAGGAAATGGCAACACGTTGCCATTTCCTGCGGTCAGAACAGGCAGCGGAGGCACCTGATTTGGTTATTGCGCGCAGGCGGCGCGCGTTTCGGCGACGAGGGTTCCGTCGAGGTTTTCCAGGGCCCGCTCGATGGCGGCGAAGCGGATGCGTTCCTGCTCCAGGCGCACCGGCGGCCCGAACGATCCGTTCGCCAGATCGCGGTAGAGCTCGGACTCCTCGGTATCCAGGAGGTCAAGGACGGCGGCCGTCGGCCGCGGCTCGGTCACCCACTGGTCGCGGTGGGCGAGCAGGGTGGCGCGGTCCATGAGCATCGACCGCGCGTGCCCGAACCGGTGCCGCAGCCGGTTCAAGATCGCGAAACCGTGGGTGTCGACGTCGCCCCAGTAGACCAGGTCCAGGTCCGCCAGCCAGCCGAGCGGCTCGAGGACGTCCACCGCATATCCCCCGCCGAAGATGACGATGGCGGCACCGGGCAGCGGGAAGGCCAGGTAGGTGATCTCGTTCTCGACCACGTAGGCCCGCCTGGCACCGGGCGGCGGAGCGGCGAACTCGTCCGTGCGGACGGTCAGCTCGCTGAAGCCGGCGGAACCCGGCGAGCGGAAGCGCACGTAGCCCGGCTTGCGGCGAAACCGGTACCGCGCGGCGAAGTCGGTGGCGTCCTGGTCGATCCGGTCGCAGTCAAGCTGCAGGTCGAGCAGCTCGGCGAGCACGCTCCGGTGGCGCTCGATAAACTTGGTGTCCACGCCAGGGACATCGACCTGCCGCAGGTACATCCCTGGTGACTGCCGCTCGTCGATCCACCCGACGGTGGCCAGCAGCTTGTCCCACCCATCTGCCAGCCGGAGCGCCTGCATCGGGCGGCGGGTCACCCACGGGACAAGCCGCGGGCAGCGCTCGGCCGTGGCGGCGGCCACGGAGCTGAACCTGCGCACCTGGGCGCGGACGCCGAGCAGTTCCCACGCGCGGTCGTAGTCGTCGATCCAGGCCCGGCCGGGGATCAGGTTGGCGCCCACCTCGCGGCCGCCGACCTTCTTGTACTCGACGCGCAGCGGGCCTCGGCCGGCCCGGGCCCACTCTGCCGCCCACTGCTGCGTCTCCGCGAGCCGCCCGGCGATCTCCCCGGCGGCGGGGCCGCGCAGCGGGATGCTCAGCGGCTGCCACTGCTCCCCTTCGGCAAACGCGGTGAGCAGTGCCCCGGACTGCCATCTCTTGTCGAGCCACGCGCGGGCATCTGCCGGGCGGGTCCAGGGACGAGCCACGTCAGGCGGCCTCCTGCTGGCCGATCACGTGCGCGATCCGGCGGGCGTGGTACTCCTCGATGGTCAGCGTCTGCAGCCGCGAGTAGCAGCTGGTCGGGTTGTCGACAAAGCCGACCGCGGACACGTACGGCTCGATGACGTGGATCTTCTGCAGCGGGGTGACGATCAGCAGCTGCAAGCCGAGCCGGCCGAACAGCTCGAGCGCGAACTTGGTCGACTCGTCCGAGCCCCGGCCGAACGCCTCGTCGATGACCGCGAAACGGAACGTCCTGGACTTGACCGCGCCCCACTCCAGCTTGAACTGGTACGCCAGCGACGCGGCGAGGATCGTGTACGCCAGCTTCTCCTTCTGCCCGCCGGACTTGCCCGCCGAGTCGGCGTAGTGCTCGTATTCGGTGTCGTCCTCGCGGTAGCGTTCGGACGCGGTGAAGATGAACCAGTTCCGCACGTCGGTGACGAACCTGGTCCACTTCCGGTCTGCCTCGGTCTGGCCCTCACGGCCCCTGAACCGCTCGATGATCCTGCTGACCTGCAGGAACTTCTGCTCGGAGTACTGATCGGAGGCTTCCGCGGAGACCGACCCGACGATACCCTCGGTGCACGTGCGCAGGTCGGCGCGGAAGTCGCGGATGTCGACGTGCGGGGTCGGCTGGGCCTCGAGCTTGATGTACCGGCCGGGGTTGTAGTCCACGTCGACCAGCGAGGCGTTGATGGTGGCGATCCGGTCCCTGATCACCTCCGCTTGCTTGGTCAGCTGGGACTGGAAGCCGGCGATGTCGCGGATCGTGTTCTGGTTCAGGTACGTCTTGAACTGCTGCTGGAACCGCGGCAGGTCGTCTCCGGTCAGACGCTGGTGCAGCTCGCGGTATCCGTCCGCGGCTTCCACCGCCGCGTCCAGCTCCGCGGTTTCCACCGGGTACTGACTCCGGAATTCGCCCATCAGGGAGACGATCTTGTTGCCGAGGGTCGTGCGTCGCACGGTGCGGCGGTCGATGATGGCGCTGACCTCCGTGTTCGCGGCCATCTCCGCCTTGCCGCAGTCCTCAGCGTCGGCTGGTGGCGTGTGCTGGAACCGCTCGAGCAGGCCGCCGATCGCGGTGAAGTGCGCACGGGACGGTTCGCAGCCCGGCTCGCCCAGCGTGGCGGTCGCCTCCTCACGGCGCCGCCCGGCCCTGGTGATCTCGTTTTCGAGGCTGCCGAGCCGCTGCTGGACCTCGCCGTGGGTTCCCTCGGCGGCGCCGATCTGGTCCCGCACCGTTTCCAGCTCGCGGTTCAGCCGGGCCAGTTCGGCCGACGCCGCCTCGAGGTCGCGCTTTTCCGCCCTGAGCTCCTCGGTCCGGTTGACCACGGACTGCCAGTCGAGGTCGGCGAACTCGCGGGTCTGGTCCAGGCCGGCCAGCACCTGACCGCGGTCGATCGCGGCGTCCCGCGCCTTCTCGTAGGTTGCCTGCTCTTCGGCGACCGCGGAGAGCTGAGCCGCCAGTGACGTGGCCTGCCAGATCAGGGCCTCGAGCTTTCGCTCGTTGGACCAGCCCAGGACGTACTGGCTGCGGTCGTCGATGCGATGCCGGTCGTCCTTCTCGTGCCGGCCCCGGTCCCCCTTGGACTGCCCGGCCTTGGTGACCGCCCTGGCTGCGCGCCGGAACTCGGCCATGGTCTCGACGCACTCGAAGTCGGCCCGCCTGGCCAGCTCGCGCTCCAGCCAGGGGGCGAACGGGTGGTCCCTGATCTCCAGCTTCGCGGCCAGCGCACCGGGCGACCAGGTGGCCGGCGGGATCCGCCCTTCCCGGGCCGCGTCGGGAACCCGGTAGTAGACCACCCGCGCCTTCAGGTGGCGGGTGTCGATCCAGTCGGAGACCGCGGCGTAGTGCTGATCGGGTACCAGCACGGACAGCGCGAAGCCGTGCAGCAGCCGTTCGGCCGCGCCCTCCCAGTCCGCCTCCCCCGGGCGCACCGCGATCAGCTCTCCGGCGAACGGCAGCGCCTCCGGGTCGAGCCGCAGCTCCCGGCACATCCACGCCCGCAGGTCCAGCTGGCGCTTGGGGATGTTGTTCGGGTGCTCGCGCAGGCTGATCAGCTCGGCGTTGACCCCGGCCGCCTTGTCTTCGAGACCCCTGGCCGCGTAGACGGCGTCGCTGAGCCGGTTCTGCGCGTCGGCGAGGTCCTGCTTGGCCCGGTCGCGAGCGGCGGCGACCTGGTGGCGGCGGGCGGCGAAGTGGTCCGCGGTCTCGACCGGATCCAGGCCGGCCTCGGCGAGCAGCTTCGCGAACCGCTCGGCCCGGTCCATCCGGTCACGGCACGCCGCCTCGCCGTCTTTGATCAGGCGGTCGATCTCGGCCAGGCGGTTCCCGCCGTGTCCGGCAAGTTCGATATCGAGCGAGCGTTCGCGCTGGCGAAGGTCCTTCAGCCGGTTGGCGAGATCGGTTAGCTGGGCACGCAGGCTGCTCCGTTCGGAAGAAAGATCGGTGAGCAACCGGTCCACGAGCCCCGCCTTGAGGTCGGCGAAAAAGTACTTCAGTGCCGTCCGCTGGTCGGTCAGCGCGGATATCTCGGCGGCCACCTTGTCGTGGGCGGCGCATTCAGCCAGCAGCGGGCCGAGCGCGGCCAGCTGCGCCCGGGCGCGCTGGACCGCCTCGTGGGCCTTGGTGAGATCCTCGAAGTGCGCCACGATGTTCGCGGTCCATTTCGCGGCGTCGAAGGGCTCGAGCATGTGATCGCGGACGAAATCGGTGAGGTTGCCGACCGATTTCATGGACACCGTCCGGTGGAACAGCTCCATCGCCTGCTCGGACTCGATGCCGAGACGCCGGCGGAAATCCTTGCCGTACTCCGGGAAGCTGTCGTAGACCGCAGCGCCGCCCGCCCGCAGCCGCCTGCGCAGCGCGGTCATGTCGGAGCCGAAGTCGGCGAAGTCACCTGCCACCGACAGCGGCTTGTCCGCGGTCACGTAGAACCGGTCGGGCTGTCCTCCGGCGTCGGCGCCGCGCAGCCAGAACACCTGGGCGATGGTGACGGTCGCGTCGTACCCCTCGTTGCCGAACACGCCGAGGATCACGCTGTACTTCGTGCCGTCGCGCAGCGCGACCGGCTTGGTGGTGCCGGTGACCTCGTTGCGTTCGGACTTGTAGTAGCCGAGCACGTACGAGCGCAGCGACCGTTCCCTGGTGTCCGCGCCCGCGGCCTTGTTGTAGGAAATCCGGTTGGCCGGCAGCAGCAGCGTGGTGACCGCGTCGACGATGGTGGACTTCCCGGACCCGATGTCGCCGGTCAGCAGCGTGTTCTGCGCGTTCGCGTCCAGCGACCAGACGCGCTGGTCGAACGTGCCCCAGTTGTACAGTTCCAGGCGGGTCAGCCGGAAGCCGCTGAGGGTCTCGGTCATCCGGAGGCCTCCTCTTGGGCAAGAAGCGCGGCGTATTGGGCGAGCTTGGTGTCGAACTCGGCGAGCCACTGACCGTCGACGAAGGCCTTGAGGATCCGGCGGACTTCGTAGACCGGCTCGGCGTTCTTCGCCGGGCGGAGGAAGCCGAGGTCGACGGCCTTGGCGAGGTGCGCGTCGATCTTGTCGGCCAGGCGCACCTCGTTGCTGGTGACCGGCAGGAACACCCGCATCATCTCGGCGATCTGGTCCCTGGTCAGCATCAGCCTGGTGTCGCCGCCTTGCGCGTCGAATTCGGCGAGCTTCTTGCGCAGCAGCGCGAGCAGCAGGCTCACGTGGAAGGACAGAGGGCGGCGCGGGATGAGCCGGGGCAGCGGTTCGCTGTCGTCATCACGGTCCTCGCGTTCCTCGTCGGGCGGGCGCTGACGGCAGAACGCGTAGCCTTCGGACTCGTCGATGACGACCTGGAGCCCGAGCACGGCGACGTGGTCCCGCACCTGCGGCTGCAGCTGGAGCAGGTGCCGCCAGGCGCGCTCGTGCGTGTCGCGGTACACGACGCCCTTCATCAGCTGGGTGACGGCCAGCGGCAGGTCGGGCTCGGTCACGGGGAGCTCCTGACGAACGTGACGCGCGGCATGGTCACCTTCCGTTCGCGGCCGTCTGGCTCGCGCCAGGTCACCTGATCGTGGTAGCGCTCGTCGAAGACGAGACCGAACGTGCCGTCCTTCAGCGACAGGTACGTGACGAGCTCCGCCACGCCCTGCCGGATGGGGTGGTCGGAGACGAGCTCGGCCAGGCCGACCTGCGCGGCGCGGCGCAGCGCCTGCCTGACGCAGCCGCGCAGCGGCTCCGGGTCGACGTAGACCTGCTCGAACAGCGCGGCCGGGTCGGTTTCCTCGTCGGCGGGACGCACGTTCTGGCTGTCGATCCGGGCCTTTCGCACCGGAGCGTACAGCGGGCGCTCCATGGGCAGCCGGATGGCCGGCGCGGCGGCGTCGATGCCCATCGACACCGGGACGTCCTTGACGTCGCGGAGCCGCAGCGCGTTCGACTCGATTCCGCGCAGGATGTCGATCACCCGGCGGTTCTCGAACCACACCTGGTCGTCGAGGAAGCGCCGGAGCTGTTCGGACAGCTGGCGGACGGTCGCCTGCGTGCGCTCGGCCGCGTCGAGCCAGTCGTAGTGGATGTGCCGCAGCCGCGGATCCTGGCCCGTGATCTCCGTCAGCTGGTGCACGCTGTCCAGCAGGCCGCTCAGCTCCTGCTGGCGCGCCTGCGACAGCAGGAAGTCGTAGAACGCCTGGAAGGACTTGCCCTGGTCCGAGCCGGCGATCGTCTCCCGGCTGCCGAGCACGTCATCGAGCAGCTCACCCTTGCCGCCGTGCCAGCCGGTGATCTTCTCGCGAAGCTGCCGGTCGAGCTTGCGAAAGTTCGCCTCCACCTCGCGGAAGTCGGCGAGCAGTTCCCGAGCGGTCGCGGCGAACTGCTGGTAGCGGTCACGGACCGCGCTGGCGTCGAGCAGGTCGAGCTCGCCGTCTTGAATCCGGGCGATCTGGTCGTCTATGTCCTGGCGCTGCCGGCGGAGCTCGGCGATCCGCTGTTCCGGGTCGGTCTCGGTGCCGAAGACGATCTGCCGGAGCAGGTCGATGATCGTGTTGAGCCGCGACTCGGTACCGACGAACTCGCGTTCTTTCAGGCTCCCCACCCATTGCAGTGCCTTCTCCACGGCGGGCGTGGCGTCGACGTGGGGCTCGTCGGTGCCCTCGGGGTAGTACTTGCGGAGCCAGCCGGCCTCCGGCGCGGCCCAGTCATCCAGGTACGCCTTGGCCGGCTTGGGAAATCGCTTCGGCTCGTCTTGCCCGCCGCGGTCGTTGAGCGCGTAGAGTTCGTCGTCCAGGCGGCTGGCCAGCTCGGCGGCGGGGATCGACCGGACGTTCTCGGCGACGAACACCTGGTGGAGGAAGCTGAGGACCAGCGGGGCGTGGTCGGCGCGCAGCAGCCGCCACGCGGGGCTGTTGTCGCGGAGCCAGGCCACCTCGTCGAAACGCACCACGCTCGTTTCCGCCACGGTCGACCATCGTAGGGGCGGGGACCGACATTCTGGTGGTTCTGGACGGGTTCGCTCTCGTGTCGCTGCCGGGGCCCGAGTCAGAACTGGCAGGGGAGGCGCTTGATGCCGTTGATGAAGCTGGACAGGAGGCGGTCCGGTTCGCCGGCGGTGATGTCGGGGACACGGGTGAGCAGTTCGCGGAGCATGACGGTGAGCTCGCGGCGGGCCAGGTGGGCGCCCAGGCAGTAGTGCCGTCCGGGTCCGCCGTAGCCGACGTGCGGGTTCGGCGAGCGGGTGATGTCGAACCGCTCGGGGTCCGCGAACACCGCCTCGTCGCGGTTGGCCGAGTAGTAGTACAGCACCGTCTTGTCGCCCTCGTGATAGTCCTGGCCGTTCATGCTGTAGTCGCAGGTGAGGGTCCGCCGCATGAACACGACCGGTGAGGCGTACCGGACGATCTCTTCCACCGCTCCCTCGAGGCGGCTCTCGATATCGGCCAGCAGCAGGGCGCGCTGGTCGGGGTACTCGGTGAGCAGCATCAGCGCGTGCGAGAGCGCGGTGCGGGTGGTCTCGTTACCAGCCACCACCAGCAGGATGAAGAAGGAGGCGAGCTCGGCGCTGGTCAGTTGCTCGCCGTCGATGTTCGCGGTCGCCAGCGCGGAGACCAGATCCTCGGCCGGGGCCTGCGCGCGGGCGGCGGCCAGGTCGGTGACGAGTTCGGCGAGGGCCTGGCCGGCGCCGAGCAGCCGGACGACCGCCTCGTCGAGGTCCTCGGTGAGGAATTCCGGGTCCGCTCCGGACAAGATGATGTTGGTGTTGGCCAGGACCATGTCGTACTGGTCCGCGGGGATGCCCATCATGTCGCAGATGATCTTCAGGGGCAGCCGGGCCGCGACGTTCGCCACGAAATCGCACGGGCCGGTGGCCAGGAGTTCGTCGACGATCGAGGCGGCCACGCGGCGGACGTCGGCCTCGAACTTGGCGACCAGCCGCGGGCTGAACGCCCGGGAGACGATCCGCCGCAGCCGGGCATGCCTGGGATCGTCGATGTTGATCATCGAGCCGAAGTACTCGTTGAACTCGGCCGGCAGGTCCGGGATGCTGGTCGCGCCCTTCCCCGAGCAGAACACGTCGGGGTGCCGGCTCGCCTCCACCACGTCGGCGTACCGGACCAGGGCGTAGTAGCCAGGTCCCTGTTCGGCGAACGGGGTCTCGGGCTCGGCGAAGAACCGCGGCCGCGGCTGCGCGCGGAGCAGCGCGAAGGCCGCCGCGCGCTCGGCGAGCGGCAGCCCCCAGAACTCGGTGGCCGACAGGTCGATCCCGTCCATCCCGGTGACCGTCATGGTCCGCCGCCTTTCGCTAGAACCTGTTCTTACTTCATCACGGCGCATCGCGGTGTGGCTAGGCTGCCCCCTGTGAGCATGCCTTCGGTGCCCCTCGGGCGTAGCGGCATCCAGGTCAGCCGGCTGGCCCTGGGGTCGTGGCGGACCTACGAGCGGATCGGCCGTGACCAGGGCATCCGCGTCATGCAGGCCGCACGCGAGGCGGGGATCAGCTTCCTCGACGATGCGCGCTACAACGACGAGACCGGGCGTGCGCCGCTGCCGACCGGGTACTCCGAGGTGGTCTTCGGCGAGCTGTTCCGGGCCGCGGGCTGGCGCCGGGAGGACACGGTCGTGTCCAACAAGCTGTGGTGGGAGTTCTGGCCGGACGAGACGCCGGCCCAGGAGCTGGCCGGCTCGCTGGGGCGGATGGGCCTGGACTACGTCGACCTGATCTACGCCGAGGTGCCGCCGGACGGCGTCGGCCTCGAGGACGCGGTCGGCATGATCACCGGGCTGATCCGGGCCGGGATGGCCCGGGCCTGGGGGACGCTGAACTGGACCCCGGAGCAGATGGAGCGGGCCTGGCAGATCGCCGAGCGGGAGGGCGTGCCTGGGCCGGCGGCCACGCAGCCGCCGTACAGCCTGGTGCGCCGGGAGATCGTCGAGGATCCGGGCATGCGGCGCCTGGTGGCGACCGGGAACGTCGCGATCGTGGCGTCGTACACGATGGCGGGCGGCGTGCTGACCGGCAAGTACGACCAGGATCCGCGAGGCCGGCCGGGCCGCGGGCACGCTCGGGCAGCCGCGGGTGGCGCCCGCGGTGGCGGCCGGGCGGCGAGCTGGCCGCCCTGGCCCGGGACATCGGCCGGGACCCGGCCCAGCTGGCGATGGCGTTCGCGCTGCTCAACCCGGCGGTGACCACCGTGCTGTTCGGGGCGACACGGCCCGAGCAGGTCCGCGCGAACCTCGGCGCCCTGGCCGTGGCGGACGAGCTCACGCCGGACGAGCGGACGCGGCTATTCGCCGTAGGCCGCTGACCGGCCCCTAGGCTTGGTCGCATGGCCATCGCGGAACTGTACGGCGAATAGTGGCAGGACAACCCGGACTGCGGCGGCGGCGGGCCGGCCGGGTGATCCTGCTCGATCCCGATGACCGCGTGCTGCTGTTCCGCTACGACGACGGGCCGCCCAACGGGCGGCACTGGTGCACGCCGGGCGGCGGGCTGAACGACGGCGAGGATTACGAGGCCGGAGCCCGGCGGGAGCTGGCCGAGGAGACCGGCTGGACCGACGTCCCGCTCGGCGGCCAGGTGCACGAGCGGACGCTGACCATGGAGTACGCGGACGCGATCGTCCGTCAGCACGAGCGGTTCTTCCTGGCCAGGGTCCAGACGGCCAGGCGCGAGCTTGGCGAGGTGGCCGCGATGCACGCCAGTGACGGGATCGCCGCGTGGCGCTGGTGGACGCTGGCCGAGATGGACTCGACAGACGAGGCCATCTGGCCGGCGGGGCTCGCCGACCTGATCAGGAGCTTGCCCGGACTACGCTGAGGGGGTGGCCCGGCACGAAGCATGCCTCGTCGACGTCTACGACACCCTCCTGAGCTGCGATTTCACGGCGCTCAGAACCGAGCTGCCGAGGCGGGTTGACCCTCACAGCGTCGGCGGCAGGCCGAAGGCCGGGAAGAGTTCCGCGTTGAACGTGGTGATCTCGACGATCGCGCCCGCGTCCATGCGCATGACGTCGAACTTGAACGCGCGGAACACGCTGTCGCCCGGCCGGCACAGGTAGCTGGCGGCGGCCGGCATCCGGTTGGCGCCCACCGGGATCAGCCGCCACTGGCCCATCACGGCCGCTTCGGCCATGAGCGGCCTGATCGCGTCGGGCCCGTCGAAGCACCACGGACTGGGCGGCATGGTGATCCGGATGTCCCGCGCGGCGATCGCGACGGCGGCGTCGGCGTCGAGTCGCTCGTGCGCCTCGATGAACTGCTCGAGCAGCGCGCGTTCCTCGGCGGTCGGCTCGCGTGCCGACCACTCGGCGCGGCGGGGCGGCAGGTGCGACTGCATGGTGGCCCGGGCGCGCTGCAGGGCGCTGTTGGCCGCGGCGACGCTGGTGCCGAGCGCCGACGCGGTCTCGGCTGGCCGGCCAGCCGAGCACGTCGCGGGCGATCAGCGCCGCCCGCTGCCTGGGTGGCAGCACCTGGAGGGCCGCGAGGAAGGCCAGCGAGATCGTCTCCCGCTCGATGGCGACCGCCTCGGGCTGCTCTTCGCTCGGCGCGGCCTGGTCGAGCAGGAGGTCCGGATACGGCTGGATCCAGGGCACCTCGGCGAGCGAGCGCATCCCGGTGCCCCGCCGCGAGCTGCGGCGCAGCATGTCCAGGCAGACGTTCGTCGCGATGCGGTACAGCCAGGCGCGGAACAGCGAACCGCCCTCGAAGCCCGACCGGCCGCGCCAGGCGTTCAGGAACGTCTCCTGCACCGCGTCCTCGGCCTCGTCGAACGAGGCGAGCATCCGGTAGCAGTGCACGTGCAGCTCACGCCGATGCCGTTCGGTCAGGGCAGCGAAGGCGGGCTCGTCGCCCGCGATCGCCGCGCTCACGATCTCGTCGGTGGTCATCGTCAGCCCTTGCCGCGGTCCACCTCTTGCAGCACCCAGACGTTGCCGTCCGGGTCGGCGAAGTCGGCGAACGACTCGTAGTTGCTGCGCTGCGGGTGCGGTCCGTCCACCCACGTCCCGGACTCCAGGTGCCGCACCTCGCTGACCGGCACGCCGCGTTCGGTGAGTTCGGCCCGCGCGGCCAGGATGTCCGGGACGACCAGGTGCAGGCCCTGCGCGGAGCCCGGCGCCGCCGAGGTGATCCCGGTGCCGAACCCGATCGCGCACTGCGAGCCGGGCGGGACGGCCTGCACGACCCGCTTGCCCTCGCCGATCGGGGTGTCCACGATCAGCACGAAACCCGCCTGGTCAAGGTAGAACTTCTTCGCGCGGTCCACGTCCGAGACGGGGATGAGCACCAGTTCCAGCTTGTAGTCCATGTCACAGCCTCTCACGCGTTACCGGCCGGTCGCCGATTCTCACCCGTGAAACGGGACCCGGCCGCCAAACTCATCGGTGCCGCGATGAGCACGTGGCGCCCCGATAGCGCCGTCACAGGCTGAAATGGGCGCGCTGGTCCGCCGGGATCAGGTCCGCGTAGGCCGGGTGCTCGGCGATCCAGCTCCGCACGAACGGGCAGTAGGGCAGCACCCCCAGGTGCCGATCCCTGGCCGCGTCGAGGCTGGCCTGGACGAGGTACGCGGCGACGCCGTGGCCGCGGAACCGGCGGTCGGTCTCGGTGTGCAGGAACGCGATGACGCCATCCTTGAGGTGGTACTGGATGAACCCGGCAAGCTCACCGTCCGCCCGGATCTCGTACCGCTGCTGATCCGGGTTGTCGGTTACCTGCAGCTCCATGTCGCCTCCCGCAGCCAAGGATAGGCTGGCGCTGGGCACGCACCCGGGACCGTTCGGTCAAAAAAGAATTTCAGCGGGTACGGCGGGAAAGCTAGGTTCCCCTGGCGAAGTCCAGGGCCTCGCGGGCCAGCGGTGACCAGGTGAGTCCGGACTCGGGATCCAGGCTGAGCCATTCCCTCATCGGCGTGCCCTTGTTGGCGTCGAACCGCTCGCCGTGGCCCGCGGCGACCAGTTCGTCCACGCGCGGCCCGGGCAGTTTCACCACGAGCCGGCCCCGGACGAGCATGGCGAAGATCTTCCGCCGGTACCGCAGGGCGCTGCGGCCGAAACCGCTGCCGCCCTGCGGCGGCATAACCCCGTCGATGCCCGTGAAGTCATCGATCAGGTCTTCGTAACGCTGTTCCGCCGTCATGCCCCGCTCAGCTGACCTCCGTGGCGTAGACGACGATGTTGCTCAGGTAGTGGCGGGTGGCGGAGTCGAAGGTCCCGTCGCAGGTGATGAGGCGCAGTTCCGCATCGGGGGTGGGGCCGTATACCGTCTGGGTCGGGAAGTGATCCTTGACGTAGGTCTGGACGGAGGTCACGCGGAACTCGACCAGCGTCCCGTCGGCTCGCTTGACGTAGACCTTGTCGCCGTGACGCAGATCGGGCAGCCGGTAGAACACCGCGGGACCGTTGGTCGTGTCGTTGTGCCCGACGATGATGGCCGAACCGATGGCACCCGGCCGCGGGCTGCCCGTGTACCAGCCCGCGACGGAGGCCTCGGACAAGGGCGGCACCGCAAGCGCGCCGCCGCTGGTCAGGCCCAGCGTGATCAGCTGGGTATTCACGCCGATCAGCGGGATGATTAGCGAGACCGGGCGGGGAACCGAGCGCGGCTCCGGCGACTGCGGCGGGGCCACGATCGGGCCGGTCGGGGCGGGCAGCGCCGCCACTCCGGCCACTCCGGCCACGGGGCGGAGGGCCTGCGCCGGGTGCCGGGTGAGCAGCAGCCCGGCCGTTCCGCCGACGATCACGACGAGGCCGGCCGCGAGCGAGAGCAGCGCGGCCGGCCTACGGTTCGGCATTGGTCAGATCCCGGTGCTCAGCTGACGACGACGACGCAGCGTCAGCCCGCCGGTCAGGGCGAGCAGCGATCCGGCGGCGATGGCCGCGATCCACGGCACCGGCGAGCCCGGTCCGCGCGGCGCGGTGCCGCCGAATCCCGTCGAGACGCCGCCCAGCGGCGGCTTGCCGCTGCCGGAAGCGTCCTCCAGGTTGACGACCTCCAGGCCGGTGGCGCCGTCGAGCACCACCAGCGTGTGGACCGTGCCTGCGGCGAGCGTGACGCTGGAGTTCGCGTCACCGGTGCCCGCGCTAACCGTCACGGTCTTGGTGCCGGGCAGGACGGCCTGGTACGGGCTCACGCTCGCGAACGCCAGGCTGCTCGCCAGCACCGTCGAGCCGAAGCTCACCGAGACCTTCTGCTGCTTCAGCGACGCCTGGATCACCCTGACCAGGGACTGCCCGATCGGCGTGGTCAGGTCGTCGTCCATGACCTGAAGCCGCAGGCCCGATTCCGGTCCCATGCCCGCCACCGTGTAGGAGTGGCCGGCCTCGATCGTCACGCTGGTGGACAGTACGGGCTGGCTCGTCGGGGACGCGCCTGCGGCGCGCATGGCGACGCTGTAGTCGCCCGCGGTCGCCGACTCATACGGCGAGACCGTTCCGTACGCGACGTGGTGCAGCACGATCTTGGCGTTGGAATTGTCGAACGAGTACAGGTACACGTCGACGGCAGGTGTGTTCGGGGACAGGTGAGCAAGCCTGATCCAGCCTGTGCCCGTGGTGCCCGGGGTCGCGAACGCGGTCGCGGCGGCGGGAATGCCCAGCAGCAGCGCTGACGCGGCCAGCAGCATGAGCAATCGTCTGATTATTCTCGGAAACTTCATATGACCCCTCCCTGATACCCCGCCTCCGGGCGGTTAAGGTCCGTTGGGAGCCATCCACCCCGGGGCGTCGTACTGTACGGTTACTACCGACTGACCGTCAGCGATCCTGGTTTCCTGATACTGCGAGGGTTTGTATTGGGAGCGCTGAACAGCCCAGAACGCGAGCATCGCCGACAGGCCAGCGGGCGCGGAGGCTCCGATTTCTGCCCCGCGCAGCGGGACCGCCGCACCAGGCGACGAGTCATCGAAGGCTACCAAGCGCACCGGCATTTCGCCGGCAAGTGCCGAAAGCGTTATAAGCAGGCGGGGATCGACGTTGCCGGCCACAAGCTCGGCGCGGGCGGCCGGGGTGGCCTGGATATTCTTGTTGGTCAGAAGCTGTTCACCCTCGGCGATCCGGCCGGCGCGATCCGACGCGAGCTTGGCGTCGAAGGCGGCGGTCCCGCCCGGGGCGACGTACCGGACGTCGATCCGCTCGGCGCCTGAGCCGAAGGTGGCCAGCAGCAGCGGCGCGTAGACCGACGTGAGGCGGGAGCCGAACTGGTTCCGCACCGCGGGCGTCGCGACCACCACCGCCGATTGCAGCGGATCCTGGGTCGTGGGCTGCACGATCTCCAGGTTGGCCGCGGGCACGCCCGCCGTCTCCAGCGCGTTGCACATCAGGGCGTCGCACGAGATGACCGTGCCGGGCAGCAGCTGATCCTTGATCCACGCCGCCGCCTGGCTGCGGGTCGCGGCGGCGATCTGCAGCTGGCTCGGCGTGTTCTGCGCGGCGTTGCTCGGCTGCGCGGTCGCCGCCTTCTGCCCGGACTGGGTGACGGCCAGGGTGACCAGCGCACCGAGGGCCATCGCGGCCAGGGCGCTCAGCGCGAGGATGCCGCGCTGCGGCCGCCGGCCGCTCCTGCGGTGTCGTTGCAGCCACAGGCGCACGGTCGTCACCACGACAGCCGGCCACGACGGCTCAAGCTCGCGGCGACTGCGTGCCGCCGATGTGAGGCTGTGTTGCTGCTGGCCCATCTCCGCACCCCCACAACCCCGCGCCCCGGCGGGGTTGTCTATCAAAGCGGTTCGATCATACGCTGTCCTCCGATTTCATCCAATAGAATCATTTATCGTGGGGTATGTCGCGAAGTTCATGATCATGAACTCACGCGACCACGGTGCGCTTTTTCGCCCGATAAGCGTCGCGGGCCGCAGATCACAACTTGGACATGATGTGCGGGACGATCGTGCTCGATTATGCCTGCGGGGCGTCGGGTTGGGACAGGATCTCGTCGCGGGTCGCGGCCCACTGAAGCGAGTGACGGATGCCGTCGTCGATGCCGTGGAGCGGCCGCCAGTCAAGGAGTCGCTCGGCACGGTCGATCCGGGTGTAGGCGCCCACGACGTCACCGGGCCTGCGGCCGGCGTCGCGCGCCTCGATCGGGTGATCGGTCACGCGGTTGAACGCGTCGAGAAGTTCCCGGACCGTGGTGCCCCGGCCGGTGCCCAGGTTGATCGCGGTCGCCGGGCCGGGCAGGGCATCGAACCTGCCGAGCGCGGATACGTGCGCCGTGGCCAGGTCCCAGACGTGGACGTAATCCCTGATACCCGACCCGTCGCGGGTCGGGTAGTCCGTTCCGGTGACCGTGAACGGAACGCCTTCCTCCTGCGCCTGGATCATCTTGCCCAGGGCATGGGTCGGCCGGGCCAGTTGCAGGCCGGTGCGCATCTTGGGGTCGGCGCCGATCGGGTTGAAGTACCGCAGCGACAGCACCCGGATCGGCTGCGCCGCGGCGATGTCGGCGAACATCGCCTCGCAGGCGGCCTTGGTCCGCGCGTACGGGCTCTGCGGGTCGATGGGCGAGTCCTCATCCACGGTCAGGTCATCGCCGGCGCGGTAGATCGAAGCCGAAGAACTGAAAATCAGCCGGCGGCAGCCGTTGCGGAGCAGGTGCGAGGCGAAATCCAGGCTCTTGGTGACGTTCGCGCGGTAATACCGGATCGGATCGGCCACCGATTCCGGCACCACGATCAACGCGGCGCAATGGACTACGGCGTCGATGTCGCCGTGCTCGGCGAAGATGCGGTCGACCAGCATCCCGTCCGCGATGTCACCCGCGTAGAACTCCCGGCCCGCCGCGAATTCGCGGCGGCCGGTCACCTGGCTGTCCAGGATCACCGGGGTGATGCCCGCGTCCAGGCAAGCCGAGGCGATCGTGCTGCCGATGTAGCCGGCTCCCCCGGCGACCAGTACCTTCACCGTCTGAACCCTAGCCGGTCGCGCTGGTGCCTGGCCGCGCCTACCCGAGGCCGAGGATCTCGACCGACCGCTCGCGCATCTCCACCTTGCGCACCTTGCCGGTTACCGTCATCGGGAACTCGTCGACGATGTGCACGTACCTGGGGATCTTGTAGTGCGCCAGCTGCCCGGAACAGAACTCCCGCAGGTCCTCGGCGGTCAGCGGGCCGGCACCTGGCCGCAGGCGGACCCAGGCCATCAGCTCCTCGCCGTAGACGGCGTCCGGGACGCCGATGACCTGGGCGTCCAGGATGTCGGGATGGGTGTAGAGGAACTCCTCGATCTCGCGCGGGTAGACGTTCTCGCCGCCGCGGATCACCATGTCCTTGATCCGCCCGGTGATGGCCAGGTAGCCGTCCTCGTCCATGACGGCCAGGTCGCCGGTGTGCATCCAGTGGGCCGCGTCGACGGCCTCGGCCGTCTTGTCCGGCTGCTCCCAATAGCCCAGCATCACCGAGTAGCCCCGGGTGCACAGCTCGCCGGGCGTCCCGCGCGGGACCGTGCGGCCAGATTCCGGGTCGACGACCTTAACCTCCAGGTGCGGCCCGACCCGGCCGACGGTGGACACCCGGCGGTCCAGCGAGTCGTCACCGCGGGTCTGCGTGGACACCGGAGAGGTCTCCGTCATGCCGTAGCAGATCGACACCTCGTGCATGGACATCCGCGACATGACCTGCTTCATCACCTCGGCCGGGCACGGCGAGCCTGCCATGATCCCGGTGCGCAGGCTGGACAGGTCGTACTCGGCGAAGCCGTCGGCGGACAGCTCGGCGATGAACATGGTCGGCACGCCGTACAGCGAGGTGCAGCGTTCGGCCTGCACCGCTTCCAGGGTCGCGACCGGGTCGAAACTGGGCGCCGGGATGACCATGCACGCGCCGTGACTGGTCGCCGCGAGATTGCCCATCACCATGCCGAAGCAGTGATAGAACGGCACCGGAATGCAGATCCGGTCGGCCTCGGTGTAGTTGCACAACTCGCCGACGAAGAATCCGTTGTTGAGGATGTTGTGGTGCGATAGCGTCGCGCCCTTTGGGAAGCCAGTGGTGCCCGAGGTGTACTGGATGTTGATGGGGTCATCGGTGTCCAGGTGAATGCGTTCCAGCCGCGAAGGATCGTGCCCGATTTCGGTGAGTGCCTGCCAGTCCGGGCTGCCGATCAGCACGACGTGCGCCAGGCCGGGGCAGCGCGGACGGACCTCGGCGATCATCGCGGCGTAGTCGGAGGTCTTTAGCTTCACCGCCGCGATGAGCAGCTTGGTGCCCGACTGGTTGAGCACGAATTCGAGCTCACGGGTGCGGTAGGCGGGGTTGATGTTGACCAGGATCGCGCCGATCTTGGCCGTTGCGTACTGGGTGAGCGTCCATTCCGCGCAGTTCGGTGCCCAGATGCCGACCCGGTCTCCCTTGGCGATGCCCATTTCCAGCAGCCCGAGGGCCAGCGCGTGGACGTCTCGCGCGAGTTCGGCGTAGGTCCAGCGCCGGCGGGCCTTGGGGTCCGATCGGTCGACCAGCGCCTCTCGGTCGCCGAACGCCAGGACCGTAGCGTCGAAGTTGCCGCCGATCGTGTCGCCCAGCAGCGGCGTCGCGGATTCCCCTGACGAGTAACTCAGTGCTCGAGACATGGCCCGCTTACCTCCAAGCCTGGTTTTACCTGGCATTGGCGTCACAGTCCAGCATCGCACGGATTGCGGATCATCTTTCTGGCCGAGATGACATCGTGCACTCATCGCGACGGCGGATAATGGTGTCAGATATGGGCGGTCCCGGCCATAACTGCCGTGATCGGGGAGGGTAAAAGGATATGCAACTCAGGCAACTTGACGTCACGGTGGACGGGGGGGATCTGCGGGTGCTCCTGTGGGGCACCGGCAGGCAGGTGGCGGTCGCCGTTCACGGGATTACCGGCTCAGGAATGTCTTGGCAGGCGGTCGCGCGGCAGATGCCGCCCGGCTGGACGCTCGCCGCCCCTGACCTGCGGGGCCGCGGTCACTCTGGTCACCTGCCCGGCCCCTACGGCCTGGAACGGCACGCCGCCGACGTGGCGGCGGTGCTCCGTCACTTCGGCGGGCGGCCGGTGCTCGCGGGGCATTCGATGGGCGCCTACGTCGCCTTGCTCGCGCGCGACGCGCACCCGAACCTGGTGCGGCGCCTCATCCTGGTGGACGGCGGGCTGCCGCTGCCGGTACCGGATGCCGCCGACCTGGACACCGAGCTCGACGCGATCCTGGGCCCGGCGATCGCCCGGCTGCGGCAGACCTTCCCCGACACCGAGGCGTACCTGGACTTCTGGCGGGCGCACCCGGCGCTGGCCGACCACTGGACGGCCGACATCGAGGCGTACTGCCGTTACGACCTGACCGGCGAGCCCGGCAGCCTCAGGTCACGCGCCGCCGAGGACGCGGTCCGCACCGACGGCCGCGAGGTGCTGTCGGAGAAGGTATTCGTTGACGCCCTGTCCCGGCTGACCGCCCCGACCCCGCTGCTGACCGCGCCGGACGGGATGTTCGGCGCGCCGCCGGGTCTGCTGCCTTCCGAGGTCGTCACGGCGTGGCGCAAGCGCGTTCCGCAGCTCCGGCCGCGCATGGTGCCTGACGTGAACCACTACACGATCTTGTTCGACAAGAAGGCCGCGGCCACGGTGGTTAAGGCGATAACCACGCCCGCGGCCTAGCGTTGCCTGCGGCCCGGGTGCGGTCCGGGTGGCTCGTGGCATGAGGCACCATGGAATCGTGACCCAGCTGGCGGAGGCGAGGACGACCGGATCGTTCGGGGTTCTCGTCGATCTCGTCGCGGACGGGGACGTGGTCATCCTGAGCGGAGCCGGGCTGTCCACCGAGTCCGGCATCCCGGACTACCGCGGCCCGACCGGCCTGGCCCGGCGGGCGACGCCGATGACCTATCAGGCCTTTACCGGGAGTGCCGCGGCCCGGCGCAGGTACTGGGCCCGCAGCCACCTCGGCTGGCGGAATATCGCCGCCGCGGAGCCGAACCACGGTCACCGCGCCGTCGCCGAGCTTTACCGCCGCGGGCTGCTCGCCGGGATCATCACCCAGAACGTGGACGGCCTGCACCAGGCCGCGGGAGCGTCCGGGGTGACCGAACTGCACGGCAGCCTGCACCGCGTCATCTGCCTGTCGTGCGGGCAGCGGACGCCGCGCACGGATCTCGACCGGCGGCTCACGGCGGCCAATCCGGGCTGGGACGCTGGGATGGCAGCGTTGATCAATCCTGACGGAGACGCCGTCCTCACCGACGATGCGACGGAGTCCTTCCAGGTCGTCGGCTGTTCCTTGTGTCACGGCGTGCTCAAGCCGGACGTGGTGTTCTTCGGGGAGAACGTGCCGCCGCAGCGGGTCCAGGCCTGTTACGCGATGGTGGAACGCGCCCGTTCCCTGGTGGTCCTGGGTTCCTCGCTGACCGTCATGTCGGGGTTGCGTTACGTGCGGCACGCGGCCAAGCGTTCGCTGCCCGTCGTCATCGTCAACCAGGGAGCCACCCGCGGCGACGAGTACGCCACCGCGACCCTCGACGCTCCCCTCGGGCGCATTCTCACCGCGCTGGTGGGTGCGGTTTCGGAGGAACGATGACGGCTTTCGACGTCGTTACCGGGGCGTTCAGCTATTCGGGGGCGGCCATCGCCAGCGAGCTGCGCACGGCAGGCCGTCGGGTGCGCACGCTCACCGGCCATCCCGGCCGCGCTCCCGCGGGCACCCCGATCGAGGTCAGGCCGCTCGATTTCGCCGATCCCGCGGGGCTGGCCGAGTCGCTACGCGGCGCCGGAACGCTCTACAACACCTACTGGGTCCGCTTCGCGCACGGGCAGGTCAGCCACGAGACCGCGGTGGCCCAGTCACGCGTGCTGTTCCAGGCTGCCGCTGAGGCGGGCGTGCCTCGGGTGGTGCATGTCTCGATCACCCACCCCAGCGCCGACTCGCCGTACCCGTACTTCCGCGGCAAGGCGGCGGTCGAGCAGGCCCTGGCCGATTTCCGCCTGTCCCATGCCGTGCTGCGGCCGGCGATCCTGTTCGGCGGCAACGGCGTCCTGATCAACAACATCGCGTGGCTGCTCCGGCACCTGCCGGTCTTCGCGGTGGGCGGGACCGGCGAATACCGCATCCGTCCCATCCACGTCGACGACCTGGCCCGGCTGGCCGTGCGGGCCGGGAACTCGACCGAGACGTCGGTCGTCGACGCCGTCGGCCCTGACCGGCCCACCTTCATCGAGCTCGCTTCTTTCATCAAGGACGCGGTCGGCAGCCGCAGCCAGGTGATCCGGGTGCCCGGATCGCTCATCCCTCCCGCCGCCCGGATCCTCGGGCTGGCGCTGCGCGACACCCTGCTCACCGCCGAGGAATACCAGGCCATGGCCGACGGCCTGGCCGATACCCAGGGCCCGGCGACCGGCGAGACCTCCCTGATGCAGTGGATCACCGACCACAAAGGCACCCTCGGCCGCACCTACGCCAACGAGCTAACCCGCCACTTCCGTTAGGCGGGCTGACGCCGGCCTGGTGCGTATCGCGCAGTGTGGTGCGTCATGCGGGACTTTTTGTGACGCGTGTTGATGTGGGGGCGCCTGGGGTGGAAGCTGGAGTAGCGTGTAGCCGAACGGTCCTGGACGCAAGGGGGTGCGGCATGGCCGAGTCCATTCCGTCGGCTACGGGCACGAATGGGCACGACGCCAACGCTGTCTATGCGCTGGGCAGCAGCCTCGGCGAGAGCGCCCGGCTGCAGCGTCAGGCTGAGGAACTGGCCGCTGACAGCGAGGCGTTGCTGGACCGGGTTGGCTTGCAGTCGGGGCAGAGCGTGATCGACCTGGGCTGTGGTCCGCGCGGGATTCTGGACCTCCTGGCCGATCGGGTCGCGCCGTCGGGGCGGGTCGTCGGCCTGGATGCGGACCCGGCGCATACTGCCATGGCCGCCGAGTTCGCCGCCGAGCGGGGACTGGCCGGCGTGCAGATTATGACCGCGGATGCCAGGAGCACCGGGCTGCCCTCGGGCTCCTTTGACGTGGTTCACGCGCGGACGCTCCTGACGAACGTGCCCGAGCCCGCCGAGGTGGCCGCCGAGATGACACGGCTGGTCCGGCCGGGCGGCTGGGTGGCGTCGATGGAGCCCGACACGGAATACGGGCGGTGCTATCCGCCTCATCAGGCCTTCGACCGGCTCTGCGAGATGTTCACGGACGTCTTCAGCCGCAACGGCGCCGATCCGTGGATCGGGCGCCGGGTACCCGGGCTCCTGCGCGTGGCAGGACTGGAAGATGTCGGGGTCGAAGCCAGAATCCAGATGTACCCGCTCGGTAACTCCCGGCGGACGATCCGCCTTGACCTGGTACGCAGCATGCTCCCGCAGGTCGTGGGGATGGGGCTGGCCAACGTCGCGGAACTCGACGAGCTAGACGCCGCGGCCCGCGCTCACCTCGACGACCCTCACACGATCGTGATCTCCGGCCTGTTCTTCTTGGCCTGGGGCCGAAAGCCGGCGTAGGCGGCAGCGGTTCAAAGGGCGCGGGGGTGGGAGGAGGCGTAGACCTCGCGGAGGCGGTCCACGGTGATCAGGGTGTAGATCTGGGTGGTCGCGACCGACGCGTGGCCGAGCAGTTCCTGGACGACGCGGATGTCGGCGCCGCCGTCGAGCATGTGCGTGGCGAACGAGTGGCGCAGCGTGTGCGGTGACACCTCGGCCAGCCGCGCGCGCTCGGCGGCGGCGTGCAGGATGCCCCAGGCGCCCTGGCGGGTCAGGCGGCCGCCCCGGGCGTTCAGGAACACCGCGGGGGTGACCGACACCCGCTTGGAGGCCGCGGCCAGGGCGGGCCTGGCGCGCACCAGGTAGGCCTCGAGGGCGCGCACCGCGTAGCTGCCGACCGGCACGATCCGCTGCTTGCCGCCCTTCCCGGCCAGCCGCACCACGGGGTCGTCATCCAGGTGCAGTTCGTCCACCTCGAGCCCGGTTGCCTCGGAGATCCGCGCTCCGGTCCCGTACAGGAACTCCAGCAGCGCCCGGTCCCGGAGCGCCCGCGGGTCGTCTCCCGGCACGGCGAGGAGGCGTTCCACCTCGGCCAGGGTGATGGCCTTTGGCAGGCGCTTGGGCGGCGTGGGGGGCGCCACCTCCCGGGCCGGGTCTGCCTCGGCCAGGCCCTGCGCCACGGCGAAGGCGTGCATCCCCCGTACCGCGATCACCGCGCGGGCGGCCGAGCTGACCGCCAGTCCCTCGTGCTCGGCGTCGCCCTCCCGCAGCGAGGCGAGAAACTCGGCCACGTCAGAGGGACTGACGTCGCTTAGGTGTGCCTTGCCGCTTTGTGCGAGTACAGATTCGTACCGGCGCAGGTCCCGCCGGTAGGCCTCCACGGTGTTAGCCGCGAGGCCTCGCTCGACGACCAGGTACTCGAGGTACCCGCGCACCGCCTCGCTTACCCGCACGAGCTAGTTGAGGACCTCGGCGATGGGCGTGTACACCAGGCCATGCGAATCCGCCACGGGCTCGCAGGTCACCGCGCCGCCGTACGTGTTCAGGCCCAGGGCCAGGGCGGGATCGGCGCGGAGGGCGTCGCGCCAGCCCCGGTTGGCGATCTCGACCGTGTAGGGCAGCGTGACATTGGTCAGCGCGTAGGTGGACGTGTGCGGGACGGCACCCGGCATGTTGGCCACGCAGTAGAAGAGGGCGTCGTGCACGGGGTACGTGGGGTTCGCGTGCGTGGTGGGGCGGGAGCCCTCGAAGCAGCCGCCCTGGTCGATCGAGATGTCGACGAGGACCGCTCCGGGCTTCATCTTGGCGACGAGCTCGTCGGTGATCAGCCGGGGGGCCTTGGCGCCCGGCACCAGGACCGCCCCGATGACCAGGTCGGCGTCGATCACGGCGCGCTCGATCTCGTAGGCGTTGGACGCGACCGTCTGGCAGTGGCCCTGGTAGATGGCGTCGGCCTGGCGGAGCCTGGCGATGTTCTTGTCCACCAGCAGCACCTCGGCCTGCATGCCGAGGGCGATCGCGGCGGCGTTCATGCCGGACACGCCCGCGCCGAGCACGACGCACTTGGCCGCGTACACGCCGGATACGCCGCCCATCAGCACGCCGCGGCCGCCGCCGTCGCGCTGCAGGTGGTGAGCACCCACCTGCGGGGCCATCCGGCCGGCCACCTCGGACATCGGGGCGAGCAGGGGCAGCGACCCGTCGGGCAGCTGGACGGTCTCGTACGCGATCGAGGTGACCCCGGCGCCGAGCAGCGCGTCGGTGCAGGCCTTGGAGGCGGCCAGGTGCAGGTAGGTGAAGAGCACCTGCCCGGAGCGCATCCGGTGGTACTCCTCCTCGATGGGCTCCTTGACCTTGAGGATCAGATCTCCCTCGCCCCACACGTCGTCCGCGGTGGGCAGGATCTTGGCGCCGGCCGCGGTGAAGTCCTCGTCCGGAATGGATGAGCCGACGCCCGCCCCGGCTTCGATGACCACCTGGTGCCCGCCGCGGACCAGTTCGAGGACGCCTGCGGGCGTGATCGCCACCCGGTACTCGTGGTTCTTGATTTCCCGGGGTATTCCAACCTTCATGGTGGTCCTTCCAGACTGGGGAGCCTCATTGCTCCTCGGGCGCATCGGCCGGACGAAGCCGGTCAAACCCCTCTGACCTGGCAGCATACCCCGCCATGACGGCCAGGGCGGCGGGGCCGTTGTGCAGCTCACCGGCGAACACCTTGCGGACCGCCTCGTCCAGCGGCACCCAGGCGTGCAGCAGGTGAGCTTCCTCGTCCCTGGGGACGAAGTGGCGTTCGGCCTCGGGGACGGGTTCCAGGTCGCGGGCCAGGAAGACACGGAGGCGTTCGTTGGTGAAGCCCGGCGAGGAGTAGTAGTCGGCGAGTATCTTCCAGTCGCGGGCACGGTAGGCGGCTTCTTCTACCAGCTCACGCTGCGCGGTGGCCCACGGACTCTCCCCGGCGACGTCGCGCAGGCCGGCCGGGATCTCCCACAGCAGGCGCCCCACCGGGTGGCGGTACTGCCTGATCATCAAGATCCGGCCGGTGGCGTCCAGGGCGAGTACGGCCACGGCGCCGGGATGAAGCACCACGTCCCGTTCGGCCAAATCATTATCGGGGGTGCGGACCGTATCGGTCCGCACGGTGACCAGGATGCTACGGACCAGTTCTTTCCGCTCGACGACCTGCCAGTGTTCGACCTGGTCGGCGATGTTCATGCGCTGGCGGCGGCGCGGGCGGCGGCCAGGTTGCTGGCGGACTTGGACCGGGCCAGGGCGGCGGCGATCAGGCCGCTGAACAGCGGGTGCGGCCGGGTCGGGCGGGACAGGAATTCCGGGTGCGCCTGGGTGCCCACGAAGAACGGGTGGGACGGCAGCTCGGCGAACTCGACCAGGTGCCCGTCGGGCGACAGGCCCGAGAAGACAAGCCCGGCCTGCTCCAGCGCGCCGCGGTAGGAGTTGTTGACCTCGTACCGGTGGCGGTGCCTCTCCTCGACCAGGGTGGTGCCGTACATTTCCTCGACCCGGGTGCCGGGTTTCAGCGCGGCCGGGTACAGGCCCAGGCGCATGGTGCCGCCCATGTCGCGCTCCCCCGCCACCACGTCCTCCTGGTCGGCCATGGTGGCGATCACCGGGTAGGGCGTGTCCGGGTTGAACTCGGCGCTGTCGGCCTCGGCCAGCCCGGCCAGGTCCCGGGCCACCTCGATGACCATGCACTGCAGGCCCAGGCACAGCCCGAGGATCGGGATGCCGTGCTCGCGCGCGTAGCGGATCGCGCCGATCTTGCCCTCGATGCCGCGGACCCCGAAACCGCCCGGGATGAGGATCCCGTCCACCTCGTCGAGTTCGGCGGCGGCGCCCTCCGGGTCCTCGCAGGCGTCGCTGATCACCCAGCGGATGTTCACCTGGGCGTCGTTGGCGAAGCCGCCGGCCTTGAGCGCCTCGGCCGGGGACAGGTACGCGTCGGGCAGGTCGACGTACTTGCCGACCAGGGCGATCGTGATGCTGTGGGCCGGGCGGTGCACCCGGCGCAGCAGGTCATCCCACTCGCTCCAGTCCACGTCGCGGAACGGCAGGCCGAGCCGTCGCACGACGTAGGCGTCCAGGCCCTCGGAGTGCAGGACCTTCGGGATGTCGTAGATGGACGGCGCGTCGGGGGCGGAGACCACCGCCTCCTCGTCCACGTCGCACATCAGGCTTATCTTGCGTTTCAGGTTCGCGTTGATCGGGCGGTCGGAGCGGGCCACGATCGCGTCGGGCTGGATGCCGATGCTTCGCAGGGCCGCGACGCTGTGCTGGGTCGGCTTGGTCTTCAGCTCCCCGGACGGGCCGATGTAGGGCAGCAGGCTGACGTGCAGGAAGAAGCACCGGTCCCGGCCGATCTCGTGCCTGATCTGGCGGATGGCCTCCAGGAAGGGCTGCGACTCGATGTCGCCGACCGTGCCGCCGACCTCGGTGATGACGACGTCGACGTCGTCCCCGCCCATCTCCAGGATGCGCGACTTGATCTCGTTGGTGATGTGCGGGATCACCTGAACGGTGTCGCCCAGGTAGTCACCCCGCCGCTCCTTGGCGATCACCGTGGAGTAGATCTGGCCGGTGGTGACGTTCGCCTGGCCCATCAGGTCGGTGTCCAGGAAGCGCTCGTAGTGCCCGACGTCCAGGTCGGTCTCGGTGCCGTCGTCGGTCACGAACACCTCGCCGTGCTGGAAGGGGTTCATCGTGCCGGGATCGACGTTGAGGTAGGGGTCGAGCTTCTGCATCGTGACCCGCAGCCCTCTGAGCTTGAGCAGCCGGCCAAGGCTGGACGCGGTGAGTCCTTTGCCGAGGCTGGAGGCGACCCCTCCGGTGACGAAGAGGTGCCGGGTTAGGACAGGCCGTGGATGAAGTGATGATGCGGCCACTATGAGACTCCCGTGGTGTCCGGTAGGGCAGGGAAAAGCTGCAGGTCCACGGGCCACCAGGATAACAGTTCAGCGGCGGCCGGCCCGGCATTTGCTTGCCGACGTGCCACCGCGTCGGCTAGCGCTACGTCTTCCGTGTGGTGGGCCTCGCCGAATCTGGCCAGCATGACGGCTGATGCGACGGCGAGGAAGAACCCGCCCCAGGCGACGGCGGCCAGTCCGTGACGGGTCTGGTCGCCGAGGAAGACGACGCCGATGATGGCGGGCGGGATCGTCTCCGCCATTACCACGGCCGCGGTGGCCACGGTCACGCTGCCGCCTTCCAGGGCGGTGGCGTAGAACATGAACGAGATGATGCCGGCCGCGGCGATCGCGTAGGTGGCCGGGTCGCGGGCGAGCTGGAGCGGCGCGAAGCCGTCCAGGACGCGGGCGGCGATGCTGAGCACCCCGAAGCCGAAGCCGGCCGTGAGGCCGAGCGCCGTGGTGCGGAACGGCTCGTTGAGCTTGGCCGCGGCCATGCCGACCACGGCCAGGCCCGCCACGGCCACGATCAGCGCGAGCTTGAACACCGCGCCCACCTGGGCGGCGCCCTGCGCACCCGCCGAGGCGCCGAGCAGGCCCACGCCCGAGACCACGCCGAGCACCGCGCCCCACTCGCGCCAGGACAGGGTCACGCCGATCAGGCGGGAGGCGACGACCGCCGTCACCGCGAGGTTCGATGCGACGAACGCCTGGACGACGAAGAGCGGAAGCCGTTGCAAGGCGATGAGCTGGGCCAGGAAGCCGAGGGCGTCGAGGCAGATGCTGGCCACGAACCGCCACTGGTGCAGCATCCGCACCACGAGGCCCGGATCGACGCCGCCCGCGGACGCGTCCTCCGGTCCCCGGTGGCTGGCCGCGCGGACGGCAATGGCCTGCATCACCGAAGCAACGCCATAGAACACCGCCGCGACGATCGCCGCGATGAGGCTGACTAGCACTCCACACCTCCCCCGGCATCTCGGCTAGTCGGCTGCCTTCGCTACGTGCCCGCTGTATGCACGTTCCCGATGCGACCCGCCCGTAACGTCGCCGGGCCGCACTTCTGAGCCAACACTGAGGCGTTGCTCAGCATTCCGGCGGGCTCATGCACTATCATGCCCCTCTCGTCAGCGGAGGGAGGCGGCGGGGCGGGCTTCCCAGGTCGTCCACAGCGGGCGGTAGCCCATCCGGTGCCAGAACGGCGCGGACAGCGGGTTCATCTGCGAGTAGTGCAGCAGGGTCACGTCGATCCCTCGGGCGTCGAGTTCGTGGTGCGCGCGCCGGACCAGCGCGACGCCGACGCCGCCGCCCCGCGCGCCGAGGCGGACGAACATGGTCTGCAGGTAGGCGGTGGCGCCCGGCCGGGTCATGCCCGCGATCCAGGCCGCGGCCTGCGGCGGCTCGACGACGGTCAGGCCCACGGGCCAGGAACGGGGCCGTGCAGCCTTCGGGCAGGTCGTTGGGCTCGGGCAGCAGGGGGTCCAGGCTCTGCCAGCGTCGGGCCACCGCCTTGTTCAGGTCGTTGACCACGTCCCGGATGACCCAGGGCACCGGGTCAGACGCCCGCCGCGTGCATGCCGCGCAGCTCGTGCTTGAGGTCGCGGATCTCGTCGCGGAGGCGGGCGGCGACCTCGAACTGCAGCTCGGCGGCTGCCGCGTGCATCTGCTCGGTGAGCTCGGTGATCAGCCCGACGAGCTCGCCGCGGGCGGCGCTGGCCGGGGCGCCGGGCTCGGCGCTGGCCGCGGTCTGCACGGCCGCGCGGGCCCTGCTGGACAGGCCGGGGACCGGCGCCTTGCCGCGCGACTGCTGCCGGCCGCCGCCGCCGATCAGCTGCTCGGTGTCGGCGTCCTCGCGGACGATCTGGTCCAGGATGTCCGCGATCCGCTTGCGCAGCGGCTGCGGGTCGATGCCGTTCGCCTCGTTGTATTGCTTCTGCTTGTCGCGCCGCCGGTTGGTCTCCTCGATGGCCCGCTGCATCGACGGCGTGACCCGGTCGGCGTACATGTGAACCTGGCCCGATACGTTCCGGGCGGCGCGGCCGATGGTCTGGATCAGGCTCGTGCCGGAGCGGAGGAAGCCCTCCTTGTCCGCGTCGAGGATCGCGACCAGCGATACCTCGGGCAGGTCGAGGCCCTCGCGGAGCAGGTTGATGCCGACCAGCACGTCGTACTCGCCGACCCGCAGCTCGCGGAGCAGCTCGATCCGGCGCAGCGTGTCGACCTCGCTGTGCAGGTACCTGGCGCGGACCCCGTTCTCGAGCAGGTAGTCGGTCAGGTCCTCGGCCATCCGCTTGGTCAGCGTGGTGACCAGCACCCGCTCGTCGCGCTCGGCCCGCTGCCTGATCTCGTCCAGCAGGTCGTCGATCTGGCCCTTGGTCGGCTTGATGACCACCTCGGGGTCGACCAGCCCGGTCGGCCGGATCACCTGCTCGACCACGTCCCCTTTGACGCGCTGGAGCTCATAGGGCCCGGGGGTGGCGGACAGGTAGATGGTCTGCCCGATCCGGTCGAGGAACTCATCCCAGGTCAGCGGGCGGTTGTCGATCGCGCTCGGCAGCCGGAAGCCGTGCTCGACCAGGACCCGCTTGCGGGACACGTCGCCCTCGTACATGGCGCCGATCTGCGGCACGGTCACGTGCGACTCGTCGATGACCAGCAGGAAGTCCTCGGGGAAGTAGTCGAGCAGGGTGTTGGGCGGGCTGCCCTCCTCGCGGCCGTCGATGTGCCGCGAGTAGTTCTCGATGCCGGAGCAGCTGCCGACCTGGCGCATCATCTCGATGTCGTAGTTGGTCCGCATGCGCAGCCGCTGCGCCTCGAGGAGCTTGCCCTGCCGTTCCAGCTCGGCGAGCCGCTCGGCCAGCTCGGCCTCGATGCCGGCGATGGCGCGCTCCATCCGCTCCGGCCCGGCCACGTAGTGCGAGGCGGGGAAGACGTACAGCTCGGTATCCTCGCTGATCACCTCGCCGGTGAGCGGGTGCAGCGTCATCAGCCGCTCGATCTCGTCGCCGAACATCTCGATCCGGACGGCGAGTTCCTCGTACATCGGGATGACTTCGATGGTGTCGCCGCGGACCCGGAAGGTGCCGCGGGTGAAGGCCAGGTCGTTCCGCGTGTACTGCATGCCGACCAGCTTGCGCAGCAGCATGTCCCGGTCGATGGTGTCGCCGAGCTTGACCGTGAGCATCCGGTCCACGTACTCCTGCGGCGTGCCGAGGCCGTAGATGCAAGAAACGGACGCCACGACCACGGTGTCGCGCCTGGTCAGCAGCGAGTTGGTGGCCGAGTGCCTGAGCCGCTCCACCTCGGAGTTGATCGAGGAGTCCTTCTCGATGTAGGTGTCGGTCTGCGGGACGTACGCCTCGGGCTGGTAGTAGTCGTAGTAGGAGACGAAGTACTCGACCGCGTTGTTGGGCAGCATCTCGCGCAGTTCGTTGGCGAACTGGGCGGCGAGCGTCTTGTTGGGCAGCATGACCAGCACCGGCCGCTGCAGCCGCTCGGCGATCCAGGCCACCGACGCGGTCTTGCCGGTCCCGGTCGCGCCGAGCAGCACCGTGTCGCCGTCCCCCGCCTTGACGCGCTTGGAGATCTCGGCGATGGCCTGCGGCTGGTCGCCAGCCGGGACCATGTCGGTCACGACCTCGAACGGCGCGACGCTACGCTTCAGATCGGTAATCGGACGCACAACCCACCTCCAGCATGACAACTGTAGGCGGGGGGTCTGACATTCCGGATCTTCCTCAGCGGGCCGGCTCGACGAACAGCCCGCCCATCATCGCAACCTAACCACCGCCCGGCCCCGCTGGAGTATTAACGCGATCGCAGGGGCACCATCTCTTCCTCGCGGTACCTGTGGATCCATCCGATCCGCTGCGCCAGCGATGGCCAGCTTGCGTCACGTCGCGCCGCCGCCTCGCCGGCGAACTTGTACGCCCGTCCGGCGACACGCGAATAGGCCTGGACCGTCCAGGCCCGTCGCCTGCGAAGGTGCTCGAAGGCCTGGAAGGTCGGGCCGTAATCCTCCAGGCCGCCTTTGGCCAGAAGCACGCCCAGGGCGTAGGCGTCTTCTATCGCCAGGCCCGCGCCTTGGCCCTGATGCGGCAGCGGAGCATGAGCGGCATCGCCGAGCAGCATCACCCGGCCGCGGCTCCATCGAGGCAGCCGGGGCAGGTCAGCGAGGGCCCAGAAATTCATGTCCCCCTCGATGTTGCGCACGAGGTCGAGGATGCGGCGATCCCAGCGATACTCCTCGAAGATACTCAGAGCCTGGTCCGGAGAGCCAGATACGCGATTCGAAGACGCTGTCCAGGCCGGGAGGCGGTGCGGCTTGTATACGGCCAGCAGATTCACCAGCTTGCCCTGGTCGAGCCCGTAGTAGACCACGTGTGTATCAGGCCCGCACCAGCAATGAAGTGAGGTGGGATTCGGCAGGTCGTGCGCCTTGTCCACCGGGATGACGCCGCGGAAACCGATCTCGCCGGAGTGGGCCGGCGCCACATCTCCGCACACATAGCGACGCGCAGTGGATAGCACGCCGTCAGCGCCGACGACGACGCTGGCCACGACATCCTCGCCGTTCTCGAAGCGCAGGCCCACGCCGGCGGGCTTGTCGGACAGGCCGGTCAGCCGGTGATTCAGCTTGATGCATTCCGACGGCACGGCGGCGGCCAGGAGACGCTGGAGAGTCGCGCGGTGGAGGGTCAGGAGCGGTGCGCCCACCTCCTTCCGGTACCACTCGCCTATTGGCTGGGCCCAGAGGAGCCCGCCATCCTTCCAGCAGCGGACCTCAAATGTCGGCGGCACATTGGCGACCTGCGCCAGATCGACGCCGAGCCGCAGCAGCAGGCGCGTGGCGTTGCCGCCAATCGCGACCCCGGCCCCGATTTCCCTGAGCTCGGTATCCTGCTCGAAGATTTGCACGGACATCGACTGCTGCAGGAGGCTGATGGCCAGGGTGAGGCCGCCGATGCCGCCGCCGACGATGGCGACGTCACACTTGTGGACCATGTCTAGTGTCCTCTCGATATCGGCCCATCACCGGCATCGTGTCCGGTACGGGTTCCTGGCGGCCTACCGCGGGCTTACCGTTGACTTACCGGCGCCCGGGACAAGCCCTGTGGCGAGATGTGGTACGCGGGAGAGGCAGGGTGGAGTTCAGCGTCCTGGGACCGCTCGAGGTGACGGCCGACGGCCGGCCGTTGGAGCTGGCGGGAGCGCGCACCCGGGCCGTGCTGGCCGTGCTGCTGGTGCACGCCAATCAGGTCGTCTCGTCCGACCGGCTGATCGAGGAGCTATGGCCCGGCCACCCGGCTGGCAAGGCAGCGGACAGCCTGCAGGTCCGGCTGTCCGAACTGCGCAAGGCGCTCCGGTCGGCCGGGGAGGCCGGGCGGTTGGTTACCCGGCCGCTTCGCCGAGCGCGGCAGCTACACGCTGAACGGGCCGCCCGATGAGTGGCCGCTGTTCGCGGTGACCGGGCTCGGCTCACCGGGCGGCGCGGCGCTGCAGGTCGGCCCAGACCTTGGCGACGCGGCGGTCCAGGTCATCCAGTGAGCCCGAGTTATCGATGACCACGCCGGCGATGGCCAGGCGCTGGTCCCGGCTGGCCTGGGCGGCGATGCGGGCGCGGGCCTGATCGGGTGTCATGCCGCGCTGGCTGACCAGCCGCTCGACCTGGAGTTCCGGCGGCACGTCGACCACGATGACCAGGTCGAAGCCGTCGGCTCGTCGGGACTCGGCCAGCAGCGGCACGTCGTGCACGACGATCAGGTCCTTGCCCGTCCCGGTGCGCTCGGCGGCGGTGCGCTCGGCGGCGGTCATCCACTCCCGGACCAGGGGATGGGTGATCGCGTTCAGCTTCGCGCGCAGCGCGGGATCGCGGAAGACGATCGCGCCGAGCCGTTCCCGGTCCAGGGCGCCGTCCGGGCCGAGCATCTCGGGGCCGAAGGCTTCGGCGACCTGAGCCAGCCCGGGCGTGCCCGGGGCGACCACCTCCCGGGCGGCCACGTCCGCGTCGATGATCACCGCGCCGTGCGCGGCCAGCCGCCGGGATATCTCGCTCTTGCCGGACCCGATGCCTCCGGTCAGCCCGACCCGCAGCACCACACCCTCCTTCCTATCCAAGCTCGGCCTCCCAGTCACGGTCCTGCAGCGCGTCGCGGATGAAGGCCAGGAAACGGGATCCGGTGACCCCGTCGAACGCGCGGTGGTCGTAGCTGAACCCGAGGATCGTCATGTAGTGGACGGCGACCGCGTCACCGACCGCCGTCGGCCGGCGTGACACCACGTTGGTGGACAGGATCGCGGAGTTGGGCTGGTTGATGATGGGTGCCGAGGCGTAGTCGCCGGCCGGTCCCGGGTTCGTGATCGTGAACGTGGACCCGGCCAGGTCGTCGTGGGTGAGGCTGCCGGAGGTGGCCTTGTCCGCCACGACTCGGATGGCGCGGGCGAGCCCTCGCACGTTGAGGCCGTCGGCGTCCCTGATCACCGGCACCACCAGGCCCTGCTCGGCGAGGTCGACCGCGATGCCGAGGTTGACGTAGTGGTGCACGATGCGGGTCTTGGCGGTCATGTCGAGGCTGGCGTTGACGACGGGGAACGCGCGAAGGGCGTCGCAGGTGGCGCGGGCGATGAAGGGGAGGTAGGTGAGCGACGTGCCTTCCTGCTGGCGGAAGCGCTCCTTGTGTCGGCGCCGGACCTCCTCGATGGCCTGCATGTCGACCTCGACCGACGTCCAGACGTGCGGCGCGATCCGCAGCGACTCGATCATGCGCTCGCCGATGACCAGGCGCATGCGGGAGAGCGGCTCCGCCTGGTCGCGAGGGCCGAGGATGATCGCGGTGGCGGGCGGAGCGGGCGGGGCGGCGGTGGTCGCGGGTGGGGAGGGGTGTGCGATGGCGGCTTCGATGTCCTCGCGGCGGATGCGGCCGGCGTGGCCGGAGCCCTGGATGGTGCTGAGGTCGATGCCGTGCTTGGCGGCCAGCTGGCGGACGATAGGTGAGAGCCGGGCGCGGCCGCCGCCGTTCCCTGTTGCCGTAGCGGTTGCCGGGGCCGCTGACTGGGCCGGGGCGGCTGACTGCGCGGGGGCGGCTGGCTGGGTGGGGACGGCTGGCTGGGTGGGGACGGCTTCTTCGGGGGGGCCGATGCGGGCCAGTTCGGCGCCGACTTCGGCGGTCTCGCCCTCGGGGACCATGATCTCCAGGAGGACGCCGCTGAACGGGCTGGGGATCTCGGAGTCGATCTTGTCGGTGGACACCTCGAGGAGGGGATCGTCGAAGCCAACCCGGTCGCCCACGGCGACCAGCCACCTGGTCACCGTGCCGGTGGTGACGGTCTCGCCGAGCTTGGGCATCTTGAAGACGTCGCTCATGTGGTCGCCACCCGGCGCAGCGTGGCGATGATCTCGGGCAGCTGGGGAACGGCCGCGTCCTCCAGCGCCGGACTGGTCGGGATCGGGGTGTTCTTGCCCGCGACGCGGACGACCGGGCCGTCCAGCCGCCAGAAGCACTCCTCCTGGACCGTGGCGGCGATCTCGGCGCCGTAGCCCAGGCGGCGGGCATCCTCGTGCAGGACCACCGCGCGGGAGGTCTTGTTCACCGACGCGGCGATCGTCGCGACGTCCAGCGGGACCAGCGTGCGCAGGTCGACCACCTCGACGGAGATGCCGTCTCCGGCCAGCACCTCGGCGGCCTCCAGGCCCTGGTGCACGCCGACCGAGTAGGTGAGGAGGCTGACCTGGGTGCCTTCCCGGACGACCTTGGCCGACCCGATCGGCACCGGGTCCAGGGACAGCGGCACGGGCGCCTCGAGCCGCCGGTACAGGTACTTGCTTTCCAGGTAGAGCACCGGGTTGTTGTCGCGGATCGCGCTGATCAACAACCCGGCGGCGTCCTGCGGGGTGGCGGGCGCGACGATCTTCAGGCCGGGAACGTGACCGAAGTAGGCCTCGACGCTCTGTGAGTGGGTGGGCCCGGCCCGCAGCCGGGCGCCGAACGGCGCCCGGAACGTGATCGGGATCGGGTTGCCCGTCCGGTAGTGGTGCCGGGAGCAGTTGTTGATGATCTGGTCGAAGGCGCACGAGATGAAGTCCGCGAACTGGAACTCCACCACCGGCCGCAGGCCCATCAGGGCCGCACCGCAGGCCAGCCCGGTGAAGCCGGATTCGGCGATGGGTGCGTCCACCACCCGGCGCGGGCCGAAGCGGTCAAGGAACCCCTTGGTCGCCTTGAACGCGCCGCCGAACTGTCCGACGTCCTCGCCGATGAGGAAGATGTCCGGGTCGGCGTCCATCTCGCTGCGCAGGGCCTCGCCGATCGCCTCGATGTAGCTGACGGTCTCAGTCGGCATAGACCCGGCCCTCCTCGTCGTCCGGCTCGGGCATCGGCATGCCAAGGGCCATGTTCCGGTGCTCCAGGGCCGTCTGGCGGGCCTGCTCCCTCACCGCCGCCACGCCTTCGGAATCGAGGAAGCCCAGCTCGATCAGGCGGCCGGCGCACTCCTCGACGGGATCGCGCTTGGCCCACATCTCCTTGACCTCGTCCGGCACGTAGTCGGCGGGGTCGTGCTCGGCGTGACCGTGCATGCGCATCGTGACCGCCTCGATGAGCGATGGCCCCTCCCCCGCCCGGGCACGGGCGACGGCGCGGGCGGCGGCCTCGTGCACGGCGAACACGTCGATGCCGTCCACCCGCTCACCGGGCATCCCGTAGGCGGCCGCCTTGCTGGCGAAGTCGGCGGCCGCCGTGGTCAGGCGGTTCGGGGTCGAATAGGCGTACTGGTTGTTTTCCACGATGAACACGCAGGGCAGGCGCTGGACCCCGGCGAGGTTGAGCGCCTCATGGAAGTCCCCGCGCGAGGTCGCGCCGTCCCCGCAGTAGGCCATGGCCACGCCGTCCGTGCCGCGGTACCTCAGCGCGAACGCCGCGCCGGTGGCGATCGGGTAGTTGTTGGGGATGTGGCTGACCGGGTTGATGATGTTGAGGTCGAGCCGGCCGTAGTGCAGCGTGCCGTCCCGGCCGCCGGTCGGCGAGGTCGCCTTGCCCATGAAGCTGGCCATGACCTCCCAGGGTTCCAGGCCCCGCCACAGGTGCACGCCGAGGTCACGGTGCAGTGGCGCGACCACGTCGGTGGGGCGCAGCGCCGAGGCGGTGCCCACGGCGATCGCCTCGTGCCAATGCCCGGTGTACAGCGAGCCAAGCAGCTCGCCCTGCCGGTACATGGTGACCATCCGGTCCTCGACCGCGCGCATGAGCGCCATGACCTCGAACATGCGGACGGCCAGATCTCGTTCGACCGGCGGCGTGGCTTTGCTGGGGCGCGGGCTAGCCATGCTCCTCCTCTGCGATGTCAGCTGTAGACGTCGACCGTGCCGAGCCCGTCGAACTCGGCCGATACGACCGACCCGGGCCCCATGGGGACCGGAGCGGTCAGGCCGCCCGACAGCACCAGCGATCCGGGTTCCAGGCGCCACTCCTGCGGGGAGAGCTTGTTCACCAGCCAGGCGACCGCGGCCGCCGGATGGCCCATGACCGCGCCGCCCGCGGCGGTGGCCACCACCTCGCCCTGGGTGCGCAGCACGCAGCCCAGCAGGCGCAGGTCGCACAGCTCCGCGGGGACGCGGGCCCGTGGGCCGAGCACGACGCGGCTCCCGCTCGCGTTGTCCGCGATGACGTCGGGCAGCCGGAACCGGAAGTCGTCGTAGCGGGAATCCAGGACCTCGACCGCGGCCACGACCGCCTCGGTGGCCTCCAGCACGCTGGCGATGGTGGCCGGGGCCCGAAGTTCCCTGCCGATCAGGAAGGCGATCTCCGGCTCCACGCGCGGGTGGATGAGCTCGTCCAGAGGCAGCGGCTCTCCGTGCGGATGCACCATGCCGGAGGTCAGCCAGCCGTACAGGGGCTCGTGGACACCCATCGCCTCCTGCTTGACCCGGCTGGTGAGGCCGAGCTTGGCGCCGATCAGCCGCTCGCCGTGGTCCAGGCGGTGCTGGACGACCATCCGCTGGGCCTGGTACCCGGTCCTGGCGTCGAGCCCGGGAGTCTTGGGGTCGGCGTCGGTGAACGGGGCGATGGCCTTGCGAGCCTGCTCCGCCGCGATCAGGGTGTCGGCGATTGACCGCGGATCCATCAGGACCGTCCTGAAGAGAATCGGGCGGTGACCGCGCCGAGGTAGGCGAACTCGGCCCGGAACACGTCGCCCGGCTGGACCGCGACCATCCGGTGCAGCGCGCCGGGGATCACGATGTCGTCGCGTTTCAGCGAGGCGCCGAACGTGGCCAGCTTGTTGGCCAGCCAGGCCACGCAGCGGGCCGGGTTGCCGAGCGCGGCCGCGCCCGCGCCGGAGTCGATCACCGCGCCGTTGCGGGTCATCACCATGCCGCCCAGGCGCAGGTCGAAGTCGGTGACCGGGGTCAGCTTGCCGCCGACGACCAGCCTGGCCGAGGACGCGTTGTCGGCCACGGTGTCGATCAGAGCGATCTTCCAGTCGGTGATGCGGCTGTCGACGATCTCGATCGAGGGCAGCACGCCGGCGATGGCGGCCAGCGCGTTGCTGGTGGTGACCCCAGGGCCGGCCAGGTCCCGGCCGATCAGGAAGGCCATCTCGGCCTCGACGCGCGGCTGCAGCAGGTCCTCCAGCGCGATCTCGTCGCCGTCCTCGACGAACATGTCGTCCAGGAGCACCCCGAAGTCAGGTTCGCGGACCCCGAACAGGTCCTGCATGGGCTTGGCGGTCAGGCCCACCTTGCGCCCGCGGATCACCCGGCCGTTGCCGATCCGCCGCTCGATGTTGCGGGACTGGATGGCGTAGGCGTCCTCGACGTCCAGCTCCGGATGGGCCTCGGTGATCGGGCTGATCGGCGAGCGGCTGATCTCCGCCTGCCAGAGCCGGTCGGCCACTTCCGCCACGATGCCGTCAGACATGATCGCCATTCTCCGGGGCGGGTCAGCACGTGACAAGGGCCGTCTCGCAGGGCGGAACGCGTGGCGGTATGCTGCACGCCACCGATCACCGGGAGGCAGGGATGGCGGAGCGAAACCTCAAACGCGACGAGCTGCGCGACTATGTTGGCCAGCGCCTGGGCGCGAGTTCCTGGCACGAGGTGACGCAGGATCAGGTCAGCATGTTCGCCGACGCGACCGGCGATCACCAGTGGATTCACACCGATCCGGAGCGGGCGGCGGCAGGCCCGTTCGGCGGCCCGGTCGCGCACGGCTTCCTGACCCTGTCGCTGGCGCCCATGCTGGTGGCCGAGGTGCTCGCGGTCACCGACGCCTCGGTCACGATCAACTACGGCCTCAACCGGGTGCGCTTCCCCGCGCCGCTGCCGGTGGGCAGCCGGGTCCGGGCCGACGTCACCTGCGCGGCGGTCGACGAGGTGCCCGGCGGGCTGCAGGCGACGTTCACCGTGACGTTCGAGCGCGAGGGCGGCGGCAAGCCGGTGTGCGTGGCCGACCTGCTGCTGCGCTATGGCGCGTAGGACGGGGTACTACGGGCTACTAGGGGTCAGGTCGCCGCACGATACGCTGCGGTAACGAGCCAGCTCGGGGGCGCGGATGCTGGTCTGCTGCCGCGACACGAGCACCAGGGCCGCGCCTGCCCAGCGGTACGTGGTCCTGGTGGCGAGGAACAGGCCGCCGTTTTCGCCGGTATAGCCGTAGGCCACCAGGTCGTGGCCCGGGCCCTCGCAGCTGAACCCGCCGCCCGTCACGACGTTGCCGCCCACGGCCAGCTCGGCCGGCCTGCCGTACAGGCTCACCTGGCGCAGGTGGCCGTCGACCAGCCGGAAGACGATCCAGAACTGGGCGCAGCAGCCCCGGCCCACCTGGACGAAGATCTCCCCCTGGCCGTCCCCGGCGGCGTCCGCCCAGCCGATGACGGTCGGTCCGGAGGGCGGCAGGGCGGCCGCGGACGGCGCCGTGAACGCGACGGTCTGCGCGCCCCACCCGGCGGTGTACGCCACGAGCAGGAAGCTGGTCGTGGTCGCGGCGTCGCCGATGGGCTCGATGGCGGCCGTCGCGGCCTGGCCGGCGGGGAGCATCAGCGCTGCCGCGCCCACCGGGGCGTGCGCCGGACGGAGGGAAACCGCCGGGGCGCGCGCCGTGCCGACGTATGAGGGGGGCCCGGTCTTTTCCAGACCGTAGCTGACCACGGCCGGGGTGCCGCCCGGGGCCAGCGCGAGGGCGGTCGCACCGCCGCCCGCGATCACCGCGGCGGCCAGCAGGAGCGCGCGGGCCCGGCGGGCGGCGCGTCGTCGCCGGGCGGCCAGGCGGATGCGGTCGAGCGTGCCCGGGCGGGCGGTGACCGGCCGGACGGCGTCATCTAGCAGCCGCGCCAGGCGTTCCGGGCTGAGCGGCGCGGTCATGGCGCCTCCTCCAGGAGCAGCCCCAGCCTGCTCATGGCGCGCGAGATGTAGCCCTTCACCGCGCCGACGCTGACCCCCATCAGCTCGGCGATCTCGGCCTCGGGCAGGTCAGCCCAATAGCGCAGCACCACGGCCTGTCGCTGCCGGGCGGGGACCCGGCGCAGCGCGCGGATGACCTCCTGCCTGGAGATGGCCGCGCACGCGCCTTCCTCGGCGCTGGCCGCATCGGGCATAGGCCTCGGCGCGTTTCGCAGCCGGACCAGCCGCGTGCGCAGCTCGGACCGGGCCAGGTTGACGACCGTCTGGCGGAGGTACGCCAGCGGCATGTTCACCGCGTGGGCGTCAAGCCTGCGGTGCACACGTATGAACGCCTCCTGGACCACGTCCTCCGCGGCGGCCAGATCGCCGACCAGCAGCAGGGCTAGGCGAAGCAGTTGCTCGTAGTGTGCGACGTACAAAGCGGTGAAGTCGTCAAGCTCCTGGCTTTGCGACGCGATCATCATCGACGGCCCGCTCCGGGTGCGCGGCGTGTGGAACGTTTCCGGCTGTGAGACGTACGGCGGGGCCTAAAGGTTGTTCATAACGCAAAAGCGGCACCCACCTTCGTGGGTGCCGCTCGTGCGCACTGCTTAGGACTGGCCGCCGGACAGCTTCTCGCGCAGCGCGGCCAGCGCCTCGTCCGAGGCCAGGGTGCCGGTCGACGCGGGGCCCGGGGTCGAGCTCGACGTGACCGCGCCCGGGGTGCCGGTAGCCGGGCGGGAACCCCCGCGGGCGCCGCGGGCGCCACGGGGACCGCCGGGACCGCCGGGACCGCCGGTGCCGGCGGCCGGCGCCGCGCCTTCAGGCTCGGCGGCAACGGCCTCTTCCTCGTCCGCCTTGCGGGATTCCTCGACCTGGCGCCGGTGCGCCTCGAACCTGGCCCTCGCCTCGGCGTACTGGTGCTCCCACTCCTCACGCTGCTTCTCGTAGCCGGGCAGCCACTCGCCGGTCTCCGGGTCGAAGCCCTCCGGGTACTCGTAGTTGCCCTGCTCGTCGTAGGAGGCCGGCATGCCGTACAGCGTGGGGTCGAAGTCGTCGCCGACCGCCTCGCCGATGGTGCCCTCGTTGGCCTGCTTCAGCGACAGGCTGATCCGGCGCCGGTCCAGGTCGATGTCGATGATCTTGACGAAGATCTCGTCGCCCACCTGGACGACCTGCTCGGGAATCTCCACGTGCCGGTCGGCCAGCTCGGAGATGTGCACCAGGCCCTCGATGCCCTCCTCGACGCGGACGAACGCGCCGAACGGCACCAGCTTGGTCACCCGGCCCGGTACGACCTGCCCGATCTGGTGGGTGCGGGCGAACTGCTGCCACGGGTCTTCCTGGGTCGACTTCAGCGACAGCGAGACCCGCTCCCGGTCCATGTCCACGTCGAGCACCTCGACGGTGACCTCCTGGCCGACCTCGACGACCTCACCCGGGTGGTCGATGTGCTTCCAGGACAGCTCGGACACGTGGACCAGGCCATCCACCCCGCCGAGGTCGACGAACGCGCCGAAGTTGACGATCGAGGAGACGACGCCCTTGCGGATCTGGCCCTTGGACAGGGTGTTGAGGAAGGTGTGGCGGACCTCGGACTGGGTCTGCTCGAGCCAGGCCCGGCGGGACAGCACCACGTTGTTGCGGTTCTTGTCCAGCTCGATGATCTTGGCTTCGATCTCGCGGCCGACGTACGGCTGCAGGTCACGGACGCGGCGCATCTCGACCAGGGAGGCGGGCAGGAAGCCGCGCAGCCCGATGTCGAGGATCAGGCCGCCCTTGACGACCTCGATCACCGTGCCGGTGACCACGCCGTCCTCTTCCTTGATCTTCTCGATCGTGCCCCAGGCGCGCTCGTACTGGGCGCGCTTCTTGGACAGGATCAGGCGGCCTTCCTTGTCCTCCTTCTGCAGGACTAGGGCCTCGATGTGCTCGCCGGTCTTGACCACGTCGTGCGGGTCGACGTCATGCTTGATCGACAGTTCGCGGGACGGAATCACGCCTTCTGTCTTGTAGCCGATATCGAGCAAGACCTCGTCTCGGTCGACTTTTACGACTGTTCCTTCGACGATGTCACCGTCGTTGAAATACTTGATGGTCTCGTCGATCGCGGCGAGGAATGCCTCCTCGGACCCGATGTCGTTGACCGCCACCTTGGGGGTCGAGTTGGCTTGCGTGCTGCTCGTCATGTGTAGGTTGGCTCCGGATGCGGACAGGGAAATTCAGGACACGCCGCAAGACCGTGCACCCAACGTTGACCAGAATTCGCAGGACCTACCGGAACCAGCACGGGCCGACAACGGCACGCCCGGCGGCCGCCAGCCCGGTCACGAGACGTGATGTCACGTGACCACGACGGAACGCACGAGGACACGGCGCAGCGTTCAGGATATGAGAGCTGGGTCGTAGGGTCAATTGAGACCGGCCACAATACGGCCACGGTATCGGCCCCGGGGGTGGGGTTGGAGGTCAGGGGCAGTACGGCGAATTCCGCGGCGCAGCCGTCGGCGTGCGGCCCGCGAGGGGCCAACGGCCCCTCCGGCCGCGCGAGATTACGGCGAGGTACCGCAGCGGGCGCGCGAAGCGCAGCGGGGGGTTCCGGGGGGTCGTCCCCCCGGGACATTAATGCGCGGCCTCGTCCCAGTTGAGGCCGGTCCCGACGGAGACGTCCAGGGGGACGCGGAGGGAGGCGGCGCCTTCCATGGCGGCGCAGACCATGTCCCGGACGCGGTCGTACTCGCCGGGGAACACCTCGATCAGCAGCTCGTCGTGGACCTGGAGCAGCATGCGCGACCTCAGGCCCGCCAGGGAGCTGTCCACGGCCAGCATGGCCACCTTGATCACGTCGGCGGCCGAGCCCTGGATCGGGGCGTTGAGGGCCATGCGTTCGGCCATCTCGCGGCGCTGCCGGTTGTCCGAGGTCAGGTCGGGCAGGTACCGGCGGCGTCCCATCATGGTCGCGGTGTAGCCCTCCATCCGGGCCCGGGAGACCACCTCGTGCAGGTAGTCCCGCACGCCGCCGAACTCCTTGAAGTACTCCTCCATCAGTCCGCGCGCCTCCTCGGTGGAGATGCGCAGCTGGTTGGCGAGCCCGAAGGCGGACAGGCCGTAGGCCAGGCCGTAGTTCATCGCCTTGATCTTGGCCCGCAGCTCGGGTCCCACTTCCTCGGGCGACAGGCCGAACACCCGGGAGGCGGTGGCGGCGTGGAAGTCATGCCCGGACTCGAAGGCCGCGATCAGCGCCTCGTCGCCGGACAGGTGCGCCATGATCCGCAGCTCGATCTGGCTGTAGTCCGCGGTGAGCAGGCACTCATACCCGGCGCCGACGATGAAGCCGCGGCGGATCTGGCGGCCGAGCTCGGTGCGGATGGGGATGTTCTGCAGGTTCGGGTCGTTCGAGGACAGCCGGCCGGTGGCCGCGACGGTCTGGTTGAACGTGGTGTGGATCCGGCCGTCCTCGCCGGGCATCGGGATCAGCAAGTCCACGGTCTGCGCCAGCTTTTCCACGTCGCGGTGCCGCAGCAGGTGCTCGAGCAGCGGATGGCCGGTCTGCGCGAGCAGGCTGGTCAGGGCCTCGGCATCGGTGGTGTACCCGGTCTTGATCCGCCTGGTCTTGGGCAGGCCGAGCTCGTTGAACAGCACCTCCTGCAGCTGCTTGGTCGAGCCCAGGTTGAACTCGTGGCCGACCACCGCGTACGCGGCCTGCTCGGCCGCCTTCACCTCGCCGTGCAGGGTGGCGGACATGGCCTCGAAGTGATCGATGTCGGCGGCGATCCCGGTGTGCTCCATCTTGGCCAGCACCGAGACCAGCGGCAGCTCCAGCTCGCGCAGCAGCACGAGGGCCTCGCGGCGTTCCAGGTCGGCCTCGAGCGCCGCGGCGAGCTCCAGCGTGGCCTGCGCGCGCACGACCAGGGCCGTCGCGGCGTCGCGCTCGTCCGATCCGTCCAGCGTGAGCTGGCCGCCTTCGGGCTCCTTGCGCACCTCCTTACCCAGATAGCGCAGGCTCAGGTCGGCCAGGTCGAACGTGCGCTGGCCGGGCAGCACGAGGTAGGCGGCCAGCGCGGTGTCGAAGTCCAGGCCGGCCAGCGGCAGGCCGCGGGCCGCGAACGCGTGCATCGGGCCCTTGGCGTCGTGCAGCACCTTCGGGTGCGCCGGGTCGGCCAGCCAGGCGGCCAGGGCCCGCTCGTCGTCGTCGGTGAGCTGCGTCGGGTCCAGGTGGGCGCCGTGGCCGTCCGGGGCGGCGATCGCCACCGCCGTTAGGCGCCCGGTGCCGCGTTTCCAGGTGCCGGACACGGCAACGCCGGACCGTTCGGAATAAGAATGGGCGGCCAGCCAGGCGGCCACCTGGTCCGGTCCGAGCAGGTCGGCCACCACCTCGAAAGCCGATTTTCCTTCTGGGACGCTGACCGCAGCTGGGTCCGGTAGGCCGACCGTGCTGATGAGGCCGTGCGGCAGCGTCTGGTAGAGCCGGTCGCGGAGCACGCGGAACTGGAGGGTGTCGAACAGCTGATGTATTTTCTCGCGGTCCCAGGCGGTGGGCAGCAGGTCGCGCGGCACGGCGCCGACCGTCTCCGCGGGCAGGTCGGTGAGCAGGGAGGTGAGCTGGCGGTTGCGCAGCACGCTGGCCAGGTGCTCGCGCAGCGCGTCGCCGGCCTTGCCCTTGACCTCGTCCACCCGGTCGACCAGCTCGGCCAGCGAGCCGAACTCCGCGATCCACTTGGTCGCGGTCTTCTCCCCCACGCCGGGGATGCCGGGCAGGTTGTCGCTCGGGTCGCCGCGGACCGCGGCGAAGTCGGGGTACTGGGACGGGGACAGGCCGTACTTCTCGAACACCGCCTCGGGGGTGAAGCGGGTCATCTCGGTGATGCCGCGGCGGGTCATCAGCGCCGTCACCCGGTCCGAGACCAGCTGGAGCACGTCGCGGTCGCCGGTGACGATGAGGACGTCCATGCCCTCGCTGGCCGCTTCGGTGGCGAGCGTGGCGATGAGGTCGTCGGCCTCGTAGCCGGGCGCGGACAGCCGCCGGATGCCCAGCGCGTCGAGCACCTCGAAGATCAGGCTGAGCTGGCTGCGGAAATCCTCGGGCGTCTCCTTGCGGTTGGCCTTGTACTCCACCCACTGCTCGTGCCGGAAGGTCGGCTCGCCGCGGTCGAACGCGACCGCGATGTGCGTCGGCTTCTCGTCGCGCAGCACGTTGATGAGCATCGCGGTGAAGCCGTAGACCGCGTTGGTCGGCTGCCCCGTGGTGGTGGAGAAGTTCTCGACCGGCAGCGCGAAGAAGGCCCGGTAGGCCAGCGAGTGGCCGTCGAGCAGCAGCAATCGGTCTTGACCTGGATCGTCCGGTGCTTGTGTCGCCACATTCAGATCCTATGGTCCGAACGGACGATGATGCTCCCGTCCGCCACCTGCGTGCCGCGAAGTGGCGGACGGGGCGCCTTCGCTAAGAGCTGAACGCGAAGATGGTGGTCGTGTTCTGGGTCTGGCCCGCCGTCAACTCGGTCGACGGGAACTGCGGCTGGTTCGGCGAGTCCGGGAAGTGCTGGGTCTCGAAGGTGTACGCGGCGCCCTGACGGTAGGCGTGGCCGCTGATGCCCACCAGCGTTCCGGTCAGGAAGTTGCTGGTGTAGAACTGCACGCCAGGCTGGTCCGTCCACACGGTGAGCTCACGGCCGCTGAACGGGTCGAGGGCGCGGGCGGCGAGGTTGAGCCCGAGCGGGCCGGTGGTGGCCGGGGTCTGCGGGTTCAGCACCCAGTTGTGGTCGTAGCCCTGCGCGATCAGGAGCTGGTTGAAGCCAGGTGAGTTGGTATTCGCGCTGACGTCCTGGATCCGGGCGCCCATCGCGAAGAAGTGGGTGAAGTCGAACGGCGTGCCGGATACGGACGCCTCGGCGCCGGTCGGGATCTGGACCGTGTTCGTCGGCGTGTACTTGGCCGCGTTGATCTTTATGAGCTGGCTGTACGCCGAGCCGGGGAACGAGGACTCGCCGGCCAGGTTGAAGTAGCTGTGGTTGGTCAGGTTGACGACCGTGTTGAGGTTGCTCGAGTCGTCGTGCGTCTTGTAGTGAATGACGAGCTGGTCGGCGTTGTTCAGGGTGTAGGTCTCGGTGACGGTGATCTGGGCGGGGTAGCCGGTGCAGCCGTTCGGGCAGCCCGGGGAGCCAGCCGGGTGGCTCTCGTCGCCATTCGGGCTGACGAGGGTGAGCTGGACGCCGACGAAACCGCGGCCCTGGACCGCCTGGTCGGCCCAGACGTGGTTGCCGAAGCCGACGATGCCGCCGTGCAGGCTGTTCGGCCCGTTGTTGACCGGGATGGTGTACGTGACGGGCCCCACGCCGGGCTGGTCCAGGGTGAACTTGCCGTTGGCGATCCGGTTGCCGTACCGGCCGATGGTCTCACCGAAGTACACCCCGGTAGTCGGGGCTACCGGCGGGCTGTCGAACTGGACGTAGTCGGCCAGGGTCTTGAAGCCGAGGACCACGTCGGCCGCCCGGCCGTTGCGGCCCGGCACCCAGATGTCCTGGATGATCCCGCCGTAGGTCAGGATCTGCACGCTCATGCCCCTGGCGTTGGTCAGCGTGTAGCGGAAGACGTTGGTCTCCTTGCCGGTATAGGGCTCGACCACTTGACCGAAGAGTTCCCTGCTGACGGACAGCCCGCTGCCGCCTCCGGCGGGCCGCGCGGTCGCCGTGGTCGTCGCCTGCGCCTGGACGGCGGCAACGGATCCTCCGACGGCTATCGCCACCATCGCGGCCAGGCCGACGATGGCCGACCGGCGGCGACGGCGCTGTTTTCCGATCTCGCGCATGCTGCGCTCCCTTCGTAACAGGCTCCAATCCCCGATTGTGAGCGCTAACAATTGTGAGCGCTCACAACTTGGGAAGTCACTCGTTATCTCACAAAATCTCGCGCCGGATTTTGTGGGGTATCCGGCCGTGCCCAGCGTGCGGGGTACTCGCGGCGGCTTCGGGCGGGCTCACGTGGCAACCTGTACGTGAACCAAGCGGCGCGGCTTTACGGGGCGGCTTTACGGGAAGGTACCGATGGACCGGGAGATGCTGGACGCGATCATGGCGATGACGGTGGCCGACGGCACGCTGCCCGGCCGCATGGGCATCAAGATCCTCTCGGCATCCGCGTCGCGGGTCGTGGCGACGATGCCGGTCGACGGGAACACCCAGCCGCTCGGCCTGCTGCACGGCGGCGCCTCCTGCGTTCTCGCGGAGACCATCGGATCGCTCGGCGCGCTCCTGCACGCGGGCGCGGGCCGGATGGTGGTGGGCATCGAGATCAGCGCGACCCACCATCGCGGCGTCCGCGAGGGGGAGGTCACCGCCGTGGCCACCCTGGCGCACGGCGGGCGGACGCTGGCCAGCTATGACATCGTTGTCACGGATGCGGCCGGCCACCGGGTGTGTACGTCGCGGCTCACCTGCCTGATCAGGGACCAGGTACCAGGGCTCGACGGAAACGGCGTTGATCATCTTGGGGAACGGTGAGCGAACGGGCCGGGCGGTCCTCTTTTGCGCCGCGAGCCTGCGGGTCGCTAACGTGGGGACGGCGGGCCCGGGGGGTCCAGTAGACAACGTGTCGGCCGGGGAAGGCGGACACGGCACCAACGGCTCCCCGGGTTCCTGCCCGGGGGCTGGGCTGGGGTGCCGGCTCAGGGCGGGGTTACCGGGTCAGGGCTGGAGGGCCGGCTCAGGGCTGAGGGGTGTTGGCGGGGACCCGCATGCTGCCCTCGATGACCGCCTCGGCCACCTTACGCATGGTCAGGCGGCGGTCCATGGACGTCTTCTGGATCCAGCGGAACGCGTCGGGCTCGCTGAGCCCGTGCTCGGTCTGGAGCACGCTCTTGGCCCGGTCGAGCAGCTTGCGCACCTCGAGCCGCTCGCGCAGCGTGTCGATCTCGGTGTCGAGCGCGCGGATCTCGGCGAACCTGCTGACCGCCATCTCGACCGCGGGCACCAGGTCGGCCTTGGTGAACGGCTTGACCAGGTAGGCCATGGCGCCCGCGTCGCGGGCCCGCTCCACCAGCTCGCGCTGGGAGAAGGCCGTGAGGATGACGACGGGGGCGATCCGCTCGGCGGCGATCCGCTCGGCGGCGGAGATCCCGTCCAGGACCGGCATCTTGATGTCCAGGATGGCCAGATCGGGCCGCAGGGCGGTGACGCGCTCGACGGCGGCTTCCCCGTCGGCTACCTCGGCCACGACCGAGTAGCCTTCCTCCTCGAGCATCTCCTTGAGGTCGAGGCGGATCAGCGCTTCGTCTTCGGCGATCACGACACGCACGACGTTCTGGCTCACGCTGACGAGCCTACCGTCATCAGGTAGATTGGTCTTAGCCGCTCACCGCTTACGGTGAGCTGCGCCCCGGTAGACCAATGGGAGAGTCCGCGGCCTCAAACACCGTGCAGTGTGGGTTCGAATCCCACCCGGGGTACCGACCAGGGCACGCTCGCGAGCCCAGGTGCTTCACGTCGTTACGCACTTACTGGGGTTTCTCTGGCGTTCCCTACCTGCGCGCTATACACAGCAGACGGCCCGGGATAAATGTCGGTGGCATGAGGGAAAATACCGTCATGTACCCTCAAATTACCGTGGATAGGGCCCTTCTGCTGTCTGCTATTGGCATTCTCGATCGGGAGAATGCCCAAATCTGTGGAGTATCGGTGGGCGCCATTCGGCATTGGCGCAGCGGTCGCCGTCGTGCCTCGGGCGGGCCTGCCGCCGCGCGCAGGCCTGCCGCCGCGCGCCGGACCAGTTGCCCGCGGTGTCACGGGAGGTCCCTGGACGAGTCAGCGTACGCGTACCTGCTGGGCCTGTATCTCGGCGACGGGTATATTTCCCGCGGGCGGCGCGACGTGTACGCGCTGTGGATCGCTTGCTGCGATGACTGGCCAGGGCTCGTGGCGGCAGCCAAGGAAACGATGTCTGCGGTCATGCCCACCTCGAGCGTCTTCTGTGTCCGGCAAACCGGATGCACGATGGTGAAAAGCACCTCCAAGCACTGGCCGTGCCTTTTCCCGCAGCATGGACCGGGCCGGAAGCACCTGCGCATTATCGGCCTCGAACCGTGGCAGCGCGCCATCGTGCACGGCGAATCCCGGTCAGTTTGCCCGGGGGTTGTTTCATTCGGACGGTTATCGGGGGATTAATCGGGTGCGGGCAGAGCTGGCCGGGGGCGAGCGCTGGTATGAGTATCCGCGGTACCTGTTTACCAATCGACTCCGACGGACATTCTGCGGCTGTGCGGCGAGACCCTGGATCAGCTCGGGGTGGCCTGGCGCTTCTCCAAGTGGAACACCATATCCGTGGCGCGCCGGGCGAGCGGTGGCGCGGCTGGATGAGTTCGTCGGGCCTAAGTACTGACGGCTTCGGGTGCGTCCGGTGCTTCCGGTACGGGGTAGGGGATCAGGACCGCGGTGATGTTGTCGGCACCGCCGGCGTCGACCGCGAACTGGACCATGTCGACGGCGGCGCCGAGCGGGTCGTTCAGCGCCTTGGGCAGCGCGAGGACGGCCAGGTCGGCGGGCTCGGGAAGGTAGTTCCACAAGCCGTCGGAGCACACGAGCAGCACACCGGTGCCGGGCGGCGAGTACTGCTCCACGTGCGGCGCGCGGGCCGGGTCACCGCCCAGGTCGGCGGCTTCGGCGCCGAGCCAGCGGGTCAGCACGTGCGCGTGCGGCGAGGCCATGGCCACTTCCTCGGTGGCCAGGCCGGCCTCGACCATTCCGCCGGCTACCGAGTCGTCGCGCGTGAGCTGGGCGGACTCGGAGGCGGGCTGGCCCAGCCAGTAGGCGCGGCTGTCGCCCAGCCAGCACAGGGTCACCCCGCCGGGGGCGGCCACCGCGGACAGGAAGGTCGTCGCCGACCTGGCGTTCGCGGGCTCCTGCAGCCCGGCCACTGACTCGCGTCCGGCCATGACCGCGGCCCGTGAGGCCTCGGCCAGGTCCCCGCCGGCCTGGACGGCCGCCATCAGGACCGGGAGCGCCGCGTCGGCGGCGACCTGGGAGGCCTCGTCGGGACGGGGAGAGGAGGAGACGCCGTCGCAGACCACGGCCACCACGACCCGGCCGTCCGGCGTCTGCAGCGACGCCAGGGCCATCGCGTCCTCGTTGCGGGGATGCCTCAGGCCCCGGTCGCTGACTCCGGCGGCGGTACCAAGATCAACCTCGGTATGGTCGCGCGAGGGCGGCACGTCGATCATGTCGCATACGTTAGTGCCTTACGTCACCCTGGTCATACGTCACCTCTGTATACCCCCGTCACGGCTAGCCGCGGTGCACGGTGATCGCGGTCCAGGCGCCAAGGTTGATTCGGTCCCCGTCATGCAGGGGTACCTGGTTCCCGGTCGGTATCTCGTTGCCGTTGACGAGCGTGCCGTTGGCCGAGCCGGGATCCAGCACCGCCCAGCTGCCGTCCGGCATGGCGATCAGCACCGCGTGCAGCCGGCTGATGCCGGGGTCGGCGGGCGGGCCGGTCAGGTCGATCTCAGGATCCAGGCCCCGGGACACGCTCCGCCGCCCGATCCGCATCTGGTTGCCGGTGAGCCGGAACCGCCGTTCGGCGCAGTAGGCGGGGAACGGCACCTCGGCCCAGTCCGGGCCGCTCGCGACCCGGACCCGTTCGTAGTAGTCGCGGTCGGAGGAGACCACCACGGTCCAGGCGACCGGGGCGTACGCGGACCCGGGCACGGCCCGGGTGGGCGGGACCGATGGGGCGGGGCTGACCGGCGGGGCGGTCGGGACCGACGGTACGGACGGAGCCGAAGGCACGGACCGGGCGGACGGTGCGGAAGGGGCGGACGGGACGGACGGCGGCGGCTGGGAGGAGGACGAGGGCCAGGGTGACGGCGGAGGGAGCTGAGGCGAGGACGGAGGCGGCTGAGGCGGGGGCGGCGGCGGCGAGGGCCGCGCAGGTGGCTGAGGCGGGGCGCGGAGGCGGGGACGGCGCGGACCCGGACCAGGATGGCTGGGGGGCGTTGAAGTTGTAGCCGCAGGCCTCACAGAACTGGCCGGACCGCGCGGTGCCGCACCTCGGGCAGGGTTCGCCGACGATGGCGGGAGGAGGGATCGGGCCGGTGGTCGCCTGGTTCCCCGGCATCGGTCCGGTGCCCGCGGCGGGCGAGCCGTAGGGGTGGGATCCGGTGGTCCCGGGACTGCGCGCCGGTCCGGGCGTGCCGGTGATGCGCATGCCGCAGATGTCGCAGAAATCCTCGCTGGCCGAGTCGTGCCCGTTGGGACATACCGCCATCGCTGCCTCCTCGGGTCTGCTACTTCTTGGCCCGGACCGTCTTGGTCGACCTGGTGTCGAGAGCCATTTCGTCGGCGTCCTCGACCTGCTTGCGCAGCCGGACCGTGCCGGATTCGACGTCGACGACGTCCACCACCTTGGCCAGCAGCTTGGCCGTGTCCTCGTTGCCTGACTGGTGGGCGAGCGCCACGGCCCGGCCCAGCTTGGCCGTGGCGGTCTCCTCATCACCCTGCTTGCGCGCTTCCAGGCCGTCCTGGATCGCGGCGGCGAGTTCGGCCTGGCCGGTGTAGTGCGCGACCCGCTGGTTGATCTTGGTGGACAGCGCCTCGTCATCGGTCCAGATCGCCCGGACCAGGCCCTGGCCGAGCACGTCCTCCCCGGACGGGGACGCGGCGACCAGGCTCACCCGCGCGGCGAGCATCTCCTGTCCGACCCCGGCCGGGGTGACCTCCACGCCGACGTGGTAGTCGCGGCTCTCGCCGGGTCCCCACGCCCCGGTCGGGTAGTCGCCGGCCTGCGGGCGGGACGGGGTACGCCTGCCGGTCAGGTCATCGACCGTGGGCGCCACCTGCTTGACGAACTTGACCGTGGCGGTCTGCGGGGTCCACACCCGCAGCGAAACGTCGGCGACCTGCTTGCCCATCGCGCTCTCCATCATGGCGGCGAAGTCGGCGGCCAGCCCGGACGGGTCGGGCACGATGTCCACGGTGCCGAGCAGCGCGGTCGAGATCGTCCGCAGCTCCTTGACCTCCCAGTCGGTGCCGACACCGCGGCAGTCGCAGCTGAAGACGCCCTCGCACTGGCCGACCGCCGCGGCGAGCTGCTCGGGGGTCTCGTGCTGATTCTTGCCGTCGGTGAGCAGGATGGCGTGCCGGAGCTTGGCCGGGTAGGCCTCGAAGATCTGCCTGGCGAGCTGCAGCCACTGGCCGATCGCCGTGCCGCCGCCGGCCCGCAGGCCCGCCACCGCCTGCTTGGCCGCGGCCCGGGATCCGGCATCCGCCATGACCATGCTGCCGTCGGCGGGGAACACCGGCCAGGCCAGGTTGGTGCCGGCCACGACCGCGAACCAGACGCCGTCCCGCACCACGTCCACGGCGGCGGCCGTGGCCGCCCGGGCCTCGACGATCTTGGTGTGCGGGTACTCCATGGATCCCGAGCAGTCGATGATGATGATCTCCGCGCTGCCCGGCTCGCCGCCTGACGGCCCGGGGCCAGCCGGCCCGGGGAGACCGGTGGCGTCCGCGCCGGAGGTCACGGTGACGATGGCGCTGACCTCGCGCCCTCCCTCGGGCAGGTACTGGTTCTGGTCAACGTCTATGGTGAAGCCGGACTCGGTCATGCGGATTTCTCCTCGGTAACGTCGCTGGCCGCCAGACGGGAACGGTGGGCGGATGAGGCGGTTCGGAGTCAGACTGGGTCAGAGGGAAGGGCGCCAGCACCACGGTGATGTTGTCGATGCCGCCGGCGTCGAGGGCGAACTTCACCAGCGCGGCCGCGGTGCCGAGCGGATCGGTGCGCGCGGCCGGCAGCGCGAGCTCGGCCAGGCCTGCCGCCTCGGGCCGGTAGTTCCACAGCCCGTCCGAACACACCAGCACCACACCGGGTCCCGGCGGTTCGAAGCGCACCACGTGCGGCTGCGGATCGGCCAGGTCGGCGCCGAGCCAGCGGGTGATCACGTGGGCCTGCGGTGAGGCCATGGCCTCGGCTTCGGCCAGCGTGCCCTCCGCGATCATCTCCTCGGCCAGCGAGTCGTCCGTGGACAGGCGAGTCGCGCCGGAGCCCTCGGCGAGCCAGTAGGCGCGGCTGTCCCCCAGCCAGCACACGGTGACCGTGGCGCTGTCGATCACCGCCGAGACGAACGTGGTCGATGGCGCCTCCCCCCGCGAGCCCAGCTTGGCCAGGGCATGATGGGCGAGGCGGACCGCGGCCGGCAAGGCGTGCGCCGGATCGTCGCCGCGCCGTGCCGAAGTGAGCAGCGTCCGCACCGCGGCCTGGGCGGCGGCCAGCGAGGCCTCGTCCGGGCGGGGCGAGGTGGACACCCCGTCGCAGACCACGGCGATGGCGACCGGGCCGCCGGGAGCGTCGGCGGTGGCCAGTGCCATCGCGTCCTCGTTGCGCGGATGCCGCAGGCCGCGGTCGGTCACCCCGGCCAGCAGCCCGAGATCGAGTTCGGAATGGTCGCGGCCGGTGGGCACCTTGCGGCCGCACGACTCGCAGTAGCCTTCGGCGCTGACCGCGGCGGGCGGGGCCGCCGGGTCGACCGAGCACACCGGGCACTCCGCCGTGTACCCGGGCGGCGCGGTGCTGACGGCGGGCGGGGCGAGCTCGATTCCGCATGACTCGCAGAAGCTGTCCGCGGCCTCGACCGGCGCGCCGCACGACGGGCAGGAGGCCGTCACGTGAGCGTCCTGGGCCGGATGGTGTTGGCCATGTCGACGAGTTCGACCCGGCGGGCCTCGTCGGGGGTCAGCCGGGCCAGCGCCCGGTAACTGCGTTCGAGGCCGAAGCGGACGGCACGGGCGTTCGGCTCGCAGCCGAGGATCGGGGTGCCGTCCGCGGACGGCCCCGAGGTGCACCAGTCGAGCGCGGCCCGCAGGATCTCGATGGTGAGCTGCTGCCTGCGCATGTCGTCCACGACCAGCTTGCCGAGCTGGCCGTCAGCCTGCCTCAGGTCGTCTCCGGACACCCCGCCCTGGCCATCGCCGGCGACCAGGATCCGCACGGCTGCGATCTGCGCCGCCGCGTAGTGGCTGGACGTGCTGGGCACGGCGGCGAGCGCCGCGATCGCGCCGGGCCGGTCGCCCGTGGCCAGGCAGGTCCTGGCCACCCCGAACGCCGCGCTGATGTAGGAGCGGTCCACCGTCCAGACCAGGCGGAAGTAGTGCGCGGCGGCGGCCACGTCGCCCGCGGCCTCGGCGGCGAACGCGAGGGCGAGTTTGGGGGCGAGCTCGCCAGGCAGTTCGTCGTACACGGCGCTGAACGCGCCCTGGGCGGCCTGCGGCCCGGCGATGGCCAGGCCGCGCAGCCCGTTGTACCAGGCGACGCGCCAGTCCGACGGATCGTCGGCGGCCAGGTCAGCCAGCACCACCGCGGCGGCGTCGTAGTCGCCCGCGTCGATCCTGGCCCGGGCCAGCGCCAGGCGGGTCTCGGCCGACTGGGTGACTTCGGCCGGGACGGTCGCGTCACCGGCCACGGCCAGGGTCAGGGCGACGATCCGCTGGGCAGGGTTGAGCCCGGCGAACGTGGCCAGGTACCCGGCGGCGGGGTCGGACCGGTCAACCTGCGGCAGCGGCAGCCCGCCGACGATCTCGTCGGCGGGCGGAGGAGTCATCAGCACGGCCGGGGCGGCGGGGGTAGCGGGGCGGCAGGGGGTAGCGGGGCAGGGGGTTGCGGGACGGCTGGCGATTGCGGGGCGGATTGGGGCGGGGCGAGGTCCGCCTTGGTGCCGATGGCCTGGACCTCGGGGCTGAACAGGCTGGAGAACGCGGGCCTGGGCACGCCGTCGGCCACCGCGAGGACCTCCCGGAGCACGCCCGTGAGCTGCTCGGTCATCTCCCCCGCGGAGCCGAAGCGGCGATCGGGATCGGTGTGCGTGGCGCGGCGCAGCAGCCGCGCGAACGACTCCTGCTGGCGCAGCAGCGGCACCCCATCGGGCAGGGTGTACTTGAAGCTGCCCTGGAAGCCCTTGAACTCGAAGGTGAGCACGGCCAGCGCCCGGCCCACCGTGTACAGGTCAGAACTCGGCGAGGGGCCTTCGGTTTCGATCTCGGGAGCCTGGTAGCCGACGGTGCCGTAGATCGCCTCGTCGCTGTCGATGCGGCGCACGCCGCCCATGTCGATGAGCTTGAGCTGCTCCTCGGTCTGGATGACGTTGTCCGGCTTGAAGTCGCAGTACACCATGCCGCGGTCATGCAGGTAGCCGAGCGCGGGCAAGACCTCGATGGCGTAGGCCAGCGCGTGGGCGACCGGCACGGAGCCGCCCGCCTGCCGCGCGTCGACCAGGATCTGCTTGAGCGACTTGCCGCCCACGTACTCCATCACGATGTAGCCGGCCATCTCCCCGGTGCGCCGGTCCGCGTGCTGGACGAAGTTGTAGATCCGGACGATGTTGGGGTGCTCGACCTCGGCCAGGAACTGCCGTTCAGCCACGGCGGCCGCCATGGCGTCGGCGTCTCCGGTGTTGAGCAGGCCCTTCAGCACCACCCACCGGTCGCTGACGTTGTGGTCCTGGGCCAGGTAGATCCAGCCCAGCCCGCCGTGGGCGAGGCAGCCGAGCACCTCGTACTGGCCAGCCACCAGCTCGCCAGCTTCCAGCTTCGGGCTGAACGAGAACCGGGTGCCGCAGTTCCGGCAGAACCCCTCGGTCAGGCCGGGATGGCCGTCCCTGCCCCGCCCGACGGGCTGGTCGCAGCCGCTGCAGAAGCGCTTGCCCTCCGGTACCTGCGGGTCGGCGAGGACGGCACTGGCCGGATCGCGGTACGGGACCGGCGGGATGTCGACCAGGCCCGCGCCGAGCCTGCCCCGGGCCGACCGGCCGCTGCCGCGGCCCCTCGACCGCGAGGAGCGGGTGCTTCGCGAGGAGGACCCGGCGGATCCCGTCGAGCCGGACGGACCCGAAGACCCCGAAGACCCCGAGGAGCCAGAGGACGGCCCGGAGGCGCCCGCGGACGGGCCGGAAGGAGCCGCCGCCGGAGCGGTGCTAGGAGCGGCCAGACCGCAGGTGTCGCAGTAACCGTCCTGGATCATCCCGCTGCAGCCAGGCTGAGTGCACCTGACCAGGGCCGTGGTCATCGCGGCTATCCTCCTAGGGCCAGCACGGCCCGCTGGTAGCCGGTCACCGCGTCCGCAGCGGCCGTGAGGTCGCAGGGTGCCGTCCACAGCAGCCCGTGGGCTCGGTCGTAGCGTTCGGTCAGGGCCGGGTCCTCGGCCGCGCCCAGGCGGGCCGCCTTGGCCCGGTAGGCGCCGAGGAGCCCGCGCAGCTCATCGCGCGTGGCGAGGACGCCGACCAGGGCGCGTTCGGCGTCGCGGAACCTCGTGGTGGCCTCGGCCAGATCCCGCTCGATCAAGTCCAGCTCCGAGGACAGCCGGGGCCAGCGCCCGGCGGCCATCAGCATGTCGAGGTCGGCCAGCCGGACGGACAGGTCGGTGAAGCCGGGAGGCTCGGCGGGCAACGCCGAGGCGGCGATCTTGGCCGCGGCACGCTGCCAGGCGGCGGCGGCATCGTCGCAGGCGGCCTGGGCCGTGGCGGCGGCCGTCTTCACCTCGGCGATGCGCTGCTGCGCGTCGTCCCGGAGCCGGACCAGCTCATCGACCCGGGTCACCGCGGCGCCGACGCGCTCCTGCAGCCGGTCCGCGCCCGAGGTATCCACGTTCTGACCGCCCTGCCACAGCGAGAGCGGATCGGAGTTCAGCGTGCCGCGCAGGCGGGCCAGCTTGCTCTCGGCCGCGGCCAGGTTCCCGGTCAGCGCCTCATCCCCGAGCGAGGAGGCCAGCGGCTTCACCCTGGCCAGCTCGGCGGCCACCGCATCGAGCTTGCCCGTCATCTCGTTCCATACCAGCTCCGCCGCGGAGATCACCGCGGTGATGTCGCCGAACGAGCGGCGCATCCGGGTCACGGCCGCGACCACGGTGAGGTTCTCGCGGCCGCTGTCGGCCAGATCGCGGCCGGCCAGCGGGGCAGGTCCGGAAGCCAGCTGGATGGACGGCCCGGTGAGCAGCGTGGTGATCCAGGCCAGCTCCCTGGGCCCAAGGTGCCCGGCGACCGTCTCGGCGGCCCGGTCGACCACGGCCGAGTAGGCCGAGTAGACCTGCCACAGGGTGGCCAGCGAGGCGGCCGTGACATCCCAGCGCCGCTTCGTCTCCCCGGTGAGGGAGGCACCCTCCAGCATCCGCTTGCCGAAGCTGCCGTCCAGCTCGAGCAGGTTGGCCTGGATAGCGTCGCGCTCGGCGACCGCCGCCTGCACCACGGCAGGCGCCCGGTCCTTGGTCAGGGTAGGGGTAGTCACCGGTACTCCACGAGGCGCACGGTCAGGCCCCAGGCGCAGCCGACCGCCATCAGCAGGGCGAGCACGATGACGCCCGCTTCCAGGCCATTGAACGCGTCCGCGCCTGCCGCCGCGTTCGAGGCGAAGACGGCCTGGTCAGCGTTGATCGCCGTGCCCAGGTTCGTTTCCAGCTGGCCGAACAACGTACCGGCCGAACCCGGACTGGACCCGATGACCAGCTGCGTCTCGGCGCCGTAGTCCAAGGCCTTGTCCAGCTGCTGGGCGCGCTGGTTGACCGTGAACCAGGCGGTGGCGGCGTGCCCGGCGGCGGCGATGGGCTGCTGGCCGCCGGCTGCGCTCTGCGCCGAGGCGCTGCTCAGCAGCGTGCTCAGCTTGCTCTGCGCGGTGCTGAAGTCCTTCTGGAAGTTGGCGTCGCCGGTGCGCGAGATCAGGTTGAGGGTCTCGTCGCCGCGGGCCTGCAGCGCGGTGATGTCGGCCTGGGCCAGGGTCTGCGCCGGAGTGGAGCCGTGGCTGGTGGCCTGCAGCAGGTCGGACCGGCCTCCGGCCAGCGCGACGACCAGCCAGATGAGCGCCGCGACCGAGGCCAGGGTGGCGAGGAACAGGCCGACGTTGATCGTCCGGTGCGTGCGCCGTGACAGCCAGCGCTGCGCGCGGTAGAGGGTGAAACACACGGCCAGCCCGGTCACCAGGACGATCACGGCCAGCGGGAGCCCGGTGGCCTGGGCACTGGCCGCGGTCAGCTGGGCGTTCTCCTGCACGTACACGATGCGTGCGGCGGGCAGCAGCGTCAGGTGCATCTCCTCGGACGCCACCTCGATGAACGAGGCGCCGGCCGGATATCCCAGCGAGTTGTAGATCTGGCCGTCCTCGACGTAGCCGGTGTAGACCGGCAGGCCCGCGGACAGCGTGCTCAGGCTCGCCCCGATGCTGGAGTTCCCGCTCGCCGCGGTGGCCGCCTTCAGGTCCGCGGAGGCGACCGCGATGTCGTGCAGGTACCGCTGCCGGTCCGCGAACGGGCCGACGCGCCCGTACAGGTACGCCGTGGACACGGTGACGTCCGCGTCGGCCAGCGACTGGTAGATCTGCTGTGCGTCCAGGCTCAGCGTCTCGTCGCTGGCGCTCACGTCGTGAGCCGCCGACGCGTGCTGGCTGACCATCAGCGCGGCCAGCACGCCCCAGGCTAGGCACAGCACAACCAGGCCCGCCCGCACCAGCCAGAGCTTGCCGGGAGTGGTCGAAGCGCGCGGGAGCCTGAGCCAGCGGCGCCGTGGCCGCGGCGCCTGCGCCCCGTCGACACGCCTGCGCGACGCGACCTGCCCCCGCGGCGGGCTAGTGGTAACCGTGGTGCTCATCGCCGACCCGCCATGCACGCTCCCGTCGTCGGAACCGACGCACCATGACGTTTCCTATATTGCCCGCACTTGGAGACTACTTGGGGTTAACGAGAGGAGGCGGGCTGGGGTTCACGCCCAGCGTACGGCGACCGGTGGAACAGCAGCCGACGAGACGGTAAACATTTGGTTGCCGGAACCGGCCGCGGCACTTAGCCGTGGAGCACGGTGATCGCGGTCCAGGCACCGAGGTTGATGCGGTCGCCATCGCGCAGCGGGATCAGGTCGCCGACCGCTATCTCGCGGCCGTTAAGCAGGGTGCCGTTGGCCGAGCCCGGATCGAGCACCCCCCAGCTGCCGTCCGGGCCGGCGATCAGGACCGCGTGCAGCCGGCTGACGCCCGGATCCGCGGGCGGCCCGGCCAGGTCGATCTCTGGCTCCAGGCCGCGGGCCGCGCTGCGCCGTCCGATCCGCATCTGGTTCCCCACGAGCGGGAATCGCCGCTCGTTGCTGTAGGACGGGAAGGGGACGGAGGGGCCGGCCAGGGCCCTGGAGATCTGCATCTGGTCGTAGTACGCCCGGTCCGCGGTCACCACCGCGGTCCAGGTGGCCCTCGGCGTTGGAGTCGCGCGGGGGACGGACGGGACCTGTGGTGCGGCCGGGCTGGGGCCCGGAGGAGACGGCGCGGACGGAGCCGGGGACGGCGGTGCGGGCGGGGGCGGGGCCGCCGACGCGGGCGCGGGAGCGGGCGGACGTGGTGGCGCGGACGCGGGCGGGGGTGGCGGTGCGGGCGGGGCCGAAGGCCAGGGTGGGGTCGCGGGCGGCAGCGCGGGTGAGACCGCCTGTGACGACCAGGAGAACGATCCGGCCTGCTCTGCGGACACGGATGGATCCGGCGCGGCCTGTTCGGCGGGGCGTTCGGGCGGCGCGGCCTGTTCCGGCGGCGCGGGCTTGTCGGGCACAGACGGTTCGGGGAGCACGGGCTCATGCGGGAGTACAACGGCGTCTGGCGGTGCGGATTCAACGGGGCGCGCGGGCTCGTCCTGGGACTCCCCAAGAGCGGGCTCATCCGGCATCGCGGGCTGGTCGGGCTCCTGGGGCGCGGGCGACGGCCTGAACCAGTCAACGGAAGGTGGCTTGGGTGAGGCCCGAAGGCCCGTCGGTGCTGGCGGCCTGCGGGAAGCTGAGAGGTCGGGCGCGGGCGAGGGCGGCGGAGCGGGCGAGGGCGGCGGAGCAGACGGCTTGGGGGCGGGTGCCAGCGAGGGCGGCGCGGGCGGCTTCGGAGCGGGCGGCTTCGGAGCGGGCGGCTTCGGGCGCGGGAGGCTTCGGAGCGGGCGGCTTCGGCGCGGGCGGCTTCGGCGCGGGAGGCTTCGGCCCGGGCATGGTCGGAGCGTCCGGGTCGGTCGGCGCGGAGGACCACGATGGCGATCCGGGCCTGAACACCGGCGGGAACAGTGATTCGGGCGGCCCGGCGGGCGGAGGCGAGGACGGCGGAGCGGAGACGGGCCAGACCGGCGATTCCCAGGGTTCGGTCCGCGGGGCGGAGAAGGGGGGCTCCGGCCGGGTCAGCGGGGCGAACGGCCTGCGGGCCCGGAACCGGAAGCCGCACGCGTCGCAGGACTGGCCGGAGCTCACGGTGCCGCACCGCGGGCAGGTTTCGGCCGGACTCGGCGCCGCGCCCGGCCTGGGGGCGTGGTGCTTGCCTACCGTGCGGACCGGATCGGAGGCGGGCGCCTTGGCGATGTGATGGCCGCAGACGTCGCAGTAGTCAGCTGCGGCCGAGTCGTGGCCATTGGGGCATATCGCCATCGCCGTTCCGTTCCTAGACCTATCGGTTTATCAGGCCCTTTGCCTCACAGATTATGTGGCGGCGGGCGTTTCGCCGGAAAGTTTAGGTAAGAGAACGGGCGGTGGGAGGGATCGGCGCAGGTAGGTGGGCGTTCGCGCCCAGGTATCGGTCGACGGCGGCGGCGGCGCTGCGGCCCTCGGCGATGGCCCACACGATCAGCGACTGGCCCCGGCCCATGTCGCCCGCGGCGAACACGCCGGGGACGCAGGTCGCGTACGAGCCATCGCGGCCGACGTTGCCCCTCGTGTCGAACTCAACGCCGAGATCGGTGAGCAGGCCGGGACGTTCGGCCCCGGTGAAGCCCATGGCCAGCAGGACCAGGTCACAGGGCAGCTCGCGTTCGGTGCCGGGGACCGGGTCGAACCCGTCCGCATCGGCCAGCCGCAGCGCCCGGACCCGCCCGCTGCCGTCGCCGAGGAACTCCAGGGTGGTCACGGCGTAGGCCCGTTCGCCGCCCTCCTCGTGCGCGCTGGAGACCCGGTAGATCATCGGGTAGGTCGGCCACGGCTGGTGGCCGGGCCGGGACGCGGGCGGACGGGGCAGGATCTCCAGCTGGGTGACTGACGCCGCGCCCTGCCGGTGCGCGGTGCCCAGGCAGTCGGCGCCGGTGTCGCCGCCGCCGATGATGACCACGTGCCGCCCGCGGGCACTGATCGCGGGCTCGACCGGAGCGTCGGACGCGACCGCGCGGTTGGCCAGCGGCAGGTACTCCATGGCCTGGTAGATCCCGCCCAGGGACCGGCCGGGCGTGGGCAGGTCACGCGGCACCCGGGCGCCGCCGCACAGCACGATGGCGTCGAAGGACGCCCGCAGCTCATCGGCGGTGATGTCGGTGCCGGCTTCGACGCCGCAGCGGAACTGCGTGCCCTCGGCCCGCATCTGGGCCAGCCGCCGGTCCAGGTGGCGCTTTTCCAGCTTGAACGCCGGGATGCCGTAGCGCAGCAGCCCGCCTGGCGCGTCGTCGCGCTCGAACACGGTTACCGCGTGCCCGGCCCTGGTGAGCTGCTGCGCCGCGGCCAGCCCGGCCGGGCCCGAGCCGATCACGGCCACCCGACGGCCGCTCGCGGCGGCGGGCGGCCGCGGCGTCACCCAGCCGGACGCGAAGGCCCGGTCGATGATCTCCACCTCGACCTGCTTGATCGTGACCGGATCGGCGTTGATCCCGAGCACGCAGGCGGCTTCGCACGGCGCCGGGCAGAGCCGCCCGGTGAACTCGGGGAAGTTGTTCGTGGCGTGCAGCCGGTCGGCGGCCTGCTGCCAGTCGTGCCGCCAGACCAGGTTGTTCCACTCGGGGATCAGGTTCCCCAGCGGGCAGCCCTGGTGGCAGAACGGGATGCCGCAGTCCATGCAGCGGCCGGCCTGCCGCTCCAGGCGGCTGGGCGGGAACGGCTCGTACACCTCGCGCCAGTCCCGCAGCCGCAGGTCGACCGGACGCCGGGCCGGCGTCTCGCGCGGCGTGGACAGGAAGCCCTTCGGGTCAGCCATGACCGCCCCTCACCCGTGCGCCGCGGCCATGACGGCCTCGTTGACGTCGCGGCCCTCGCGTTCGGCCGCTGACGCGGCGGACAGCACCCGCTTGTAGTCCTTCGGCATGACCTTGGTGAAGCGCCCGGGATCCCAGTCGGCCAGCAGCCGCGCCGCGACCGCCGAACCCGTCGCGGCGTGGTGGCGTTCGGTCACGTCGCGCAGGAACTTGCCGTCGTCGTCGGTCAGCGGATCCAGGTCGACCATCTCCATGTTGACCCGCCGGACCGGGCAGTCGAGCACGTAGGCGATGCCGCCGGACATGCCGGCCGCGAAGTTGCGCCCGACCGGGCCGAGGATCACCACCCGGCCGCCGGTCATGTACTCGCAGCCGTGGTCGCCGGTGCCTTCGGCGATCGCGAGCGCGCCGGAGTTCCGCACGCAGAACCGCTCCCCGACCAGGCCGCGCAGGAAGATCTCGCCGCCGGTGGCGCCGTAGCCGATCACGTTGCCCGCGATGACCTGCTCCTCGGCGGCGAACGCGGCCGAGGCGAGCGGCCGCACCACGATCCGGCCGCCGGACAGGCCCTTGCCCAGGTAGTCGTTGGCGTCGCCGTCCAGCCGCAGCGTGATCCCGCGCGGCAGGAACGCCCCGAACGACTGCCCGGCCGACCCGCTGAACGAGATGTCGATGGTGCCGTCGGGTAGCCCTTCGCCGCCCCAGCGCCTGGTCACCTCGTAGCCGAGCATGGTGCCCACGGTCCGGTTCACGTTCCTGATCGGCAGCTCGAGCCGGACCGGGCGGCCTTCCTCGAGCGCGCCCTCGGCCAGCTGGATCAGCGTGTTGTCCAGCGCCTTTTCCAGCCCGTGGTCCTGGGTCGTGACGCAGCGCGTGGCCGCGCCCTCGGGAAGCGGCGGGGCATAAAGCACGGGCGACAGGTCCAGCCCGGAGGCCTTCCAGTGCTCCACGGCCAGCGCCGCGTCGAGCAGGTCGACCCGGCCGACGATCTCCTCGAGCGACCGGAAGCCCAGCATGGCCAGGTACTCCCTGACCTCCTCGGCGATGAACTCGAAGAAGTTCACCACGAACTCGGGCTTGCCGGTGAACCGGGCCCGCAGCTCGGGGTTCTGGGTGGCCACGCCGACCGGGCAGGTATCCAGGTGGCACACGCGCATCATCACGCAGCCGGACACCACCAGCGGCGCGCTGGCGAAGCCGAACTCCTCCGCGCCGAGCAGCGCGGCGATGATCACGTCCCGGCCGGTCTTGAGCTGGCCGTCGGCCTGGACCACGATCCGGTCCCTGAGCTTGTTGCGCAGCAGCGTCTGCTGGGTCTCGGCCAGCCCGAGCTCCCACGGCGCGCCCGCGTGCTTGATCGAGGTCAGCGGGGCCGCCCCGGTGCCGCCGTCGTGCCCGCTGATCAGCACCACGTCGGCGTGCGCCTTGGACACCCCGGCGGCCACCGTGCCCACCCCGACCTCGGCGACCAGCTTGACGTGCACCCGCGCCGCCGGGTTGGCGTTCTTCAGGTCGTGGATCAGCTGGGCCAGGTCCTCGATCGAGTAGATGTCGTGGTGCGGCGGCGGGGAGATCAGCCCCACCCCGGGCGTGGAGTACCGCGTCTTGGCGATCCACGGGTACACCTTGTGCCCGGGAAGCTGCCCGCCCTCCCCCGGCTTGGCTCCCTGCGCCATCTTGATCTGCAGGTCGTCCGCGTTGACCAGGTACTCGCTGGTCACGCCGAACCGCCCGCTGGCCACCTGCTTGACCGCGGACCGCCGCAGGTCGCCGTTGCTTTCTGGGGTGAACCGCTCCGGGTCCTCGCCGCCCTCGCCGGTGTTGGACCGGGCGCCCAGCCGGTTCATCGCGATGGCCAGGGTCTCGTGCGCCTCGGCCGAGATCGACCCGTAGGACATGGCCCCGGTAGCGAACCTGCGCACGATGCTCGAGACAGATTCAACTTCATTTTTCTGAACGGACGGGGGTGCGTCGGTCCCGTCATCGACTCCGCGGATCCGGAGCAGGCCGCGCAGGGTCATCAGCCGCCGCGACTGGTCATCGACCAGCGACGTGTACTCCTTGAAGATCTCGTACCTGCGGGTGCGGGTGGCATGCTGGAGCTTGAAGACCGTCTCCGGGCTGAACAGGTGCGGCTCGCCGTCGCGGCGCCACTGGTACTCACCGCCGGTGGCCAGCCGGCGGTGCTCCATCCCGGCTCCGGCCGGGCTGGTCCGCTGCTCGATCTCGCCGGCCAGGGCGTCGAAGCCGACGCCGGACAGCCGCGAGGTGGTGCCGGCGAAGCAGGTCTCGATCACCTCGGGACCGAGCCCGATGGCCTCGAAGATCTGCGCGCCGGTGTAGGAGGCGACGGTGGACACGCCCATCTTGGACATGATCTTCAGCAGGCCCTTGCCGAGGGCCTTGAGCAGGTTGGCTTCGGCCTTCTTCTCGCTGACCCCGTCCAGGACGCCGCGCCGGGCCAGGTCCCGGACCGACTCGATGGCCAGGTAGGGGTTGACGGCCGCGGCCCCGTACCCCACGAGCAGCGCCACGTGATGGCACTCGCGGACGTCCCCGGCCTCGACGACCAGCCCGGCCCGGGTCCGCGACTTCTCCCGGATCAGGTGATGGTGCACGGCCCCGGTCAGCAGCAGCGACGGGATGGGAATCAGCGGCATCGATGTGGCATCGATGCGGTCAGGGGCGCCTCGATGTGACATCGATGCGGTCGGGTGCGCGGCCTGGGCGGGGCTGGCGGGGTTCATGCGGTCGGAGAGGATGATGAGGCGGGCGCCGGACTCGATGGCGGTGGAGACCTCGGCGCAGATCGCGGCCAGGCGGGCGCGCAGGCCCTCGCCGCCGCCCCGCGGGTCGTAGCGGCCGTCGACCACGTGCGAGGCCAGGCCGGGCAGGTTGCCCTCGTCGTTGATGTGCACGATCTTGGCCAGGTCCTGGTCGGTGATCACCGGGTAGGGCAGCACGATCTGGCGGCAGGACGCCGGGATCGGTTCGAGCAGGTTCTGCTCCGGCCCGGTGATCGTGCCGAGCGAGGTGACCAGCTCTTCCCGGATCGCGTCCAGCGGCGGGTTGGTCACCTGGGCGAACAGCTGGGTGAAGTAGTCGAACACGAGCCGCGGCCGGTCGGACAGCACGGCCAGCGGGGTGTCGGTCCCCATCGACCCGATCGGCTCGGCCCCGCCCCGCGCCATCGGCGCCAGGATGACCCGCAGTTCCTCTTCGGTGTACCCGTGCATCCGCTGCAACACGAGGAGGTCCGTCCCCCCGCTAGGGGACAGCGGACGGTCGGGGAGGTCGTCGAGGTGGACCAGGCCGGCGTGCAGCCAGGACTCGTAGGGGTGCTCGGCGGCCAGGGCGGCCTTGACCTCCTCGTCTTCGACGATGCGGCCGGAGGCGGTGTCGGCCAGGAAGATGCGGCCGGGCTGCAGGCGGCCCTTGCGGATCACGGTGGCCGGGTCTATGTCGAGTACGCCGACCTCGCTGGCCAGCACGACCAGGCCGTCGCTGGTCACCCAGTACCGGCCCGGGCGCAGGCCGTTGCGGTCGAGCACCGCGCCGATGACCGAGCCGTCGGTGAACGCGATCAGCGCGGGACCGTCCCACGGCTCCGTCAGCGCGGCGTGGAACTGGTAGAACGCACGGCGTTCCGGGGTCATCTCCTCGTGGTTCTCCCACGGCTCGGGAATCATCATGAGCACCGCGTGCGGGAGCGACCGGCCGCCCATGTGCAGCAGCTCCAGGCATTCGTCGAAGCTGGCCGAGTCGCTGGCGGTCTCGTCGAGCACCGGGAACAATCGCTCGATGCCGCGCCCGTCCGCCGAATCCGGGATCAGGTCGCTGGCCAGCATCGCCTCGCGGGCCCGCATCCAGTTGCGGTTGCCGCGGATCGTGTTGATCTCGCCGTTGTGCGCCACGTACCGGTAGGGATGGGCCAGCGGCCAGGACGGGAACGTGTTGGTGGAGAACCTGGAGTGGACCAGCGCGAGCGCCGAGCCGTACCGGGGATCGGACAGGTCGGGGAAGAACGGCTCGAGCTGCGGCGCGGAGAGCATGCCCTTGTACACGATGGTCCGGGCCGACAGGCTGGCGAAGTAGATCCCGCCGTCGTGTTCGGCCCGCTTGCGCAGGCAGAAGGCCATCCGCTCGAGCTGCGGGCCGCTCTCGCCGTTCGCGCCGGCCACGAACAGCTGGACCAGCTCGGGCAGCACCGCCCGGGCGCCGGCCCCGCAGTGGGTGACGTCGTAGGGGACGTCGCGCCAGCCCAGGACCTTCAGCCCCTCGGCCGCGGCCAGCGTTTCGACGGAGCGGGTCACCACGTACCGTTCGGAAGAAGAAAAAAAGGCCATGCCCGCCGCGTAGCAGCCTGGTCCGGGCAGAGGGAAACCGCATACGGCGCGGAAGAACTCGTCGGGGAGCTGGGTGAGGATTCCGGCCCCGTCTCCGGTGCCGGGGTCGCCGCCCTGGGCGCCGCGGTGCTCCAGATGGCGCAGCACATTCAGCGCGCCGGACACCACATCATGAGTCCGGCGTCCTGTCAGGTCCGCGACGAAGCCGACGCCGCACGCGTCATGTTCGAAACCGGGGTCGTAAAGGCCAGCCGCCGCCATGCGCTCTCCCGTCGTCTCGGTAACGCAACATCCGTGCGCACGGGACGACACTGGCCCTGTTACATAGACATTACATCACCCGAAGAATCGTCTACCAGAGCCGCTTTGGGATACGTCCGCGCTGGTGGGGTGCGCCGCGGCCGGGTGAGGTATAGACCAACCACGGCGAGTGCGAAGACGACTACGTCACCGGCCGCGCCGTACCGGATGCCCAGCACCTGCGGCAGCGGGCCGATGCGGACCGACTCCACCCAGAAGCCGCCGACCGCGTAGGCGGCGGCGCCGAGCATGAACGTGCGCTCCCCGGTTAGCGCGGGCCTGCGGGACGCCCAGATCACGGCGAACCCGGCCGCCACGTCCCACAGCGACTGGTACACGAACGCGGGCTGGAACGTGCTGTAGTTCTCATAGCCAGGCACCCGGTGGATGGGCGAGATCTGCACCGCCCACCACCACGTCGAGGGCCGACCGTAGAACTGCTGCGTCCACCAGTTGCCCAGCTCGCCGATGGCCAGCCCGAATAGCACCGCGGGCGCGGCCGCGCCCGCCACAGGGGCGAGCGGCAGGCGGGCCCGGCGGCAGGCGATCCAGGCCCCGGCGGCACCCAGGGTCACGGCACCGGGCACGCCGATGGCGGCCACGCCGTCGGCGAGGGCGTGCCACAGGTGAGCGTGGCGCATGAAGTCGTGCCGGGTGTCGATGAGCACGGCGTGCACGGCCGCTCCGGCCAGGCCGAACGGGACGGCCCACGCGGCCACGTCGAGCATGATCGCTGGGCGGCCGCCGCTTCTGCGGTACCTGCGGCTCGCCACGATCACCGCGACGATGATGCCCAGCGTGACGCACAGGGCGTAGGCCCGGATCGACAGCGGCCCCAGCCGCCAGGCGGCGCGGGCTGGGCTGGGGATCGACGCCAACGGGGGGTTCCAGGGGGGCTTTGGGGTTCGCCCCCCCGGAGGCCAGTAGAGCGTCACCCTTGGGAGGTTACCGCGTCTGGCCGGAGGCCAGCCTAAGAAGGCCCAGCCTAAGCAGGCACTGCCCGGCGGGCTCCGGCGGAAAGCTCGGCGGCGAGATCCCTGATCGCCTCGGTTCCGGCCGCCGGGTCGGGGGCGTCCAGGAGGCGGCGGACGAAGGCGGTGCCGACGATCACGCCATCGGCGAACGCGGCCACCTGCGCGGCCTGGGCGCCGTTGCTGACTCCGAGGCCGACCGCCACCGGCAGGTCGGTGTGCCGGCGGACGCGGGCGACCAGGGCCGACGCGTCGGCGCTTACCGCGTCCCTGGTGCCGGTGACGCCCATCAGGGAGGCGGCGTAGACGAAGCCCCGGCAGTTCTGGGTGATCGCGGCGAGGCGCTCGTCGACCGAACTCGGCGCGGCCAGGAACACCCGGTCCAGGCCGTACTCGTCGGAGGCGGCCAGCCAGGGGCCGGCCTCCTCGGGGGTGAGATCGGGGGTAATCAGGCCCGATCCGCCCGCGTGGGCCAGGTCGCGGGCGAACGCGCGCACGCCGTAGCGGTCGACCGGGTTCCAGTAGGTCATGACCAGGGCGGGGATTCCTTCGCCGGCGATCGCCTCGACGGTGGCGAGCACGTCGGCGACCCTGGTCCCGGCGGCGAGCGCGCGGCGCACAGCTTCGGCGATGACCGGGCCGTCGATGAGCGGATCGGAGTAGGGCAGGCCGACCTCGATGATGTCGGCCCCGGCGTCGGCCATCGCCTTGGCCGCCTCGATGGCGCCGGTCACGGTGGGGAAGCCGGCGGGCAGGTAGCCGATGAGCGCGGCGCGGTTGTCGGCGTTCGCCTTGCCGAACGCGACGGTCACCGCGGTCGGGCTCATAGGCCGAACCACTTCGAGGCGGTGTCCACGTCCTTGTCGCCGCGGCCGGACAGGCTGACCACGATGAGGCCGCCCGGGCCGAGCTCGCGGCCGACGTCCAGGGCGCCGGCCAGCGCGTGGGCCGACTCGATGGCCGGGATGATGCCCTCGGTGCGGCACAGCACGTCGAACGCGTGCATCGCTCCGGCGTCCGTCACGGCGCGATAGGCGGCCCGGCCGGTCTGCATGAGCCAGACGTGTTCGGGGCCGACGCCCGGGTAGTCCAGGCCGGCCGAGATCGAGTGGGTGCTGCGGGTCTGGCCTTCGTCGTCCTGCAGCACGAAGGTCCTCATGCCGTGCAGCACGCCCGGGGAACCGCCGGTGAGGGTGGCGGCGTGACGGCCGGTGTCCAGGCCGTCGCCGGCGGCCTCGCAGCCGATGAGGCGGACGCTCTCGTCCGGGATGAACGCGTGGAAGATGCCGATGGCGTTGGAGCCGCCGCCGACGCAGGCGATCACCGCGTCGGGGAGCCTGCCGGTCTGCTCCAGGACCTGCTGGCGTGCCTCAAGGCCGATGACCCGCTGGAAGTCGCGGACCATCATCGGGAAGGGATGCGGGCCGCCCACCGAGCCGATGCAGTAGTGGGTGTACCCGACCGTCGTCACCCAGTCGCGGAAGGCCTCGTTCATGGCGTCCTTGAGCGTCCGGGTGCCCGCGGTCACCGGGATGACCTCGGCGCCCAGCATCCGCATCCGGGACACGTTAAGCGCCTGCCGGTGGGTGTCCTCTTCGCCCATGTAGACGGCGCAGTCCAGGCCGAGCAGCGCGGCCGCGGTGGCGGTGGCCACGCCGTGCTGGCCGGCGCCGGTCTCGGCGATGACCCGGGTCTTGCCCATCCGCCTGGCCAGCAGCACCTGGCCGAGCACGTTGTTGATCTTGTGCGAGCCGGTGTGGGTGAGGTCCTCGCGCTTGAGCAGGATCGTGGCGCCTCCGGCCTGCGCGCCGAACCTGTGTGCGCGCGTGAGCAGCGTGGGCCGGGAGGCGTAAGTGGTCAGGAGGTGGTTGAGCTCGGCCTGGAAGGCGGGGTCGGTGCGAGCCTGCTGGTAGGCCGCGGCGAGCTCGTCCAGGGCGGCCATGAGCGCTTCGGGGGCGAACCGGCCGCCGTACGGGACGCCATCCGCGGGGAAATGCCCGGAAACGTCGGGAACCGGGGAGATATCCGGCTCGGCGGGGTCGCCGGGCTCGGTTCGCGCCTGCGTCATCCGCGCTCGCCTCGGAGCGCCGGGTGGGAGCCCGCGGTGACCAGGTCGGCGACGGCGACGCGCGGGTCCTTCTCGGTGACCAGGCTCTCCCCGACCAGCACCGCGTCCGCACCGGAGGCGGCGTAGGCGAGCAGATCGCGCGGGCCGCGGACACCGGACTCGGCGATCTTGACGATCCCCTCCGGGATCCGGCCGGCCAGCCGGCCGAAGATCCCCCGGTCCACCTTGAGGTTGGCCAGGTTGCGCGCGTTGACGCCGATGACGGTGGCGCTGGCGTCGAGCGCCCGGTCCAGTTCGGGTTCGGTGTGCACCTCGACCAGCGGCAGCAGGCCGATGGAGACGGCCCGCTCGACCAGGGAGACCAGCGCGCTCTGCTCGAGCGCCGCGACGATGAGCAGGATCACGTCCGCGCCGTGCGCGCGCGCCTCCCAGAGCTGATAGGAGCTGACCACGAAGTCCTTGCGCAGCACCGGCACCTGGACCGTCCGGCGCACCGCGTCCAGGTCGGCCAGCGACCCGCCGAACCGCCGTGACTCGGTCAGCACGCTGATCATCTTCGCGCCGCCGGCCTCGTAGTCCGCGGCCAGCGCGGCCGGATCGGCGATCGCGGCCATCTGCCCGCGTGACGGGCTGGCCCGTTTCACCTCGGCGATGACACCGACGCCCTCGGCCTTCAGCGCGGCCAGGGCGTCCCGCGGTGACGGCGCCCGCCGCGCCTTCTCCTTCAGCTGGTCAAGAGAGACGTGTTGCTGCCGTTCGGCGAGATCGGCACGCACGCCGTCTAGGATCTCGTCGAGCACACTCACGCGGTTCGCTCGTCCCCTCAAATCGGTACTGTTGCGCCACTGATGGTAGCCCGGACACCTTGGTGCCCACGAGCTGACCCCCTGGAATCGAGCTCACGGATCCAGGGCGTACCCCGCGCCGCGGACGGTCCTGATCGTGCTGACCGGCCCGATCTTGGCCCGGAGCTGGGCGATGTACACGTCCGCGGCCCTGTCGCCCGCGCCGTTCGCGCCGTTCGCGCCCCGGCGGTCGGCCGCGGCCAGCAGCTGGCGACGCGACAGGACCCGGCCGGGGTTGTCCATCAAGGCGGCGAGCACCGCGCACTCGGTCGCGGTCAGCGGCACCCGATGACCGCCGGCGACCAGGGTCCGGCTCGCGCCGTCCAGGCGCAGGCCCGCGGCGACGCGGGTCAGGCTGGCGGCCGGGGGCCCCTGGGAGTCCTCCGCGAGTACGTCGCGGACCATGGCGACCAGCTGCCGCGGGCTGAACGGCCGGGTCAGCCACGCGGCGCCGCCGGCCAGGCCGCGCGGTCGGGGGGCCTTGAGGTCGGCGACCAGGAAGATGACCGGGGTGCGCAGGGCGCGGCGGATGCGCCTGACGTCCAGGCCCGGCATGGTGAGGTCGACCACGGCCGCGGCGTCCGGACCGCCGGCCAGTTCGGCCAGGGCTCCCTCCGGGCTGGTGACCAGCCGGACCCGCAGTCCGTCCCGGCGCAGGAACCGGGCCGACATCTCGGCGACCTCGGGTTCGTGCTCGGCGAGCAGGACCGAGGCCGGCTCAGGCCCCGCCACCGACCTGATCCTCCAGGCTCTGCGGAGCTTCCTCGTCCTCGGCGGTCGGGTCGAGATCGCGGTTCAGCGACTCCCACATCGTCGCGGAATCGCCCGTACGAACCCTTCGCGGTGGCCGGCCTTGGTCCTGGCCTGCCCGGTCGAATCGGGCCGACATGACCGGCCAGCGCGGACCGCGCCAGATGGTGGCCAGGCCCGCGAGCGCGATCGCGACGGCGCCGCAGATCGCGGCGGCCTGCCAGGATGCGCCGGTGATGACCGCCCGGCCGGCGGAGCCTGCGATGACGATCCCGTGCGGGGTGCCGCCCGGTGAGGTGCCGCTCGTCGTCGATCCGCCGAGCGCCCCGGACAGGGCGTCGGCGCGGGCCGTGGCGAGCACGGCCGAGGCGCTGACCCCGGCGCCCGCGGCCACGAGCGCGCCCGCGCCGAGCGCGGCCAGCAGCGCCCCGGCCACGCGCCTGGCCCAGGACCTGGTGGCGATCACCGCGGCCAGGCAGGCCAGCCCGGCCAGCGCGAGCCCGCCCGCCAGCGGGACAAGCTGCTGTCCGGTGACGGAGATGTCCTGCGCGGGCAGCGGGTGCGGCGGGGTGAAGATGGCCTGCGCCCAGGCCTGCCGTGCGGCCAGCACGACCAGCCCGGCGCCGACCGCGCCGAGCAGCAGCACCAGAGCGAATTCCCTGCGCATCGCCGGTTACCGCTCCTTGAGCAGCACGTCGGCGTCGAAGCAGGTCCGGTCGCCGGTGTGGCAGGCCGCGTCCACCTGGTCGACCTTGACCAGGAGGGCGTCGCCGTCGCAGTCGAGCGCGACCGACTTCACCCGCTGCTGGTGGCCGGACGTTTCGCCCTTGACCCAGTACTCCTGGCGGCTGCGCGACCAGTACGTACACCGGCCCGTGGTGAGGGTGCGATGCAGCGCCTCGTCGTCCATCCAGCCGAGCATCAGCACCTCGCCGGTGTCGTACTGCTGGGCGATCGCGGCGATCAGACCGGACGGGTCCCGCTTCAGCCGTGCCGCGATGGCGGGGTCGAGCATCACTGCCTCTTTTCCGTGCTCGTTTCGGCTTCAGCCAGGGTAGCAATGACGCCTACCATCAGCAGGTGAGCTACTCGCGAGAAGAGCGCCTGGCGCTGTGCGCGCTGCTCGAGAAGACCGGACCGGACGCACCGACGCTGTGCGAGGGCTGGAAGACCGGCGACCTCGCCGCGCACCTCGTGCTGCGGGAGCACCGGCCCGACGCGGCCGCGGGCGTCCTCGGCGGGCCGCTGGCCGGGTACACGGCCCGGGTGCAGCAGCGGCTGAGAACGCGGATACCGTTCGCCGACCTGGTGCGGATGATCAAGTCGGGTCCGCCGCGGCTGTCGGTCATGGCGCTGCCCGGCATGGACGAGCGCGTCAACGCGGTGGAGTACTTCGTGCATCACGAGGACGTGCGGCGCGCCGCTGCGGACTGGGAGCCGCGCGAGCTGAGCAGCGGAGAATCCGCGCTGTTGTGGCAGCGGCTGCGGGCCGCGCGGCTCATGCTCCGGCACGCGCCGGTCGGGGTGGAACTGGCCAGGGACGACATGGAAGGCGACGGGCAGGCCTACCGGATCACGGCCAGGAACGCGACTCCCGCGGTGACCGTCATCGGCAGCCCGGCCGAGCTCACCATGTGGGCGATGGGCCGGACCGCGGCGGCCAGGGTCCGCTTCGACGGAACCGAGGCGGCGGTGACCAAGCTCACCGCCACGAACTGGAGGTTAGCGGACGAACTGGAGGTCAGCGGTCCATCTCGCGCTTGAGCCTGGCCAGTTCGTCGTCGATGTCCTGGGTGTTCGGGATGTGCTGGCGCGGCTGCTGGGCCGGGACCGAGGTCGAGTAGGGCTCGACATCGGCGCGAGGCAGCGGCGGGCGTGAATCGCGCTCGCGCTCACGGTCGCGGACCTCCCGCTCCTCGCGCTTGCGGGAGATCTGCTTGCCCGAGCGCGCCACCTTGATGGCGACGACGATCGCGCCCACCACGAGAGCGGCGATCACCAGGTCCATCACGGCGTGGATGATGAACCCGATCACCGAGCCGACGACCAGGAACGCAATGAGTATGCCACCCGCGATGGCGGCGACCTTGAACCAGCGCATCCGCCGCATCCTCTCTCGACAAGACCCCCCGAGACCAGTACCCAAGAAGGTTCTCACTCAAGATATTACCTGACTTTGCGCGTCCTGCCAGGGCGCGAAACGTCCGGCATGAATACTCTAGGCCCATGCACGCACTCGGCATCGACATTGGCGGCAGCGGAATCAAGGCGGCACCCGTGGACGTGGCCACGGGCAAGCTGCTCGCCGACCGGCAGAAGCTCGACACCCCGCGCCCGGCTCTCCCGGATGCGGTCGCGGACGTGGTCAAGAAGCTCACCACCTCGTTCAGCTGGTCCGGCCCGGTCGGCATCACGTTCCCCGGCGTGGTCATCGACGGCGTGACCAGGACCGCCGCCAACCTGGACCCGGCCTGGATCGGGCTGGACGCCGCGTCGCTGTTCGGCGAGGCGGCGGGCAACCCGGTCCGGCTGCTGAACGACGCCGACGCGGCGGGCGTCGCGGAGATGACCTTCGGGGCCGGGGTCGGCGAGCATGGCACGGTGCTCATGCTGACCTTCGGCACCGGGATCGGCAGCGCGCTGTTCACCAAGGGCGTGCTGGTGCCCAATACCGAGTTCGGGCACGTCGAGATCCGCGGTGAGGAGGCCGAGAAACGCGCCTCCGACCACGCCAAGGAACTGTACGACCTGAGCTGGGGTAAGTGGGCGGGCCGCGTCAATGAGTACCTGCATCACATGGAGGCGCTGGTGTCGCCGCGGCTCTTCATCGTGGGCGGCGGCGTCAGCAAGCAGGCCGACAAGTGGGTGCCGCGGCTGACCGGCATCCGGGCCCGCATCGTACCCGCGGCCATGCTCAACGACGCCGGCATCGTCGGCGCCGCGATGACCGGAGCCGACGCCTAGCGGACGGGGTGGCCCGCGCCGCGCAGGGCGTTCTTGACCTGGCCGATGCGCAGCGTGCCGAAATGGAACACGCTGGCCGCGAGCACGGCGTCCGCTCCGGCGTCCACGGCGGGCGCGAAGTGAGCCAGCGCGCCCGCGCCGCCGCTGGCGATCACCGGGACGGTGACCATGGCGCGCACGGCCCGGATCAGCTCCAGGTCGAAGCCGGCCGCGGTGCCGTCCGCGTCCATGGAGTTCAGCAGGATCTCGCCCGCGCCGAGCTCGGTCGCCCGCCGCGCCCAGTCCAGCGCGTCGATCCCGGTGCCGACCCGGCCGCCGTGCGTCGTCACCTCGAAGCCGCTGTATGGCCTCGGGGGGACGACCCCCCCAGACCCCCCCGCGACCGGGGGGACCAATCCCCCCGGACCCCCCTCGGGAACCCTTCGTGCGTCCACAGACAGGACGATGCACTGAGAGCCGAACCGGTGCGCCGCCTCGGCCAGCAGGTCCGGCCGGGCGATCGCGGCGGTGTTCAGCGACACCTTGTCCGCCCCGGCGCGCAAGAGCCGGTCCACGTCCGCGACGCTGCGCACGCCGCCGCCCACGGTGAGCGGGATGAACACCTGCTCGGCGGTCCGCCGCACCACGTCGTACATGGTGTCCCGGCCGCCGCTGGACGCGGTGATGTCGAGGAAGGTCAGCTCGTCGGCGCCCTCGGCGTCATAGAACGCGGCCAGCTCCACCGGGTCGCCCGCGTCCCGCAGCTGGCGGAAGTTCACCCCCTTGACCACCCGGCCGCCGTCCACGTCCAGGCAGGGAATCACCCGCACCGCGACGGTCATGCTTTTTCGACCTCGGCGAGGGCTTCCTCCAGGGTGAACGCGCCCTCGTACAGCGCGGTGCCGACGATCGCGCCCTCCACGCCGAGCGGGACGAGCGACGCGATGGCCCGCAGGTCGGCCAGGCTGGACACTCCCCCGCTGGCCACCACCGGCGCGGTGGTGCGGGCGCACACGCATCTGAGCAGGTCCAGGTTCGGGCCGCGCAGCGTGCCGTCCTTGAGCACGTCGGTCACCACGTACCGGGCGCAGCCTTCGGCGTTCAGCCGGTCCAGGGTCTGGTACAGGTCCCCGCCCTCGGTGGTCCAGCCGCGGGCGGCCAGCCGGGTGCCGCGCACGTCGAGCCCGACCGCCACCCGGTCCCCGTGGCGGGCGATGACCGTGCGCACCCAGTCCGGGTCCTCCAGCGCCGCCGTGCCGATGTTGACCCGGGCGCAGCCGGTGCCGAGCGCACGGGACAGGGAGTCCTCGTCCCTGATGCCGCCGGACAGCTCGACGCTGACCTCCAGCTTGTTCACGACCCCGGCCAGCAGGTCCGCGTTCGACCCGCGGCCGAACGCGGCGTCCAGGTCCACCAGGTGGATCCAGGAGGCGCCGGCCCGCTGCCAGCCGAGCGCGGCCTCCAGCGGATCCCCGTACTCGTTGCCGCTGCCCGCGACGCCCTGGACGAGCTGGACCGCGTGCCCGCCGGTGACGTCGACGGCGGGCAGCAGGGTCAGCCCTGTCATAGCGCGCCGAGCCAGTTGGCCAGCAGCGTGGCGCCGGCGTCGCCGGACTTCTCCGGGTGGAACTGGGTCGCGAACAGCACGTCGTCCTCGGCGGCGGCCGCGAAGCGGTCGCCGTGCTCGGTCCAGGAGATGCGGGCGCCTTTGGCGGCGAGCTCCCCCGCGCCGGCCTCCCGGAGCGCGTAGGAGTGCACGAAGTAGAACCGCGTCCCCGGCTCGATCCCGTTGAACAGCACCGAGCCGGTTGGCGCCGCCACGGTGTTCCAGCCCATGTGCGGCAGCACGCCCGCGTCCAGCCGTTCGATCGTGCCGGGCCAGGCCGCGCAGCCTTCGGTCCACCAGTCTTTTCCCGGGGGGACTACCCCCCCGGACCCCCCCGGCGCTTCCGCGCCGGCGGCGAACAGCACCTGCATGCCCACGCAGATGCCGAGGACCGGGCGGCGCCGCTCGAGCCGCTGGGCGATCAGCTTGTCGCCGCCGACCGCGCGCAGTCCGGCCATGCAGGCCGCGAACGCGCCCACCCCGGGCACGGCGAGCCCGTCGCACTCCAGCGCGGCGTCGGGGTCCGCGGTCACCTCGACCTGCGCGCCGACCCGTTCGAGCGCGCGCTGCGCCGAACGCAGGTTCCCCGACCCGTAGTCGAGCACGACCACACGCGTGGTCCTTGCGGTCACGACAGGACGCCCTTGGTGCTGGGGATGCCGCCGACCCGCGGGTCCGGTGCCGCCGCGGCCCGCAGCGCCCGCGCCACCGCCTTGAACTGGGCCTCCACGATGTGGTGCGGGTTGCGGCCCTCGATGACCCGGACGTGCAGGCAGATCCCGGCGGAGGTGGCCAGCGACTCGAAGATGTGCCGGGTCAGCGTGGTGTCGTAGCTTCCGATCAGCGGGGCCATCCCGGCCGGCTCGTGGTGCACCACGTAGGGCCGCCCGGACAGGTCCACCGCGGCCTGCACCAGCGTCTCGTCCAGGGGGACGAGCGCGTCGCCGAACCGGGAGATGCCGGACTTGTCGCCGAGCGCCTCCTTGAGCGCCTGACCCAGGGTGATGGAGGTGTCCTCGACCGTGTGGTGCGCGTCGATCTCGACGTCGCCCTTGGCCCGCACGGTCAGGTCGAGGCCGCCGTGCTTGCCGAGCTGGGCCAGCATGTGATCGAAGAACGGGACGCCGGTGCCGACCTCGACCACCCCGATGCCGTCCAGGTCGAGCTCGACGAGGATCTGCGTCTCGCGGGTGAGCCGCTCCACCCGCGCGGTCCTGTTCATGAGGCGAGCACCTCGCTCAGGGCGCTGCGGAACGCGGTCATCTCCTGTGACGTGCCCACCGTGACCCGCAGCCAGCGCGGCGGGCCGACCTCGCGGATCAGCACGCCCCGGTCGACCAGCCTTTGCCAGACCCGGTGGCGGTCGTCGAACTCGCCGAACAAGACGAAGTTCGCGTCGGAGTCCGCCACGGTCAGGCCCGTTTTCCTGAGCCAGGCCACCAGCGCGTCTCGTTCTTCGCGCAGCGCGGCCACGGTGGCCAGCGGCTCGGCCGCGTGGGCCAGCGCGGCCCGTCCGACCGCCTGCGTGACCGCGGACAGGTGGTACGGGCAGCCGGACCAGCAGCAGCTTCTCGATGACCTCGGGGGCGGCGGCGAGGTAGCCGATCCTGGCGCCCGCCATGGCGAACGCCTTGGACATGGTGCGGGTGACCACCAGGTGCGGGTAACGCGGCAGCAGGGTGAGCGCGCTGGGCGTGCCCTCCCGGGCGAACTCCGCGTACGCCTCGTCGATCACCACCAGGCCCGGCGCGGCGTCGCAGATCGCCGCGATCGAGCTCCGGCGGGGCAAGGGTCCCTGTGGGGTTGTTGGGCGAGGTGAGGAAGACCAGGCTCGGCTCGGCTTGCGTGATGACGCGCGCGGCCCGCGCCGGGTCGAGGCCGAAGTCCTCGTCGCGGTCCGCGGAGATCCAGCCGGTGCACGTCACCCGGGCGATCAGCGGGTGCATGGAGTAGCCGGGCTCGAACCCGAGCGCCCGCCGTCCCGGGCCGCCGAAGGCCTGCAGCAGCTGCTGGATGACCTCGTTCGACCCGTTGGCCGCCCACACGTGACCGGCGGTCAGGCCGTGCCCGAGGTAGTCGGCCAGGTCCTTGCGCAGCTCGACGGCGTCCCGGTCCGGGTAGCGGTTCAGGGTCGCGGCGGTCTGGGCCACCGCGTCCCCGATCGCCTTGGTCAGCACGGGGGTGGGCGGGTAGGGATTCTCGTTGGTGTTCAGCCGCACCGGCACGTCGATCTGCGGCGCGCCGTACGGATGCAGGTCCTTCAGGTCATTCCGAACGGGCAGTGGTGACACGGTCTACGCACCGCCTTCGCGGGGCACCCGGACGCGGACGGCGGCCACGTGCGCGGCCAGGTCCTCGGCGCCGCCGAGCGCGTCGATGAGCGGTGCGGTGGCGGCCAGCGCCTCGCGGTCGCACTCCACCACGCTGACCAGGCGCCCGAACGGCAGGACGGACAGGCCGCCGGTGTGCCGTGCGGTTCCGCCGGTGGGCAGCACGTGGTTGGAGCCGGCCAGGTAGTCCCCGAGCGAGACCGGAGCGTAGGATCCGGCGAAAACCGCGCCGGCGTTGCTGACCCGGGCCGCCAGCTTGCCCGGGTCGCGAGCCTGGATCTCCAGGTGCTCGGGCGCCCACGCGTCGCTGACGGCGAGCGCCGCGTCGAGGTCATCGACCAGCACGCACGCGGACTGGCCTCGCAGTGCCTTTCGTACCCGGTCGCGGTGCCGGGTCGCCGGGACCTGGCGGCCGAGTTCGGCGTCCACCCGGTCGGCCAGGCCTTGGTCCGGCGTGATGAGCAGGCACGCGGCCAGTTCGTCGTGCTCGGCCTGCGCGATCAGGTCGGCGGCCACGTACGCCGGGTCCGCGGTGTCGTCGGCGATGACGGCCACCTCGGTGGGGCCGTTCTCGCCGTCGGTGCCGACCACGCCGCGCAGGACCCGCTTGGCGGCGGCCACGTACACGTTGCCGGGGCCGGTGATCACGTCCGTCTGCGGGCAGTCCGCGGTGCCGTGAGCGAACATGGCCAGGGCCTGGGCGCCGCCCGCCGCGTGTACCTCCCGGACGCCGAGCAGCGCACAGGCGGCCAGCACGGACGGGTGCGGCAGGCCGCCGTGGTCCTTCTGCGGCGGCGAGGCCACCGCGATCGCGCCGACGCCGGCGACCTGGGCCGGGACGATGTTCATCACCACCGACGACGGGTAGGCCACCAGGCCGCCCGGGACGTACACCCCGGCCCGGCCGACCGGGACGAAACGGCCGGTGACGGTGAGCCCGTCGGTGACCTGCGTGACGACCTCGGCGGGCAGCTGGGCCCTGTGCACCCGCCTGGTGCGGCGGGCCGCCTCTTCCAGGGCCTTTTTGACCTGGGCGTCGAGCCCGGCCAGCGCCTCGTCGAGAGCCGCCTGCGGCACGAGGGTGGTGGCCACGTCCACGCCGTCGAAACGGGCCGTGTACTCGCGTACCGCCTGGGCGCCGCGCCGCCGGACGTCATCGCAGATGGGCCGGACCCGCGTCACGGCGGACTCGACATCGATGGTGGCCCGGGGCAGGATCGGCGCCAGGGCGGCCCGGCTGAGCTGGGATGGTTCGCGCTCGCGCAGGTCGATACGGGAAATCACCCGCCTAGTCTACGGAGCGTGGCCCCACCCACCTCCCCTTCCCTCTACATCTGCTGTGTGTCCGCATGCCGGGCCGGTCCGGGCTGGCCCGCGCGCCGCGCGCCGCTCTCGGCCACGAGGATCGCGACCGAGGTGAGCAAGGGCCAGAACGCGATCGCGCTCTTGGAGCCGAGCGAGAGCGAGGCGCGGAAGAAGGTCCCGGCGGAGCTGGAGGCGAGCAGGTGGTTGTAGGTCCCGAGGCCGGTGTTCTCGCCGACCCACACCGCGAGGAACGCGGCGGCCACCGCGCCGAGGACCAGCCCGGCCGTCGCCACCCAGCCCGCCCGGCGGACCAGGACGCGGTAACCGAGCACCCCGGTGATCAGCCCGCCTACCGCGACGATCAGGCAGAACCAGGCGTCGGCGGCGATGAACGCGCTGGTTTCGGCGTTCACGACCTGGGCTTCGCCGTGGGTCACCTCCTGCAGCAACGCTCGAGGCGCGACCGCGGCCCAGACGAACCCGGCCCCGATGCCGAGCACCGCGCTGCCCGCCAGCGCCGCGAAGAAAGCCGCCAGCCGCCCCTTCGTCGGACCTCCCTGGTTTGTTTAGCCCGGCCTAACCGGGGCAGTCGAATGTCCGGTTCCGACACCTCACGGAGGTAAGCATGTCGACCGGAGCAATCATAGGCATCATCATCGCGGTCATCGTCGTGGCGGCAGTCGTCGTGTTCGGCCCAGTACTGCTGCGGCAGGTGCGGATGCGGCGCCAGTTCGGGCCCGAGTACGAGCGACTGGCCAAGGAACTGGGCTCCAGGAAGGCCGCGGCCGAGCTGACCGCGCGGCAGCGGCGGGTCGATGCGCTGGGCATCCACCCGCTGTCGGCCGAGCAGCAGGCCAGTTACAGCGGCAAATGGGACGCGGTCCAGAAGCAGTTCGTCGACACCCCGGCCGAAGCCGTGTCCGCGGCGGGCACGCTGATCTGGGATGTCATGCGAGACCGCGGCTACCCAGCCGACGACAGGAACGCCAGCATGGAGGCCCTGTCCGTGTACCACGCCCGTCCGCTTGACGGTTACCGCAAGGCGCAGAACCTGCGGGTCGACTCGGCGAGCACCGAGGATCTCAGGAAGGCCATGATCAGCTACCGCACGCTGTTCCAGGACCTGGCCGGCACGGCGACCGGGAAGGGCCTGCGCCGGCCGGCAACCGTCGCGAGCCCGCGCCGCACGGCCGGGACCAGCGATCACACGCGGAAGGTAGCCATCCTGCCGCAGAAGACCGCGACCGCGGCGCGGACCAGCAACCGCACCGCGGGCACACCGCGGTAGAAGGGGGACTGCGATGACGCAGGACCACGGGCCGGGCTACGTCGTGCGCGGCGAGGTCGTCACGGACGATGACACCGGCGAATTCCCGGCCGAGCAGGCCGACCCGATGACCCACTTCCAGAGGGTCGCCTCCGCGCTGGGCGACGACCGGCCGGAGCCGTCGGCTCCGGATGCGGATGCGGTCGGCAACGTTTCCGCGGACGCTCCCTTTGACGAGGAGGACCGCCCCGATTCCGATGAGGTCGGCGCGGTACGCAGCCCGGACGCCGCAGGCCGCGACGACTGGGACGACGAGGACGACACCGAGCCGACCTCGGCCGGCGCGACTGCCCCGGCTGCGCCGCCGGGCGCGGCGGAGGAGCCCGCGGAGGACCGGGACCAGGCCGATACCGCGACGGGCCCGCACGAGGCGACCGTGCCCGTTGCGACCGTGCCCGTTGCTCCCGTGCCCGTTGCGACCGTGCCCGTTGCTCCCGTGCCCGTTGCGACCGTGCCCGTTGCTCCCGAGGGTTGCTCCGGCCGTTGCTCCCGAGGCCGTTGCTCCCGAGGCCGTTGCTCCCGAGGCCGTCGCTGCCGAGGTGACGGGGAAGCACGCGGGTGCCCCGGCCGAACCGGAACTGAGGCCGGGCGAGGCAGACGCCGGCCTGGGTGACTTCAGCGACCTGACCTACGGGAGCCTGCTGCCGGACGCGTCGGAGTTCCGTGAGCGGTGGGAGCAGGTCCAGTTCAGGTTCGTGGACGACCCTCACGGCTCGGTGACCGAGGCAGCCGACGTCATCGCCCAGGTGACCGCCAGGCTCGAAGCCGCCATCGCCGAGAGGCAGCGCGCCATCGCCGAACGCCAGCAGTCGCTGCGCGGCCGGTGGGGTGACGGCACGAACGCCGACACCGAGACGCTGCGAGCCACGCTGCTGATGTACCGCGCGTTCCTGGATCAGCTCACCGGGCCGAGGATCAGCTAACCGACGCCCTGCTAGCCGACACAGGCCGGGCCGAGTAGCTGCTTCAGGTCGCCGATCAAGGCGGGCGAGGCAGCTACTCGCAGCTTGTCGTCAAGGCGTACGACGGTGGTGCGCTCGCGGCCGCGCAGCCGCAGGTGTACCTCGGTCGGGCCCGGATGGGTGCACAGCACCTCCCGGAGCCGCTCCACCACCGGCGGCACGCACCTGGCCACCGGCATCGACACCACGAAAGGGCCCGAGTCATCCACCGACAGGTCGGGGATGGTCAGGTCCATCGCGATCAGCTTGGGCACATCATCCCTGCGGTCCACCTTGCCCTTGACCACCACGACCGCGTCCTCGGCGATCGAGGTGGCGTACAGCTGGTAGGTCTGCGGGAAGAACAGCACCTCGATCGCCCCGGCCAGGTCCTCCAGGGTGGCGGCCGCCCACTGGTTGCCTTGCTTGGTCACCTTGCGCTGGACGCCGGACAAGATCCCGCCCACGCGGACGATCTGGGCGTCGGAACGGTCGGCCTTGGACCGTTCGGTATCGTCTGTCATCAAATCGGCGAGCGAGCAGTCACTTTCCCTGACGAGAATGTGCTCGACGCCGAACAGCGGATGGTCGGAGACGTACAGGCCGAGCATCTCGCGCTCGAAGTTCAGCAGCGTGGACTTGTCCCACTCCCCCGCCGGAACCGGCACGTCGAACACGGCCTCGGCCTCGGCGTCGCCGCCGAACAGGGAATCCTGCCCGATCGCCTCGTTGCGCTTGATGTCGATCACCGCGTCGACGGCCTGTTCGTGTACAAACACCAGGCCCTTGCGCGGTTCCCGGAACGAATCGAATGCGCCCGCCTTGATCAGTGACTCGATCACCCGCTTGTTGCACACCACCAGCGGGACCTTGCGCAGGAAATCGGGGAAGCTGCTGAACTGGCCCTTGGACTTGCGGGCCGCGAGGATGGCCTCCACCACGTTGGTGCCCACGTTGCGGATCGCCGCCAGGCCGAACCTGACGTCGGTGCCGACCGCGGCGAACGTCGCGACGGACTCGTTCACGTCGGGCGGCAGGACCTTGATGCCCATCCGGCGGCACTCATTGAGGTACAGCGCCGACTTGTCCTTGTCGTCGGCCACCGAGGAGAGCAGCGCGGCCATGTACTCGGCCGGGTAATTCGCCTTCAGGTAGGCGGTCCAGTACGCGATCAGGCCGTACGCGGCGGTGTGCGCCTTGTTGAACGCGTACCCGGAGAACGGGACCAGGACATCCCAGACGGCCTGGATCGCCTCGTCGGAGTAGCCGCGCTCCCGGCAGCCCCGCTGGAAGGGGACGAACTCCTTGTCCAGGATCTCCTTCTTCTTCTTGCCCATGGCGCGGCGGAGCAGGTCGGCCTGGCCGAGGGTGTAGCCGGCCAGGATCTGGGCCGCCTTCTGCACCTGCTCCTGGTAGACGATCAGGCCGTAGGTCGGCTCGAGGACCTCCCGCAGCGGCTCTTCGAGCTCGGGGTGGATCGGGATGATCTCCTGCTGCCCGTTCTTGCGCAGCGCGTAGTTGGTGTGCGAGTTCACGCCCATCGGGCCGGGCCGGTACAGCGCGTTCACGGCGGAGATGTCCTCGAAGTTGTCCGGCTTCATCAGCCGCAGCAGGGCCCGCATCGGCCCGCCGTCCAGCTGGAACACGCCGAGCGTGTCGCCGCGGGCCAGCAGTTCGTAGGTGGGCTTGTCGTCCAGCGGCAGGCTCAGCAGGTCGATCGAGACGCCCCGGTTCTTCTCGATCGCGGCCACGGCGTCGACCATGATGGTCAGGTTCCGCAGGCCGAGGAAGTCCATCTTCAGCAGGCCGAGGTCCTCGCAGGTCGGGTAGTCGAACTGCGTGATGACCGCGCCGTCGGTGTGCCGGGTCCAGACCGGGATGTGGTCGGTCAGCGGCTCGGCGGACATGATCACCCCGGCCGCGTGCACGCCGGGCTGGCGGATCAGCCCCTCGATCCCGCGCGCGGTGTCGATGACCTGCTTGATCTCGGCCTCGGCCTCGTAGAGCGAGCGGAGCTCGCCGGCCTCCTTGTGCCGGGGGTGCGCCTCGTCGAAGATCGCCGACAGCGGGATGTCCTTGCCCAGCACGGTCGGCGGGAACGCCTTGGTGATCCGGTCGCCCAGCGCGTACGGGAAGCCGAGCACCCGGCAGGAGTCCTTGATCGCGGCCTTGGCCTTGATCGTGCCGTAGGTGACGATCTGCGCCACCCGGTCCGAGCCCCACTTCTGGGTCACGTACCTGATCACGTCGCCGCGCCCGCGCTCGTCGAAGTCGATGTCGATGTCGGGCATGGAGATGCGTTCGGGGTTGAGGAAGCGCTCGAAGATCAGGCCGTGCACCAGCGGGTCGAGGTCGGTGATGCCCATCGCGTAGGCGACGATCGAGCCCGCCGCGGAACCGCGGCCGGGGCCCACCGCGATGCCGTTGTTCTTCGCCCACATGATGAAGTCCGCGACCACCAGGAAGTAGGCGGGGAACCCCATCTGGCAGATCATCTGGATCTCGTACTCGGCCTGCTGCTTTCTTCGCTCGTCGTAGCCGCCCGGGTAGCGGCGGTCCATGCCCTTCCAGACCTCGGCGCGGAACAGCTCGTCCTCGGACTCGAAGCCGTCGGGGATGGGGAACCGCGGCATCAGGTTGCGGAACTCGAACATGCCGGTCGCGTCGACCCGGTCGGCGATCAGGAGCTGGCTGTTGCGGCAGCCCTGCTGCCACAGGTCGCTGGAGTCCAGGCGGTACATGTCGGCGGCGGGCTTGATGTAATACCCGGTGCCCTCGAACCGGAACCGGTCGGCGTCGGCCAGGGTCTTGCCGGTCTGGATGCACAGCAGCATGTCGTGGGCCTGGGCGTCCGGCTCGCGGGTGTAGTGCGAGTCGTTGGTGACGACCGGTGGGATGCCGAGCTTGCGGCCGATCTCGGTCAGGCCGTCGCGGACCCGGCGCTCGATGTCCAGGCCATGGTCCATCAGCTCGAGGAAGTAGTTCTCCTTGCCGAAGATGTCCTGCCACTGCGCCGCGGCCTTGAGCGCCTCGTCTTCCTGGCCGAGCCTGAGCCGGGTCTGCAGCTCGCCCGACGGGCAGCCGGTGGAGGCCATCAGGCCCTTGCTGTACTCGGCGATCAGCTCCTTGTCCATCCGGGGCCACTTGACCAGCCAGCCCTCGGCGTAGGAACGGGAGGACAGCCGGAACAGGTTGTGCAGGCCGTCGTTGTCCCGGGCCCAGATGGTCTTGTGCAGGTAGGCCCCGGCGGCGGAGACGTCGTCCTTCTTCTGGTGCGGCTGGCCCCACAGGATGCGGTTCGCGGTTGTTCCGCGCCTCGGGCGCGACGTAGGCCTCGATCCCGATCACCGGCGTGATGCCCGCGTCCTTGGCCTGCCGGTGGAACTCGGCGGCGCCGAACATGTTGCCGTGGTCGGTCATCGCCACGTGCGTCATGCCCAGCTGCTTGACCTCGGCGAACAGGTCCTTGAGCCGGGCGGCACCGTCCAGCATGGAGTACTCGGTGTGCACGTGCAGGTGAGCGAACGGCTGATCGGACTCTGCCATGATGACCGCCTCCTCAGGGCACGCTGCGCGCCGCTACTCCCCCGAAAGGGGCAGCGCGCGTCCTCATCAACCGGTGCTCATTACAGTAGCCGAGCCCGGCTGGCCCCGGCGGGCTGGCGCGCCGGCCGGGTCGGTTCCAGCGGCCTTTCGCCTAGACGTCCACATGCTCGCGGGCCACCTTGGCTATCCAGTCGAGCGTGTTGCGTCGCCCGGACGCGGGGCTGGAACGGCTCGGGCTGGTCGTGGTCGTCTTGCTCGTAGTGCGGGATCGGCGGGACGCGTCCGTCTTGCTGCGCGGCCTGGTTGCGGGCGTTGGCCAGGCAGATGTAGATGGCGTGGTCCAGGTCGAGCCGCTCGCCGTACCAGGGCGGGATGATCGTGCCCGGGGTGATGTCGGCGTCGTGGCAGTCCTCGATCGAGCCGCCGACTCGGGCAGGGCGGGCTGACTTGGCAGGATCGTGCCGTCCGGGCGGTAGAAGGCGAAGGTGCCGTCGCGGTCTAGCCGCGATCAGGTAGCCGCGGTCGTGGATCAGCATGTGGTGGTACTTGCACAAGCTGACCAGGTTGTCCAGCGTGGTCCGGCCGCCTTGGCTCCAGTACTGGATGTGGTGCAGGTCGACGCGGCGGGATTCGCAGCCGGGGAACCGGCAGCGGCACGTGTCCCGTTCGCGGGCCGCGCGGCGCAGGGCCGCGTTCGGACGCCGCCGCCGCCGGCCGAGATCGAGGAGCGTGCCGGCACTGTCGTGCAGCATCCAGCTCAGCGCCGAGGAGCAGGCGATCATCTGCGCGGTGGTGACCGAGATGGCCGGGCCGTCCTCGACGTGGCACCGCGCCGGGTCAGCGGGGTGCCCCGGCGGGGTCGGGGCGGCCGAGGCGGCCGGGCCTGCGAGAGGGGCCGGACGTTTCCGCGGAAACGTCGCCGGCATCGGCGGCCGGGCTGGCGGGGGGATGGCGTCGGCGCCGACGTGCACGATGACCTGGTACACCTCGGGGTCGTCGGCGGCGGCGACCTTGCCGGCCAGGAACGCCTCGGCGATGACCAGCAGCGCGTCGGCCAGGCTCGAGGAGGTCGGCGCCTGCGGCTGGGCCGTAGCCGACGTTTCCGCGTCCGGCTGACTGGCTCTCGTGCGGGTGTTCCAGGTCGCCGACCGCCGCGCGCAGCGCCTTCAGCAGCACGGCGCCCTGGAGCGGCGGCAGCCGGAACGTGCCGGACAGCGACCCGTCGTCCTCCAACCGCCAGGCGAGCCGCCGCTGGACCCGGGCATCAGCGTCATCGGCCGAGCTGACCTGGCGGTGCGCGCGGGCGAACCGCTCCAGCTGGTTGCCGGTCATCGGCCCGGCGATCTCCGCCAGGCCGGCCTCGGTGTCCGGGGTAGCGATCCGGGTCAGTGCACGCACCTTCGCATACGAGAGCCGACCCGCGCCGAACTCTTCGCGGATCACCGGCAGCACCCGCAGCGCGCGGGCCACCCGGACGTGCTCTCGGGCGGTGCCGGAGGACATCTGGCACTTCCACGACAGCCAGGCCGCGCAGCTGCTCATGTCCCAGCTCGCCCAGCCGCGCCGGTCATCGAAGTCGCCGAGCAGGACCAGGAACCGGCACGTGGCCGCGGTCAGGTGCCCGGCCAGCTCGCAGATCTGCGCTTCCAGCCGCGCCAACGGGACCGAGACGGTGTCGCCGGAGGTTGGAATGGTGCTGCCGGAGCCGCACTCCTGCACAGTGGTGTCGAACATGTATTTGATGATAGCAAGCCGGTATGACATTTCCGCGGATAGCGGACGCACAGGGTTGTTTTTCACCGGCACCGGCGAGCGCTGGACCGAACCCCGGATGGGCCCTGCTGACGGCATCCCGCAAGCGGCAATTCTGTACGCGGGAGGCACCGGCTCGAGGCCGTTCCGTTCATCCGCACGATCGGCCGGCCGCCCAGCGCGGTTAGCCTGTTCGGGCGGCGATGAGGCGTTCAGCGTCGGAAGGGCGCAGCCCGTCGCTGCGCCCGGCGAAGTACCGCTCGTACAGGGCCTGCGGCGTAAGGTGCTCGACTACTTCCAGCCCGGCGCCCTCGATAAGCGCCTCCGCCTGTGCGGGGGACATCCTGGTCGCGTACGGCTCGCCGGCCGCGGCGACCAGCCTGGCCTCGAGCTGCACCAGCTCCCGGGCGGCGTCGTCAAGAAAGGCGTCCGAAGCGTCGTAGCTGAGGACGATTTCTGACCCGGGGCCGCACCCGCTCACGCTCCGGAGGGTCGCGTCGATGGCCTCAGCCGTCAGGTATATCGTCACGCCGAGCCAGGAGAAGAAGGCCGGCTGAGACCAGTCGAGTCCGGCCCGGTCAAGGCCGTCGCGCAGCGATCCGGCTTCGAAGTCGACCGCGGCGAAGACATGCGCGTCCCGGACCGGGAGACCGAGTTCGGCGATCCTGGCCAGTTTCCGGGCCTGGCTGGCCGGGCGGTCGACTTCGAAGAGCCGCAGCCAGCCGATGAGGTCGGCCCGGCGCCAGGCGAAGGAGTCCAGCCCCGCCCCCAGGATCACGTACTGGCGGTAGCCGCCGCAGACGAGCCGGTCCTCGGCGTAGCGTGAGCGCGCCACGACGCTGGCCCGGCTCTGGCGCAGCGCGATCCGGGGGAAGGGCGGCTTCGCTGGCGGACTGGATCTCAGCCCACCGCGGCCCGGCCAGCGGGAGGGCGAACGGGTCGTCGAGCACCCATGGGGGCTGGTCGTATGAGCGGTGGACGCCACGGGCCACCGCGACGCCAGTCGCGGTCGCGCTCGCCTTCGCTGGGTCCATGTCAGTCCAGAGTGCCACCATGCGGGCGCCGACGGGTCCT